>NZ_JBOITO010000011.1:0-17151 GCF_050717635.1 Clostridium sp.
TATTAGTATACAATTAAACTTGGTTTTGGTAAAATTTTAGTAATAATATCGCGGGATGGAGCAGTTGGTAGCTCGTCGGGCTCATAACCCGAAGGTCGTAGGTTCAAGTCCTACTCCCGCAACCATTATGTTTTTAACTCGCCATTATTTAAGTTGGATTAAATATCATGATAAATATCATGATAAATAGTATACGTACATAACAAATATGCTGTAGTATGAAAATTAAAATACATAGAATTGATTAAACACTAAAGTTTAGTATAATATCGCGGGATGGAGCAGTTGGTAGCTCGTCGGGCTCATAACCCGAAGGTCGTAGGTTCAAGTCCTACTCCCGCAACCATTGTGTTTTAATCCACTATTATTTAAGTTGGTTAAAATTTTTTATAAGTAGTATGCTTGCATAATAAGTAGTATGCTTGCATAACAAATATGCTGGAGTGGCGGAACTGGCAGACGCACAGGACTTAAAATCCTGCGGTGGTTAAACACCGTACCGGTTCGATTCCGGTCTTCAGCACCAAATATCGCGGGATGGAGCAGTTGGTAGCTCGTCGGGCTCATAACCCGAAGGTCGTAGGTTCAAGTCCTACTCCCGCAACCATTGTATTTTAATCCATCATTATTTACGTTGGATAAAATTTCAGTATAAGTATAAGTAGTATGCTTGCATAACAAATATGCTGGAGTGGCGGAACTGGCAGACGCACAGGACTTAAAATCCTGCGGTGGTTAAACACCGTACCGGTTCGATTCCGGTCTTCAGCACCAAGTATCGCGGGATGGAGCAGTTGGTAGCTCGTCGGGCTCATAACCCGAAGGTCGTGGGTTCAAGTCCTACTCCCGCAACCAAACATGGCGGAATGGCTCAGCTGGCTAGAGCATTCGGTTCATACCCGAAGGGTCGTAGGTTCAAGTCCTATTTCCGCTACCATAACTCATAAGCATGCTTATGAGTTATTTTTATTTTTCAGTGGTATTTTAGATTATATCTACAAAATATTGAGTCTCAAAACATATAAGTATAATTTTTTCAAATGCATAATAACATGAAGTGACAAGCTTCATTTTATATTTTAAAACCTACCATATAAATATGGTAGGTTTTTTTATATTATAGGAGATTTTAAAATTTAAATGTAAAAAATATACAAAATAATGTCTCATAAAAAATATATTAACATCTCACCATATGACAATTATTTCCAAAAGTTATTGCTATAATAAAATCCTAATTATAAAAGGTGGGTGATTTATAATATGCAATACGGAATTGATATATTTCCATACGAAAGACTTAGAAAAATAAAAGAAGGAACACAAAAGAAAAATGCATTAAATATTAATCTGATTATAAGAGGCATCATCTATTTTGGAATAAGTTTATTGGTAAGTAGGGTTCTGCTTCTTAATAATACTGCGCCTTTTGGTATAGCTTTTTTAATAGCTACAATATTTATTAATGATGATAGGATTACAATGATTGCTACCGGTGGTACACTTGTAGGATATATAACACTATATGATAGAATAACTGTACTTCCATCATATTTAATAGTAATAATTACACTTGCTTTTTTGAGTCGTAGTTTTAGGGAGAGAGAAGTAAAAACTAGGGCTTTAGTGTATATGTTTGGCATTATTTTATTTGAATTATTTATTTATAATTTTTTTATTCTAAGAGTAAGTGGGTTAATGGCCTTTTTAAACTCATTATTTTTAGTTTTATGTATCTTTCCTTTATATTTTATTCTAGATTATAGTCTTTTATGCTATAAAGAGATTAAAACAAAACACATATTTTCAAATGAAGAAATAATAAGCATGTCTATAATAAGTGCTTTAATAATAGCAGGCACTTGGGGACTTAGTATTTATAGTGTATCAATTACGAATATTTTAGGACTAGCTTTTGTTATAATAATAGCCTATATTAATGGGAGTGGAGCAGGTACTGCATCAGGAGTTGCTATGGGGATTATTGTAGGAATGTCTTCTGAAAATATGATATTATATATAGGAATGTATGGTGTTTGTGGTTTAATAACAGGTATATTTAAAGAGACGGGAAAGTGGCTAAGTGCAACAGCTTATTTAGTGTCTTTTTCAATAGTAAAAATATACAGTATTACAGCATCGGAGTTTATGATATTTGAGGCTCTTGCAGCAGCGGTTATATTTCTTTTGGTACCAGCAAAAGTATATGCACGGCTATCTATAGAATTTAATTCGGATAAAAAAAGGCAAAGTATTGAAAATGGTTATATAAATAAAATAAAAGATATATTTGTAGGAAGGTTAAGTAATTTTTCAGATGTACTATCTAACATGTCAGATATATTAAATAATTTAGTGGATAATGAAAAGCTTGCAATGAAGGGTAAAAGTAGCGCATTAGTTGAGACACTTGCAGATAGAGTGTGTAGTAGTTGTAATATGAACTCTATGTGTTGGAAAAGAGAACTACATTATACGTACGCAGCATTTGAAGAACTGATTCAAAATTTTGAGACGAAGACTGACAGCGTTCCAGAAGAAATAGAAAGAAAATGCATAAAGAGAACGGCACTTCTAAAAAATGCAGAAGACATTGTAAATAGGCATATTATAAGTGAGATGTGGAGAACACGACTTAGTGAAGGTAGAGAGCTTTTAGCAAATCAAATTAATAATATGGCGGGTTCTGTTTCTGAAATTGTGGAAGATTTTAATTCTGAAGTTCAAATAGATACTTCTATGGAGAAGGTTATATGTAGAGCTTTGGATAAAAATAGAATTGCATACAATGACCTTATTTGTTTAAATGACAAGATGGGAAGACTAAGTATTGAATTTTCACTTAAAGCTTGCAGTGGAAGGCAAATGTGCGTGACAGATTTATTGCCAATTGTTACTAGCGCTACAGGAAAACTTATGTGTGTTAGTGATGAGGGATGTAGTATAGATCCAAAGACTAATATGTGCAAGGTAACTATTGAAGAAACACCTAAGTTCCACGTTGTATCACATGTTGCTAGCAAATGCAAGGATGGTGAGAAGTTAAGTGGAGATAGTTACAGCTTTGGTAAGCTACCTGATGGAAGCTATATGTCAATTATTAGTGATGGCATGGGATCGGGGCCTGAGGCAGGGAGGGAAAGCGAGGCTGCTGTGGAACTAATAGAAAAGTTTACGTCGGCAGGTTTTAGTAAAATCACAGCTATTAATACAGTAAATTCAATAATGACTTTAAGGTTTTCAGAACAGGAAAAATTTTCAACTGTAGATCTAAACAGCATAGACTTATATACTGGGGAAATTGATTTCATGAAAGTAGGCGCAGTAGCGACATTTTTGAAATCCGGTGAAAGGTTAGAGATTATAAAATCAAAATCTCTTCCTATTGGTGTTTTAGATAAAGCTGATATAGACATCCAACAAAAGAAATTAAAAAACGGGGATATTATAGTTATGCTTAGTGATGGTGTTTTAGATTATAATGATGAAAATGTAGGCCGGATAGATTGGCTTGTTGATTATTTAGGTAAAAATAGTTGTAATAATCCTAAGGATTTAGCTGATGGATTACTAGGTGAGGCAAGAAAATTAAGTGGAAATAGGGTAAAAGACGATATGACAGTTCTTGTTTCAAAGATATACAGTTTATATTAAAGGTGAAATTGAAATTCGTAAGGTATATATAATGTGAAAAAAGTTAAAAATGAAGAAAAGTATGCGTCGATTGTTTTTCTTTATTTTTTCTTTTTAGAGTAATCTAAAAAAAACGTAAAATATATATTATTATATGATATAGTAATATGGTATTAAAAATATGCAAAATTATAATAACAAGTAAATTCTATAAAAAATAAGTTTGGGAAGTGAAAGTTTTGTCGGAAAAAGTTATGGAGTATATAAAAGAACATTCAATGTTTGATAAGGGAGATAAGGTAATTGTTGCATTTTCAGGTGGACCTGACTCCACATGCCTTCTCTATATTTTAAATGAACATAAGGACGAACTAGGGATTACACTCTTTGGTGCGCATCTAAACCATTGTCTTCGAGGGATTGAATCGGACACGGACGAGGAATATGCAAAACACACTTGTGAAAATTTAAATATAGGTTTTTATAGCAGAAAAATTGATGTAAATATAATAGCCCAGCAGAATAATTTATCTTGTGAAATGGCAGGCAGAAAAGCTAGATATGATTTCTTTGAAGAGCTAATGACCGAATTAAATGCCAGTAAAATCGCCCTTGCACATAATGCTAATGATCAATCTGAAACTATTTTAATGAGGATAATGAGAGGAACAGGTATGGAAGGACTAATAGGTATAAGACCTGTTCGTGATAAAATATATGTAAGGCCTGTGCTTAATCTTAGTAGACGTGAAATAGAAAAATACTGTGAGAAAAATAGCATAAATCCAAGAATAGATAAATCAAATTTAGAAACTATATATGCTAGAAACAAGATTAGGTTAGATTTAATTCCCTATATGGAGGAAAACTTTAATAAAGATATAATTAAAACCTTAAACAGACTTTCGGATATCATTAAAGTGGATAATGAGTATTTAGAAGCTATTTCATCAAAACAATTTAAAAAACATTGTGAAATTGGGGAACAAAGAGTTATAATATATAATAGTGCTTTCGCAGAGCATGAGGCAATTGTAAGTAGAATTATAAGAAGTTCACTTTTTGCAGTTTGTAATAATTTAAATAATATTGAAAAAATTCATATATCTAATATTATAGAGCTTCAAAAACATGAGACAGGGAAAACCACCATGCTACCTCAGAATATAATAGTGGAAAATTGCTATGGAAATATACATATACATATCAAAGAGAAGAATTATAATAATACTAATTTAGCTAATAATAATGAGTATGCTTTAAATGTTAATATGGAAAATTTAATTCATTCACTAGACAAAGTAGTTTCAATTCATACTATGTCCAAATTGGAGTTTAATGAAGTTAAAACTAATGATTATATTAAATATTTTGATTATGATAAGATTCAGAAGCCGTTAATACTTAGGTATAGAAAAGATGGCGATAAATTCATGCCACTTGGCATGACGGGTAATAAAAAATTAAAAGATTTGTTAATGGATTTAAAAATACCTAAAGCGCAGAGAAATAAAATACCATTAATATGTTCTGGAGATGATATAGCTTGGGTAGTAGGGCATAGGGTTAGTGAAAAATTTAAGATTTCAAAGGATACTAAAAATATATTGCAGATTAGAATCGAAAGCGAGGAATAAGAATGAATAATGATATAAAAGAGGTATTGTATAGCAGTGATCAGTTAAGGGATAAAATTAGACAAATGGGCGCAAAAATCAGTAATGATTATGTTGGTAAAGAGCTTATACTTATTGGTGTTCTAAAAGGCTCCGTTGTATTTATGGCAGATTTAATAAGACAGATCACAATTCCATGTAAAATGGATTTTATGGCAGTTTCAAGTTATGGAAGTTCCACAGAGACTTCAGGGGTTGTGAAAATTTTAAAGGATTTAGACTATGATATTCAAGGAAAAGATGTATTAATAGTAGAAGATATTATAGATTCGGGAGTTACACTTAAATATCTGAGGAAGTATTTATTAGCACGAAAACCATGTAGTTTAGAAATTATATGTATGCTTAATAAACCAGATAGAAGAACGGTAGACATAGATGTTAAATATTCTGGATATGATGTTCCAGATTATTTCCTTGTAGGGTTTGGTCTGGATTTTGCCCAAAAATATAGAAATTTGCCATATGTGGGAATACTTAAAGAAGAAATTTATAAGTAAAACGTATAAAACATATATTAACTAATAATTAATATATATGGTATTGTCAATCGATTTTTAATGTGATAAAATTCTAAAGTAACTAAAAAGAGAGGGGGGTTTTTAATGAAAAAAATTTCCAGTGCAACAGTATGGATTATAGTACTTGTACTTGTTATATTTGCAGCATTAGCCTATGGTGGATCGAATAAAAATGTTAGTAATATTAGTGTTGATGAATTCCAAGAACATTGGGTTAAGAAGGAAATTAAAACCGTTCAGGTAAAAGAAGATAAAACTGTAGAGGGACAATTGAATGACAACACCCAATACGAAACTGTCGTTCCCTTAGAAAGATTATTACAAGTAATGGAGAAGTACCCTAATGAAAAGGTTAAAGAAACATACATAAAGCCTGCTACTATGCCGATGTGGTTACAAATAGTACCTACACTTCTTATAATTTTAATGCTAGTTGCCTTTTGGTTTATGTATATGCAACAAGCGCAAGGTGGCGGCGGTGGCGGTAATAGAGGCGTAATGAATTTTGGAAAAAGTAAAGCCAAGATTGCATCGCCAGATAAAAAGAAAGTTACATTTGATGATGTAGCAGGTGAAGATGAAGAAAAGGAAGAACTTGCAGAAGTTGTGGATTTCTTAAAGCAACCTAAAAGATATCTAGAAGCCGGTGCAAGAATTCCTAAAGGTATTCTTCTTGTAGGACCACCAGGTACTGGTAAGACATTACTTGCAAGAGCCGTGTCAGGTGAAGCAGGGGTGCCATTTTATAGTATCTCAGGTTCTGAGTTTGTAGAGATGTTTGTAGGTGTTGGAGCTTCGAGAGTAAGAGATTTATTTGAACAAGCGAAGAAAAGTGCTCCTTGTATAATATTTATTGATGAAATAGATGCAGTAGGTAGGCAAAGAGGAGCAGGCCTTGGCGGAGGACATGATGAAAGAGAACAAACTCTAAATCAGCTATTAGTTGAAATGGATGGGTTTGGTGTAAATGAAGGTATAATCATGATAGCTGCTACCAACAGACCAGACATATTAGATCCTGCTCTTTTAAGACCAGGTAGATTTGATAGACATATATTAGTTGGTGCACCTGATGTTAAAGGAAGAGAAGAAATCCTAGTTGTACATTCTAAAGGTAAACATTTAGCAGAAGAAGTAAATCTTCAAGTATTAGCAAAAAGGACACCAGGTTTTACTGGTGCAGATTTAGAGAATCTAATGAATGAAGCTGCACTACTTTCAGTAAGAAGTGATAAAAAAGAGATAGGGATGAAAGAATTAGATGAAGCAGTAACTAGGGTTATTGCAGGACCTGAAAAGAAGAGTAAGGTTATCAGCGAAAAAGATAGAAAACTTACTGCGTACCATGAGGCAGGCCATGCGGTGGTAATGAAATATTCTCCGCTTTCAGATCCAATTCATCAAATAAGCATTATACCAAGAGGTATGGCAGGTGGATACACAATGCATTTACCTGAAGAAGATACCGCTTATACTTCAAAATTAAAACTTAAAGATGAAATGGTTGGACTTTTAGGTGGAAGAGTTGCAGAAAAATTAATACTTGAAGATATTAGTACAGGTGCTAAGAATGATATTGATAGAGCATCAGCTATTGCAAGGAAAATGGTTATGGAATATGGTATGAGTGACGAACTCGGACCAATATCTTTTGGAAATGATCATAATGAAGTATTCCTTGGAAGAGATTTAGGGAAAAGTAGAAACTTTAGTGAGCAGGTAGCTTACAAGATAGATGGTGAAGTTAAGGCTCTTATTGATGAAGCTTATGTAAAAGCTCAAAAGATACTTACTGAAAATATAAAAAAACTTCACGCAGTAGCTCAAGAACTGCTTATAAAAGAGAAACTTGAAGGTGTGGACTTTGAGGAGATTATTGCTAGACCAGATACAGATGGCATTGACTTAACAAAGGTTTAGAAAGATTAAAAGACATGCAGTTAATTATCTGTATGTCTTTTTTTAGATATAATTTAACAATTTGAAATTTTTACTCAATATCTGATATAATATAAATATTTAGCTTGACAAATATGTTTGAGTTGTTAAAATTAAATTGTTAAATTGTGAATAGTTATAATCAATATTATAAGATATTGGCTATGCTATTCTTGTGATTTTAACACGGAAATAATATTAAGCAGTATGTAAACTGCTTAATATTGTATAGGCGGTGTATAAAGTGATTTTAGTTTTAGATGTTGGGAATACGAATACTGTTTTAGGAGTTTTTAATGGTAAGGAGCTACTTGTAGAGTGGAGACTATCTACTGATGCAAAAAAAACTGCTGATGAATATGGAATTCAAGTAATGCAATTGTTTTATCAGAGAAACATAGGAACACAGCTTATTAAGGGAGTAATAATTTCCTCTGTAGTTCCCAATATTATGTACTCAATAGAGCATATGATAAGAAAATATTTTAAACTGACCCCAATGGTTGTGGGGCCTGGTATTAAGACTGGAATAAATGTAAAATATGATAATCCAAAAGAAGTAGGTGCGGATAGAATAGTTAATGCTGTTTCAGCCCATGAAATTTTTAAAAGATCGTTAATTTTAATAGATTTTGGAACAGCCACAACTTTCTGTGCTATAAGTAAAGATGCAAATTATTTAGGGGGAACTATATGTCCAGGGATAAAAATTGCTTCAGAAGCGTTATTTGAGAGAGCTGCAAAGCTACCTAGGGTGGAACTTATAAAACCAGACACAGTTATATGTAAAAACACTATTTCAAGTATGCAGGCTGGAATAATATATGGGTATATTGGGCAAGTAGATTATATTGTTAATAAAATGAAAATAGAAATGGTCAACATGGGAGAAGAAGAACCTTATGTAGTTGCTACAGGGGGACTCTCAAAAGTAATAATGGAAGAGTCTAAAACTATTGATGAGGTTTATGCGAACCTAACATTAGAGGGCCTTAGAATGATTTATGAAAAGAATAGGGAATAGGTGATTGTGTGCAAATATCAAATATTATTTTTGAGAATGATGTTTTTTTAGCTCCAATGGCAGGAATTACTGATAGTGTATTTAGAGGGTTATGTAGAGAACATGGATGTGGTCTTCTATATACTGAAATGGTAAGTGCTAAAGGATTATATTATGGAAGTAGTAATACAGAATCTCTTATGAAGGTTTCTAATTTAGAGAGACCTGTAGCAATTCAGATATTTGGAAGTGAGCCTAAAATTATGGCTAGTGCCTGTGAAATTTTTAATACCAGGGATGATATATGCATGGTTGATGTTAACATGGGTTGTCCAGTGCCTAAGATAGTAAAAAATGGGGAGGGCTCTGCCCTTATGAAAAATCCCAAACTAGCAGCGCAAATAATAAAAGAGATGAAAAAAGTTTCCACAAAGCCTGTTACAGTAAAATTTAGAAAGGGTTTTGATTCAAATAGTGTTAATGCCGTAGAATTTGCTAAGTATATGGAAGATGCAGGGATAGATGCTATGACGATACATGGTAGGACTAGAGAACAAATGTATGAAGGCAAGGCTGATTGGAATATTATTAAGGCTGTAAAGGAGAATGTTAAAGTTCCAGTGATAGGAAATGGAGATATATTTTCAGTTGAGGATGCTATAAAAATAAAGGAAGTTACAAGTTGTGATGCTATAATGATTGCAAGAGGAGCCATGGGTAATCCTTGGATTTTCAGAGAAATTAAGTGTGCAATAAGTGGAGCAGAGGTTACATATCCAACTCCAGTAGAAAAAGTAGATATGTGTATAAGGCATCTAGATTTAGCCGTAAAATTTTATAGTGAAATTAAAGCTGTTAGAGAGATGAGAAAACATACAGCTTGGTATATTAAGGGACTTAGTAATTGTACTGAAATTAAAAATAAAATTAATACTAAAGATAATTACGACGAGACAAGAAAACTACTTTTAGAATATAGAAAATATCTAAATACTATAAATAAATAAATAAATAAATAATATTTAAATTAAAACATGAATTTATATAATTGATGGTGAATAAGATGATAGTACATTAATTTATAAGGTGCATATTTATGAAACCAATTTTATATATAACTTCAAATACTTATAACTCATATAATGAATTCGGGTTTATAAGTAAGATCCTGGATAAACGAAAGGTAAAGTTAATAAGTACCGAATATATTAAAGAATTAGACATTAAAGTGACAAATGTAAGATTTCCGCCTAATTTTAATAGAAAAGCCTATTTAGGTAATATAACTTATGCTAAAAAACTATGTAAATGTAAAGAAATACAATTATCACCAAAGACGCTTAGGCCGTTGGATTATAATTACTATAATTCATTTCAAAAGCAGCTTTTAGCTTTTAGCGTTGTAAAAAGTATAAAGCTTTTGCTTAGGCTTAGGAATAAAAGTCTAAAAAATTCTTGCATCGTAGTATATGACGCTGTAGAAATGATAAACTATAATATTATTGTGGAACTTGCAAAGAAGTGCAAATATATTGTATTTTTGTCATGGGATTTGGTGCGAGCTAGAAGATTCGCAGATTATATTATTGCTAATTTTGGGGTATCACCTATTGTTACAGATGATGAAGGCTATGCGATTAAAACAGCAGATTTTATTATTTCATCTAAAGCTCATGAATTCAGTGATGGTAAATTAGTATGGTTTTTGGATAACAGTATGATTGCGGAAGATAATATTCTAGCAGTGAATGATGTATGCTATAATGTACCTTGGAATGCTTATAAATTAGATTTTTCTATCGAACTCCTAGGAGCCATATTAGATCAAATGCAAGAGACCGATGTTGAGAAAGCTCTTAAGTATAATGGTATAGATATAAAACAAATAAAATACAACAATAATGTAATTTGATAGGAATTATTACGCATAACATATTGACAATATTCATGGCCTGATTTATAATGTGCTAAATGGTTACATGGATTGTTATTCTAATAATGAATTTTATACCCAATAATCCATCAATTTGAACTAATAACCTTATATTATATGCATTCCGTGAATTTAATCGTTTCTGAAAGATATTACTATAATGGGGGGTAATGTCTTTGGGCATTGCTATTTATAATGGGTTTTATTAATGTTTATTAACTTATTTAATAAAAATATAAAAGGGGAGAAATAAATGAGTGAGCCAAAAAAATATGTAATGACTTATGAGGGGATTAGAAAATTAGAAGATGAATTAGAATTCCTTAAAACAGTAAAGAGAAAATATATAACAGAAAAAATAAAAGTATCACTTGGTTACGGAGATTTGAGTGAGAATTCAGAGTATGATGATGCTAAAAACGAGCAAGCATTTGTAGAAGGAAGAATAATACAATTAGAAAATATGCTTCGAAATGCAAGCGTTATAGATGAAAATGATATTGAAAAAGATGTAGTAAGTATAGGGTCTATAGTTAAGGTGAAGGATTATGAGTTTGATGAAGAAGTTGAATTTTATATAGTGGGGTCAGCAGAAGCAGAGCCACTTAATAATAAGATATCAGATGAATCACCAGTTGGAAGCGCCCTTGTGGGTAAGAAAGCTGGAGCGATAATCGAAGTTGCAGTCCCGGATGGTGTTGGGAAATATGAGATATTGGAAGTTAAAAGAGGGTAGTTATTAAAATTATTTAATTTTTATAGAGGAAAAGGGTACTTAACTAATGTATAATTGGTAAGTACCCTAAAGAAATATATATACATAAGTAATAGTTGTGGCTAAATGATTAACAATTATTTTATGAACTAGAAGAAAACAGGAGGGATATCAATGTCAAACGAAGAAGAAAAGAATATACATGAACTTGAATCTAAATATAATGAGCAGGTAACAATACGAAGACGAAAATTAGCAGAACTTCAAGAACAAGGTAAAGACCCATTTGATGTATACAAAGTTGAAAGAACTCACACATCACAAGAGGTTAAGGACAATTATGAGAAACTCGAAGGTGTAAAAATTACTGTAGCAGGTAGACTTATGTCTAAAAGAGTTCATGGTAAAGCTGGTTTCTCTGATATTCATGATAGAGATGGTAAAATCCAACTATACATAAAAATAGATGATGTAGGAGAAGAAAAAATAAAGGAATATAAAAGTTTTGACATAGGAGATTTCTTAAGTGTAACTGGTACAACTTTTGTTACTAAAACTGGTGAAATATCATTACATATAATAGATTTTCAACTTATAGCTAAATCTCTTAAACCACTACCTGAAAAATGGCATGGATTAAAAGATCCTGATTTAAGGTATAGACAAAGAGAAGTAGATATAATAACGAACCCTGAAGTAAAAGAGACCTTTATGAAAAGAATAAAAATAATTAGATATATCAGAGAATTCTTAGATAATAAAGGGTTCCTAGAAGTTGAAACTCCAATTTTAGCGCCAATAGCGGGAGGAGCAGCAGCAAGACCATTTATGACGCATCATAATACGCTAGATATTGATATGTATCTTAGAATTGCAACAGAGTTATATTTAAAAAGGTTAATTGTTGCTGGTCTTGAAAAGGTATATGACATGGGTAAAAACTTCAGAAACGAAGGAATGGATCAAAGACATAATCCGGAATTTACAATGATAGAGTTATATGAAGCTTATGCAGATTATAATGATATGATGGAAATTACTGAAAATATGATAGCTTATGTTTGTGAAAAAATTCATGGAACTACAAAGGTTAATTATCAGGGAACTGAAATAGACTTTACACCACCATGGAGAAGAATAACAATGGTAGATGCAGTAAAAGAATATTCAGGCGTGGACTTTATGCTTATTAGCACAAATGAAGAGGCTAGAATAATTGCCAAAGAAAAACATTTAGAATTTAAAAAAGAATTAGAAGATTGTACAAAAGCCGATATATTAAATGAACTATTTGAACAATATGTAGAAGAGCATTTAATACAACCAACATTCTTATGTGATTATCCGGTAGAAATATCACCTCTTACTAAGAAGAAGAGAGGAAATGATGAGTTTACAGAGAGGTTTGAAGGTTTTGTATTCGGAAGAGAAATATGCAATGCTTACTCGGAGTTAAATGATCCAGTAGTTCAAAGAGAGAGATTTATGCAACAAGCAAAAGAAAGAGAACTAGGTGACGATGAGGCTTATGTTTTAGATGAAGAATTTATGAGTGCATTAGAAACAGGAATGCCACCAACAGGAGGCCTTGGAATAGGTATTGATAGAATAGTAATGTTCTTAACTGACGCTTATTCAATAAGAGATGTTATCTTATTCCCTACAATGAAACCATTACAATAATTTAATAATAAAAGGATATTTTAGTCTAGCTAAAATATCCTTTTATGGTTTAAATATAAGTTACGGCACTCAAAACCACTATAAAATACAAAAAGCTATTGAATTTTTAAATGTATATGGTATAATGTCATTGTAGTTAAAAATAATAATATTCCTCGATAGCTCAACGGTGGAGCGCTCGGCTGTTAACCGATAGGTTGAAGGTTCAAATCCTTTTCGAGGAGCCATTTTTATTTTTTTGAAATGAATATAATTAAATATTTCACTGTGATAAAGAAGAGTAGTAATAGTACTTTATAAGAGAGGTTGTGGCTGGTGGAAACAATCAAAGTATTATTGTGAAGGGAGCTTTTGAGTGTATAGAATTTAGAGTAGGGCATGTGCCAATAAGGGTGGAACCGCGGAAGTAATTTTCGTCCCTTAGGGTATAGTCTTTTTTTTATACTTATATATAACACAAAATATCAATAAATTATATAAAATTTAGGAGGCATTAACATGGCATTTGAAAAAAGTATGGATAAGGTAGTTGGTTTATGCAAAAATAGAGGATTTGTATTTCCGGGATCGGATATATACGGCGGTCTAGCTAATTCATGGGATTATGGTCCTCTTGGAGTTGAACTTAAAAATAATGTTAAAAAAGCTTGGTGGAAAAAGTTTGTTCAAGAAAGCCCTTATAATGTAGGAGTAGATTGTGCAATACTTATGAATCCTGAAGTTTGGGTTGCAACAGGCCACGTTGGGGGATTTTCGGATCCACTAATGGACTGCAAAGGTTGTAACTCTAGATTTAGAGCAGATAAATTAGTGGAAGACCATATGACAAAAGATGGAGCAGAAGTAGCTACTGCTGATGGATGGACAAATGAAGAGTTAAAAGAATATATAGAAAAAAATAAAATATCATGCCCTAAATGTGGGAAAAATGATTTTACTGACATTAGAAAATTTAATTTAATGTTTAAGACTTCTCAAGGCGTAACTGAAGATGGAAAGTCAGATATATATTTAAGACCAGAAACGGCTCAAGGTATCTTTGTAAACTTTAAAAATGTTCAAAGATCTACAAGAAAAAAGATACCATTTGGCATAGGTCAAGTAGGCAAGGCTTTTAGAAATGAAATAACACCAGGAAATTTTATTTTTAGAATAAGAGAGTTTGAGCAAATGGAATTGGAATTTTTCTGTAAACCAGGAACGGATTTAGAATGGTTTGCGTATTGGAAAGAATCTTGTGCTAATTTCTTATATAATTTGGGAATAGTAAAGGAAAATTTAAGATTTAGAGACCATGGCGCCGAGGAATTATCTTTTTATAGTAATGCTACTTGTGACATAGAATTTTTGTTTCCTTTTGGATGGGGAGAATTATGGGGAATTGCTGATAGAACTGATTACGACTTAAAGAAGCATATGGAACACTCAGGTCAAGATTTGAGCTATTTAGACCCTATGACTAATGAAAAGTATGTACCTTATTGTATCGAACCTTCTTTAGGTGCAGATAGAGTTGTGCTTGCATTTTTAGTTAATGCTTATGATGAGGAAGAACTCCCAAATGGAGATGTAAGAACAGTGCTTCATTTACATCCTACGCTTGCACCTTTTAAGGCAGCTGTTTTGCCGCTTAGCAAAAAATTATCAGAAAAAGCAAATGAAGTTTTTGAAGTGTTAAGTAAAAAATTCAATATAGATTACGATGAAGCTGGAAGTATAGGAAAGAGATATAGAAGGGAAGATGAAGCGGGAACTCCGTACTGCATAACTGTGGATTTTGATACCTTAGAAGATAACACTGTAACAGTTAGGGATAGAGATACAATGGAGCAAATAAGACTTAGCATAGATGATTTAGAAAAGTTTATAGAAGATAAATTACAATTTTAATTAAAGAGTAGTGCATCGTATAAAAGGTAGCTTCAATAGGCTATATTTATACTATGCTCTATTTTTTTATATAAAATGAATCTTCCATTAGTTCCACAGGTGATAATTTAAGTGTTATAATTAATAGAGTCAAGTTTGTTAAACTTAAAATATAATATTTAATATATAAAGAGTATATGGAGGGTTATATGGAAAAGAAATTTTGCGAATTTAAGAAATTTATAAGAGGGAAAAAAGTTGGGGTTGTAGGTATAGGAGTTAGTAATATTCCTTTAATTCATTTCTTGGTGAAACTGGGGGCTGATGTTACTGCTTTTGATAAAAAGACTTATAGTTTACTAGGAGAGGAAGCCTTAAAATTCGAAAAAAGTGGTGTGAAGTTAGTGTTAGGTGAAGGTTACTTAAATGACTTAACTGGTTTCAGTGTTATTTTTAAAACACCATCAATGAGAATAGATGATCCAGCTCTTTTAAAAGCAAAAGAGGAAGGAACATATATAACATCAGAAATGCAAGAATTTATAAAGTATTGTCCTGCTAAAACTTTTGGTGTCACTGGTAGCGATGGTAAAACAACAACAACAACAATAATATATAACATACTAAAAAAGGAAGGATATAAAACCTGGGTTGGGGGAAATATAGGGACTCCGCTATTTGCAAATATTGAAGAAATAGGTAGTGATGATAAAGTAGTATTAGAATTATCAAGTTTTCAGCTTATGACTATGACTGTTTCTACTGATGTAGCAGTAGTAACAAATTTAAGTCCGAACCATTTAGATATTCATAAGGATATTGAAGAATATATAGACGCAAAGAAGAACATATTTAGATATCAAAAAAATAATGATGTCATTATATTGAATAAGGATAATCCGTTGACTTATGAGTTAAGAAAAGAGGCATCTGCAAAAGTTAAGTACTTTAGTATATTAGAGAAAGTAGAAGATGGCGCATATTTTGAAAATGATGAATTGTTTATTATGAATAAGCTAGTATGTGATCTTTCAGAAATAAAGCTAAAAGGGATGCACAATGTGGCCAATTTATTAACTGCATTTTGTGCAGTGGAAGATGAAGTGACAGTTGCCAGCATGAGAGACGTTGCTATTAGTTTTATAGGGGTACCTCATAGGGGCGAATTTGTTAGAGAAGTTGAAGGAGTTAAATATTACAATGATTCAATAGCATCCAGTCCAACTAGAACTATAGCAAGTCTTAAAGCTTTTGAAAAACCGGTTATATTAATTGCAGGAGGATATGATAAGCAGATACCTTTTAAACCATTAGCAGAAGAAGCATATTTAAATATTAAAACTCTAATATTAGTAGGTGCCACTAAATATAAAATAAAACAAGTTTTTGAGTCTGTATTAAAAGAAAAGGGCATTGTTCTAGAGATTATCCTTGCTGAAAATTTTAATGGAGCCATTGATATAGCTAAATCAGCTGCTAAACCTGGTGATATAGTGATGTTGTCACCGGCATGCGCAAGCTTTGATATGTTTGAAAATTTTGAAGTGCGTGGTAATAAATATAAAGAAATTGTAATGGGTTTATAAATAAGAAATGAGGAGTCATACATGTAAATATATGACTCCTCATTTCTTAAAGGCTCCAAGCGTATCATTATAAGTAAAACAGAATATATGGTAGAAATAAGTATAAATATGAAAGTGAATGGATATAATGAGTGATTATAAACAAATATTAATTTATACATATGATATTATATTAATTGTCGCTGAAACATAGTTATAAATTAACTTTGCGGACATAGGGACTATGCGGACATAGTGATTAAGGTAAAATTAATTATTAAAAATTCTTTAGATTGGGTTGACAGATGATTAATTAACTGATAAAATTGTAGAAGTCGTCACATGATGACAAAACAAATTGGTCTTTGAAAATTAAACAGAGAAATAGGTAAAGAATAGCAAAATAATATTTTGCTAAACCAGTTAATTACTTTAGTAAAAGTAAATTTTTAGTCGTAAGACTAAATAGTATGTAATGAGCTTGAGTAACAACTTAACAGTTGTCTCAGATTAATCATTTCAAACTAAAAGTGTAAACTTTTAAATTGAGAGTTTGATCCTGGCTCAGGACGAACGCTGGCGGCGTGCCTAACACATGCAAGTCGAGCGATGCGA
>NZ_JBOITO010000012.1:0-16443 GCF_050717635.1 Clostridium sp.
ACACATTTTGGAACCTCCTTTTAATATATAATTTTGTCATATAATATACTTAAAATCTTTAGAGAATCATTTAGCTATTTTAAATTCCATATAATAAAAGTCCATATACCTTTCCAAGAAAATCCGGGCATGGATGACCGGTCAACCTATGCATGGTCTTTCGCCTAACGTTTCGTGTTGCCGACGTTTCGCAGCTCTAGTGCGACCGTACTTGGGCTGGGGAATGTGCCTTGGCGATGGGCCATCACTAACCTATATATAGATTATAAGTAATAAATTTACACGCATCTATAAAAAAAATAGTCCGCCAGCCAAGGCGGACGGCAACATTTTGTTATCAGACGGCGTTAAGTACTCTTCTTATACATTACCAAATCAACCAAATCTAACATAACTCCAGCTTTTATCAAAAAATCTAATCCAATTAATCCATTAACCCTTTCATTAGGATCAATCTCACCAAAGTCAATTTTTATATCATTAATCCGGATATCTTCACATTCGATTGAATCCATCTTCTTTCGTACTGAATAAGAAACAGTTCCGCCGTATCCAGAAGCTTTAACTAATTCATCTTCATCAGAAAAAGCAACATCCAAATCTTCCAAGTAATTCGGAGCTATTATAGTATGAAACGCTCCTGTATCAATTATGACATCATCCACTAAAATATACTTGCCTTCATGACGTAAAGTTATAGAGGTGTAAAGTAATCCATCTTTCAGCTGCAGTCTATTCACCCTGTACACTCCTTCTTATCCCTATATGTTTAACTAATTGTATAATTAATTGCTCATTATTTGTACTATATACTAATTGACCTGGCTTACAGTTAATAAATTCCTTCATAGCCTCTTTCCCGTCATTTATTGCACTTATAACAGCAACTTCATCTATATACTCTTTTCCATCTTTAGTATGTGATTCTACAACTTCAAATTTTACAAACTTACCAGGATACAAATTTCTAACTTCCTCCCACTTCATTTTGAATCACTCCTTTTCCTTAGATTACATATACTAATTATAGCATTATTTCACGAAGTTAATAATAAAAATATTTAGTTGAGCACTTTTTCTGTTAGCTGTCTGATAACATTTCGTGTTGCCGACATTTTCCAACCCTAGTGCGACTGCACTTGGGCTGGAAAATGTGCCTTGGCGATGGGTTACACTTAACCTATATATAGATTACAAGTCATAATTTTACACAATGCCATATAACAATAGTACACCAGCCAAGGCGGACGGCAACATTTTGTTATACGGAGTTTAGCCTCTACACTTTAAGTAATACCTTAGCGCGACCGTGATTGGCGAAAGAATGTGTTTGGGCAATTTTTTATGCCAAAACGAACGGGAGATTTTTGTTATACGTAGTTTAACCACTACACTTTGAACAAAACTTGCATCAGTTATCCTTAGATTTATTACGTACTGTATAAAGAGAGAGAATTGCTTCATCAGTTTATCTTCACGTTATACTCATACTCTTCAACAGAAAATATCAGTGAGCATGTGATTTAGATATTTGATATAATAATTCTGCATACCCTTGAGGATTTTCACTTAAAAATTGACAATGTGAAAAGCCTTCTTTTACAATTAATTCAGTATTCATATATCTTTTTACTTTAGGAATACACATTCGTGCTTTCTCTTTTGTTCCATACATAAAAGTAATAGTTTCTCCATCCAACTCAATTTGTTCTGGTAATTTATATGTATAACAAGCATCTGCCAAATTCTTAATACTTTCATCTTTCATGCGTGAACATACATCCTTAATATGCGATGCGAATTGCGGGAATTTTCTATCTATAATAGTATTATTCCCAGACTTATTTTTAGCATAGTGAGCAATTTTTTTAAAAATAACACCTGCAAATTTACGTATTAACTTTGGAAATTCTAAAAAAGGAGTTCCGTCTAAGAATACATGTTTTATAACAATTTGCTTTCTTCTAAATAACTCAAACGCAATAATTCCACCCATAGATATTCCCAAAAGCAATTCCAAGTCTTGTATATTATTTTGTTTTAAGTAATCAATAATTTTATCAGTTTCCTCTTTAACAGAATGAAAGATTGTTTCATCATTACCATGGCCATCCAAAGTTAGAATAATGACACAGTAATCTTTTTTCAAAAATTCTGAAAGTTTTTCAAAACATCTTTCGTCAAAAAACATTGCATGTATTAATAAAGTTTTTGGTTGTTCCAAATTTCCTATTATTTTAAATTGCATTCTATGTTCCCCTCTCAGATACATATTTTGTAAATATTCTTTTTTACACTTTCTTACAAACGCGTTTTAAAAAATCATCACAAATATTTATGAGCAATTATATGCTTGTTCTAAATTCCGTATAACGTTTCTTGTTGCCGACATTTACCAGCCCTAGTACGACCCGTACTTGGGCTGGTAAATGTGCCTTCGCGACAGGTTAATCACTAACCTATATATATAGATTATAAGTCATAAATTTATACAGCACTATATAAAAACTTCCCACCAGCCAAGGCGAACGGCAACATTTTGTTATACGGAGTTTAGCCACTACAATTTGAGCAAGACCTACCCCAGTTATCCTTGAATGTGATTCATTTCCCATGAAAATCGTGATGAAATAAAAGAAACAATATTCGTCCTAAATAAGTACGTTGGGTTTGTATTACACCATCTATTTATACAATGCCTTAACCAGATAATCTAAATTTTCCTTTAATCCAACTGGTGTATAAATGTTTTTGTTAGTTTTAATGAATGCTACATTTTCCCATTTTTCACTTAAAGGGAACATTATCTCTATAAATTCAACTTGTTCTTTATTACCGTTGTTAATATTAATCGTTTGAGTTTTATCAAAAATAAATTCTACTGCATATCTCTTTACGTCATTAATATCATTTTCTGATATTTCAGATTTCACTATAGATAATTCTTGTGGCATCTTGATATTAACTAAAGTATTTATTCTGTTAAAAAGTGTTTGGTCATATTTATCACCACTCTCAGTTATTTGTTTTTGCTTCCCATCTACATACATATTAATTTTATTGGGGGTATTTAAACCACTACCCAAGTTATCATTATTTTTGCACCCCGAAAAAGTAAAAACTATAGTCACAAGTAAAATAATTGGTATAGATTTTTTTATTTTCATTCAGAATCATCCCCTAATTTCATTTTGTCATAAAGTAAAACTGTTAAAATATTGTAGAAATATCCAAATACCTTATGAGGAATTACTTTTTTATTCTAAATTCCGTATAACGTTACTTGTTGCCGACGTTCCTGAACCTTAGCCCGACGGGCTTGGTGAAGGAATGTGCCTTGGCGTTATTTTTTTGATTTTCTTAGGTTGAAACATCCACTTACATGTATAGCTTGTCCCTACTCAAAGGAGTCTCCAGCCAAGGCGAACGGCAACATTTTGTTATACGGAGTTTTAACCACTACACTTTGAGCAAGACCTACTGCAGCTATACTTGAATATGATTCCTACTATATATTAATTGTAGTGCTACGAAAATAGCTGCAAAGATTATTATAAATGAGAAGTTATAAAATTACCCACAATATATAAATTTTTAAAAATAGGTTATTGTGAATTCTATTACTAATCTATATAGATGTTTAATTTCTTTTCTATTTCAAGTACTGAATTTGAAATCTGTTCATTATTTTCAATATGAAGCATTCTAAAATAAAGACTTCGAAGGAAATTTTTCACATTCGTTCTAGCTTTGAACTTAGTTATTCTCTCATTAATTTGGAGTACTCTACTTAACCCTTGAATCCAATTACAAATATAATCATCGCTTAGTAATTTATCTTCTATAATATTGTAATAAATTATATTAATTAATCGCTCATCTTCTTCAGCGCTTAAAAACTCTTTCCCTTCACATAATCTATTTTCTATAGATAACATAACTTCTTTACAAGTATCTTCCGTAATCCCTTCACAATTAACCACTAAATCTATTCCATCTGCTACATGTGCTAAAGCATGTATCCACCCTTTATCACAGTCATATCCACGCAAATCTTTTTCTTCATTGAGATATTTAATTAGACAATCTTTTGTTTTTACTATCATATCTTTATCCAAGAAATTTTTATCTAAATGTACGCATAGAATAGGATTTACTAAAAGTATTGAGAAGCTCCTTTTTAATACGGAATCGTCATTCTCTTGTCCCATATTATAAAATGCAAAATCTTCACTCAATATCGTGTTTAAGAGATTGACTAATTCTTCATTAGTAAAATACCTTTTTTCCTCTATCCAATTAACAAAAGTATTTAATATAAGTCCATCTCTTAGTTCTTGGTCAGTATCTCCAATATATTTAAGCATTAATTCCAGATAGTCTGTAACTTTCTCATCCTCCCTAAGAGTGTATTCATTTTCTTTAATTCTTTTTAGATTTAATTTAAAGACTTTTTTTTCATTACACATATTAACGCCCTCTTTCCAATCTTTTTTTTATGAATTAGAACAGCAAATATTCGTCCATATTTTATTTTGAAAACCTGAGGTGCTATTACCGCTCTTCAGAATAGTAATCTATTAAAGACCTTTGAAGCTGGGAATTTGGTATAGTTCGCCCAAATCTATAATGCGCCTTAATAAAACCATGTCCAATAACTTTTGAATAATCAATTTTATAATAGAAATTCCGTATAACGTCTCGGATTCCAGACGTCCCCCAGCGTTACAGGAGTTGTTGAATCCTTAGATAGCTCTTATCTTAGGATTCAGAACTCCCACTCGGTTAGGCTGGAGGATGTGCTTTGTCTTTCCCTATAGCTAGACCCCATACTTCCAAAGCGAACTGGAATGCATTGTTATACGCTGTTGACTTATTGATTTACATCGTATGCTTTAATTTCACATTCCATAGCTATGAAAAATTTAGTCATAAAACGAAGTCTCTCTTCAGTTATTTCTTTTGATTTATCTAGATGTAATTTATCTAGTATATTAAAATGTTTCCTTTTAATATACTAGATGTAATTTATCTAGTATATTAAAATGTTTCCTTTTAAATTCGATATTTGGAGTAGCAAATCCCTTTGTACTTCCTATTGCATTATAATATATACTATTACCATACTTGCCACTCATTACAAATAAACTAGCAACGCCTACAGCACCAAGCCCATCTATTTTATCTATATCAAACGATTGTGCGAGTTTAATTGCTATTTTTTTACTCTTAATGTATGATCGTAATCATGAGCAGAACATGATAATCTACTTTGAATATAAGTAGAAATCTTTTCTTCTATTTCCTTCCTTCTTATTACATTTCCCATTTCAATTGCCTTCCTCCTATTAAATGATAATGTAAATGCATTACTTCTTGTTGTCCATGTTTACCTGTATTGGTTACAATTCTAAATCCTGAGTCATCTATATCTAATAGTTTCGAAATATGAATAAAAGCTTTATGTATTTCTGTGATGTATATATGATCCTTATCAGTAATATCTAAAATGTTTACTATATGCTTTTTGGGTACAACTAAAACATGGACATCTGTTGTTGGTGTTATGGTATAAAACGAAATGACATAATCGTTCTCATAAACAATTTCCGCATCTTCTTCTTTGTTAATTATCCGGCAAAAAACACAGTCTCTCATAATTTATTTCTCCTTTTATTTAGTATTTCCAGTAAGTTTATGGCGCATAACGTTTCTTGTTGCCGACGTGCCTGAACCTTAGTCCGACGGGCTTGGTGAAGGAATGTGCCTTGGCGGTATTTTGATTTACTTAATATAGAACACACACTTTCTATATAGCTTGTCCTTTCTAGAAAGAATCTCTAGCCAAGGCGAACGGCAACATTTTGTTATACGGAGTTTAGCCACTACACTTTGAGCAAGACCTGCTCCAGGTATCCTAGAATAAGATACAAACTCCATAATAATTGTTGTACAATATTAGAAGATTGTGAAGTAAATCCATTACTATCATTATTACCAATTGTCTATTGTTGTATTGGTAAGCTTAAATCCATTTTTTAAGTATAGGTTAATAGCTTCTTTATTTAAATCTGCAACATATAAAGTAATTTCATTGACTCCTTCCTCTTGCAAACGACTAACAGCAAAAAATAAAAGTCTCTTTCCGTAATCTCTGTTCTGATATTTCTTGTTAACAAACAAATGGTCTATTATATTATCATATATTTCAACAGAGTCTACCATTTCTTCACCAATAAATATAATAAAAACATTGGATTTCTTTTTTATCATTTCCTCTCGTGTATAAAATGAATGAGGGTCTTGATTTGTAGCTATACTCAAATTGCGAAAACAGTCACAACAAATGCTTCGATAATCATTGTAATATTCGTCGCTATAATTAACCACATCTATATTTGAATTTACTTTTCCACCGTAATATTTCATTTCATGTACAATAACTTCAGCCATTTTTACCTCCAAATAAAATAATAATTGCACCAAAATACTCTACCATTGTTCACTAATTAAAATAAACTTTAGTATTAATTTTGAGATATTGTAATACTTCTTAAATACCTACCTTGTCCATCTATATTTACTGGTGATCCAACAAACCCTTCTCTTACTAAATATTCATTAGTAGCACCAAAGATTTGATGCCATAATTCATTTGCTGTTTCTTTTATATCTACCCCATGCCTTATTGGAGACAATCTTGATGCATGAACTTCAAAATTTTCAAAAGCCTCTTTTACTATAGGAAAGATATTTATGAGTATAATATCTGATAACTCTCTAATTATTGTTGATATTTCAAAATCATAAAATATTGGAGTATTAATTGAAATAATATTATCAGCATCATTTATATCAATATATTCTAATTCATTCAAAAACCCTGCTAAATTCTTTTCTTTTTCAGATAGTTTATTATATGTAACATTATTATTGATAATATTACATATTAACCTTCCACAACCACAGGCAATTTCATTATTCATATTATCTAAAACTCTATTGTATGATATATTCACTTTTTTAAATGGGCTTGTATTGTCAACACTTTTTTGTACGAGCCTAAAAAACCTATACATATCTTTTCTTAAGCCATTTAAATCTCCAAAACTATTAAAAGTAAAGCCAGAACTTCTATAATTATTACTACTACATAATATCTTATTACTATTTTTTTCTACTAAATTGCTATCTTCATATGCAACAATAATATAATCTCTGTTACCAGGTTGCAACTTCGAAACACAAAAGGTGTTTCTTTCGGTAAAAAACTCAAAAGCAGTATCATCAAAAATTTTGTCACAAATAATATGATAAAGTATCCTTTCATAACTATGGTGTTTTGAGCACTTTAATTCTGTTACCTTTTTATATATAATATCTTGTATTCCAATTATTTTGTTGCCAATTATCTCGCCTATGTTATTTATGTAATTTTCCATTTCTATTACATCTTCCTCTAAAAGAATCGGAAACTTAATTCGATATGTGCTATCTTTAGTTTCTATAGCATTAATTAGTTCAAGGCTATTAATAACACTTTCAACTGTTTGTTCTTTTATGTTTAAATGTTTTGCTAATTCGCATTTAGATATTGAAAATGCTTCATTCTTTGCAATTAAATATAGTATTTCAGATGCGTATTCTTGGCTACATACATACTCTGGATTATAATTATCATATTCACCAATATCTCCAAAAAAATAAAAGTTTAGTTTTGTATTTGTCATAATAATTATCCCCCTCTAAAAAACAAATGTTGTGTCATATCTTACCTTTACGAATTAACATATCTAACTATTTCATCAATATAATCTTTTCGTGTAAAATCTGCTGGGTTTTTAAATGCAGCAAGCATACCTATTTCATCCGAAGTTAATTCTTTCTTATGTTTTCTTTTACGATTTATTTTCCAATTTAATAATGTCATGAGCACTTTATCAAAACGTGACAGTTTATTATAGTTAAATCCACCACGTAAGTAAAAGACCTTAATATGTTTTTGTTGGTCACAAGTAAAGTTGTTATCTATAACTACCTTTATAACATTTTCGCTTGATGGAGAGGCCCCAGAAGCGAAAACAACTAACTTTTTATCTTTGAGTTTACCAATGTTTTTAGTAATGAATTTGACACCATTAATGCCCACTGCATGTAGACTCCCCCCATAAACCACGGTATCATATTTTGATAACATATTAATATCAACTTTTGAAACATCAAAAATATCCGCTGATAGTTCTTCTGCAATCCATTCTGCATAATTCCTTACAAAACCTGTTTTGGATTTATAAACTACAATAGTATTCATAATTTTAACTCCTATCCAATTTATTGTTGAATGTAACACAATAATCTACAATTATGCTATTCAAATATTTGAAAAAATTATAATTTAGCACTCATTTACTTCTAAATTCCGTATAACGTTTCTTGTTGCCGACGTTTCCCGGTCCTAGTGCGACCGCACTTGGGCTGGGGAATGTGCCTTGGCGATGGACTAATCACTAACCTATATATAGACTATAAGTCATAAATTAACACATTGCTATATGAAAATATTTCGCCAGCCAAGGCGAACGGCAACATTTTGTTATGTGATGTTGCACATGAAAGTTACTAATAGTGGTTAGATTATACTCGTAATCTTGGCCTCTTCATTTCTACCAACTGACGAAATCTAATTTGTGTCGAAAGGTCACTGAGCAGTTCTTTAGGTAAAAATCCTTGATCAAATTCTTTAGCTTCCATTTCATCTATATCATAGATTTCATCTTCTAAGAAACGACCACTTATATTAGACAGGGATCCAGGATATAATTCCAGTGCCTGTAGTGGGACTGCATACATATTGTCAGATGTCCCAATTTTATAATTTTCTGCCGCAGTAAAGCCAGATCGGCCGTAATAGTCTGGGTCACCATAAATAAGTATTGCTGTGTACCCAAGCTCTTTTGCCATTGTCTTAGTATGTTCTATTAAAATTCTGCCAATTCCTTTTCCCTGAAAAGCAGGTAGAACAGAAATGGGACCAAAAGAAATCACATTATGGTAAACAGCGTTATCATCAACAATTTTAGCTTTAGTGTAAACGATATTACCGACGATTTTCCCATTCACTTCTGCAACAATATCCAATTTGTGAATAAATGAATCAGTTTTTCGCATGATGTGTAAAAGATAATGTTCATCACATCCGGGAACATGGTGATTCCAAAATGCTTCTCTTGTCAGTTCTTCAACCGTTCTGTAATCTGATACAGTTTCGTTTCTCAGACCTATATCTTTTCTATTAATTAGATATCAACTCCTCTAAATATTAATAATCTCTGTTTTCGAAAACTAGTGCGCAATGTCACATAACGTTTTTTGTTGCCGACGTTTCTGAACCTTAGCCCGACGGGGTTAGTGAAGGAATGTGCCCTGGCGATAGTTTTAAGCGTATCTTTTTAATAACAGTTTCTCTAAATATAGTTCTTGCCCATTTCAAAGTACTTTCCAGCCAAGGCGAACGGCAACATTTTGTTATGTGACGTATGAAATTTCTTCTTACGTAGCATAACTCAAATAATTCTATACTTCACCCTCAACCTCTTTATTCAATCTATCGAAAAATCCAACCATAAATTTGTGTCTTTCTTCTGCTATTAGTTTTCCAGTAGTTGTAAATAATTTATCTTTAATATATCTTAGTTTAAAATAATATTCTCTATACGCAGTATCTTCCTCCGTATAGGGAAGTGTTTCATCTATTTTTGAATTTATATTGTGTACTTTTGCTCCTATCTCTCCTGAATAAACAAACGCCCTTGCCAATCCAATAGCACCAATTGCATCTAACTTATCCGCATCAAATAGTATTTTAGCTTCCAAGCTCTCTGGTTTTTTGTTTCCCTTAAATCTGTGCGTCTCGATACAATGACAAACTTTATTAATCATAAATTTATCAACGTTATATTTTTTTAATATTTCAAACGCAATTTTGGCTCCCAATTCTGCATGACAAATCTCACCCTTAACTTTGTCCTCTTCTTCTCGCGCCACATCATGCAATACAGCTGACAGCTTCAAAACATCCAAGTCAGCTTTTTCTACTGATGCAATTTTCATACATAAATTAAGTACTCTTAATGTATGTTCCCAATCATGGCTTTTTCCAATATTTAACAATATTTTTCTAGCTTCCTGTTCAATTTCTTTAAAATAATACATATAATAGATACCTCCTTATCTAACTGTATATTAATGTTCAAAATCCTTCGAAGACCCCCTGGCACCAATTTTATATGTCACATAACGTTTCGTGTTGCCGACGGCTCAGACACTTAGCGCGACGCCGCTTAGTTTCTGAGCTGTTGGCAACATATTGTTAGAAGATGGCTTTCCCACCGAACTTTAAATGAGCACTATCCAAAAATCATTACCGCTGAAGAATACAAAATTAATGTACATTAAATCATCTTTCAGAACTTATATTATTCTTTATTGCTATTACTATTAGATATATGGCATTAACTGTGTAGAAAAACATCATTATTAATCCCAAGATGATAACTAAACCTGTTGCATATCCACCATAATCAGTTCCAAAAGGTAAATTATCAAAGTTAACAGCAGATTTCAGTATTTCTAAACTTACAAACATTGTTAGCATTACTAAAGCAAAAGGCAACAAAGCAAATATAAGCTTTAGTCCTACCTTCTTTCTTGTTATCATCAGCCCTGTATTAGCCATATTCATAATAAAATAGACTATAAGAGTGCCTATAAACAAATTGTTTTCAAAATTTATGTTCATTGTGTATACCCCCATTCTTACTAAAGACCACTTTGTCTGCCAATAATACTAAAAACGCTCATATATATCTTATAAAAAATTAAACTTTCATTTTTGCAACAAATATGTACTTTATTATTCTAAAGAAAAACTTAAAATTTGTACTCTGCTCTCAAAGCTTTCTTCTAACGTGACCTGTTGCCGACGTTCCTGAGCCTTAGCGCGACGCGCTTAGTGAAGGAATGTGCCTTGTCAGTAGTTAAACGATAACCTATATATAGATTATAAACCATAAATTTACACATTGCTATAAAAAAAGAGTCCACCAGTCAAGGCGGACGGCAACATTTTGTTATATGGAGTGGCAACTCTCTTTAACTTCTGATAATAAACCTATTTTATCAATTATGCATATGTCTTTTTCTCAACAGGAATCCATATTTCACAAAAGCAATCTGCATTAATATCTTTTGAGTACAATTCAAAATCAGTATCATCAATCATACTATACTCTGAACCTGGAAGAAATTCCGAAAAAATTTTCCCCCATGTTTCGCCGATACATTCGCCAGTTTCACCAATACATTTAAATACTGCCCATAATGTAGGTTTTACCTCCCATATGGTATATCCCTCTGGTACACTACTACCACTAAATTCCATACCAATGCCATAGTCAAAATGTGTACTTTGTTTTGATATTGGTGCACAAGCTCCATAAATATCATACTTGCTAGTGTTTTGTTTCAGAACATTAAATGTGCCATCCTCATCACATTCTTTCCAAAAGTCTGGGATTTCAGTATTTCCCTCCTCTGAAATTGATTCATTTCTAAACTTTGCAACCTTAGCCAATAATTTAAATTCTTCTCGTTTTTCGATTTTGTAGTCCATAACAGTACCACCTTCCAATTTTATTTTAATTAGAAGGCGATTAAAAGATTTTAATTTCATACCTGCACGCCTTGCCACATTCGACGTAACTCCATGGAATCTAGTAAATGCCTTTGTAAAACTCTCGGGCGATTCATAACCATATTTTAAAGCAATCTCAATTACCTTTGCATCAGATAGAGAGAGTTCCTGCCCTGCCATAGACAATCTTCTATTCCTAATATACTCATTTGCTGTAATACCAGTCACTAAACTAAATGTCCTATGAAAATGATAGCTTGACATGTAGACATGTTTTGCAACATCTTCATAGGTAATTGGTTCTAATATATGTTCTTCCATATAGTCTACTGCCCTCTGCAAGTTTTGAATAAAATTCATTTTTCTCACCTCCATGTACAAATTGTACTAAAATATAACTGTTATTTCCTATCCTACCTTGCTTTAATTTGTCTAAATAAAATATGGAAACTCCAGAGAACAGCTCCGACATTGCCATTTCCTATAACGTGACCTGTTGCCGACATTCCCCAGCCCTAGTGCGACCGCACTTGGGATGGGGAATGTGTCTTGGCGTTATGTTTTGATTTTCTTAGTTTGAAACATACACTATTTATATACCTTGTCCCTCCTCAAATGACTGTCCAGCCAAGGCGAACGGCAACATTTTGTTATGTGATGTTTCAAGTCTTATACGCTCTATATAGCGGGCAATTTCCACTAATCCATCTATGATTTACTTCATTATATAAGAATGATGCGACACTAAGTAATTATTTTTTATTTTTTAGTTCTAAAAATATAGGTGCTATATTTAGTAAAATAGAAACAATTGTCAAAAACCATAACGCCTTTTCCATAGTAGGTACAACATCTAATAAAGCCGACCAATCTTCACTTTTTACCCAATTAGATACAAGGCTATATTCTGCACAGAGTGTCAATGCTGTAAATGATAATCCCATTGCCATAGCAAGTTTATAATCTTTTCCTGTTTTATACATATAAAAATTTATAAAAGTTGCTACTATAGCAATAAGTCCTAATATTAGCCACATACTTATACCTCCATTATATTTTTATTTAAGATGAACATTTTTTACGATTGTCCATCTATCGTAGTTTTAAGATAGCTGGACAATATATGAAAATTGTGAACTAAATATCAATTGTTTTATTTCACCTCGTAATGGAGTTCAATTAATTGATTAAATCTCCTTATCCCCTTTAACTTTAGTTCTAACTCAAAATCATTTTTTTTAAATAAAGAAATTCCACTACCTATTAGTGTAGGTGCAATCGTAATAATAAATTCGTCAACTAACTTTTCTTTAATAAAAGAGTGTAAAAGATTCCCACCACCAACAATCCAAATGTTTCCTCCATCCAGGCTTTTTATTTTGTTTGTAAATTCAACTACATCTTGATTTATAAATTCTACATTTTCATTTTTATCATTTTCTGATTTAGAAAATACATAACACTTTTTATTCTTATACGGAAATTCACCTTTTTCTTTTTCAATAATCCAGTCATAAGTTCTTCTCCCAATTAGAATAGTATCAACTGTGCTGTAGAATTCAGAATACCCATTATCTCCTTCGCCTTCAGTTTTAAACAACCATTTCAAGGAGTCATTTTCTGTTGCTATATAGCCATCTAAACTTGTTGCAATATATAAAACTAATTTTCTTTTGTTAGACATATATAAACCTCCATATTTATGAAATTTAATTATATTTTAAAATACAATTAGTGAACAATATATTACAATTGTTCATCTATCGTAGTTTTATGATAAATGAACAATAATAGAAAAATGTGAAGTAACTGTAAAAACATATAATGCATAATTGGCAGATTATATCTTTGTTACATCAACAAAATATTTTCCATTTCCAGCATCAACGATTTTACCCTTACTCACAAGACGTGAAAAAACAAATCTTTGGTTAACTCGAATGCTTGAAGGTTCTACAGCATGATTTTCGTCAACTGCTCCTGCTTTCAAAAATCTTTTTATAGTGATTATCTTTCTAATAATTGGCATTGGTAATAGTATCATAATAAATTCCTCCCCCATAATACAAATAATGGTTAACACCCTATATTACCTTTACGAATTAACATAGCTAACCATTTCATCAATATACTCTCTTCGTGTAAAATCTGCTGGATTTTTTAATGCAGCAAGCATACCTATTTCATCCGAAGTTAATTCTTTTTTATGTTTTCTTTTACGATTTATTTTCCAATTCAATAATGTCATGAGCACTTTATCAAAACGTGGCAGTTTATTATAGTTAAATCCACCACGTAAGTAAAAGACCTTAATATGTTTTTGTTGGTCACAAGTAAAGTTATTATCTATAACTACCTTTATAACATTTTCGCTTGATGGAGAGGCCCCTGAAGCGAAAACAACTAACTTTTTATCTTTGAGTTTATCAATGTTTTTAGTAATGAATTTGACACCATTAATACCCACTGCATGTAGACTCCCCCCATAAACCACGGTATCATATTTCGTTAATATATTAATATCAACTTTTGAAACATCAAAAATATCCGCTGATAGTTCTTCTGCAATCCATTCTGCATAATTCCTTACAAAACCTGTTTTGGATTTATAAACTACAATAGTATTCATAATTTTAACTCCTATCCAATTTATTGTTGAATGTAACACAATACTCTACAATTATGCTATTCAAACTATTTGAAAAAATTATAATCTAGCACTCTTTTACTTCTAAATTCCGTATAACGTTCCTTGTTGCCGACGTTCCTGAATCTTAGCCCGACGGGCTTGATTCAGGAATGTGCCTTGGCGTTGGATTATATTTTTTTAGGTTTGAAAATATACATTAGTCTATAACTTGTCCAGCTTAAAATCACTTTCCAGCCAAGGCGAACGGCAACATTTTGTTATGTGATGTTTAAAGTTTTGCGATATATGTAGAGTTTTGAATTAGAACTACTCCATTAATGATTTAATTAACTATTTACATCTAATATGATGAATGTGCATTAATTTTATGCCATAATACAAATTAATTGTTTTTGTAAAACCAATATGTATGAAACCCATAATTTTGAACTAATGCATTTTTGGGCACTTGCTTAATGGTTAAATAAGCATTCAAATAATCTCCCACGCCAGATATAATATTCAGCATAGCAAAAATAATTATTGTTTGTGAAACCAATGAATTCATGTCAAAATATCCAATCATCCACAGTGTATATGGTAAAAATCCTAAAACCATATTGGGACAAAACACAATCCATATAAAATTCCATTTTGAAACTGGTGCATTACAGTAAACAAATGCTGCTAACTCATTGGGCTTAACCCATATTTCTTTAGTAGCATTTTCAGGGTAACAAACGGCATGTAATCCTTCATGAACAATACCAAAAACTGCTGATAAAACGCTGGCTATCATAGTAGCTTTTACTAAATTTAGAACATTAAGATTTTCAAATGATATATTCCAAATTTGTATCTTAATAATAATTAATACTGTTAATATAATAATCATTGGTAAAGAAATTAGCCCACCAATTAAAAAAACACTAGTAAGATTATCGGGCTCATTATATCGTATAGCTTGTTTTGGTAAATCGCCAGTTAAAAGCTGTTTTTCATTTCTGTATTTTCCCTTATATTTAATATTATACATAACTTTTTTCTCCTATATTTAGTCATAAAGTACTAATTTAATATATCAATTATATTGGAATAGCTAAAAACACCTAACTGCATTAAAAATTTAAGTTAGCCTTTAAATGTCACATAACGTTCCTAACTCCCGACGTTCTTAAGCCTAGCGCGACCGCGCTTGGCGAAAGAATGTGTTTTGGCAATCTTCTCATGCCAAAACGAATGGGAGTTTTTTGTTATGTGCTGTTCCGTTTCTGCTATACTTTGATTTATCTCAACCCCATTTTACCCTTATTTAAAAGATAAAATATTTCATTTCAAAAATATATTTTTATAGTAATGTTTTTGATATAACTATACACTCTGGCTTATCAAACCCAACACAATTAAATACTTTTTCTATATCTACAATTTTTAAATCATCAATATTATGGTAGTATTTAGTTGGTTGTTTACATTCATCCATCCAAGTTGACCACAACTCTATTTCAAAACCTACCTTCATGTTTTCTTTAAAATAATTAATCAATTCACTTGCCCTTTTATCTGAATATCTCCAGTCTAATGTATATATATTGGTTTTATCTGTATACCAGTCACAATAACGTTTGTCTCCTTTAGAAATTTGTATTTCCTGAAGACTTTCTTCTGAATCAACAATAATTGTATCTGCTTCTTCTGGAGAACAAGGTATTAATAAATCAAGAGAATCTCTATCACTGTCATTTGTATAATGATAAATTGTTCCCTCATCATCAACATCAATTTTAACTCCTTCTTTAAATTTAAAATATTTAGTTTCACTATAATCTACAAGTGACATTGGATAATCAGATGCAATAAACATATATAAACTCATAAAAACAACTCCTTTAAAAAAGTTAATAATCTAGTTTCATTAAATAACGTAAAGCGAGAATACATTCATTCCTCAGTAACATTATCTTAGGAATGGCACATAACGTCTCCGTACTCCACACGCCAGAGAAGTTTAGAGAGCTCTTCTCTTAACTTCTCTGGTGTGCTTTGCAGTCTTCTCATGCAAAGCGAACTGGAGTATTTTGTTAGGCGATTGACCATGCCCCGTTATTCAGAAATCGCCATG
>NZ_JBOITO010000013.1:0-687014 GCF_050717635.1 Clostridium sp.
CATAATATTTTCATCCTTCATATTGGTGCCCCCTTATTAAATAGATAATATTCATGTAGTGATTTGTACAATTATGTAACGTTGAAATCATGATTTAGCACTCTCTTACTTCAAAATTCCGTATAACTAGTGCAATCCCGATACAAATGTCTGGATATCCCTAAAATATGGCCGGATTCCCGACGTTGGTGTCGTGTATTATAACTGTAACTGAGGATTATCACCTCCATTTTTAAATTATTACATTCTTAGCAAATAAAAAAGTATAAGAATATTATACCATTACTTTAAATTTATGTGTATTGATTAATATTAAGTTTTTATTGTAAAAAAGCAACCTATGTTAACATCCGTTAACATAGGTTGTCTCCTCATATATATTTTTTTTCATTGAACCCCTAGATAATCCCTATCTATAGTCATTAAGGCATTATAACTAGGGTAAGATTTTTTGATTTCAATATTTACATCTTCTTTTAATTTTACTTCATCACTTTCTGTAAAAGCCTTATTAAAGTCAATTACAGCATCAAATATTAAATTTTTATAATCGTCCTCGCCTACAATTCTAAAATCATGAATAGATTTTATTATAGGAAAAGATTCTAATACCTTTAAAAGTTTCAATCGTGAAGCATTAACTTCTTTATCATCTATATTCAGCGGATCCATATGAATAACTAGATATAATTCAAACTCTTTGGAAATTTCTTTTTCAGCTTTATCGATGATTTCATGGATTTTAACTATAGAAATATCACAGGGAACTTCTGCGTGGATAGAGGCCATGCATCTACCAGGTCCATAATTATGTATAACTAAATCATGGGAACCTGTAATATAGTCATAGGATAATAATTTTGATTGAAGTCCTTTAACCAGCTCCATATCAGGAGCCTCACCAAGCAACGGATTCATTGTGTCTTTTATAAGCGAATATCCAGCATATATTATGAAAAGGGATACTAATACTCCTATGTACCCATCTATAGGAAAGTCAATCCAAATAGATAAAAGGAGTGATAGCGCAACACAACTTGAACTAACTACATCACTTAAAGCGTCAAAGGAAGAAGCTTCTAGAGCCGATGATTTTATAGCTTTACCTATAGTCTTATTAAATTTACTAATCCATATTTTAAACCCAATAGATACTAAAATTAATATAAAAGGTATAAGGTTAAAAATTACTTTTGATGGATTAACTATTCTACCATAGGAGGTTTTAATAAATTCAAAACCTACTAGTATTACTAAAAAAGAAACTATAAGTCCAGAAATATACTCAAGCCTTCCATGACCAAAAGGATGCTCTTTGTCGGCAGGTTTTTCAGCTAGCTTAAAACCTAGAATTGTAATAACTGATGATGCTACATCTGATAAATTGTTAAAGGCATCGGCAGTAACGGCTATACTATTTACTAGCATACCTATAGTTAGCTTTGTAACAAAAAGAATTAAGTTTACTATAATTCCAACTAAACCGCCTAGGTAACCATAAGCCACTCTTACTTTTTTATTATTAGTATCCTGGGAGTTTTTTATAAATTTTGTGATTAAGAATTTTGATAACATAATTTCACCTCTAAATATATAGTATAATTAAAACAGTTAAATTTAAACATGTATTTAACAATTAATTATATCATTAATTTAGAATTTATAGAAATAATATCTAAAAATTTGTTATACTAATGAAGAAGATAAGAAATACACTTATTTAAATTAAAATGCATTGGAGGAATATATATGAGTAAAGAATTAGAATTTGCCCAAAATCTTATTGATTATATTTATGATAGTCCAACGGCTTTTCATGCTGTAGCAAAGGTTAAAGAAGATTTATCCGAAACAGGCTTTGTTGAAATAAAAGAAGATGAAAAGTGGAATCTTCAAAAGGGTGGAAAGTATTTTGTAACTAAAAATGATTCCGCAATAACTGCATTTGTAGTTGGAAAGGGAGAGATTGAAGAAAACGGTTTTAAAATTATTGGAGCTCATACAGATTCACCTAGCTTTAGAATTAAACCAGCACCAGAAATGGAAGTGGATAATACATATGTTAGGTTAAACACAGAAGTTTATGGTGGAGCCATATTAAATACTTGGATGGATAGACCCCTAGCAGTAGCAGGTAGGGTAACTCTTAGAAGTGAAAATATCCTATATCCAGAAACAAGACTTTTAAATATTAATAAGCCTATAATGATAATTCCTAATTTAGCTATTCATATGAATAGAGATATAAATAAGGGGATTGAATTAAATAAACAAAAGGATACCTTACCACTGCTCTCAATGGTTAACGGAGAATTGGAAAAAAATAATAATCTTATGAGTGCAATTGCAAGTGAACTAGCTGTAGAGGAAAAAGAAATTATAGATTTCGATTTATTCCTTTATGAATATGAAAAGGGATCAATTATAGGTCTTAATAATGAGTTTATTTCCAGCTCAAGATTAGATGATTTAGCTATGGTACATGCAGGAATAAGAGCACTTTGTAGAGTGGAAGCAGTCGAGGCAACAAATGTAATGGTTTGTTTTGATAATGAAGAAGTAGGGAGTTCGACTAAGCAAGGTGCTAATTCGAATATGCTAGTTGACATCTTAGAGCGTATTACAATATCATTAGATAAAAACCGTGAGGATTTTTTAAGGGCTATTGCAAAATCCTTTATAATATCTGCGGATAATGCACATGCAGTTCATCCTAATAGTCCAGAAAAGAATGATCCAACAAATAAACCTTATTTAAATAAGGGACCAGTTATAAAAATAAGTGCCAGTCAAAGTTATACCACCGATAGTAATTCTGATGCAGTTTATGAATTAGTTTGCGCGAGTGCAGGGGTGCCAGTACAAAAATTTGTTAATCGTTCTGATGCTCGTGGAGGTTCAACTATAGGACCAATATCATCTACTCACTTAAATATACGTTCAGTTGATATGGGAAGCCCAACTTTAGCTATGCATTCTATAAGAGAACTAGGGGGAGTGTTAGACCATACTTATGTAACAAAATCCTTTCAAGAATTTTATAAAATTTAACACAAAGAGTAGAAAAGAACTCACAATTTTAAATTGTGAGTTCTTTTTTATATTTTTATTAATAATTAATGGGTTAATTGGTGATAATAATTAAAGTCAGTTCTGAAATCCATAGATATTATTAACAAAACGTTGAAAGGGTGATTTGAGTGCTATATATTACATTTGGGGCAATAGTTGCAATATGTATTTTAATTTACATGGTGATAAGAAAGAATCTAAATTATTATAAAGAAGAGAATTTGCTAAAAGAAATTCCAACCATAAATGTGAATAGAGAAGATTTAGAAAAACATGCCTATGAAATAGCACGTTATTATTCTGATATCAAGAGTACTAATTGTAAGAAAAAGCTTATTAGTAATTTAGATAGAAGTTATGACAAAATTTTAAAAGGCTATGATAAGATAGATAAACAAGAAAAAAATAAAAAAGAGGTATTGCCCGCTGCAGAATGGCTTTTAGATAACTTATACTTAATAGAGAAGGAGTATAAGAACATAAAATATAATATGCCACAAACGTATTATAATGACTTGCCAGTGATATACAAAGGAGTTATGAAGGGTTACCCGAGAGTTTATCATATTGCCATAGAAATAGTATCTCACACCGATGGTAGGGTGGATGAAAGCGTTATTGCAAATTTTGTAAGGGCTTATCAAAAGAGCGCCGCACTTACGTCTGGTGAACTTTGGGCTATTCCTATAATGCTGAGAATAGCTTTAATCCAAAATATAAGTAATATAACTGAGAAAATTGTTAGTGCGGAGAATAATAAAAAAGAAGCAGAACTGGTTGCGGAGAAATTAATTAATGCTTTTAACGAGGATAAAATTGTTGCAGAAATATCATTATTAAACAGTCAAAAGCTAACGTTTAATTCTCATTTTACAGAAAGATTACTAAAACTATTAAGGGATAGTGGTATTGATTCCAAAGAAGTTTATCATTATATAGATGAGAGACTTGAATCACAAGAAACAAGTTTAGAAAAAACCATATCCCTAGAACATCAAATAGAAGCTGGTTTTCAAATATCCATAGGGAATTCTATTAATAGCATAAGAATTATTGAAGGCTTAAATTGGAAAAAATATTTTGAAAAGTTAAGTTCGGTAGAAAGTGTTTTAAGAGAAGATCCCAGTTGTATTTATAGAGAAATGGATTTTATGTCAAGAGATAAGTATAGACATATAATAGAAAAACTATCTAAACATACGAAAATTCCTGAGTCATATATAGCAAAAAAAGCTATTGAATGTTGTAATGAAAGTGAAGTCTCAGAAAAGAATTTCTATAATAAGCATGTTGGTTTTTATTTGATAGATGAAGGAATAAAAGAATTAAAGGATAAAATAGGATATAAGAACACATTCATAGAAGGGGTTAAAGATAGGATAAAGAAGAATAAAGAAAAATTTTATATAGGTACTATTGTTGTATTTACAATGCTAATAATATGTCTATTTATTGTGTTTAGCTTATTAAATGATAAGTCTATATCACTATGGAGATATGTTTTAGCAACAATTGTAATATTAGTGCCATGTAGTGAAATAACAATATCAATTTTTAACTGGAGTGTAAATGTTTTGGGTTCCCCTTCATTTATACCTAAAATGGCTTTTAAAGAAGCGATACCAGAAAAATATAGTACAGTGGTAGTAATTCCAACCATATTAAATAATCCCTCTAGGGTAAGAGATTTGGTACATGATTTAGAAATTTACTATTTAGCTAATGCGCAAAGCAATATGTATTTTGCATTATTAGGAGACTTTGTGGATAGTGCGGTTAAAGAGGAACTTAGAGATAAGGAAATAGTAAGCGAAGGACTTCTTGCAATAGAAGCATTAAATAAAAAGTATTGCAGTGACGAGCAAAAAATATTTTTCTTTTTTAATAGATATAGGCAGTTTAATAAAAAAGAAAATAAATGGATTGGGTGGGAAAGAAAACGTGGAAAACTTATGGAATTTAATGAGTTTTTAAGGGGGAAAGAAAATACTAGTTACAACATAAAAAGCAGTAATGCAGAGTGCCTTCGAGTAATTAAATATGTTATTACATTAGATGCAGACACAAAGCTGCCAAGGGACTCTGCTAAGAAATTAATAGGGGCTATGGCACACCCACTAAATAATGCTATGCTAAATCATAGCAAAAAGAGTGTAGACAGGGGTTATGGGCTTATGCAACCAAGGGTAGGAGTATCTATTGGTGCTGCAAATAAAACACTATTTTCAAAGATTTTTTCTGGCGAAACAGGAATAGATATGTATACTTCTGCGATTTCTGACGTATATCAGGATTTATTTGGTGAGGGTATTTTTACAGGCAAGGGAATTTATGATGTAGATGTTTTTAATTATATGCTAAAGGATGAAATACCAGAAAACACTGTATTAAGTCACGATTTGTTAGAGGGATCATATGTTAGGGCTGCCTTGGTTACAGATGTGGAATTCATAGATGGATACCCAGCTTATTATAATTCAAGTTCTATGAGATTACACAGATGGACTAGAGGTGATTGGCAGCTGCTTCCATGGCTTAGAAATTCTTCACCTTTAAGTAAAATATCTAAATGGAAGATAATAGATAATTTAAGAAGAAGTTTACTCACACCTTCTATTATGATTTTACTTCTACTTACTTTGTGTGGAGTATTGCCTGATGGAACGGATAAATGGTTTGTTACAGCTTTTGTTGCAATTTTAGCACCTATACTTTTTGATGTAACGGAAGCTGTAGTTTCCCCTGCTAAAGGTATAAGTTTAGTGGGTAAAATTCAGAATAGTAAGATGGCTATAGAACAGGTATTTTTAATTTTTTGTTTTATACCTTATCAAGCATATCTTATGCTAGATGCCATAATTAGAACCTTATATAGGTTAACTATCAGCAAGAAAAATTTGCTGGAATGGCAGACTGCAGCAGATGTTGAAGTGAAACTTGGGAAAAAACTTAAAAATTTTATAGCTTCAATGTGGGTAGGTAGTGCCGTTTCAGTTTTAATTTTATTCCTAGCATTCAATTTAGATGTGAGTATTGGGTTCATTAGTATACCTTCATGTACCCTTTGGTTTTTAAGTCCTATAATTGCTTATGTTATAAGTAAAGACAGAGTAATTGAAAGCTTTGAAATGGTGGAAGAAGAAAAGATTTTCCTTAGAAAATTAAGTAGAAAAACTTGGGCGTATTTTCAGGATTTTATCAATGAGGAAAACAATTTCCTTGGACCAGATAATTACCAAGAAGATCCACCTAATGGAGTAGCACATAGAACTTCTCCAACAGACATGGGTATGGGTTTAACTTCAAATTTAGTTGCCTATGATTTAGGATATATAGGTACTATAGATGTTGCAAGTAGAATAGAAAAAATTATTACTTCAATGGAAGACATGGCCACTTACAAAGGTCATTTTTATAATTGGTACGATACTAGAAGCAAGACACCGCTGTATCCTAGATATGTTTCCACAGTTGACAGTGGGAATTTAGTTGGTTATCTTTGGGTAGTCATAGAGACGCTAGAGGAATATTTGGGGAATCCAATATTTAATCCTCAGCAAGTTAAGGGCTTGCAAGATACAATGAGGCTTGCTAGTGAGGAAATAGAAGCAACTCTGGGAATGAAAGAATCATATAAAGTAGCTATAGGGGATATAGACAATAATAAAATTGACTTTAATTCATGGAAAGCATTGCTTATAGATTTAGAAAGTAAGATTACGGGAATAGAAGAAAATAAATTAGAAAAAGAATTATATTGGAATAAAAAACTACAAGGTGATGTGAATAGATTTTTAGAGGAAATAAATGAAATTTTTCCTTGGTCACATTTTATAAGTCAAAAAAACATAGAGTTAGATCTTAGCAATTCTTTACTTAACATAATAGAAAAAACATCTTTAAATAACATTCCAAATAAAATAACTAAAGTCTTAAACATGTTAAGTGATAAGTCAAAAAAAGATGAGTCAATAGCAAAACTAAAAATTATGTTGCAAAGTACAAAAGAGAAATCTAAGGTAATTATTTTGGACATAGAAAAATTAAAAGAAAGAATAAGTGTTATGGCAGAAGATACAGATTTTAAAATGTTATATGATAAGGACAGAGAACTGTTTAGCATTGGATATGATGTTGAGAATGATAGTTTAGGTAAGAGCTATTATGACTTATTAGCATCGGAATCAAGGCAGGCTAGTTTTATCGCTATAGCAAAGGGTGACGTTCCTAAAAAACATTGGTTTGTGCTTGGTAGATCTATGACTCTTATGGGAAAAGGCAAGGGCTTAGTTTCTTGGAGTGGAACAATGTTCGAATACTTAATGCCCCTTCTTATAATGAAAAATTATCCTGGCACAATGCTCGACGAAACTTATAAAGCTGTAATTGAGGCACAAAAGAAATATTGCGCTGAGAGAGGTGTGCCTTTTGGAATTTCTGAATCGGCTTTTTATAATTTTGATGTAAATTTAAATTATCAGTATAAGGCATTTGGGATAGCGGGAGTAGGACTTAAACAAGGTCTGGCAAACGAATTGGTTGTGGCGCCTTATGCAACAATTATGGCGCTTCAAACTGATTTTGTAGGAGCCTATGATAATCTTAAAAAGCTTACTGATGAAGGATTAGAAGGGATTTATGGGCTTTATGAAGCAGTGGATTATACTGAAAATAGAATACCTAAAGAGGAATCAAAGGCTATTATTAAGTGTTTCATGATTCATCATGAAGGGATGAGCTTAATGGCTTTAGATAATGTATTAAAAAATAATGTCTTCCAAAAAAGATTCCATAGGATTCCAAAGGTTAAAGCTACAGAGCTGCTACTTCAAGAAAGAATTTCTAAAAGAGTGGTATACGATAGAGAACATAAATTTAATGTATCAGACAATATTATGGGCAAACAAAAAATTATAGTAAGGAAATATACTACAGCAAAAACTGAGTCACCAGAGACACATTTAATTTCTAATGGAAGTTATTCACTAATGATTTCTAATAGTGGGTCAGGGTATGCGCAAAGAAATAGAACTATGATTTATAGATGGAAGGAAGATGTGACTAAAGACAATACTGGCATGTTCATATACATAAAAGATGTGCATGAAAAAGAGTACTTTAGTGCAACTTATGAACCATGTAAAAAGGCGGGGGATAGTTATGAAGTAACTTTTGCATTGGATAAAGCTGAATTTAAAAGGAGTGACAGTAATATCACAACTAAAACGGAAATTACTGTGTCTACACAAGATGATTCAGAGGTAAGACGATTATCAATAACAAATCATGGCACCGTCAGTAAAATATTAGAAATAACCAGTTATTTTGAAGTAACGCTAGCTCATTATGATGCAGATATAGTTCATCCAGCTTTTGGTAATCTGTTTGTGAAGACACAGTATATTGATAATCCTAGTTGTATATTGGCAACTAGAAGACCTAGAGCTAAGGGTAAAAAACAACCTTGGCTTATGCAAACAGTTGCTACAGACGGAACTACTGTAGGAACTATTCAGTATGAGACTAGTAGAGTAAATTTCATAGGACGTGGTGAAAATACAACACATCCAGTAAGCATGAAGGAAAACTCGATTTTATCTAATACTGTAGGAGCGGTGTTAGATCCTGTAGTGTGCATAAGAAGAAAAGTTAAGATAAAAGCGGGCGAAACCTGTGTTATAGCTTTCACTACATCAATAGCCAGTAGCAAAGCTGAAGTAATAAGTTTAGCTAAAAAGTATAGTGAACTTCACAATGTAAATAGGGTATTTGAACTGGCTTGGAGCCAAACCCAGGTGGATATGAAATATTATGGACTGAAATCTACCCAAGCAAATTTATATCAAGTAATGGCCTCTAAGATCTTGTTTTTAAATTCTACTTATAAAGAAAGAAGTGGATATATAAAAAATGTAAAGAAAGGGCAATTTGCTCTTTGGTCATATGGAATCTCAGGAGATTTGCCTATAATGTTACTTATAGCAAGAGAGAGTGAAGATAAAGATTTAGTTCGCCAACTTTTGAATGCTCACGAGTACCTTAGCCTTAAAGGGTTAAGAATTGATTTGGTTATAATAAATCTTCAAAAAATCTCATATGATCAACCATTACAAACAGATATTAAGGAGTTGGTTGGAAGTAGTCACTTAAGAGGTAAAGAAAATAAACCAGGTGGACTATTTGTACTCAATAAGGCTACTATCTTAGATGAGGATATAGAACTTTTGATAGCTATATCTCGAATAGTTATAGATTCCTCAAAGGGAATGTTAGTATCTCAAATTCACAATAATAGTAAAAAAATAAGAAAACAACCATTATTAGAAAAGATAGAAAGTACACTCACATTTGTTCCACGCATATTTAATATAGAGCACTTAGAATTCTTTAATGACTTAGGAGGCTTTAATGTAGAAAATGAAAACTATACTATTCTGCTTAAAGATTTTAATAATACTCCAGCACCATGGATTAATGTAATTTCAAACGGTGATTTTGGATTTCATGTGTCAGAATCTGGATCAGCGTACACTTGGCATAAAAATAGTCGTGAAAATAAAATAACTACTTGGTCTAATGACTGGATAAGTGACGAATGCTCAGAAGCCATATATCTTAGAGATGATACTTTTGGGAATGTGTGGAGTATTACACCAAAACCTATAAGAGATGGTGGAGAATACTTAATAGAACATGGGTTTGGACATTCAAGTTTTAAACATGAAGCTTTTGGAATTATGGGTGAAGTTACTATGTTCGTGCCTATGAATCATAACCTTAAGCTGTGTAAAATAAAACTTGTAAATAATAGTGATATAGCTAGAGAACTCTCCATAACCTACTATGCAGAGCTTGTTATGGGGGTTGTACCTCAACATACTGCTGAGCATATTGTTACTTATTTGAATGAAGAAAAGGAATATATATATGCTACAAATTCTTATAGTCAGCATTTTGGAAAATTAAATGCTTTCTTAAAATTATTTGGTGGTGCAGATCAAAGCTTTACTGGTGATAAGGGTGAATTTTTAGGAAGGGGAGGAAGCGTAGAGAGCCCAGCAGCGTTAAAAAGAGTAAGACTTTCAAACAATGTAGGAGTTGGACTCGATCCATGTCTAGCGGTTACTACAAAAATTCATTTAGAGCCTAATATGGATATTGAACTCATAGCTATGCTAGGTGAAGATGAAAATTTAGATGATATTTCTACTACTATTATGGAATTTACAGATCTTAAAAAAGTTGATTCTGAATTAGAAGTGGTGAAGAATTATTGGAATAAGTTACTTCATACTATCCAGGTTGTGACTCCAGATAAGAGCATGGACTTAATGCTCAATGGGTGGCTTATGTATCAAACTATAGTATGCAGATTATGGGCAAGAACGGCCTTTTATCAGTCTGGCGGAGCATATGGATTTAGAGATCAGCTTCAAGATGTTATGCCAGTGTGTTTAATAGAGCCTAGTATGACAAAAAAACAAATTTTGTATAGTGCTTCAAGACAATTTGTTGAAGGTGATGTTCAACATTGGTGGCATCCAGTAGTAGATAGTGGGATAAGAACAAGATTTTCAGATGATCTATTATGGCTACCTTTTGTCACTATGGATTATATAAAAAATACTGGGGATTTTGCTATTCTTGACGAACAGGCTGGATACTTAATGGATACGCCACTAGCCGAAGGTGAGGACGAAAGATATAATATTTCAGGAAAGTCAGATTTTACAGGGAGTATATATGAACATTGTATAAAAGCCATAGATAAGAGTCTTAAATTTGGTCCTCATAACATTCCTCTAATGGGAAGTGGAGATTGGAATGATGGAATGAGCACCGTAGGTAACAAGGGAAAAGGTGAAAGTGTATGGCTAGGATGGTTCTTATATAATATACTAGAAAATTTCACTAAGGCCTGTGAGTATAAAGTGGATGATGAAAGAATTAAGAGGTACAGTGATATGCAAGAGTATATAAGGGTAAATCTAGAGGATAATGCATGGGACGGCGATTGGTATAGGAGAGCATATTTTGATGATGGTACACCGCTAGGTTCATCTGAAAATGAAGAGTGCAAAATAGATTCTCTAGCTCAATCCTGGTCAGTTATATCGGGAGCTGCAAAGAAAGAAAGAGCAGGGTCGGCTATGAAGTCGTTAGAACGTAATCTAATAAAAGAAGACAAGAGCATGATTCTCCTTTTAACTCCACCTTTTAGTAAATCTACTTTAGAACCAGGTTATATCAAAGGCTATGTACCTGGAGTTAGGGAAAATGGTGGCCAATATACACATGCTGCAACTTGGGTAATTCTTGCCTTTGCCAAACTTTCGAAAACGGATAAGGCAGCAAAACTATATAATATGATAAATCCTATCAATCATACAAAAACGTTACTTCAGTGTGAAAAGTATAAAACTGAGCCCTATGTAATGGCTGCTGATGTTTATGGGAAAGAACCTCATGTAGGACGAGGCGGATGGAGTTGGTATACTGGAACATCAGGATGGATGTATACAATTGGTATAGGGTCTATTCTAGGTTTTAAGTTAAAAGAAGGAAAAGGGTTTACCGTTGAACCTTGTGTTCCAGATGAGTGGTCACATTATGAGATTATTTATAAAAAAGATAATTTTGAATATGTGATTGAAGTTAAGCGCCAGGGAGAAAAAGGTATCTGGCTTGATGGTAAATTATGTGATGATGGGCTAGTACCATTTATCGATGGAGTTCATAAGGTAGAGGTTATAATTTAAAAAAAAATGGTACGATTTCTAAGTAGAAGTCGTACCATTTAAAAAAGTTAATCTTCTATATCTGGAAATTCTTGACCTCCATTATAGGTGTAGTCAAACTCAACATAAGAAATATTATTAGAAACTATAGGATCAGTTACTGGATCGGGTAGTATTGTATAATCATCTTTGGTTTCAGAATAAGATCTTATTTCTCTGGGTTCTATATCAAAAAAATCCCTTTCATGAGGTGCATAGGTGTGAACTTTCTTTTTAGGCATATTTATACCTCCCTTTAATTATATTAGTTATATTACAACTTTATATTAAATAGTGTTCCACATAATTGAGAAAAAATGAAGGTAATATTAGCTAAAAGATTATAGTTGTATAGAATGTCTTAGTTTAGCTTAGAATATATAGATAAACAATTAATTTTTATTTAAAAAAGAGGAAACATTTAAGATATGTAGAATATATATAATTGTTATCTATAAATAACTGTTACAGATTAAAAAGATTATAATCAGTATTTATAGAGTTAAATTTAAAGGAGGAATATAAATGACACAATTAAGACAAATTTACAAATGTGAAGTATGTGGTAATATAGTTGAAGTGGTTCATAATGCTGGAGGAATTTTAGTTTGTTGTGGAAAGCCAATGACACTAAAATCAGAAAATACTCAAGATGCAGCGGTTGAAAAACATGTTCCTGTAATTGAAAAAATAGAAGGCGGAATTAGAGTTTTGGTTGGAGCAGTAGAACACCCAATGACTGAAGATCATCATATTGAATTCATTGAAGTACATACAGAAAATAAGGTGTACAGAAAATACCTAAAACCAGGTGAAAAACCAGTAGCAGAATTTAAATTAGAAGAAGAAGTTTTATTTGTTCGAGAATACTGTAATTTACATGGTCTTTGGAAAGCATAAAATCAAGATTTTTATTGACAATTTATATGGATAGGAATATCATAATTTAAAGACAGTTTAAATGTTTATAATGTTATAGTCGTTGATGAGAAGTAAGTAGATTTAAAAACAGATTTACAGAGAGTCGTAGAGAGTGGGATTACGATAATTATGTTTAAATTGAATGGGTCTCTAAGACTCGGGATGAAGTTCAGTAGTCCTTGACGTAGGCCTTACGTTATAAAGGTAGGATATCGTAGTTGTATCTGTTTGAGTAGAAGCTCTATAGCTTCTAAGTATTAGGTGGTACCGTGTATATACGCCCTATGGATTTATCCATAGGGCTTTTTTTCATTTTTAAAAAATTATGAATTTTGTTGTAGGAGATGATTATTTTGGAAGGTAATAAAAAAGTAATATTTAGTGGCATTAAGCCTTCGGGTGACTTAACCCTTGGGAATTATTTAGGAGCTATAAAAAACTGGGTTAAATTACAAGAAGAATATGAATGCTATTTTTGTGTGGTTGATTTGCACGCAATTACTGTAAAGCAAGAACCAAAGGATTTAAGGAAACGGACCTTAGAAATATTAGCTATTTATATAGCTTCAGGTATTGATCCTGAAAAAAATACTCTATTTATTCAATCACATGTTCCCGCACATAGTGAAGCTGGTTGGCTTTTAACTTGTTCCACTTACATGGGAGAATTAAGTAGAATGACGCAATATAAAGATAAATCTCGTAATAGTGGCGAAAGTATATCCGCAGGATTATTTAACTATCCAGTGCTTATGGCAGCAGATATTTTGATATATCAAACAGATTTAGTGCCTGTAGGAAAAGACCAACTTCAACATCTTGAAATTGCTAGAGATATAGGGGAAAGATTCAATAAAACTTATAGCGATACCTTTGTAATACCTGATCCTTATATACCTAAAACAGGTGCTAAGATAATGGACTTACAAGATCCATCTAAAAAGATGTCAAAATCAGAAGAAAATGTTAATGGATATATTTTAATAATGGATCCACCAGAAGTAATTAGAAAAAAAGTTAATAGAGCGGTTACAGATAGTATAGGAGTAGTTAAGTATAATGATGAACAATTAGGTGTTAAAAACTTAATGACAATACTTATGACTATAACTGGAGATTCTGAAGAGAAAATAGAAGAAAAATATGAAGGTTTAGGATATGCAGAGTTTAAAAGTGATGTAGCAGAAGCAATCGTTTCAGAGCTTGAACCTATACAGATTAAGATTAAGGAATATATGGCTGATAAAGCTTACTTAGAGGGTATTTATAAAAAAGGTGCTGAAAAGGCTAATTATGTTGCTAGTAAGACACTAAGGAAAATGCAAAAGAAAATAGGATTCATACCAAGGTAGTATTAATTTTCTCCTGTGTGCCTTGCAAAAGGAGCTTGAAACCTGAAATTTCATTAAGAAATTCTAATCTTTTGCTCATATAAAATTCTCTAACACTCACATTCGCCTTCCTGGCTCAGGTTCGCTAGCCTTCCTCTGGGTAGTTCTCTGGGGGACATAACAATTATTAATTGTTATGCCGTCCTGGCAGGCTTACGAGAATTTTACATTCGCAAAAGAAGAATTTCTAAATGAAATTTCAATGTTTCTGCGCTTCTTATTGCAAGCCGCTGCGGAGAAAATTAATACTTGTATGCAATAGGCCCCTACGGGGCAGGGCAAAAGAGATTTGGACTAAAGTAATTCTAATAAACTACAAGAACCTACAAGAACCTTAATAATTGTTAAGATACTTGTGGTTTATTCTTCGTTAAGTACAAGCGTAGTTGACATATATGCTCATAAAAGCTAAAATCAATAGGTAGAGAATTTAGAAAATAAATTTTTAAATTGCTTTAGTTTAGAGAGTAAATTTAGGAATATATACATAGTAAATAAAAATATTAAAAAAAGGAGAATGATAACTTTGCTGGATTACATAAAAGAGATTCAAAAGAGAAGAACGTTTGCTATAATATCTCATCCCGATGCTGGTAAAACTACACTTACAGAAAAATTATTATTATATGGAGGCGCTATAAGGCTTGCAGGTTCAGTTAAAGCTAGAAAGGCTTCTAAACATGCAGTTTCTGACTGGATGGAAATAGAAAAACAAAGAGGTATTTCAGTTACGTCTTCAGTTATGCAATTTAATTATAAGGATTTTTGCATAAATATACTTGATACACCAGGACATCAAGACTTTAGTGAAGATACTTACAGAACTCTTATGGCAGCAGATAGCGCAGTAATGGTTATTGATGGTGCAAAAGGTATAGAGGAACAGACAAGAAAACTGTTCAACGTATGTAGTATTAGAGAAATACCTATTTTCACATTTGTTAACAAGATGGATAGAGAATCTAAAGAAATTTTTTCACTTATGGAAGAGATAGAAAACGAACTTGGTATTAAATCTTACCCAATGAATTGGCCTATAGGTTGTGGGGTAGATTTTAAAGGTGTTTATGATAGAAGAACAAAGGAGATTATTGTTTTTGATGATGGAAAGCATGGTCAAATACAAGCTAAAGAGACTAAAATTAGTATTGACGATGAAAAGGCAATTGAATTTATTGGTGAGGATTTTTATGAAAAACTTTTAAATGATATCGAACTTTTAGATGTAGCAGGAGATGACTTTGATTTAAATAAAGTTGCTGCTGGAGAACTTACACCAGTATTTTTTGGAAGTGCTGTTACTAATTTTGGGGTTGAACCTTTTTTAAATGATTTTTTAAAACTGACCTCGACACCATTACCAAGAAATTCAAGCATAGGAAAAATAGATGTCTTTAGTGATGATTTTTCAGCTTTTGTATTTAAAATACAGGCTAATATGAATAAAGCTCATAGGGATAGAATGGCTTTTATGAGGATTTGTTCTGGGAAATTTGAGAAAGGCATGGATGTGTATCATATGCAAGGTGGTAATAAAATAAAATTAGCACAACCACAGCAATTTTTAGCACAAGATAGAGAGATAGTTGATACGGCTTATGCAGGAGATATTATTGGGGTTTTTGATCCAGGTATATTTAGCATTGGAGACACAATATGTCCTTCTTCAAATAAATTTAAGTTCGAGGGTATACCAATTTTTGCACCAGAATTTTTTGCAAGGGTTAGAGCTGTTGATACTATGAAAAGAAAGCAATTTATAAAGGGAGTAACGCAAATAGCTCAAGAAGGTGCAATTCAAGTATTTAAGGAACTTCATATTGGAGTTGAACAAATTATAGTTGGGGTTGTAGGAGTGCTTCAGTTTGAAGTATTAGAATTCAGACTTAGGGATGAATATAATGTGGAGATTAAGATGGATAGGTTATCATTTACACAGATAAGATGGATTGAAAATAGTAATATAGATAAAGAAAAGCTTAATATGACTAGTGATACTAGGATAGTTAGAGATTTTAAGGACAGAGACCTACTATTGTTTCAAAATGAATGGGGTATTAGATGGGCACTGGATCATAATAAAGGATTAATTCTATCAGATATGGGTAAGAGTGACGACTAAAAAATTACTATAAAAATATAAAATAAAAATCTCTTGAAATTATTTCAAGAGATTTTTTTATTTGAAAGTTTTTACATTATTTTTCTCCTGTTAGAGATAGCATCAATTACAAATACAATAGCAGCAACTATTAGTAGAATATTAATTAAATTGCCACCTATGCTCAGGAGTATTCCAATTAACCAAAATAATACTACAAATCCACCTAACCAACGTAAAAAAGTCACAGGGTCACCTCCATGTATTGAAAAACAATTTAATAGAGACTGAAAAATGTCCTTTATAGCTTTGATTTGTTATTATGTTTGATGATTAAATACTAGATATAGTATGTATTACTTTAGTGATGTATATGCAAAATAAAAATGGTATTATATTTCATAAAAGTGTATGGATACATTTGAAAAAAAGTTAAGATTGTATATAATGATATTAAGAGAAGTTTTAAAACGATTAAATTTTAGGGGGACAAATATGGAAAATAGAGTATCAAAAACTAAAACAATTGACATAGTACAAATCGGAATTATGGCTGGGATTATTTACATTGCAACATATTTAATTAAGATACCAGTGGGAAATAGTGCTGTATTTCATATAGGCGATAGTATGGTATATTTAGCGGCCATACTATTAGGAAAGAAAAAGGGATTTATAGCTGCTGCACTTGGCATGACTATATTTGATTTAACAACTCCTTATTTTTTCTGGGCTCCTTTTACATTGATAGTAAAAGGAGGAATGGCATATATAACAGCTATGATTGCATACAGAAAAGGCTACAGTGGGGATAATTTTTGGAACAATTTATTTGCCTTTGTAGTAGCAGGTGTATGGATGGTCCTTGGGTATTTAATGTCAGGTCTTCTAGTATATAAATTAATTTCTAATAATGCACTATTAGCCTTTGCAGATATACCTGCTAATATAGGTCAAGTTATAGTAGGAGTTGCCCTTGCATTGCCATTATCCATAGCTTTGGCTAAAAACAATAAAAAACATGAATTTATAAAATAGTAAAAAGGATCAGAATATAATATTATTCTGATCCTTTTTTTATTTTTTTTTGAAAATTACGATCTTTACTTTGTTTTTTTAAATAAAATACACTGAAAATTATCGCTGGTATTAATATAAAACTTATAACAGAGAGATAGACATAAAGGTTTAAAAACTTATCTAATAATAGTATTTTAGAAGAAATGAAATATGAAATTATGAAAACAAATAAAGTAATAAAATATATCCAATATTTATTAAGTAAATGAAGGCTTTTCAATAGAATTAGTATAGCGTTTAGCGCTAATACGTATTTTATAAACCATCCACCTACCATTTGAAGCAATACAAAAAACTCGCCAAACTCTAAAAAATCGAAATAACTAACTAACTGAGTTTGTATAAGCTTTGGGTAGTTAATGTTTAAGGCTCTAACAACGCCGAAGGTGCTTATAATACCAATAGTTGAAAAAATTTCCATTTGAATTACAAATAATATTGCAATTATGCAATGCTTAGTAATTTTTGATTTATTAACTACGTTGGATAAAAATGGTATGCAAATCGCTATACTACCATAGCATCCTAGTGCTTTTATTACAGATAAAATAAAAGAGGGGGTGACGCCATTTGCCATTATAGGAAGCAGGTAACTATATTTTTTATATTTAGCTGTAAGAATCGCTAGGTTTGTACCTGCCACCATAATAAGGCATAAACCAATAATAGTAACTATAGTTATTGCCCTAGTGCCCTTCTTTGTAATATAAATCGCAGGTATTAATATAAATAAAAGAAAAAACCAAGGAGGGGTATCTGTAAGCATATTTACATGCAGGGCATTTGCTTCTACTGAAGCACTTTCTATTAAACTGATAATTAGTGTTATAATAAATAGCATCAAAAAAATATTTCCCGTTGTTTTACCTAAAGCTCTATGGTATATTTCACTCATACTATAGCAATTTGTTTTTTTACAAATAAAAAGTATATAAATAAAATAAAATAATACAATAATTGAGGCAATAATAACGGAAATCCACGAATCCCTACCACCATTTACAATGAATACGTTTGGATATGTTTTCATTGCTACAACTGAAGTTCCCCAAATTATGAATATTAAATGTTTTGTATTTAGCTTATCCATTTTGTATCCTTGCCTCCTTCTTGTTTCAATAATATAAATAATAGAAATAAATTAACAATATATTAGTAGTATTTCCCAATTTGTGAATATTAAACTCAAATACTACAAATAATAAACAGGGTGATTAAAATGGAAAACATAAATATAGATTATATTAAAGAAAAATTAAAAAATAGTTACGATGTTAAATACAGAGAGATAGAATGTGCACTAGGAATAATATTTGGTGTATTTATTGACGATTTGTGTGATTCTAAGTTTATTAGTGAATATATATTTAAGCCTATATTGGAAAATAAGACTTGGACTGTAGATTTAGAGTACATAAAAAAGGATGTATTATCAGCTAATGTCATCGGAGATATTAATAGTAATGATGAGGCTATAGCGCACATTTTAGGTGGGGACTTGGTGCTTATATTTCCTTTTGCAAATAAAGCAATTTATTGTGAGGCAAAAGGGTATGTGAGGCGGGGTGTTGGCATTCCACCTACAGAAAATGTTATTAAGGGCCCAAGAGAAGGATTTACGGAAGCGTTTGTAGATAATGTAGCGCTTATACGACGGAAAATAAAAAATCCGAATTTAAAATTTGAAACCATGATTTTAGGCGGTCAATCTAACACAGTAGTTGTTATATGTTATATAGAAGGTGTGGCGCATAAAAAACTTGTGGATTATATAAGAAAAAAGGTATCTAATATAGAATTAGAATTTATATTAGATGCGAATTATATTGAGACAAAATTAAAGAATAAGAATTCAGCTTTTGATACAATTGGTACAACCGAAAAACCAGATGTGGCAGCATCTAAGCTTTTGGAAGGAAGAATAGCAATAATTGTAGATGGAACTCCTTTTGTTATCACTGCACCATATTTTTTCCTGGATAATTTTCAAGCTCCTGATGATTATTATTCTAATAGATATTTTGCTAATTTATCGAGGCTTACGAGAGTGCTTAGTTTTTTCTCAGCTAGTTTATTGTCAGGGTTATATGTGGCTATTGCTTGTTTTCATTTTTCGCTTATTCCAACGGTATTTGCTGTAAAGTTCACTATTTCTAGGGCAGGTGTACCACTCCCTACAGTTATAGAGTTATTATTAATGACTTTTTTCTTTCAACTACTTAGAGAGGCAGGGATAAGATTGCCACAGTCTATAGGTCAGTCAATGAGCATTGTTGGAGCCTTAATCTTAGGTGATGCTGCAGTGGGAGTAGGAATAGCCTCCCAAAGTACTATAGTAATTGTGGCACTTTCGTCGATCTCTTCATTTTTAGTACCTAAGCTTTATGGTGCCCTAGCCATATGGAATATAATTATTATTTTGTTTTCTTCAGTACTAGGGCTTCCAGGATTTTATATTGGATTTTTTATTTTAATCTCTCATTTGGCGGGACTTGAGAGTTGTGGGTATCCATATTTGTTTCCGTTAGGTACATTAGAAACTTTTAAATTTAAGGATTTGTTATATAGAAGAGAGCTTAGCGAGATATCAAATAGTATTTTTGATAAGGATGACTATAATGAAAAAATATAAAAAAATAATAGTTATAAGCTGCATAATAATGAATTGTTTTACTATGACGTCATGTTTTAGTTATAGGGATGTTAATAAAGTTTTATTTGTTACATCTATAATAATAGATGTAGATGATGTCGGTAATCCACTAATATATGTTGAATCTTTTAAGGGAGCAAGAGGAACTACACCTGAAGGAACTGATGAAAGAATCATATTTAAAGGAAAAGGAAAAACAGTATTTGAAGCTGTAAGAGATTTAAATACTTATTCTAGTTATAAAATAAATTATACTCAAAATAAGGCTATAATATTTACTCAAAAGGCAGCAGAATTTGGTGTTGACGATTTTATAGATTTTTTTGATCGTGATCAAGAGTTACTTATAAGACCATATATTACAGTATATAGAGGAGACCCAGAAAAGCTTATTCAGTTACATATTGTTCAACAGAAGTATATAGGATTCTTCATAACACAGCTTATAGAAAATATTGGTGCTTCTTCAAGAGCTGTAAAACTAACTTTAAATGAATTTTATAATCAAAGAAATATGGGCGATAAAGTCAGTGTAGTTAGTATAATTGATATTCCCAAAGATGCTTTAGCGCCAAGATTAGAAGTGAATGGTGGAGCTGTTATAAAAGATGATAAAATGGTTTGCATATTAGAAAGAGAAGAAGGGCAAGGTTTTAATTTTTTAATGAATACTGTTTCAGGTGGTACTTTAGAAATAACGAACCCATGCGATATTAACAAATTTATAACTTTAGAAATTGAAAAATCTAAAACTAAGACTGAAATTAGTTATTATGATAATATTGTTCATTTAAAAAAGAAAATTAAAGTTAAAGTAGATTTTGGAGAAGCCCAAAAGAGTATAATATTCACAGAAGAAAATGTTGCGAAAATATATGAAAAAGCAGAGGATAATATTGTGAAAGCGTGTAATGTTTTATTTGCAAAATACAAGGAAATAGGGATAGATATATTTGATATAACTGAACAATTTTATCAGAAGTATCCAAACATAAAGATCGATGATATTATTAATAAAACAGAGCTAAAAGTGGAAGTAGAAGTAGAAATGATGAATATAGGGTCTTCTAAGAATTTTGATTAAAAAGACGATGGTAATCCATCGTCTTTTGTTGTAAACTAGAATTATAAAAACTAAATGCAATATCATCGAAACATTGTATAACTATAAACATAGTATATTATTATAGCGGGTTGGGGTGAAAGTATGGATGCAAAAAAAATTAGTTTGCTTTTAAAGAGGGATGAGGGTACAAAATTAGACTTTAAGCAAAAAATAGATATAGTAATTGAGAGTGGTAAAAAAGAACTGGCAAAAGATATATGTGCTATAGCTAACTCTCGTGGAGGAAGAGGATATCTTGTTATTGGAGTAGAAGATAAAACAAAAAAAGTTATAGGTATTGATACTTCTGAATTTAAAGAAGAACAGTTACAGCAAATTATTAGCTCAAGATGTGAACCACCTATCCCAATATCTATAGAGTTTGTAGTATACCAAAGTAAAACCTTAGCAATTCTAACTATTTATGATGGTGGTCAGAAGCCTTATCAGTTAAGGGAAAATGGTGCTTTTTATATAAGACGTGGATCAACTACAGACACCATGAGAAAAGAAGAATTAATTTCTGTCTTACAAGAGAATTTAAGTCTTAATATTGAAACCATGCCCATTATAAGGAGTGATGTAAGTAGCCTTAAATTTGATCTAATTGACAAGTACTTTTTAAATAAGGGTATTTTAGTAAATGAAGAAAATAGGTTGGGGTTTATGGACAATACAGGAATAACCTTTATTGAAAGAGATTACAACAAAAGAGTAGTGACACTTGGAGGTTTATTAGTATTTTCTTCAGTTAATAGTATCTATATACCTCATAACATGATAAAAATAATAAACAAAGTAAATAATAAGTTTGATGAGGTTATGATTATTCAAGGGGATTTATTAGAGATGCTAGATAGTGTAGAAGAATTATTTAAAAATATATTCCCAGTAAAGTATCCTATAGCAGCAGTATATGAAGCTGTAAAAAATGCAATACTTTATAGAGATTATACTATATTTTATAAGGAAATTGAAATAATAATAAACTATAATAGTGTAAGCGTAGTAAGCCCAGGAAATCTATTATTTTCTACGAAAATCAATAATCATAACTCTTTAAAAAGAAATATGTGGATATATGATAAGTTAATAACCTTAGATGATAGAAAGAGATTTGCAAAATCAGGCAGGGGCTTTGCGGGAATGAAAAAAGCTTTTACAAAGTATGGTAAAGTAATATTTGTGGATTCTGAAAAGGATAATAGTTTTAAGGTGATTTTTCCAGGGATTAAAATTTTTATTTAACAAACTATAATATTGCAATAATATTCTGAATATTATATACTGTATATAACTATATTGTGTGTTGTGTAGACCTGTTTGATAATTATCTGGTTATGTTAGATAAAATAGGAGGCGGTTAACATTATTCATGTATTTTGCGGTAGAAAAGGTTCAGGTAAAACTAAAGCTTTGATTAAACTTGCCAACGAAAAAGTTGACGAAGTTAAAGGAAATATAGTGTATATTGATGATGACACTAAAGCTTTACTACAACTGAGTAGTAAAATGAGGTTTGTAGCTACAAATGATTTTAATTTAAAAAACAATAATGATTTTTATGGTTTTTTGTGCGGTATGCTCTCTAAAGATTATGATATTGATACCATTTTTGTTGATGGTGTATTTAATATTATAGATGATAAACTAGAGCATATGGCACAATTGTTTTCTAAAATGGACTCTTTAGCCAAAAAATACAGTGTAGATTTTTTTGTAAATGTTAGTTGTGAAAGCACGAACCCACCAGAGTTTTTAAAGGATTATATCGCATAACTTGACTTAATTATTTTCTATATTGAACATGTGCAAGGCTTTAGCCCTGCACATGTTCAATTATAGATGAAATCAGCGAAAATGAGAGTATAGATAAGCTAAGTTCGTTTAATACGGTAAAACGGCAATTATAACACTTGAAATACTTGAAATACATATATATAATTAGTAACATAAAAATTTATATTTAAAAGGCTATGAAAGAAAAAAGTAACTATAAGAATTATTCAGAGAGCTAGTGGAAGGTGTGAACTAGTTAAGGGTTATAGTGAAATACATTCTGGAGCTTTAAGCTGAAATGAAGGTATCTTTAAATTAAGCTGAGACGGACTTACCTTACGTTATAAGGCATGAGTGGATTGTTAAATCAATTTGGGTGGTACCACGGAATTATTTCGTCCCTTTCTTAGGGGGCTTTTTTTATTTTAACGACATTTTAATTATAACCATCATCAATAATGATTTAATTAATAAATAGCACAAAAATAAGGAGGAATTATTCATGGAAAACGTATATGACATACTTTTAGAGCGAGGGTACATAAAACAAGTTACTCATGAAGATGAAATGAGGAAAATATTTGAAACAGAAAAGGTAACATTTTATATAGGGTTTGATCCAACAGCAGATAGTTTACACATTGGTCATTTTATTGCTATGATGTTTATGGCACATATGCAAAGGGCAGGTCATAGACCTATAGCTCTAGTTGGTGGTGGGACTGCAATGATAGGCGATCCATCAGGAAAAACGGATATGAGAAAAATGCTTTCAAAAGAAGAAATTAATTATAATATATCATGCATTAAAAAACAACTTTCAAAACTTATAGATTTTAGTGATGGTAAAGCTATTCTAGAAAACAATGCAGATTGGCTTTTAAATTTAAACTATGTAGATTTTATAAGAGATATAGGAGTACATTTTTCAGTAAACAGGATGTTAACTGCTGAGTGTTTTAAACAAAGATTAGAAAAAGGACTATCATTCTTTGAATTTAATTATATGCTTATGCAAGGATATGATTTTTTAGTGTTAAATCAAAAACATGGATGTACTATGCAGTTAGGTGGAGATGATCAATGGTCTAATATAATTGCTGGTATGGAGCTTATAAGAAGAAAAGAAAGTAAAGCTGCTTATGGTATGACCTGCAGCTTACTTACTAACAGTGAGGGCAAGAAGATGGGTAAAACGGAAAATGGTGCTCTATGGCTTGATGCAAACAAAACATCCCCTTATGATTTTTACCAATACTTTCGAAATGTTGCAGATTCAGATGTAGAAAGATGTTTATGCTTACTCACTTTTGTATCAATGGACGAAGTTAGAAGGTTATGTGCTTTAAAAGATGAAAAAATTAATGAAGCTAAAAGTGTTTTAGCTTTTGAGGTTACGAAACTTATTCATGGGGAAGAAGAAGCTATGAAAGCTCAGGTAGCAGCAGAAGCATTATTTGGTGGTGGAGCTAACATGAGTGACGTGCCTACAATATCTATACCGGTGGGTATGAAGAGTTCACTATTAATGGATATATTGGTGCATACTAAAGTGGTACCTTCAAAGGCGGAAGCTAGAAGGTTAATTGAGCAAGGTGGTTTAACAATCAATGATAAAAAGATAGAGGATAAAAATGCAACACTTTTAGAAGAAGATTTTAAAGGTGGCAGTATACTTATTAAAAGAGGAAAGAAAAAATACTATTCTTTAATAATAGAATAACAATAAATTCAAGAGAAAAAGCTGAAATTTATTTCGGCTTTTTTCTCTAAAGATAAGGGGACGGGTAATAATTATTTGAACTTTTGAGTTGAAAAAAGATATTTACTAAACCTCCTTTAAAAAAAAAGATTTTGTACGATAATTAAGTATGAAAGTCAAGTGGGAGGTGTCTTATGTCAGTAATTAGCAACATTGCGATTTTACAGAAACCACAAGATAAAAAAGCTTTTAGTAAAATATCATTTGAAGAAGGAGAAAAATTCAATGCAAGAATAGTAAGTATTGATAAGCTAAAGGGAGAAGTTAATTTAAAATTATTAGATGGGTGGCAATTTGCAGCTAAGCTGGATAAGTCACTAGAACAAGATAACAGTGGTGGAGTGCTTAAGTTTGTTGTAGAAGGCTTTGAAGATAATAAGCTTAAAATAAGATTATTATCTGAAAATAAACAGGATGAAATGGTAAAAAGTGATAATTTAGATAATTTCACTAATGAAAAATTTTTAGGAAATGACAAGAGTGATATTTTGATTTTTGAAAAAATGATAAAACATGATATGCCATTAACTAAAGATAATATAATAGATATAAAAAATTTAATTGATTTTAAGGAAAAAATATTTTTAGATGTAGATAAAGAGGATATTTTCATTGCAAAGTATCTTGATAGCAGAAATATTGACACTAGTAGCGAAAAAGCAAATGAAATAACAAAAGTATTAAAGGATTTTTTTGGGGCTTTAAAGAATTTAGACATTGATGAGATATTATTATTTAAAGAAAATAATATAGAACTTACTAAAATGAATTTGGATAGTTTTATAAAGCTATTTAAAGGAGATTCATCTATATACAACAATTTAAAAGATATTAATAAATTTGTTTTGAATAGTGATATAACTGAAAATGCCAATAATTTTACAGAAGCAGATAAAAAAGCTGAAATAAAAGTAAACCAGTCTCAGCCTACAAGTGTGGACTTAAAGATTGCAAAGGAAAGCGAAATTATAAAGCAAGAGGAACAATTACCTTTAAATAAGTTACAAAAAGATATGATTAATGAAGTGGAATTAGTAAGTAAAAGTGCAGTAAGCAATAAAGCAAGTGGATATGGTAAGTCTAATTCTCTTAATGATATTATTAATATGATAAAAGGTGAGTTGAATGTTCAAGACATAGACAGGGTAATTATAAACAATATTGAAAGCGATATAGAGAAGATAACAACAGATTTTCTTATTAAAGAGCAAATTAAACTTAAAACGGATGAGATTAAAGATATAGTTAAGGTTCTTATTGAAAGCAAGCAAAATCTAAAATCTGAGTCGTACCAAAAGGTTATGGATATATTTTCTCAAAAGTTTAATGATATAAAAATGTTTAATACTATTTCAGAACAATACTATTACTTGGACTTGCCTATAAATGTTAAAGAAAATGAATATCAGTGTAAACTTATAATTAAAGATGATAGAAAAAAAGGTAAAAAAATTGATAGTAAAAATGTTAAAATTGCTACTAGAGTAAAAACAATAAATATGGGAACTGTGGATGCATATATTAAAATTAACAATAATAATATGAATATTGATATAAATTGCGATGAATTTTGGATTAGTGTCTTTGAACTTGGTAAAGAAAAATTAATAAAAAATTTATCTACTTTAAATTATAGGGTTAACATTGATGTGAGTAAAAAGGATAATGAGTTTACACTGACTAGTTGCGGAGATTTTTTTGATGATAGGAGTTTTAATACATTAGATATAAAGGTATAATAAGATTGTGGTATTTTAAAAATGTAATTTTGAACACTAATGAGGTGCATTAAAATGAAAAAATTAAAAAAAGCTGCTGCAATAAAATATGCAAAAGGATATGATGTGCCTATAGTAACAGCAGCCGGAATAGGGTATATAGCAGATAAAATTTTGCAGAAGGCTGAAGAGAGTAAAGTGGCTATAGTTCAAAACGATGAATTAGCTAATTTACTTTTAAATGTTGATGTGGGATCAGAAATACCTCTAGAGTTATATGATGCAATAGCAAAGGTTATTGCTTATGTAATGGATATAGATTCGTTAATGAAAAAACACTAAAATGTTAAAAAAGGAGATATAATATGGCGTTATGGGCAATATCTGATCTTCATTTAGCTATAAGTTCAGATAAACCAATGGATATATTTGGAGAAAAATGGAATAACCACCAAGATAAAATTAAAAAAAATTGGCATAGTAAAGTTTCTTCAAAGGATACTGTACTAATTGCAGGTGATATTTCTTGGTCTATGAACATTTCTGAGGGTAATGAGGATTTAGAATGGATTCATAATCTCCCAGGCACAAAAATACTTATTAAAGGAAATCATGACTATTGGTGGAATAGTATTACAAAGCTTAATTCTCTTTTTGATGATATGAATTTCATACAAAATAATTTTTTTAGCTATAAAGAGTATGCTATATGTGGAACTCGTGGATGGAACTGTCCTGGAAGTGCAAAATTTTCTACTCATGATGAAAAAATATATGATAGAGAACTAATAAGGCTTCGAATTTCATTAGATGATGCAGTGAAAAATGGGTATAATAAATTTATCGTAATGCTCCATTATCCACCTACTAATGATAGTTTTGAAGAAACTAAACTTATAAGGTTAATAAAAGAGTATAATGTTGAGAAGGTAATATATGGGCACTTGCATGGAGCATCTTTAAATAGATTGTATGAAGGAAATATAGAGGGGGTAGAGTATATAGTAACCTCTTGTGATTATTTGGATTTTGATCCACTGAAAATATTAGATTAATTTTATTGAAAATTAAATTTTATATAAAGGACTGAGGATATGGCAATAAGAGAGTGGAAGAGATTTTTAATCCCTTATGAACAGGCAGTAGAAGAATTAAAAGTGAAATTTAAAAGCATAAGGAGAGAATATAGACATAAAAATGATTATTCACCTATAGAGTTTGTTACCGGAAGGGTTAAAGAAATATCTAGTATTCTTGAAAAAGCTAGTAAATTTTCTATACCTTTGGATAGAATTGAATTTGAGATGGAAGATATTGCAGGTATAAGAATAATGTGTCAGTTTGTAGATGATATTGATAAGGTAGTAAATTTAATTCGTCAAAGACTTGATATGCAGATAGTTTATGAAAAAGATTATGTTGCAAATGTAAAAGGTAGCGGTTATAGAAGCTATCATATGATTATAAAATATCCTGTGAACTTATCTGATGGTCAAAAGGAAATACTAGCAGAGTTCCAAATTAGAACTTTGGCAATGAATTTTTGGGCTACAGTTGAGCATTCTCTAAATTATAAATACAAGCATGATATACCAGAGAATATAAGAGGAAAACTTAAAAGTGCTGCGGATGCTGCTTTTCAGTTAGATCAGCAGATGTTAGAAATTAAAGACGAAATCAAAGATGCGCAAAAACTGTTTGAGGTAAAATCTAATTTGGTATCGGACATAATGAATAATATTATTATGCTTTCTTCTCTAGGAAAATTAACTGATGCAACTAGATATAGAGATCAATTAAATAAGCTAATAGAAGAAGGAGAAGTTTTTGAGCTTAGTAGTCTGCTTAAAGCAACGCAAAAAACATTAGATATGTATGGAGCTTAATTAGATAAAATAGTCTGAATAGCAAAAATGATAGTAGAGTATTTAATATAAAATACTCTACTATCATTTTTGTAATAAAATTTATTAAACTACTATATTAACTAGTCGCCCTTTAATTACAATAATCTTGCGCACAGTTTTGCCGTTTAGGGCAGCAATTACTGTTTCATCTTTAAGAGAAACTTCTTTTATACCTTCTTCATCTAAATCTGAAGGTACTTTTATTTTAGATTTTATTTTTCCATTTACTTGAAGAGCTATTTCTATTTCATCTTTGATTAGAGCGCTTTCATCAAATTCAGGCCAGCTTTGATTAAATATAGAGTAACCCATACCTAAAGTTTCCCAGTTTTCTTCTGCAAAGTGAGGAGCAAAAGGAGCGAGAAGTTTAAGGTAATCCACAAGTACTTCTTTTAAGAACTTTTTATTTTTAATTTCTTCAGTAGCATACTTTGAAAGGGCATTTGTAAGTTCCATAAGTCTTGCAATAGCTGTATTAAACTGTAGTTTTTCTGCATCTTCCGTAACGCCTTTAATTGCAAAATGCCTCCAATAGTTTAATTCTTTATCTGCCTTGTCAAGCGAGGTTCTATTATTGCACTTTTTTGAAATTTCCTCAATTCCAGTCTCTATAGCTCTTTCGATTCTTTCAATGAATCTTCCCATAGCTTTTATACCGTCATCACTCCATGCGCCGCCATCAGTATAACCAAAACCAAACATTAGGTACATTCTAAAGGCATCAGATCCAAACTCTTTTATATATTGGTCCGGAGATATAGTATTACCTTTGGATTTACTCATTTTAAGTCCATCTTCGCCTAAAATTAAACCTTGGTGTGTAAGAGATAAGAAAGGTTCATCAAAGTTTAAATATCCCATATCCCTAAGGGCTTTGGTTATAAATCTTGAATATAGTAGGTGACCACATGCATGTTCAGGTCCTCCTACATATTTGTCTACAGGAAGCATTTTGTTTACTAAATCTTTATCAAAAGCACGTTCACTATTTTTGTTATCTACATATCTAAATTGATAGAAAGAAGAACAAACGAAGGTGTCTAGAGTATCAGCCTCTCTATGAGATGCAGCGCCGCAAATCGGGCAAGGTACATTCATAAATTCCTCACATTTAGCTAAGGGCGATTCTCCGTCTGGTGCAAATTCTACGTTGTAAGGAAGTTCTACAGGAAGTTGATTCTCAGGAACGGGAACTGTACCACATTTTTCGCAGTGAATTATTGGAATAGGAGCTCCCCAATATCTTTGCCTTGAAACTAACCAATCACGAAGCCTAAAGTTTACTTTTTCTGAACCTAAATTCATACTTTCCAATTTTTTAACTATTGCTTCTTTTCCGTCTTCTGTAGATAAACCATCAAACTCTTCACTATTAACCATTTTTCCATGCTCGGTATAAGGAAGGCTTTCAGGACTTTCAATTACACTTTTAAAACCAATAATTACTCTTTCAATAGGTAAATTGTATTTAGTAGCGAAGGCAAAATCTCTATCATCATGAGCAGGAACAGCCATTACTGCTCCAGTTCCATAAGTGTTTAGGACATAATCAGCAATCCAAATAGGAACTTTGCGTCTATTGATAGGATTAACAGCATAGGAACCTGTAAATACACCGGTTTTATCTCGTGATATAGATTGTCTTTCTATATCGGTTTGTTTTCTAGCTTCATATTTATAAGCTTCAACAGCATCTTTATATTCGTCTTTAGTGTATATATCTACAAGATCATTTTCAGGGGCTATAACAACATACGTAACACCATATAGAGTGTCTACTCTTGTAGTGAATACACTAAAGTCTACCTCTGAATCAATTACCTTAAAAATGACATCAGCGCCGGTAGATTTACCTATCCAATGTTTTTGCATTGATTTTGTTTTTTCAGGCCAATCTAAGGTGTCAAGTTTTTCTAATAGTTCATCAGCATAGTCAGTGATTTTTAAAAACCATTGGGTTAATTTCTTTTTAGTAACTTCAGTACCACATCGTTCGCAGGCCCCGTCTAATACTTGTTCATTTGCAAGCACTGTGTTACAGCTAGGGCACCAATTTACAGGTGCTTTTTTCCTGTAAGCAAGACCCTTTTCAAATAGTTTTAAGAATAACCATTGAGTCCATTTATAATAATCTGGGCGACAAGTTACCACTTCATGATCCCAATTAAACATTGCGCCCATAGCTTTTAATTGCTTTTCCATGTTACTAATGTTTTGATCTGTAGAATCCTTTGGGTGTACGCCTGTTTTTATTGCATAGTTTTCCGCAGGTAGACCAAAAGCATCGAAACCCATTGGCTGGAATACATTGTATCCTTGCATTTTCTTCATTCTAGCCCAAGTATCAACAGGACCATAGTTAAACCAATGCCCAGCATGTAATTGGCTTCCAGATGGATAAGAGAACATTTCAAGTACGTATAGTTTTTTAGAAGGTTTATTTTCATCAAATTTATAAAGATTAGTTTCTTCCCATTTCTGTTGCCATTTTTCATCGATAGTTGTATTGTATTTTGCCATTGTTATTCCTCCTTGTAAAATGTAAATCAAAATAAAAAAAACCTCCATCTCAACAAAGAGACGAAAGTAATATTCCGCGGTACCACTCTAATTAGGCATTACACCTCACTTAAAAATATAACGGTTTTAACCGTACTTGTTTTCACAAGTAAGCTTTTGCCTTTAAGCAAGTGTTTACTTGCAAAGTAAGCTCATAGGTAAGTTCGTATTATATCATTACTGCTTCACAGCCACAGCAGCTCTCTTTGAAATGCTAAAAATACTACTACTCCTAATCAAAGCAATTTATAATAGTTTGTTTCTTTTATACTTTATTATTACCAATTATAATTTAAATAGAATTTTCTGTCAAGACCTCTTATGTAAGTAGCTTATTTGATTTTTTTTATGAGTTTTTTGTTTGCATAGGATATAAAGGCAGTAAGTGTATAGTCATAGACTATAAAGCAAAACTGCAGTGAGAGTATTAATAAATACATATTTATATTAGGAATTTTTAATACTGAATTATATATAGATATAATTATTGCGGAGTTTATATTAAAATATAATAATTTAAGTGTAATTTCTAAAATTATACTGCGTAGTCTTTCTATATAATATTTCATAAAGCCATATGAACCAAAAATCAATATATAGGATATGATAATAAATTTTGATGGTATAATAAATAATCCAAGTAGAGAAACAGCAGAGTATACTACAATGGTATTTTTTATTCCAGTCATTATAATAGAAAGAGGGATAATTGCGGAAGCTATTCCTAATGCAAATAATCTATTTGTAGGGAAAATAGAAGAAAAATATAGTAATATCAAACTAAGGGCTGCCAGAATACCACCCTTAGCAATATTGTTAGATTTCATAAAAATCATCTCCTAAATAAATAAGCTTAACAACAGGAAAATAGATCTCCGCCTAAACATTCGCAAAGACTGTCTGCACACCACAAGTTAATGCATAAATTACCCATATCAGGGTTCTTATTACGCCTGCCATAATAGTTGTCTCTATAATTAGAGTTCCTTTTATTTAGTGAATTAAAACTACTTCTATATTCAACATTATTAGGTTCTTGATTGCAAGCTATGCTAATAAAATTATAAGCACTATCATGCCAGCCTTTTTTTAGGTGAATCATTCCCATTAAATAATTCCATTCACCATTTTTTGTGCTCATAGTACTTAATTTTTGCTCAGCTGAAGGTATATTCCCGCTATTTAAATCCATTCTTACAGATTGGTATATGTTATTACTTGTATAATCACTATTTGAAGAAGAATTATAGTTGGTGGAGGAATTATAGTTATTTGAGGAGTCGTAACTATTAGATGAACCAGAATTCTTCATAAGTGAGTCATAGGCTTCATTTAGTTCCTGCATTTTTTCTTCTGCTAAATCTTTCAGTGGATTATCACCGTATTGATCAGGGTGATATTTTTTTGCTTGTTCTCTATAGGCTTTTTTAATATCTTCTTTAGAGGTTCCTTCTCTTACACCTAGTACTTCATAGGGATTTGCCATCTTTATATTCCACTCCTTTTAAATAATTAATATCTAATTTGTTAACAAGTACCTTATCCATTTTCTCCATGAGTCCAAGTTCAAGTATATTATATAATATATCCTCATTTTTATGTGTTGGCAATTTATTTAAATAGGCTAAACATTGCTCCGCACAGGTAGTTAATATAAAATCAATTCTTGGTGCTATAGATTTAGAAAAATTTTCAAATTCTAATTTATCTGTATTTAATAATGAATTTATACCATTAAAAGAATTACTTTTTATGTCCTTTTCTAAATCATCATAAGCATCTATAATGTATATCCATTTACCTAAATTATAACCAAGCCAATATAAATCATCTTTGAAGGGAGCATTCACATAATAAAATGATATTATAGTGCCTGTTAAATCAGCAAAAACATGAGACAATTCATCTATGGATAGCTGTTCATCTATACTTATATCTTCTGAGTCTAATTCTAAGGTGTTTAGTAATAAAAGCTTTTCCTGCATATAGTTCAATATATACTTATATTCTACTTTAGAGTTTGACAAATAGTGCTTTAGAAACAAAGAAAAAATCTTGCTTTTAATTGTTTTATTATCTTGAACATCATCCATTAATTTATAATAGGCTAAAGTAACATTACAAAAGGCTGCATAATCTAAAGATTCATTATTATTAATCATAATCCTTTTTTTTAGTGGATGAATTGCACATTTAAATTGGTTGAAATTGCAATCGCACTCTGACAATGAATCTAATAGTATAGCCAAAAAAGTCATATCAAAATTCAATGTAAGTCTAGGCAGATTACCAAAATTATTTTTAATAGAATGGCATAGACCACAATAATAAGCTTTGAATTTTTCATAGTCCTTTATTTTCATTTCCATTTTACAGGGTGTTACATATCCAAACATTATAGCTTATTCTCCAGTTTTTTTGATTCTATTAATTCATAAATAGATTTGGAGGTAGTATCTGACAGGCTGTAACCGAGTAAGGCTACAACTTCCTCTATTTCAATTTCGTCACTACCTTCAATTTCTATATAGGGAAAAGGACAGAATGCCTTCTCATTTATGTCTATTTCTATAAGGGTATTTTTATACTTATAGCTTTCTCTATATTTTTTGATGGATTGTACAAGATTAAGACCTAAGGATTCGAATATACCTTTAGCGGCAAATTCATCTTTGATTTCTGACTCATGCTCTTCCATGATTTTGTACTTTTCCTGGCTAATAAGTTTTTTTGTGGTAATATAGTGAATGGTAGAATTTGTTAGCTCATCTTTCACTGTGCGTATTCTTGCATAGCCTTTGCTTTTAAGTAATCTTCTATCTGAGAAATCATAAATATTATTTATTTGATTTTCCTCTTTTACTTTTGGGGCATTTATGTTTAATAGTTTTCTGCGAATTTCTTCTACATTAATATCTATAATTCTAACTTCCATTTCTTTCAATGTGATCCTCCCTATGTTCCTATAATTCTATCTGTATTTATTAATTTTTAAGTATATCATTAATTGTGATTATATCATAATTTAAATAAAGTATCATTAATATTACATTAAAATTGTAGAGTTGTATATAAAAATATATTGCTTTGTTATAAGCAGATTTCCATAGTATAATGAATAGGCATATTAAATATTAGGGTGGTGTTTTTTTTGGAGTACATAAAAGAAATTAATATAAATGAGGCAATTATTCATGTTTTAGATAATAATGCGGATGAACCTATCTTGAATGAATACGCCTTAGAACTAGATGAAGAAAAATATAATTTTCTACTTAAACATATTCAAAAATGTTTAAAAGATGAAGAAATAAAATATGGAGTTTTTAATGAAGAGACAAACATAGTAAAAGATTTCTCCCAGGAATACTTAAACGGTGAGAATAACTTACTTTCAGTATCTAAGGAACTGGCAAAACAGATGTTTATTTTAATGAGGACAAAAGGCAGCATACCTTCCTGTGATTTAATAATGGTATCTTTTACTACTGAGTTTGGACCAATCCTTGGTATATTTAAGATGGATTATATTAAAAATTACGTTCATACTATTGAGTTTGTAGATAATAAATTAGGAATTGATATAGTGCCACAGTTCACAGGTCTTCCTGGTTCGGCTCAAAGAATACAAAAATGTGCTTTTATAAAACCGATTAGAGATGAGAATAATTTTGACCTTATGATTATTGATAAAAAAAGTAAAAGTAAAGAAAATGAAGAATATGGATCTAATTATTTTACAGAAAATTACTTAGGCTGCACAACATTTGATAACAAAAGAGACGTTACTAAAAATTTTGTGAAGTCAGCTGAAAAATGGACCCAGAATACTTTCCCTGAAAATGCTGATAAAGCAGAGACTGTTAGAAGTACTATTAAAAGAAAGCTGAGAGAAGAGGACAATATAGATGTTAGAGAATTATCAGAGGAAATGTTTCCCGAAAATAAGGATACTGGGGAAAGGTTTGTTGAGTTTATAGCACAACAAGGAATTTCGGAAAATATTAATCTTGATAAACAGTGGATAGATAAAAGACTTAAAAGGGTAAGACTAAAAATTGATAAGGACATAGATTTATATGTAAATGAAGAAACCTACAATGATAACAGTCGTTTTGAAATACAAAGAAATGGTGATGGGACAATTAATATGGTTATCAAACACGTAACTAATTACGTGGAAAAGTGAATTAAAACATTGTAATAAAAGATAAAGCAAAAGCCGCACAGTATTTTATACTGTGCGGCTTTTAGACTTTAATTATTTTGATGAATTAGCAGAACCTAAAACATTAGTGATTTTACCTTCAACTAATTTAGTAATGTTCTTTCTTGCTTCTCCAAGATATTTTCTTGGATCTATTTCGCCAACATTTTCAGTAAGAACTTTTCTTATTGAACCTGTCATAGCAAGTCTTAAATCGGTATCCATGTTTATTTTGCAAACAGCCATAGAAGATGCTTTTCTAAGCATTTCTAGTGGAATTCCTTTTGCACCGTTCATTTGTCCACCAAATTCATTAATCATAGTAACAAAACTTTGCTCTACTGCAGATGCTCCGTGAAGAACTATTGGAAAGTTATGCATTCCAGCTGCTTCTAATTTTTCAGTGATTAAGGCTAATCTTTCAAAATCAAGTTTAGCTTCACCTTTAAATTTATATGCACCATGGCTTGTTCCTATAGCTACAGCTAGAGAGTCAATACCAGTTCTTGTTACATAATCTACTGCTTGATTTGGATCAGTATATGTTGCATCTGCTGCTGAAACATTAACAGCATCTTCAACACCAGCAAGCTTTCCAAGTTCAGCTTCAACTACAACGCCTTTAGAATGAGCATATTCAACTACTTCTTTAGTAGTTTTTACATTTTCTTCGTAATCAAGATGAGAACCATCATACATTACTGAAGTAAATCCAGAAGCTATTGCAAGTTTACATTGTGCTAAATCTGAACCGTGATCTAAGTGAAGTGCTATATCAAGACCTGTGTCCTCTACAGCTGCCTCCACCATTTTTCTAAGGTAAGTAGGTCTAGCATATTTCATAGCGCCACCTGATACTTGAAGTATAACAGCTGACTTGTGAGCCTCACAAGCATCTATAACTCCTTGAATTATTTCCATATTATTGATGTTGAATGCACCAATTGCGTAATTTCCTTCTAGAGCTTTTTTAAACATATTAGTAGTAGTAACTAATGCCATGTTAATTCCACCTTTCAAATTTTGTGTCAGGGACATGCACTGTCCCTGTGGGACATTTTATGATATAGTATAATTATAAGCTATAAATCAAGTAATTTCTACCCTTTTATTATAAATCATAAATATAAATCAAAAAATGTTGCTTAAAGATATTTTTTCATGGTACATTATCTTATCTATAAGATATTTCATAACATGTACAGTGGCCAGGCCCTCTGGTTTATCTTTAATTTTTGTATATTGAGTTAACTTTAAAATCTCACTGTCTAAATAATTTAAGTCTTCATGATGCATATAAACAGTTAAAAATTTAGATGCACTTTTCCATTCATCAATATAAATTAGTGATAAATCGTAGGCATCTTCATAATTCTCTTTAATTATATAGTTTTCTAGCTGGGAATTCAAGTCTTGCAAATGGTTGCACCTACGATTTATAGCATTTGTAGATATAAATATTCCTATAAGCATTATAACAAAAAGACATAGAGCTATTATAGCATTTTTCATTTATTACTTTTCACTCCTTCTTTAAGTTGATAATAGAACTTATTTTTAGAATCTAACGTGCCTATAAAAACATCTTTTGAACAGGATATGTTATTTTGTTTAAGTATGGATTTTAACCAAGTTTCGTCTTTACTTAAAAGTTTTAAATTTTTATAATTTATATTTCCATCCATAATGAGTGGTATGGGCAATGACTCTTGAGCTGTCTTTATTTTTAAATCAGCTTTAGTGACAACATTTTGTTGTGTTACTGGCATTATGGATAACTCTCCACTAGTCTCTAAAATAGCATATTGAATATCTGATATATTAAAATACCCCTTTAATCTAAGTTCTTCTAGTAAGTCATTAATATTAAATCTTTGAGACCTAAGCTCACTGATATCAATTTTGCCATTTCTAATTAGAATACTTGGAGTGCCTGTGAGTATTTTTCTAGCCTTTTCACTTTTTAGTTCAATATAGGAAGTACCTACTTGTAGAAATAGTAAAGTAATTATCGGGACAATAGAATGTAGTAATGGTATTCTTGTGTCAGTCATTGGAAAGGTTGCAAGCTCAGAAATCATTAGTGCAATTACTAGCTCAAAAGGCTCAAGTTCACCTATTTGTTTTTTGCCCATAAGTCTCATAATAAATATTACTGTAAAATATAAGAAAAAAGTTCTGATTATTATAATAAACGTAAGATCACCCCATTAGTATATTAAGTATATTTTCCTTCTAAATGCAAAAATTATAAGGGGTATATGATACATTTTTTGAAAATTAAAGTATAATAGTAGTAAACACTGAAAAATAGGGGATGATGGTATGAATAACTTCAATATAGAACTTAAAGATGGAAGAACGGTTTTAGTTAAAGAGGGGACTACATTAAATGATATTATTAAAAATAATAGTTTATTAAGTGATATACCAATAGTTTTAGGTAGGGTTAATAATAGACTTTATGAGCTAGGAAATAGTATATCAGAGGATGGAACATTTGACACTGTGGATATTAAAACTAGAATTGGAATGATGACGTACATTAGAACGCTTCAGTTCGTGTTAATAAAAGCAGTTACGGATTTGTTTCCGAGTGCTAAAATTACTATTGAGCATTCTTTAAGTAAAGGTTTATTTGGAGAGATTCATAAGACTCCTATACTAGATATTGATGATATTTATGAAATAAAAAATAGAATGAACGAAATAATAAAAGCTGATATTACCATAAAGAAAATAGGCCTTTCAAAAGAAAAGGCAGTAGAAATTTATGACAAATATGATATGCAAGATAAAGTCGCGCTGTTAAAATATGTTAACGCAGAAGACGTAAAGCTTTATGAATTAGATGGTAGATATGATTATTTTTATGGACCAATGGCCTATTCAACAGGGATATTAAAAACATTCGATTTAATATATTATGAGCCAGGATTTATATTAAGATATCCTACTAGTACCTTCCCAAATAAGATTCCTAAGTTTTACAAGCACGAAAAACTAGCTAAAGTATTTCATGAGGCAGAGCAATGTGGTAAAATACTAGGAGTTGGCAATGTTGGTGCACTAAATGATGAAGTAGTAAAGGGTGACATTATTAATGTAATTAGAGTAGCAGAAGCACTTCATGAAAAGAAAATTGCTTACATTGCAGATATGATTTTTAAACGTGGCAAGGTAAAGTTAGTTCTAATAGCAGGTCCATCTTCTTCAGGAAAAACTACTTTTTCAAAGAGATTAGGGATTCAATTAAGAGTCAATGGCTTAATGCCTGTATTTATTTCCTTAGATGATTATTTTGTTGATAGGGAACTAACTCCAAGGGATGAGAACGGTGAATATGATTTTGAATCTATATATGCACTGGATTTAGACCTTTTTAACAAGGATTTAGAATTATTACTAAAAGGTGAAGAAGTTGAAGTTCCAAGTTTTAATTTTAGAACAGGAAAAAGGGAGTGGCACGGAAATAAAATAGTGATTCCACAAAATGGTGTTATGATTGTAGAAGGAATACATGGATTGAATGAAACATTAACTTCTTCCATAGATATGGATAGTAAATTTAAAATTTATATAAGCCCATTAACACAGCTTAATTTAGATGATCACAATAGGATTTCTACAACAGATGTAAGAATTGTAAGAAGAATAGTTAGAGATTATTTATCTAGAGGATATGGAGTTGAAGATACACTTAAAATGTGGCCTTCTGTAAAGCGTGGCGAGGAAAAAAATATTTTTGTGTTTCAAGAAGAGGCTGATGTAATGTTTAACTCTAGTGTAGTTTATGAGCTTTGTGTGCTTAAGAAGTTTGCACTAGCGGAAATTAATAAAATTGGACCAGAAAGCCCAGTATATTATGAAGCACTTAGATTAAAAAGTTTTTTGAATTTCTTTAAAGAGGTAGATAAAGATTTGGTACCAGATAATTCAATAATAAGAGAATTTACCGGGGGAAGCTGTTTTTATCAATACTAATATCGTGAAGGTTCTTCCTATTGAAAGGCACGCAGGAGAACTTTCATACTTATTATTTAGTTGCAAAAGAATAACATTTGTCATTGCGTGGCAAAACAATTAATAATTGTTTTGTATTGTGCAGAGATGGATTAGGAGGAATTATTCAGATGAAAAACTATAGTGCTTTTGACATATTAGGTCCTATTATGATAGGGCCATCAAGTTCTCATACAGCAGGCGCTGCTAGACTTGCAAAGGTTGCGTCTATAATTGCGGGGGAAAATATTGTAGCGGTACAATTTATTCTACATGGGTCTTTTGCTAAAACTTATAAGGGTCATGGGTCGGATAAGGCTCTTGTGGCAGGAATTTTAGGAATGGATCCTTGGGACGATAAGTTAAAAGATTCGCTAGAAATAGCAGAAAAACTGGGGCTATTTGTAGAATTTATACCTGGAGATTTGGGAGATGTTCATCCTAATACAGTAAAATTAATTATAACAAAAAAAAGTGGGAGAATAGTTGAAATTATAGGGTCCTCAGTTGGGGGAGGGAATATTTTAATATTTGAAGTTGATGGGCAACCAGTTGCATTTAGGGGTAACTTTCCAACAATTATAATTAGTCATAAAGATATTCCAGGTATGATTTCAAAAGTCAGTACAGTATTGTTTGATGAAAATATAAATATAGCAACTATGAATGTGTATCGAAACAGTAGAGGGTTAAAAGCGGCTATGGTATTTGAAACAGATACTATAGTACCTAAAGATGTATTAGATAAAATAAAATCTATGGGTAATATTTATAATATAAAAGAAATATCACCAGTGCTACAGTCCTAACCCCCCCATCAAACTGTACTATAATGAAAATTTAAGGAGGAAAAATTGTGTTTGCGAACAAAGGAATAGAATTATTAAGTATATGTGAAGAAAAAAATATACCAATTTACGAATATACAATCATGTGTGAACAAGAAGAAAGTGGGCTTACAAGAGCTGAAATTATCGAAAAGATGAGGGCAAATCTTAATATAATGAAGGAAGCTGCGGAATATGGACTTATAAATGAAACTAGATCAATAAGTGGTTTAATAGGTGGAGATGCTGTTAAACTGAATAGGTATTCCAGTTCTAAGAATACACTTACTGGTGAATTTATGATAAAAGCAATGGCTAGAGCTGTTTCTTGCTCAGAGGTGAACGCAACTATGGGTAAAATAGTTGCAGCACCAACAGCTGGGTCCTGTGGAATAATTCCAGCAGTAGTTATTACAGCAGGAGAGAAGCTGAATAAAACTGACGAGGATTTAATTAATGCGTTATTTACAGCTTCTGGTATAGGGATTATAATAGCTAAAAATGCTACATTAGCAGGCTCTGAAGGTGGATGCCAAGCTGAATGTGGATCAGCTGCTGCTATGGGAGCTGCAGCTGTAGTAGAAATGATGGGTGGTACACCTGCTATGGCCTTAAATGCAGCCGCTATTGTGCTGAAAAATATACTAGGATTAGTATGTGATCCTGTAGCTGGCTTAGTTGAGGTGCCTTGTGCTAAAAGAAATATAGCTGGAGCAGTAAGTGCTTTAACTACTGCAGATCTAGCTATGTGTGGTGTAACTAGTAGAATCCCTTTCGATGATATGGTGATAGCTATGTATAAGGTAGGCAGGCAAATGCCATGTGAATTAAGAGAGACTGCTATGGGGGGGTGTGCAACTACTACAACTGGTCGTAAGCTTGCAAGGGAAATTCTAGGAGAATAAAATAATAAAGTATATATTATTATAAATTAAGAGAGGTATATTCCAAAGGGATATACCTCTCTTTTAAAAAGTAACCTTTAAAAGCATAATGAATAGAATAATAAAGAAGATAAACAATTTATTGGAGGAACAAAATGCAATTAAAAGATAGTAAAACAGAAGGAAATCTTCTAAAAACATTTGCTGGAGAATCAAGAGCAAGAAATAAATATAATTTATATGCTGAAAAAGCCAAACAGGAGGGGTACGAATATGTAGCTTCTATTTTTGATGCTACAGCAAACAACGAGAAAGCTCATGCAAGAGAAGTTTTTAACAGGTTCCTGAAAATGAACAAAAGTACAGCAGATAATTTGAAAGCAGCTGCAGAAGGAGAGGCTTTTGAAACTGACATGTTATATAAGCAATTTGAAAAAGAGGCTAGAGAAGAAGGTTTTATAGAAATTGCAGATTTTTATAAAGAATTACAAGAAGTAGAAGAAAGTCATGAGATGAGGTTTATGAAAATATATGAAAATCTTGTGGCAGGAATGATGTTTAAGAGAAATAATGAAGTGAAATGGCAATGTATGAATTGTGGGTACATTCATATTGGAACGGAAGCACCAGCTATTTGCCCACTATGTAAGTTTCCAAGGTCTTACTTTAAAATATATTGCGAAGACTACAAATAGGAGGAGTGAACATGATAATTTATTATCCTACCAACTATTTAGTACCAGTTGTGCCTGTAATATCTTTAGATGATGAGGATTATAAGGATAGATATAGCGATATAAATACAAATATTTTTGTGGATATTTTTGCAGATATTGATGAAGAATATGTGAATGAAAGTACAAAATAATGATAGTTTGGTGTTTTAAATGAAAAAAACCTATATCTTCATGATCCTTGTAATTTTCCTGATATTTATAAAGACTTCTTCAAGTTTACTAAATACAATGATATATTCTATAGCTATAGTGCCACTTGCTATTCTGCTTGGAGATCAAACCACTAAAATATCAGATTTTATAGGGCAGAAAAAGGGGGGGCTTTTAGCAGCTACAGTAGGTAATATTCCAGAACTTATGATGGGAATATGGTCAATAAAGTATGGAATGATACCGCTTGTTCAAGCTTCTTTAATTGGGTCAATTATAAATAATATGCTTTTAGGCCTTGGAATTGCAGTGGTATTTGGAGGATTTAAGTTTAAAGAGCAGAACTTTAGTAGCATAATAGCACGTACTAACTTTAATATGTTATTACTAGCAATGTCATCAATGATAGTTATAGCAACGTTAAATAGGTATTCTGTAGTGTTAGATTCAGTAATTATATCAATAAGTGTGAAAGTTGCATTTCTACTCATAGGTATTTATATCTTAGGATTAATATTTTCATTATATACTCATAACAATTTATTTGTTATTAGTGAGTATACAGAAGATAAAAAAAGCACTGTAAATAAGAATGTTATTGAAAGTGCAATAATTTTAATCTGTATATCTGTATTACTTTACTTTACAAGTGAAAAGTTGATATACAATATTAGAGATTTTACAAAAGACTATAATATATCACAAGAGTTCATTGGTATAATTTTAATTCCTCTTCTTGGCAATATAGGCGAGAATGTTTCTACTATAATGTGTGCAATGCAAAACAAAGTAGACATGAGTTTAGAAATAGCTATAGGGTCAAGTATTCAAATTTCACTGTTTGTTACCCCTGTGCTTGTAGTGTTTTCGTCGCTTATGGGACTTAATATGACACTGTTATTTCCTGTATTCCATATAATAATGTGCGGTATAGCGGTAGGAATGTCATTTTTAGTGTTTCAGGATGGAAAAACTTATTGGCTAGAAGGTAGCATTTTAATTACTTCTTATATGATAATTACTTTAGCCTATTATTATATTGTCTAAGCACATAAAAGTAATTTACTTAATATTATATTTTTATGTACTTAGCATAATTTTATCTTTAGAATAATATACTTAATGGATATCAAGACTATAGGGTGATTATTTGTCACACAGAAGGGTTATACAAAATTATTACAACGATATAAATAATCTGGCGGATATGTTGACTAAATTAGTTAGTTCTTATAGGCTACTCATAGGTGGAGCAGATGAATTAAATAAGATTGCACTTTCTAAAAAGAGTGATGTTAAGGATGCGCTTAAAAGAGCGGATAATTTGGGCGATATTATAGATGAGGCAATAAAAGTATTAGATGGAGCAAGTTATAGTTACATGTCTTACTGCACAATGAAAACTGAGATTATGAAGTGCAAGCTTCAAATAGATTATATAGAAACAGAAATAGATGAAGAGTTAGTGTTAAGAGATTAAAAAAAGTGTGAGAAATATTATTCTCACACTTTTTTTAGCTTGAATTTACTTATCATAAGATAGGATAGTAAAAACATTATAATAATAGTAAGTGGAAAATTAGTGGATGAATTTAAAGGCATTAAAGCGTATAGTGCTAATAGTATTCCTGCTAGGGTAATAGGAATGCCTGTATAAATATTATCGAATTTAGAACAATTATATCTGGCTAGTCTGTATGCACCAGCTAAAGGAAAAATTAAAAAGCAAATATATCCCAAATAGCCTAAAGATATAAAATTATATAGATTAAATATGAGAATAGAAGGGGCAACGCCGAAAGATATTAAGTCTGCTAATGAATCTAATTCTTTTCCAAAATCACTAGATACTTGTAAAAAACGTGCTACTTGACCATCGTATCTATCCATAAGGCTAGCTAATAATATAAACATTACAGAAAATCTATAATTAGCTTCAAAAGTCATTATTAAGGACAATAAACCAAAAGTTAAGTTTCCGAAGGTAAGAATATTTGGTATGTAAGATTTCTTCAATATACAATCACTCCTAAAGTAATAAAATTGTCATCTTAATTATACATCATCATTAAGCAAAATTCGAAAAAATATTAATATTATTTTAAATTTGTGGTTAAAATAATATTAATATTATTTTAATTTATCTTTAAAATAATAGATGAATAATTGTTACCTACATCAAATAAATAAAAAGGAGAATTGTAAAATGAAAATCTCTGAAATAATGACGAGAGACGTTATAAGTTTATCTGTAGAGGATACAGTTGAACACGCAGCTATGCTTATGAGAGAACATAATATAGGGTCAATTCCAGTGAAAACACAAGAAAAAGTAGTTGGAATTGTAACGGATAGGGATATAATTATGAGATGCGTAGCAGAAGGTTCAGATTTAAAACTTAAAAAGGTGAGAGAGATTATGACTTCAAACCCAGTCCTTTTAGATCAAAATATAGATGTGAATGATGCTGCTAGGATTATGAGTGAAAGACAAATAAGAAGACTTCCTATAGTTTCAAAGAATGAATTAGTTGGAATGGTTTCACTGGGAGATTTAGCGGTGGATCCAAATCTTCATAAAGAAGCTAGTGAAGCATTAAGTGAAATTTCTATCCCTTCCATCCACAATATTTAAAGGATAATAACCCTGATTAAGATATTAAATCCACAGGAAAAGTGAATCTTGTGGATTTGTTTTTAAAAAGGTATAATGATTATAGATAAAATAAACACAATAAGCAAATAGGAGAAAATTATGTATAAGGTGAAATTTATTTATAATCCATACTCTGGAGAGAATACTATAGCATCTGATTTAGATAGAATAATAAGAATTCATCAAAAACACGATTATATAATAGTCCCACATAGAATATGCCATGAGAATCCGCTATCGGATGCTTTTTTTGATATAGATAAAAGCTACAAATATGTATTAATAGCAGGTGGAGATGGAACAATAGATAGTGTAGTAAATGTGATGAAAGAAAAACATGTTAATTTACCCATTGCAATTATTCCCACAGGTACAGCAAATGATTTTGCTAGGTATATAGGCATGCCTTTAGATGTAGAGGAGGCTTGTAATCAAATATTAAAAAGTAAGGTAAAAAAAGTGGATCTGGGAAAAATAAATCATAAATATTTTATGAATGTAGCTAGTACTGGTTTATTTACAGATGTATCACAAAAGACAGATATGAATCTAAAAAACACTATAGGTAAACTAGCGTATTATGTAAAAGGCTTTGAACAATTACCTAATTTTAGAAGACTTAAAATAAAAGTTACCACTGATAAAGAATGTTTTGATGGAGATATGTATCTAATGTTAGTGTTTAATGGACAAACAGCAGGAAATTTGAAATTTGCTTACAAGGCAAAAATAGACGATGGACTTTTAGATGTAATTATAATTAAGGCTGGAATTATGAAGAATATAATAAATATTTTTATCAAAATGGTAAGAAATGAGTATTTAGAGAATGTAGAGGGAATTGTTTATTTTAAGACTAATAGATTAGAAGTGGAATGCTTTGAAAATATCGTTACAGATATAGACGGAGAAAGAGGACCAGATTTTCCACTGATTATAGAATGTGAAAAAGGCGGCATATCTGTACTTGGAGCTAAAATATAGTGAATTATTAAAATTTAAAAATATAAATTGTGCATATTTTTAAATTTAAATTAATAAATATTAACAGTAGCAATTTTAGGGAGAGTATATTAGTGAGTATATATTTTTTAATGCTGTTAATGATGCTTTTTTTATTATATAAAGGTATAATTTCTAGTTTATTTTATTCGCCTAAAAGAATCAAGATGATAAGTTCTATGATTTTAATTTTAATGACACTTAGATATATAACACTCATAATTCTTTTTGTTGTAAAAAACCAAAGTTATTTATATTTATTAAAACCTATAATACATGCAAATATATTATGCATCCCTATAATCGGTATTATTTCATTATTTATTTTTGCAAGAAATGATAAAGTTAAAATTAGAAAAGTTTTTATTTTGTGTATTGCGTTAAGTTTAGCCTATTGCACTCTTATGTATAAATCTTCTGTAAAGATTAATATATCAAATATAACCGGATATACTATGCAGTTACAACTAGAAATTTATTATTTTATTGCGCTTTTAATAATAAATTCAGTTTTTGTGGTTTTGGGTATAGAACTATTTTATAAAACATATTCTAACAAACTAGGAGTTGTATTAATAATAGTTTCTTCTAGTATTACGTTAACAACATTACTTATATCCTCAATAAACACAAATTTTGCATGGCTAATTCTTGCAGATATATCTTGGATTATAACTCTAGATTATGGCTTAACAAAGTTCAAGAGATAGTTTTAAAAATAAAAAAACCACATATAGCTACGAATTAATTTGTAGCTATATGTGGTTTTTTATTTTTTAGCATTATTTTTTGTAATAGTTCGTTTAAAATTTTTACCTTTAAATTTAGCATTTGTCTTCATAGGTCTTGGTGGAATTAGACTTCTTTTATCAAAACCAATTAAATCTTCTCTATGAGCTATTTGTAGAGCTTCTTTTACTATATTATAGTTTTCAGGGTTTTTAAATTGTAAAAGTGCTCTTTGCATATTTTTTTCCTTTTGAATTGTTGGGACATAAACAGTTTCTTTGGTGAAAGGGTTAATTCCTGTGTAGTATATTGTGGTAGATAAACTACCTGGTGTTGGGTAAAAATCTTGGACCTGTTCGGGAGTATATCCCATTTCTTTTATATATTCTGACAATTTAATAGATTCCGTAAGGTCCGAGCCTGGGTGGCTTGACATAAGATAAGGAACTAAAAATTGATTCATATTAAATTTTTTATCTATTTCAAAAAACTTTTTTACAAAACTATCATAGACTTCTTTTTTGGACTTGCCCATTTGGTCTAGTACCTTGTCGCTAATGTGCTCTGGGGCTACTTTCAATTGCCCGCTAATATGATACTGACACAATTCTTCGAAAAACGTAGTGTTTTTATCGAACATCAAATAATCATATCTTATTCCAGAACGAATAAAAACTTTTTTGATGTTTGGCAAAACTCTAACTTTTCTTAATAAATCTAAGTATTCAGTGTGATCGATAATAAGATTTTTACAAGGGGTGGGGAACATGCACTGTTTATCTTTGCAGACACCTACCTTTTCTTGAATTTTACAGGCTCTATGTCTGAAATTAGCTGTAGGACCGCCAATATCGTGAATATAACCTTTGAAATTCTTTAAGGTTGTTAATAGTTTTGCTTCATCTATTATTGATTTTTGACTTCTATTTTGAATAACTCTACCTTGATGAAAAGTTAGTGCACAAAATGAACAACTTCCAAAGCAGCCTCTATGACTTGTTATAGAAAACTCAACTTCTGTTATTGCAGGAATACCACCTTCAGATTCATATATAGGGTGATAAGTTCTGGTGTAAGGCAGTCCATAAGTTATGTCCATTTCATTTTGGGTTAGGGAAGTTTGAGGAGGATTTTGAACTATGTATCTATCATTATGTTTTTGAACTACAATTTTTCCTCTTATATCGTCTTGTTCCAAAGACTGTAATTTATAGCTTTCAGCATAGTCTTTTTTATTAGTACTAACAGCTTCAAAAGAAGGTACTTCAATAAAATCTTCTAATTTATCAATCTCTTTTGAAATGTAGACTGTTCCTCTTATAGAAGTCATTTTATCTATAGTCATGCCATACTTAAAAAGATTAGCCATTTCAACTACAGGTCTTTCACCCATACCATAAATTAACAAATCTGCCTTGGCATCGATTATTAAACTACGGCGCACCTTATCGTCCCAATAATCATAATGAGCAAATCTTCTAAGACTTGCTTCTATACCACCTATTATAATTGGAACATTTTTAAAAGCTTCGCGAGCCCTATTACAATATACAATTACACATCTATCAGGTCTATGACCAGACTTGCCACCGGGCGAATAAAGATCCGTATGTCTTTTCTTCTTTGCAGTAGTATAGTGATTAACCATGGAATCTATATTACCAGAATTTATAAGGAATCCATATTTAGGTTTTCCAAGCTTTCTAAAATCATCTACTGTGTCCCAATTGGGCTGGGCTATAATACCTACAGTAAAGCCTTCACGTTCTAGGGTTCTTCCAATTATGGCAGTACCAAAGGAGGGATGGTCAATGTATGCATCCCCTGTAATTATTATAAAATCCAATTGGGATATATTTCTTTCTTTTAAATCATCTATGCTAATGGGTAAAAATTGATTATTTATTATCATATGTACCTCCAAATAAATCAGTTGTTTTATGATTTCTATACCTAATAATATTAACATAATTATTAAAAAATATGAACTATAAAAATTTTAAATATAAAGTCTGCTCCTAAAATGTCGAATTTCTTATTTTTAGTTGCATTTTGAAGTGTTTATAATATAATTATATAGAGAGAATATTATTTCGAATTAAAATATCATAGAGTTCAGTTAATACTTAAGCATATACTTTATAGGTGGTGAAAAAAATGGAAAATGGCCCTCCGAGTAGAAGGTCAAAACTAATTTTAAAATTTAATGTGCAGAGAGATTCTAATATTAAGAATTGATATAGTTTGAATTGTGGTTAAAAATCAATTAACTGTGGATTATATTTTGATATTTCTCTGTATAATGGGAGGAATATCTATGGAAAGAATTGCAGTGTTTTATCTAAGTAAAATACTAAATCAAAAGGTGTATGATGAGCTTGATGACAGCATTGGTAAGTTGTATGATATTTACGTTACAACTGATCAAGGATATCCAAGAGTTATAGGGTATAAAATTAAAAAGGGTGGAGAGATTTTCAATTGTGAATTTAGGAATATTGAAATATTTAAAGAAGATAAAGGTCTAACTATAAGAGTAAGAGGAGTAAAAGATATAATTCCTAGAAAATTTTCTTACCTTTTATCTAAAAATCTATTAAACAAACAAATAGTTGATGTTAACGGTAAAAAAGTGGTTAAAGTTAATGACTTAACTATGAATAAAGTTGCCGGGGAAATAAGAGTGGTAACTGTAGAATCTGGTATCATAGCTGTTGCCAGAAAATATAAATTAGATGGAATAGTCAGAGCTTTTTATGATATATTGGGGAGAAAACCTAGAGAGAATAGTATAACTTGGGAAAGTGTTCAATCCTTAGAGATGGTAGAGAATAGTTTAAAATTAACAGAACCTTATGGGAAATTAACTAAGCTCCATCCAGCAGATCTTGCAGATATTTTAGAGGGGCTAGATACTGAGGCCCGAAACAAAATTTTTGAGAGCTTAGATAAAGATTTAGCTGCTGATACCTTAGAAGCATTACAACCAGAGATTCAAGCGGATATTTTAAGTACTATAAATAATATGAGAGCACAAGAAATTTTAGAGGAAATGCCCAACGACGAAATTGCTGATATTTTAGATGAAATGAAGGAAGTTGATGCAGAAAAAATCCTTTTAAGCTTTAACAAAGAGGATGAAGAGGAAATCAGAAATCTTATGAATTATGAAGATGAAGTTGTTGGAAGCATAATGAATAAAGATTTTATATCTTTTAATGTTAATATTACAGCTTTTGAGACTATTGAAATTCTAAGGGAACTTAAGCCAGAAGATGAGGTAATACATTATATTTATATTATAGATGAAGATGAAAAACTTCAAGGATTTATATCACTAAGAAATTTAGTGTTGTCAGATCCACAACAGAAATTAGAAGACATTATGGATGATACAGTTATCAAAATAAAAGATTGTCAAGATATTGAGGATGCTGTGGAATTAGCGCTTAAATATGATTTAATATCTTTGCCTGTAGTTGACGAAGATGAAAAATTATGCGGAATAGTAATTATGAATGATATAATTGAAGAATTACTGTCACCTAGATGGAAGAGAAAACTTAAAAAAATTATATAAAAATACACTATGTTACTAAATTAAATTATAGTAACATAGTGTATTTTTTTTGTAAACTAGAACAAACTAATACTGTTAGTGAAAGATATATATTTTTTTGAGGAGGAATACATTTGAAGAATAAAAAGCATTTACTCAAAAGATGCAGCGCTGTAGTTATGATAATTTTAATTGCATACTTTTCAAGTGAAATATATTTTAATATTTCTAGTATGAAAGCTATGGCTCAGGTCTATAAATATGGTGCGCGTGGTGAACAGGTTAAAGAAATCCAGACTAAATTAAAAGAATGGGGATATCATAAGGATGCTGTGGATGGAATATATGGATATAATACTTATCTTTCCGTTAAGTATTTTCAAAGAAATAATGGATTAAAGGTAGATGGAATTGCAGGAAAACAAACACTTTCAGCTTTGGGTATTTCAGCGGTAACATCAACTTCTACTGGAACGGCTTCTAGCCAAAACGTAACGAATAGTAAAGATGTGAATTTATTGGCACTCCTCATAAATGGTGAGGCTAGAGGAGAACCCTATGAAGGTCAAGTTGCCGTTGGAGCAGTAATTTTAAATAGAACAAGGGATGCAAGATTTCCATCTACAATAGCTGGAGTAATCTACCAACCAGGCGCATTCACAGCTATAGTAGATGGGCAAATAAATTCGGAAATGCAACCTAACTCATTAAAGGCTGCTAGAGATGCGATAAATGGATGGGACCCTTCTTCAGGTGCTGTATTTTATTTTAATCCTGCAACAGCTACTAATAAGTGGATATGGTCAAAGACACTTATAAAAGTAATTGGTAAGCATAGATTTTGTAGCTGATTTATATTAACAGTTAGAGCTACTCAGTTATTTTTATTGAATAATATAAATAACTGAGTAGTTATTTTATTTAACAATAAATTCATATAAGTTATTCCTAATAATGATAAACTGTGATAAAATAGTATCAATGTTCAAAATGATAAAGTAAAAGTATATAGGAAAAAAAGTTTGTTTATAGTATAATATTTAAAAGTGGAAAAGGAGATTTATATGAGAAAAAAAGCAATTATAATATTAGGAGTTTTATTTTTATTAAGTACAGCAATATTTACTACTTATTCTTATGCTAAAGTTAAAAAATGGGATTCTTTAATTTTACCTACAGTTAAAATAGAAAATGAAAATTTAACAGGTAAAACTAAGATTGAGGCCCAAAAGATAATTGAGGACAAGTACTCTAGCCAAATGATTAAGAAAAAAATAGACATAGTAACCCATGGAAAAAAATATACCTTGGACTATTCAATGCTAGATGCAAAGTACAATATTGATGAAGCTATAGAACAAGCTGTTACTTATGGAAGTGATATGAATATGTATCAAAGATATAAAGCTATAAAAAATCCAGTTGAAACGAAAATAAAACTAAAATTTGAATATAATGATAAAATTGTTGGTGAAATGTTAGCAGAAATGGCTAAAGATACAAATAAAGAGGCTGTAAGTGCAACTATAACTAGGTCTAGTGGGGAATTTAATGTTACAAAGGATGTTATTGGGAAGAAGTTAGATGTAGATAAATTAAAAAGTGAAATCAAAAGCAAAATTAATGGAGTTCTTTCAGAAGACATTATAAGCATTGATGCTCCTGTAGATGAAATTGCGCCTAAAGTTTCAACTGCTACTTTAAAAACAATAGATAAAAAAATATCAAGCTATACTACAAGCTTTTCAACATCAGCAGCAGGTAGATCAACAAATATAAATTTATCAACTAAAAGTATAAATGGGACTTTATTAATGCCTGGAGATGTATTTAGTTTTAATGGGGTTGTGGGACAAAGAACAGCAAAAAGTGGATACCAAGCTGCAGGAATCATTATAGGAGATAAACTAGAACAAGGACTTGGTGGTGGAATATGCCAGACTTCTTCTACTCTATACAATGCAATTCTTGAAACTGAACTTATGTCTGTAGAAAGAGTTCATCATACATTTCCTTCACATTATGTCCCAAAAGGACAAGATGCTACAGTTGATTATGGCAATCTTGATTATAAATTTAAGAATACGTTAAAGTATCCAATATTTATTGAAGGTTACACATCAAACAAAAAGGTTTCATTTAATATTTATTCTAATTCTAAATTAACTGAAAGAACATATAGTATTTCAACTGATACTTTGCAAACAACTCAACCAAAAACAGAAACAGTAAAAGATCCAACTAAGTATGAGGGTGAAAAAGAAATTATTAAACAGGGTTATCCTGGATACAAAGTTAGGGTCACAAGAAAAGTTTATGAAAATGGTAAATTAATTGATACACAGGTTATAAATAATGATACCTACAGAGTTATTAATGGAGTCATAAAGGTGGGCACTAAGAAGAAACCAGTTGTAACACCGCCAGTGGTAGTGCCTCCTGTGACTGAACCACCAGTTGTAGTACCGCCAGTAACACCAGCACCTTAATTTTTAACAATATAATAAAAAACATAACGTTTTAATTAACGTTATGTTTTTTATTATATTCGCTTATTTTATCTTGGTTATCATAGAATATAATATGCAAGCTAATAATTGAATTAATGGATAAAAAATCAAAAATATGATATTATGTAAATACCAGAAAATAGAGTGTTTATGCTCTGAGGCATTGTAAAGGAGTGGATATTATGACAAAAGAAGTGGAATTAATAGATAAAATTGCAATTAACATAGAAAAAGTAATATTAGGAAAGAAGTCTCAAATATATAATATATTAAAAGGAATCCTAGCTAATGGTCATATATTAATTGAAGATGTCCCAGGTGTAGGAAAGACCACACTTATAAAAGCACTATCAAAGTCATTAAATTTATCCAATAATAGAATTCAATTTACGCCCGACCTTCTGCCCTCAGATATTTTAGGTGTTTCTATATACAGTCAAAAAACATCTGAATTTGAATTTAAAAAAGGACCGATTTTTTCTAACATAGTACTTGCGGATGAGATAAATAGAACATCACCTAAAACACAGTCTGCATTACTTGAGGCAATGGAAGAAAAACAAATTACAGAAGGTGGAATTACATATAAACTAAAAGAACCTTTTTTAGTTTTAGCAACGGAAAATCCTATAGAATATGAAGGTACTTTTTCATTACCTGAGGCACAATTAGATAGATTTATGATTAAAGTTAGAATAGGGTATCCAAGAGCAGAGGCTGAAGTGGATATATTAGATTTATATAGGGAAAATAATCCTATTGAAGAATTAGAGGCAGTGGCTACAGGTGAAGATATTATATATTTACAGAAGAAAGTTAGATTGGTACATGTGGAAAAAGAATTAAATCAGTATATAGTTAAAATAGTTAATGCAACGAGAGATAATACTTTTATACTCCTAGGTGGAAGCATAAGAGCATCTCTAGCATTGCAACGCGTTGCTCAAGCAACGGCGCTTATAAATGGAAGGGACTATATTATACCTGAGGATGTACGGGAGAATGTAATTATTGTGTTAAGTCATAGAATTACCTTAACCTCATCTGCTAGGGCTAATAATTATACTGAGCAGCAAATTATTTTGGATATATTAAAAACAATTCAAGTTCCCAAGGTGAGATAGTATGGTTGTGATAAATAAAAAGATGCTTTTTTTATGTATAGTTGCTTTCGTTTTTGCTTATATTTCAGGAGGTAATTTGCCATATTCAATATTTTATGTGTTCTCTGTTACCATAGCCCTTGCAATAATTTACATAATTATAGTTAAGAAGAGTTTGCATGCTAGGTTCGAATATGACAGAGTGGTTTTTAATGTTTTTGATAGGACTAATATTAAGATAGTAGTAGCGAATTCAATGATATTACCCGCGCCTTATGTTTATGTAGAAAGTAAAATATTAGGGGAATTTATAGAGGGGTACCATGGTGACTTATTTTTTTTAGGTGGGAAGGGTAGAAAATGGATTAATAATGAGATTACTTTTACCAAAAGGGGGATTTATAATTTTGAGAATATATCTATTAATACAAATGACTTATTTTGTATTTTAAGATTGGTGAAAAATATACGTAATAAACACAATATCATTGTATATCCTAAGGTATATTCTTTGTGTAATTCTGACTTAAGAAGAGGGCAAGATGATTATGGAAATATTGTTAGTAGCAAAAGTGGAATTGATGATTTCACATTTATTAAAAGCATTAGAAAATATAATACAGGAGATAATCTTAAGAGTGTACACTGGAAATTAAGTGCAAAGCATGGGGAACTGTATGTTAAAAATTTTGATATGGTTTCAGGGGAAAAATGCAAAATATTTATAAATATGCATAGAGATAATTTGCACAATGATTCTAGCGGCGTTATTGAGGAAAATATGGTTGACTTCTCCGCATCACTAGCAAAATATATGACGATTAATAGAATTAAAACTAAGATTTTAATACATTCAAAGCATCAAAAAAATATAAAAATGGAGTCTGAAGAAGATTTTCTAGGATTCATGGAGTACTTATTAAAATGTAAAAGTGATGGAACATTCGAGTTTGCTAGCTTTATAAAATCCAGTTTACAACATGTACCTAGTGGGAATTCAATAATAATAGTAAGTATAGCTATTGATGATAACCTAAGAAATTTGATTGTGAATTTAAAAGAGACAGGGTACAAAATTAATATATTTTATTACGGTAATATCTTGAATGGATTTAGAAACGCAAATTTCGTTAGAAATATAGATATTCTTAAAAACATGGGGATTGTATGTATTAATTTTAAGGAAATCATAGAGAAAAGGTGAAAAATGATGTGGATGAAGGAAAAACTCATATACCTAATTATTATTTTTATAAACTTTAACCTTATTCTAAGGCTTTTACAAAAGGGTATTCATATTAATGATTTCAATTATGAAATTACAAGCTTATTATTTATAATAGGAATTTTAATTTACTTTTTTATCAATGGCTTGACTAAAAAAACAATGTATAAATTTTTATTTGCACTGCTTATTATTAGTATGGGTACTGCCTATTATCTTAAACACATTGAGATTTTAGAGAAATTATTAAGTATAAATTTTTTTGATAATATCCTAATTTTAAATGACCTTATATACGAGGGAGCCACTACATATTTTTATCAGTATAGGATCCTACTAATCTTAGGAATTCCTATAATTACTGCTTTGATTTTATGGATAACTTTTAAATTTATGAAGAATTTTATTTTGATAGTATCTCTTGCAGTAGTTATTGGATTATGGTTTTCAAGGTCATATGTTGTTGTTAAAGAGTATTTGTTCATATATATTTTTATATCTTCGCTTACTTATATTATTATAAGCTACATTAAAAGTATACAGAAGTATAAGGATGCTGGAGTAAATGTCTCCCATGATAAAAAATACAGTTACATTATAATTTACGGGGTTCTAATAGCAATAGTAATCTCTAAAATAGCTACTATGTTACCACAAGAATATAAAGGTAAGGAATTCAATAACTTTGATAACTATTTTAAAAACGAATTTGCTTCTAAAACATCCGAAACCTATGGATCAAATAAAGATAGATTTAGTTTATCTACATCTGGGTATAGTGGCAATGATAAAAGATTAGGGGGACCTATCTTATTAAACTACCAAGAAGTTTTTAAGGTTAAAAGTGATAAACCATATTATTTAAAAGGTAATGTTGTGGATTTCTATGATGGAAATAAGTGGACGAAAACTAATGAGAATTTTTATGAAATAACAAGTGGTGTGAATATGAAATATGTATATAGAGACGGATTCACCATTGGGATGACGGAAATGATTAATTCGTTAACTATATATCCAGATAAAAAGTTTAAAACAAATACAGTGTTTGTACCTAACTATGCAGTTAATGTAAGTGGTGTGGAGGGAATCTTGCTTTATGATAAATCACCTATAGTTCTAAGCAAAAAAGTAATTCAAGAGGAGTACAATGTAGGATTTTATAAAGATAATGGATTAATGGATACTATTGAACATGTAGGAGACACCATAAAACGAATTTCAGAGAGAAATGATTTATCAGGCAATCAAAATGGTTCACTTATGGGATATTTTTTGAAACCAATACAGAAGGATATAAATACAGTTATTATTAAAAAATCATCACTTGAAGATAGATTTTCATATAGAAACAGTGATGATTTTAAAGTAGTACAAAACTATGGTAAATATCTTCAGGTGCCAGAAAATATTTCTAAAAGGACTTATAATCTAGTCTATGACATCACAAAAGATTGTAATACTAGTATAGAAAAAGTACTTGAAATTAAAAAATATTTAACAGAAAACTATTCTTATGATTTACAAGTTTCAGTGATACCAGAGGGTAGTGAGTTTATTGATTATTTTTTATTCGTGGAGAAAAAAGGATACTGTACTTATTTTAATACAGCAATGACTGTGATGTGTAGGATTTCTGGGGTTCCTGCAAGATATGTAGAGGGATTTAAAACTCCTAGTAAAAAGGATGATAGTGGATTATATAATGTTTCAAGTTCGGATGCTCATGCTTGGGGTGAAGTATTACTTGGAGAAGTAGGAAATTCAAGTTCAAATATATGGACAATAGCAGATGCATCACCTACGGCCTCAGAAGATATACAAATAAAAGAAAAAGAACTTAAGGAGAAGCAGATAAGTGATGCAGATAGCGAAGAGGATATAACATCTATTCGTAACAGGCAAAATAAAATAGGTGGTATGGATTCAGGAAAAGGAGAAAACAAGTCGATAGTTATATCGGACAATCAATTTAGGATATTATTTGTATTAACTACAATTATATTATTTATTCTAATGAAAATTATAAAAGTATGGAAAAGACGAAATAATTTATTTAAGTACAAACTAGTGACACCACTATATAATTATTATTTGGATAGGTTAGCTGTAATACTAATTGTTAAGCCAGAATTTCAAGGTGATTTAGAGTTTGCGGAAGGGATAGTAGATTCGCAGCTTAAAGAAAAGATGTTAGTTTTAGTTAGGGGTTCTTACGGTGAATTCTATGGTAAACATTCAGCGACGAGACTAAATAATAAAGAATACTATGACTTTTTGGAGGAATACTTAAAAGACTATGAGGGTAAAATTAAATATTTATTAAATAAGTACTTAGGATAAATCTATGAAAAAACTAAAGAAGGAAGGGAAAAACTATGGATTATAAATTGATATGTATAGATATGGATGGTACGCTACTTAACGATAAAAAAAATATTAGCGAAAGGAATCTTAGAGCTATAAGATTAGCTTATGAAAAGGGAGTACGAATTGCAGTATGTACAGGGAGAATTTTTACATCAGCAGATTTTTTTTCAGAGCTTTTGGGAGTTAAGTCACCAGTAATAGCATCAAACGGTGCCTATATTAGGGAAAAAGATAGAGATGAAGTGGTTTATAAGGCAATACTAGGGGCTGAAAAGTGTAAAAAACTCCTAGCTGTATTTAGACGATATGATATATATCCACATTATTATACCAAAGATACAGTTTTTACTGAAAAGTTAATATATTCTTCGAAGTTTTATGAGGAAGTTAATAAAACACTTCCAATGGATAAACAAGTAAAAATAGAATTAGTGAAAGACTGGAATGTAGTATTCCAGAAATATGAAAAAGAGATTTTCAAGGGTATAGCAGTAAATTCTGATGTAGATAAAATACAAAAAGCAAAAAGTATTTTAAGAGATATGGGGGACTTTGAGGTTGTAAGTTCTCGTTTTGATAATTTTGAAGTGATGAATAAAGGGGTATCAAAGGGTAGTGCTGTTAAAATTCTAGCAGATTATTATGGAATAACAAGAGAACAGGTTATTTGCATAGGAGACAGTGAAAATGATTTATCGATGATTAAATTTGCAGGACTGGGAGTGGCTATGGCAAATGGTGACGATGATGTGAAAGCGGCTGCAAGTTATATTACTGATGATAATAACTGTGATGGAGTAGCAAAAGCTATAGAGAAATTCGTGGTGGGGGTATAAAATTTCTCCTATGTGCTTTGCAATGCGAGCTCGGGACTAGAAATTCCATTAAGAAATTCTAATAGTCCCTTCGCTTCGCATTGCAAGCCACTGCTGAGAAATGTAATACACTGTAATATCTCTACAATGAGATGAGAAAAGATTTTTTGAAAATACGAAGGGAATTTATTTTTGTTAGCATCATCTAAAAAAAATATAATTTATTATTAATATAAATATAAACTGCTTTTAGTAGAATCGTAGAATATTAAATACAAATAAAGGGGGGTAAAAAATGGCTGGATTGGCTTCTTTGGGCATGATTTATGTACTGTTTTTGTTAGGAATGATAGGGCTCGGAATATACACAACACTTTTATTTATTAAAGCTTTAAGAATATATATCAATAAAAATTCCTAAAGGAGAGATGAACATATGATATTATCTGGAAAACAGATTAGGAGTAAGCTGGGAGAAGAGATTAAAATACAACCATTTAATGAAAATCAATTAAACCCTAATAGCTATAACCTAAGATTGTATAATGAACTTCTTGTATATGAGGATTTAACTTTGGATATGAAAAAAGAGAATATGTGTAAAACTCTAGTTATACCACCTGAGGGGATAGTTTTAGAGCCTAATAAACTTTATCTCGGTAGGACTATAGAATATACAGAAACGGATAATTTTGTTCCGATGCTTGAGGGGAGATCTTCAGTAGGAAGACTTGGTCTATTTGTACATGTGACAGCTGGCTTTGGAGATGTTGGATTTCGTGGATACTGGACATTAGAAATTCATTGTATTCAACCTATAAGAATATATGCTGATGTTGAGATATGCCAAATATACTATCATTGTATAAAGGGTGATTATGATAAATATACAAGTGGTAAATACCAGAATAACAAGGGAATTCAACCGAGTTTATTATATAAGGATTTCGATAAGTAAGCATGAAATGAGGGGATATATCTATGATAGAAACGAAGCGTCTATATATATTAGATGCAATAGAAGAGGATATTGAAAATATTATTAAGTTGGAAAGCCATAAGGATAATCAGGATTTCGTATGGAGTGGTACATTTGAGGAACATAAAGCTGAAATTTACGATAAAAATCACTTACTTTTTGTCTTCAAACAAAAATATGATAATTTAATTATTGGATTTGCACTTATAAGATTAGATTTTAAATCTGAAATCTTTGAACTTCGAAGAATTGCTATTTCTCATAAGGGAATAGGATATGGAAAGGAAGCGCTTGCTGCATTATTAAAATATGCATTTGAAGAACTAAAGAGTAACCGCTTTTGGTTGGATGTATATCCGGATAATGTCATAGGAATTAAACTTTATGAAAGAATGGGAATGTATTGTGATGGAGTACTAAGGCAGAACTATAAATCTGAACGAGGGTATTTGGATCAAGTCATATACTCTATGATAAAAAGCGAATACTTTAAATCATGAATAAGTGAGTATTTTATTTCACTATAGTATATAATTAATATAAAGAGAAATATTATAAAGTCCCATTATTAAATTATAGTGGGGCAATTTTTATGATTGAATTTCAAAATATGGTATGAGGGAGTATATTTAAATGAAGCAAATGGTTTTAAATTCAATAAGAAGTGAGTATCACAAAGATTTGGATAAGAAAAGAGATTTTGTGAAGATTAAAAAACTTTTTACTCTGAGAGAAAAAAATGACTTTACTTTAGATGATCAAACTTGGAGCGATTTAGATATGGATAAGGTGTATGAAAAATTAGATAGAGCTTATAGCAGTCCGGGAGAAGCAGCACTATATTCAATTCTGAGAAACCCTTTAATGGAGGAGAAAAAGTTAAAAATAAGAGGGGGGTTAATTGATTTATTTGAAAAAGATGGTAAGTTAAGGGAAAGTCTTCAATGTATTTTTTTTAACTTAAATAATGATTTTAAAAATTCTTTTCTTGACATGATAGAGAACCATCTTATTATAAATAAAGCTAAACATTATATATACACTGTTCTAGGTAAATTAGTACCAATGATATTGATTCTACTTTCAATATTTGTAAATACAAAATATATGATAGCGCTAGTTGGTATGGCATCTATTAATATGCTTATAAACAATAGTGAAGTAAGGTCCATTAAATCTAATGGAATATTTTATTTGAGGAAGAATATTGTGGCTGCTAAAAAAATTGCAAGTATAGATAATAAAGATATTATCTATTATACTGACAAGATAAAAGGAATACTTAAGTCTATAAAAGATATAGACAGAGGTACTAGATTAATAGGGTTTGTAAATATGTGGGGAGGGTTTTTTGAATCTGTTTCTGTAATTTTTCTGTTGGAAGAAAGTGCATATTATTCTATATCTAATAAAATAAAAGAGCAAAAAGAAGTATTGATGGATCTTTATTATACGGTTGGAGAATTAGAAGCATTAATCTCTATTTCGGGGTATAAGCATAATCTAGGGGAGCAATTTGTAAAACCTAAGTTTATAAAGGATATTACTTTAGATATAGTGGAAGGAGTACATCCTCTTATAGAGAATGCTGTTAGTAACTCTATTAACATAGAAAATGGAGGTATTGTACTTACAGGCACAAACATGGCTGGAAAGTCTACTTTTTTAAGAATGCTTGGGGTGAATATAATTTTAGCCCAAAGTTTTTATTTTGTTTTAGCTAAAGATTATCATGCACCTTTCTTTAACATAGTTTCATCAATTAGCCCCAGCGATGATGTAACAAAAGGGAAGAGTTTCTTTATGGCTGAGGTAGAAGCAATTCTTCGGATAATTAAAGCTTTAGAAAAGGATGTGCCACTATTCTGTCCTATAGATGAAATCTTTAGGGGGACAAACCCAATAGAGCGAATTTCTATGTCAGCAGAAATATTAAAATATATAAACAATGGGAAAACCATTTCAATTGTAGCCACTCATGATAGAGAATTAGTGCAAATTTTAAAAGAAAACTTTAAATTTTATTACTTTAGTGAAAATGTTAATAAAAGTAAAGGGTTGTGCTTTGATTATAAAATTAAAAAAGGTGTATCTCAAACAAGAAATGCTATTAAACTTTTAGAATACATGAGTTATCCAAAAGAAATAGTAGCAAAGGCATATAAGAGGGCTGAGATAATAGAAAAGGTAATGTAGTTTTTTATATTAATTTGGTATATCTTTATTATTTAATGTAAATAGGGTAATATAGCTTTAGGGACTTGAAAGAAGTTGAGGAGGAAGATTGTGAATTTAAATATAGTTTTATTTCAACCAGAAATTCCACAAAATACTGGAAACATAGGAAGAACTTGCGTGCTTACTGATTGTAAGCTTCATCTTATAAAACCATTAGGATTTAGTTTAGAAGATAAACAGGTTAAAAGAGCGGGACTCGACTACTGGCCTTATTTAGATTTAGAAATACATGAGTCTTATGAAGCACTTAGAGAAAAATATAAGGACTCTACATTCTACTATTCTACAACAAAAGGTTCGAAATTTTATTCGGATGCAGAGTTTAAAAGTGGAGATTTTATAATCTTTGGGAGAGAGTCCTCAGGGCTTCCAGACAGTGTTCGGGATAGTGACCCTGAAAGATGCATAAGAGTGCCTATGATAAGTAGCTCAACAAGATCGCTTAATCTTTCTAATACAGTGGCTATTATGACATATGAAGCTCTTAGGCAGATAGGGTTTCCCGCAATGAAATAAGTAATTTAAAATATAATAATTATTTTATCCCCCACAAGCAATTAAGGAGGAGTTAAATGCAAAAGATTAAAATAATAACAGATAGCACCTGTGATTTGAATAAAGGTGTTATCGATATGTATAATATAGAAGTTTTACCGTTACTTGTAAAGATAGAGGATGTAACTTATAGGGATGGGGAGGATATTGATCTTCAAGAATATTTAAATAAAATGAAGAATTCTGACGAGTTTCCCACTACAACTCAGGTAATCCCACATAGGTTCCAGGAGTGTTATAAAAAATATATAGATGAAGGATATAAGATAGTTTCCATTCACTTGTCTTCAAAAATGAGTGGAACGTATCATTCAGCCTGTATGGCTAAAGACATTTTAGAGACAGAAGATATTGTGGTAATTGATAGTTTAAATGTTACTTCAGGTCTTGGAATATTAGTTTTAAAAGCTTGCAAATTAAATGAAGAAGGGTATAATATATTTCAAATAGAAGAAAAAATAAAAGAAGCTGTACCCCATGTAAAAAGTGCCCTTGCGTTTGACTCATTAGATAATTTAGTTAAAGGTGGTAGACTTTCTAAAACTGCTGGAGCTATAGGAGGATTACTTGGGATAAAATTAATTCTAACTATAAAAGATGGCGAAATGGCTGTAATAGATAAAGTTCGTGGGAGTAAAAAAGCAATAAAAACCATTTTAAAGAATTTAGATAAAACTGGAATCAAAAGCAGAGAAACAAGTATTTTGCTTAGAGCTAGTGATAAGAATATTCTAGAGAGCTTAAGATTACATATGAATGATCGGGAAATAGATTTTATAGAGTGCGAGGTTGGATGTGTTGTAGGAACACACGCTGGTGAAGGTGCCTGTGGTATATTTTATGTAGAAGATTATTAAGGTTTGTTAAAAAAATTATTATACAAAATGCAATTATTAGAGTTTTACTTTTTAAAAAAGATCTACATAAATGATAAATAAATAGATAATATTTCGAAATGTATGGTTGAAGTTAAAAAAGTAGTATATAATGTAGATATATGATTGTTAAAAATAAAATTAAATATACAAATGGATGATATTTTAGGGAGATAATCTTAAAAAAACAATGTTGAACCTTTATAAGCGTAAAATATAAAGATCTAACTATTTTAAGATAGCCGTAGGAGTAAGTTTTGCAGCCCATGCAACATGAATCTCTCAGGCACAAGTACCAAAAATGGACATACCTCTGGAAAGCGAATAGCACCGACGGAGTAAACCTCTCAGGTAAAAAAGACAGAGTATAAAGGCACATGGGGCTTTTATACCTGTCTTTTTTGGTGCAATAAAAATATAGGCTATATTTACATGAGCATAACAATCATTAGTTCTTATTCTCATAAATAGTGATAAGGAGGGAATGAATTGATAGAACCACTAATTATTGTAACCAATAATCCAATGTCAAAAGAACAATTTAAAAATAAATATAAGATGATATTTATTGAAGGGACAATGATGGATATTTTAAAAAATGTTAGGAATAATATTCATGAAGGGCATAAATTATTAACGCACCCTTTAATGAGTAGTGTAAAGCCTAATGAAACACCCTATAGAACAATTTGTATTTCTAAAGAGAAATTGTGTGAAGTAGATCTGCAATCGTTAACTATAATAGAGGAAAGTATTATGAGCACAGAAAAATTTTTAAATGATTTTAAAACGCCAGAGTGGAATGAAAGAATATTACAAGATTTTCAACTTATAGATTATGATTTAATATATCATGCGTTAAATTAAGGGAATGAGGAGGCTTTATTATGGAACATATTTACGATACTATAATTATAGGTGGAGGTCCTGCTGGATTATCTGCTGGACTTTATGCATCGAGATCAAGAATGGACACTTTAATAATAGAAAGAGCAAAGTATGGTGGTCAAGTGACTACAACAGATGAACTAGATAATTACCCAGGTTCTATTGAAAATTGTACAGGAGCATCATTAAGCAAAAGAATGAAGGAACAAGCAGAAGAATTTGGAACACAATTTGTAAAAGAAGAAGTTATTGATGTTCAACTTGAAGGTGACATTAAAGTGATAAAATGTAAAAAAGCAAATTATAGTGCTAAAACTATTATAATAGCTACAGGAGCTTATCCAAGACTTGGTGGATTTAAAAATGAATTAGAGCTAAGAGGAAAAGGTGTTTCTTATTGTGCAACTTGTGATGCTGACTTCTTTACAGATTTAGACATTGCAGTACTAGGAGGCGGAGATTCAGCACTGTCTGAAGCTATATATTTAGCCAAGTTTGGTGAAACTGTTACAGTAATACACAGAAGAGATGAGCTTAGGGCTACTAAGTCACTTCAAGAAAAAGCTTTCAAAAACCCTAAAATTAAGTTTATTTGGGATTCAGTAGCGCAGGAAGCTGTAGGCGAAGAAATTTTAGAAGGATTAGTTATTAAAAATGTTAAAACAGGAGCACTTAGTGATTTAAAAGTAGATGGTTGTTTTGTATTCGTAGGATATCTTCCGATTTCGGAATTATTTAAAGGGAAAATTACTATGAATGACAGAGGTGACGTTATTACTGATGAAGAAATGAGAACTAATATAGAAGGTGTATATGCAGCAGGAGACATAAGAGAAAAATTACTAAGACAAGTAATTACGGCAACGGCAGATGGGGCAATTGCAGCAACCCATGCAGAACACTACATTGAAGATAAATTTAACTAGATTATATTAAAACATATAATTGTTTTATGTAATATATATCCAATAAATAAGATTTCAGGAGGCATAAAGATTAATAATCTTTATGTACAGAATGAAAAAAACAGGAGGTAATTAGTAATGTTAGAATTAAATAAAGATAATTTTGAAGCGGAAGTATTACAATCAGAAAAGCCAGTATTCGTTGATTTTTGGGGCGATAAATGTGAAATTTGTGTAGAACTTATGCCAGGAGTGCATGCCTTAGAAGAAAAATACTCTGATAAAATTAAATTCGCTTCTTTAAATATTGGCGGAGCTAGAAGGACAGCTATAGGCCAAAGAGTACTAGGCCTTCCAACAATGATTTTATATAAGGGTGGAGAAAAAGCTGCTACAATAACACCAGATAAAATATCTTCATTAGATGATGTGGAGACTTTTATAAAAGATTACTACAATAAATTATAGGAGGTGAATGTTTTGCGTCTAGAAATTGGAAACATATTTATTAAAGATATTCAGTTTGGACCAGAAACAAAGGTTAAGGGTGGAGTTCTTTATGTAAATCAAGAGGAGTTATTAAAAGAAATATCTGGGGACGAAAGGCTTCAAAGCATTAGTTTTGATATAGCAAGACCTGGTGAAGAAGTGAGGATAATTCCAGTAAAAGATGTAATAGAACCAAGAGTTAAAGTTAGTGGTAGTGGTGGAATATTTCCAGGGTTTATTAGCAAAGTTGATACAGTAGGTTCAGGAAGAACTCATGTACTTAAAGGTGCAGCTGTTGTAACCACTGGTAAAATCGTTGGATTCCAAGAAGGAATAATTGATATGTGTGGAGAAGGAGCTAAATACACACCTTTCTCAAAATTAAATAACTTGGTAATTACTTGTGAGCCAAAAGAGGGGACTTTACAACATGATCATGAAGAAGTTGTAAGAATGGTAGGATTTAAAGCTGCTACTTATCTTGGGCTGGCTGGAAAAAATATTGAGCCCGATGAAGTGAAAACGTTTGAAACATTACCAATACTGGAGCAGGTTAAAAAGTACCCTGAATTACCAAAAGTAGTATATGTATACATGCTTCAAACACAAGGACTACTACATGATACTTATGTTTACGGAGTAGATGCTAAGAAGATAATACCTACTTTTATGTATCCAACAGAGATATTTGATGGTGCAGTAGTAAGTGGTAACTGTGTTTCAGCTTGTGATAAAAATCCAAGTTATGTACATATGAATCATCCAATAATTGAAGATTTATATGCAAGACATGGAGTGGATTTTAACTTTTTAGGATGTATCATAACAAATGAGAATGTATACTTAGCAGATAAAGAAAGATCTTCAAATATGGTTGCAAAATTAGTTGAATTCATGGGAGCAGATGCTGCAATAATTTCAGAAGAAGGGTTTGGTAATCCAGATGCTGACCTTGTTATGAATTGTAATAAGATAACTGCAAAAGGAGTTAAAACTATACTTTTAACTGATGAATATGCAGGTCAAGATGGAAGTTCTCAGTCACTTGCTGACTCAACATCACATGGTGATGCAGTTGTAACTAATGGAAATGCTAATGAAGTAATTACTCTAAAACCAATGAAGAAAATCATTGGACATATAGAATACGCTGATATAATAGCTGGTGGACATATGGGAAGTTTGGGAGCAGATGGCTCTATATATGCTGAAATTCAAGTTATTACAGGTGCAACTAGTGAAGTAGGATTTAACAATTTAACAGCAAAAGCATACTAAAAATAAAATATGAAAATGAGAGGAAGATGAAAATGTTAGAAGGAAAAAAAGTTATAGTTATTGGAGATAGAGATGGAATACCAGGACCTGCAATAGAAGCTTGTGTGAAATCTGCTGGAGCAGAGGTAGTGTTTGCATCAACAGAATGCTTTGTCTGAACAGCTGCGGGAGCTATGGATCTGGAGATCCAACAAAGAGTAAAAGACCTTACCGAGAAATTCGGTGCGGAAAATATGGTAGTAGTTATTGGTGGAGCTGAAGCAGAAGCATCAGGACTTTCAGCAGAAACGGTTGCTGCAGGGGACCCAACATATGCTGGACCACTAGCTGGAATTGCATTAGGACTTGCAGTGTATCACATAGTTGAACCAGAAATAAAAGATTTATGCGATGCGACGATTTACGATGAGCAATGTGGAATGATGGAAATGGTTTTAGAAATAGATGAAATAATTGGAGAAGTAAAACCAATTAGAGAGGAATTTTCTAAATATAGTGTTTAATTCATAAATTTAATCTGAATGGTAAATTAGTATAAATACTATAAGATTGTCAATTGCAAATTATTTTATCGAAAATAGTTAAAGATTGTAAATTGACGTTAGAAAGGTGGAGAAATACTTGTTAAAAATCGTTCATTATATAAATCAATTTTACGCAGGAATAGGTGGAGAAGAAAAAGCAAATATTAAACCAGAGATTAGAGAAGGCGTTGTGGGACCTGGTATGGGATTAAATGGTTTATTAAAGCAGGGTGGCGCAGAAATAGTTGCTACTGTAATCTGTGGTGACTCATATTTTGCTGAAAACATAGATGAGGCTAAAGCTGAAATAATTGAAATGGTGAAGAAATACAATCCGGATTTATTTATAGCAGGACCTGCTTTTAATGCAGGAAGATATGGTATTGCTTGTGGAGCTATGGCAACAGAAGTAAAACAGAAATTAAATATACCTGTTATGTCTGGAATGTACGTTGAAAATCCAGGTGCTGATATGTATAAAAAACAATTATACATTGTTTCTACTAGAAACAGTGCAGTTGGTATGAGAGACGCGTTGCCTAAAATGGTATCATTAGCACTAAAATTAGCTAAAGGCGAAGTAATAGGAATGCCATCTGAGGATAATTATATTGAAAGAGGTATAAGAAAGAACTATTTTGCTGCTGAAAGAGGATCAAAAAGAGCAGTTGATATGCTTGTTAAGAAGTTAAAAGGAGAAGAATTTGTTACAGAATTCAAAATGCCTAGCTTCGATAGAGTTGAGCCAAATGATCCTATAACTGATATAACTAAAGCTAAAATAGCAATAGTTACGTCTGGTGGTATAGTTCCAAAAGGAAATCCAGATCATATAGAATCATCAAGTGCTTCTAAAATATGCAAATATGATATAGAAGGAATAGATGATTTAACTTGTGAGACTCATGAAACAGCACATGGTGGACACGATCCAGTATATGCTAATGAAGATCCGGATAGAGTTATCCCAGTAGATGTATTAAGAGATTTAGAAAAAGAAGGTAAAATAGGATCTTTACACAGATATTACTATTCAACAGTGGGTAATGGTACTGCAGTTGCATCATCTGTGAAATTTGGAAAAGATACTGCTAGAGAGTTAATTGCTGATGGAGTAGATGCGGTTATATTAACTTCTACATGAGGAACTTGTACGCGTTGCGGAGCAACGTTAGTTAAAGAAATAGAAAGAGCTGGCCTCCCAGTAGTTCATATGTGCACTATTACACCAGTTTCAGTAACCGTTGGTGCTAATAGAATTGTACCTACAGTAGCTATTCCACACCCACTTGGAAATCCTGCACTTAGCAAGGAAGATGAGTATAAATTAAGAAGGAAGTTAGTGGAAAGAGCATTAGTTGCTCTACAGACACCTGTAGATGGCCAAAAAATATTTGAAGATTAATTTTTAAATTGCAATAGATAAAATAATTAGGGGACTCTTATGTTCCCTAATTATTTATGTACATAATTAATAATTGTTATGTGTTGTCAACAAGGAAGAAATAAGGAGGATGAATAATTATGAATTTTCCAGTTATAAAAAAAGCATCTTATATATTAGTTAATACACCAGATATGGTAATTCACAATGGAAGTACACAAACAGTAGAGAGAAAGGCGAACCCAGATTCTGAGTATTTAAGAGATATGAATAGCCATTTAAGAGGATTTGAAGAGGTTATGGCATATGCGCCTAACCAAACATATATAGGAAACTTGACTCCAGAAGAATTAACAGAACTACCAAGACCTTGGTATGGAAAAAACATTGAAAGTGCAAATAGATTTGGTAAATTTGGTGAAATTATGCCGCAGGATGAATTCTATGGTTTAATGAAAATTGCAGATGTATTTGATCTTGTATTATTAGAGAATTCTTTTGCAGAAAAAGTAAAAGAAAAATTATCCGAACATCCATTATTAGAGAGTAAAGTTGAAAAAATAGTTGGCGAGAGTTTAGAAAAAATAAACGACCTTGTTTTAAATAGTGCTGCAGAAGGACTATTTGAAGGGACACATTTAGTAGGTTGCGTAAGACGTGCTCATGAATTTGACCCCAACCTGTCAGCACATTATATGTTAGAAAACATAGCAGTTAAAGCTTCAGGCGTTCTTGCCGGACTACATTTAGTTGATAATTTAGATGTAAAAATAGAGGAAATTGGATACATATTTGAATGTTCAGAAGAGGCTGTAGGAGATATGAATCAAAGAGGCGGCGGAAATTTAGCTAAAGCTATAGGCGAAGTTGTTGGACTTACTGGCGCAACTGGATCGGATATAAGAGGATTTTGTGCAGCTCCAGCTCATGCAATAGTAAACGCTGCGGCACTCGTTAAAGCAGGAATATTTAAAAATGTAGTAGTTATTGCTGGAGGAGCCACTGCAAAACTCGGTATGAATGGTAAGGATCATGTTAAAAAGGGATTATCGATACTTGAGGATTGTTTAGGTGGATTTGCTATACTTATATCAGAAAATGATGGAGTTAGTCCGATTCTAAGAACAGACGTAATAGGAAGACATACTATAGGACATGGAGCGGCTCCACAAGCGGTGCTAGAAGCATTAGTTATGGACCCATTAACTTCTATTGGACTTAAAATTACAGACGTGGATAAATATGCACCAGAAATGCAAACTCCAGATATAACTGAGCCTGCAGGTGCTGGTGATGTACCAACTCAAAACTATAAAATGATTGGTGCATTGGCAGTTAAAAAAGGCCAATTGGATAGAAAAGAATTACCAAACTTTATAAAAGAACATGGATACCCAGGATTTGCACCTACTCAAGGACATATACCATCAGGTGTGCCTATTGTTGGTCATGGTATAGATCGAATTAAAGAAGGTGTGCTCAAAAACTTTATGATAATCGGTAAAGGAAGCTTATTCCTAGGAAGAATGACTAACTTATTTGATGGCATTTCGATTTTAGTAGAAAAGAACACAGGAAAAGTAGAAAGTAAATCAGAAGTTAGTAAAGAAGAAGTTAAGGCTATGGTGGGAGACGCAATGAGTGATTTTGCTAATTATTTAATGACTAAATAAAGCAGTGCCAAAGGTAATGATTAATTTAGTGTTAGAAAAGGGGTGTAGATATGAGTGAAAACGCAACTAAGCAAATGATTGCTGAAGTATTTAATGATATAGCTTACGGCATAAAGAGTGGGAAATTTAAAAATAATGTTAGAATAGGATTAACCCTACTTGGATCAGAGCATGGTATAGATGAAATGGTAAAAGCAGCAGAAATAGCTAAAAATAAATATGATGATTTTGAAATTGTCTTAATAGGACCTAAAGTGGAAGCAGACTTTGAAATTATAGAAGTCCAGACTGCAGAGGAAGGTCATAAAAAAATGACTGAACTTTTAGAGAATCATAATTTAAGCGGATGTGTTACTCAACATTTTGATTTTCCAATTGGAGTGTCTACTGTTGGGAAAATAGTAACACCTGGTAAAGGTCGTGACATGATACTTGCTACTACTACCGGGACTACATCTGTAAATAGAGTAGAGGGGATGGTTTTCAATGCGATTTCTGGTATTGCAGCGGCTAAAGCTATAGGTATCAAAAATCCAACCCTTGGAATATTAAATTTAGATGGAGCAAGACAAGTTGAAAGAATATTAAAAGAAATACAAACTAATGGATATGATTTTAAATTTGCAGATTCATTAAGAGCAGATGGAGGTTCCGTTATGAGAGGGAACGATTTACTTTCTGGAACACCAGATGTTATGGTTTGTGATTCGCTTACTGGTAACCTTTTAGTTAAAACTTTCTCAGCGTTCACTACAGGGGGTAACTATGAAACTGTAGGTGCTGGTTATGGACCTGGTGTTGGAGAAAATTATGATAAACTTGTAAACATAGTATCGAGATCCTCAGGAGCTCCATTAATAGCTGAAGCTTTAAAATATTGTGCTATTTGTGCAGAAAACGCAGTTTTAAGTATAGCAAAAGATGAATTTGCTAGAGCTAATAATGCAGGTTTAAAAGATGCTATAAATAAGGTTATTAAAAAAGAAGGAAATGTAGCTAGTGAAGAGCAAATAGTGATGCCAAAGAAAGTGGTTGTAACATTTGCTATCGCTGGAATAGATATACTAGAGCTTGAAGATGCATGTAAATGCTTATGGAAAGAGGGAGTCTATTCAGAAAGTGGCATGGGTTGTACAGGACCAATAGTTTTAGTTCCAGAAGAAGCTGGAAGCATAGCAATTGAAATTTTAAAAAAAGCTAAATTTATGGACTAAAAATTATTTAGAGTTTTAATAAATTGAAATTATAAAAGGAAACTCAAACTAAACTAATAGTGACAGTTTCTTTTTATTTTACAAAAAAAATGTTGAAATAAAAATATTTTAATATTTATATAATAAGTAGTTGCTATTAATAAAAAACTCGTATATAATCTAATTTAAGTAGTAGAAGGAATATATTTATAATTTAAATGTTTTGAAAAATAAGTAACCGTTAACATGTATAAAAAATTAAAAAAATTTATGTAAATAAAGAGGATTTTTTTAACTTTTATAGAATAGTATAGTTGCTACACAATAACATGTTTTAATCATCAATTAATTATTTATAGGGGGGAAATTATTATGAATAAGAAAAAGGTAATTGCAATACTAACAACGGTGGCTCTAGTTGCAACATTGTTTGTGGGATGTGGAACAAACAAGGAAGATCCAAAAACAGAAACACCAAAAGTAGAAGAGAAAAAAGCAGCAGGAGATGGTATAGTAATAGGACTTTCTACTGATGAAGGTGGATTAAATGATAAATCATTTAACCAATCAGCAAACGAGGGTGTTAACAAGGCTATGGCTGAAGATGGTTTCGCTTACAAGCCTATCGAGTCTAAAAAGAAAGAAGATTATACACCTAATTTAGAAGCATTAATTGAAGAGGGTTCAAATTTAACTTTTGCAATTGGATTCCAAATGTCAGATGCAGTGACAGAGGTTGCTAAAGCTCATACTGACAAAAACTTTGCAATTATAGACTCAGTTGTTGAATTGCCAAACGTAGAATCAATTGTTTTTAAAGAGCAAGAAGGTTCTTTCTTAATGGGAGTTATTGCAGGAAAAATGACTAAAACTAATAAGATTGGATTTATTGGTGGAAAAGATTTCGATTTAATAAACAGATTTGAAGTTGGATTTGCAGCTGGTGTTAAATCAGTTAATCCAGAAGCTGCTAAAGGTTTATTAAGCGCAGATGGCAAGAGTACAGGAACAACTGTAAAATATGCAGACAGTTTCGATGATACAAATAAAGGATATGAATTAGCAAAATCACTATATCAAGATGGTTGCGACGTAGTTTATCATGCAGCAGGTGGTGTTGGTATTGGTTTATTCAAAGCTGCTAAAGAATTAACAGATGGTGGAAAAACAGTTTGGGCTATCGGAGTTGATATGGATCAATCATTAACAGTTCCAGAATATGCTTCCGTTATACTTTCAAGTATGATGAAAAGAGTTGACACTGCAACTTATAACGCATCTAAATCTATAGTTGATGGTACATTTAAAGGTGGTTCAGTTATTACTCTAGGATTAAAAGAAGAAGGCGTAGGAATAGCTGCAACATCTGATAAAAACGTACCAAAAGATGTTTTAGACATAGTTAAAACATATCAAGATAAAGTTATAGCTGGAGAAATAGTTGTTCCAGTAAATAGACAAGAAGCAATGGATTTCAAATAAAAATAATATTGCAGCATCGCAGATGATGATTTAATATCCGATAAGAGCTAGATGTCTTACATCTAGCTTTTTCTAATAACAATGCTGGATTAATAATATTACAGTACCAAAGGTGATGATTAGATTTGTTTGAAAATAAAATCCTCCACCTCTACAGGTGGTGATGGCAGCACCGTAGGTGATAATTAATCTTTTTAAGGAGGAAAGCAAATGGAAAAGGTAGTAGAAATGAAGGGCATAACCAAGGTTTTTCCAGGAACCATTGCTAATGACAATGTAGATTTCGAACTATTAAGAGGAGAGACACATGTTCTTCTTGGTGAAAATGGTGCAGGGAAAACAACTCTTATGAATATTCTTTATGGTCTATATAAACAAGAAAAGGGAGAAGTTTATGTAAGCGGTGACCTAGTAAATATAACAACTCCAAATGACGCAATAAAACTCGGTATAGGAATGGTTCATCAACATTTTATGCTTGTACATAATTTTACCGTGACGCAAAATATAATTTTAGGCATTGAACCTAAAAAAGGTTTGAAAATTGATATGGAAAAAGCTATACACGATGTTAGAGAAATTTCAGAAAAATATGGTTTTGCTATTAATCCGAGTTCTATTATAGAAGATATTTCCGTAGGACAACAGCAAAGGGTAGAGATACTAAAGGCACTATACAGAGGTGCTGAAATTCTAATATTGGACGAGCCTACAGCAGTTTTGACGCCTCAAGAAATTGAGGAACTGGGTACTATAATTAAAAATCTTGAAAAAGAAGGGAAATCAGTAATACTTATAACACATAAGTTAAAAGAAGTTATGAGTATGAGTGATAGAGTTACTATAATAAGACGGGGTAAGGTAACGGGCACAGTAAAAACTAGTGAAACAAGTATAGATGAATTAGCTGAACTTATGGTAGGTAGAAAAGTTAACTTAACTGTAGATAAGAAGCCGGCCGTAATCAAAGGAGAAATATTAAAAATTGAAAATCTTTGTGCCAATGATCAAAGAGGACTACCGGCTGTAGATAATTTGAAATTATCAATATATGGTGGAGAAATTCTTGGTATAGCTGGTGTTGATGGCAATGGTCAATCTGAATTTTTAGAGGTTCTAACTGGGCTTAGGAAACCTAAGAGTGGAAGCATTACAATAAATGGTAAAAGCATATATGGCAAGTCACCAAGAACTATTATGTCGGCAGGTGTTGGTCATATACCAGAGGATAGACAAAAAAGAGGGCTTATATTAGATTATTCTCTATTTGAAAACTCAGTGCTTGGAATCCATAAGAATGCACCTTTTAGTAAAGGTATAGTCATGAATTATAGTGAAATTAGAAAACACTGTGATGAACTTATTCGAGAATTTGATGTTAGAACTCCAAATGCAGACGTAAATGCGGAATCGCTATCAGGTGGTAATCAACAAAAACTTATAGCAGCTAGAGAAATTTCGAAAAATCCGGAACTATTAATAGCAGCACAGCCTACAAGAGGACTTGACGTTGGTGCAATTGAATATATTCACAAAAGATTAGTACAGGAGCGTGATAAGGGCAAGGCAGTGCTTTTAATGTCCTTAGAACTTGATGAAATACTATCGTTATCAGATAGAATAGCAGTAATGTATGATGGCAAAATAGTGGATATACTTGATAGGTGCGATGCCACAGAGAAAAAACTTGGTATACTTATGGCTGGTGGTACTCTTCAGGAAACACCGGAAGGAGTTAAAGATAATGAATAAAGTAGAAAATAAAAATAGTACTTTTATAAATTTAGTAAAGAATGCTCTTAAATCTCTTGCGTTTCCTTTTTTTTCTATAATAGTTTCCATATTTGTTGCTGTGTTCTTTGTAATGTGGGCAAAAGGGTACTCTATATTGCAGTATTTTTCAGCTCTGGGAGATTTATTTGGACTTATATATAAAGGCGGGTTTGGTAATGAGAGAGTAACCTTTGTTACTGTTTCAGAAGTTACTCCACTAATATTTACAGGAGTTGCAAATGCCGTAGCATTTAAATGTGGCCTATTTAATATAGGTGTTGCTGGTCAATTTATACTTGGAATGCTAGCAGCTGCATTTGTAGGAACTATCCCAGGACTCACTCCAGTAATTCATATATCATTAATGATTATTGCTGGGTTTGCAGCCGGTGGATTATGGGGAGCAATCCCAGGATATTTAAAGGCTAAAGTAGGTACTCATGAAGTTATTAATACAATTATGATGAATTATATATCTATGGCCCTGGCTAATTTCCTTATTCTAAGAACTAGTTTTGGAGTGGCAGGGAAAGCAAGTACACCTACTATACAAGATAGCGCACAGCTTCATAGGTTTGTTTCGGGTAGTGGAGCTAATATTAGTATATTTCTTGCAATAGCAGTAGCTATCTTTATATTTTGGTTATTATGGAAATCCACTGTTGGGTATGAAATAAGAGCAGTTGGTATAAATCCACATGCAGCAGAGTATGGTGGAATTAATGTAGCAAAAAATACTATTTTGGCTATGGTGCTTTCTGGTGGAATAGCAGGAGTGGGTGGAGCAACACATGTAGCAGGTGTTCTTCATAATGTAAAAGACTTTATGGTACTTCCTTCTTATGGGTTTGATGGTATCGCTGTTGCACTACTAGCTAAGAGTAATCCTATTGGGTGTATAGCCTCAGCTTTATTATTCGGCACATTAAACAGTAGTGCTAGAACTCTTCAACTAAATGGAATACCAAAAGACATAGTTTATTTAATCCAAGCTATAATTATTATATTTGTAGCCACAGATTATATTGTTAAATACTTCTCTGAAAAGAAAAAGAAGGGGGCGATTACAAATGAGTAGTGTTATTTTAATAAATTTGTTAGCGCAAACCTTAAGAATAGCTACACCTCTAATTTTTGCTGCCCTGGGTGGTATATTTTCTGAAAAATCAGGTGTGGTAAATATTGGTCTTGAAGGTATGATGGTAATAGGCGCATTCTTTGGAGTATACGGAAGCTATGTTACTGGAAATCCAGTAGTAGGGATAATTTTCGGTGTGGCAGCTGGTGGGGTTTTAGGGCTATTGCATGCAGTGCTCAGTATACATTTGCGTGCAGATCAAGTAATTTCTGGTACAGCCATAAATCTTTTGGCCACGGCCCTTGCTAGTTTCTTAATATTTAAGTTATTTGATGGTAAGGGTGGACAAACAGATATAGTAAAAGGGCTTTCATATAACATACCAGAAGGAATTAAAAATATACCATATATAGGTAAATTTATAGCTGGTTTAAATTGGTTTGTTGTATTAGCAATTATTTTAGTATTTGTTTCGCATTATATACTATATAAAACACCACTGGGACTAAGAATTAGAGCTGTAGGAGAGCATCCAAAGGCTGCTGATACACTAGGAATAAATGTTTATAAAATAAGATATATGTGTGTAATTTTATCAGGAATGCTTGCAGGTCTTGGCGGAGCAGCATTATCCCTTGGAATAACTCCACTTTACAGAGAAGGTATGGTAGGAGGACGTGGGTTTATTGCCTTAGCTGCTGTTATCTTTGGTAATTGGAAACCTTTTGGAGCTCTAGGTGCTAGTTTATTATTTGCCTTTGGACTTGCATTTAATATTTTTGCACAGGGACTTAGTTGGAATTTACCTTCAGAAGTATATTCGGTTATACCGTATGTACTGACTATGCTTGCACTTGCAGGATTTGTTGGGAAAACAACAGGACCTTTAGCTAGTGGTAAGCCATATGATAAAGGATCAAGATGATGATTTAACTTTAATGATTAAAAGACTCAGTATAAGTTTCTGCTACGTCAGAAACTTATACTGAGTTTTTTTAATTCTAGCTTGTAGCATAATCTATATTTATGTTATGGGCTATGGTATAATTATTTATATTGGTCAAGATGGGGTGAAGGATGAATGAACATTAATTTTGGTTTGAATTTAATCCAAGAACAAAAATTAATAATGACGCAAGAAATGCAGTTATCAGTTAAACTTCTTCAAATGTCCTCATATGAGCTAGGGCAATATGTGGATAAAGAGATGCAAGAGAATCCGGTACTTGAAGAAAAAGATGTTGAAAATAACAAAAACAATAAAAATGATGTAAAGGATTTTAAAGAAATAATTAAGTACCTTGAGCAAGATGATTATAAAGGAAAGAATTACGGTGTAAAGATTGAAAAAGAAGAAGTTTCACCCTTTTATTATATTGCTCAGGAAAAATCACTTAAAGATTATCTTAATGAACAAATAGGTCTAATCACTGAGAAAAATAATGTATTGAATATATGCAAATATATGATTGAAAATTTAGATTCAAAAGGGTATTTACCTGTAAAATTATCTGATATATGCAGTGAAATGGCAATATCAATTGAAAATGCTGAAAATGCACTGAAAATTCTTCAGTCTTTAGATCCACAAGGAATTGGAGCTAGGGATTTAAAAGAATGCCTTAGGATTCAATTATGCAATCTGGGTAACAATGATGAGAATATTTATAAAATTGTAGATAATTATTTAGAACTTTTGGCAGAAAATAAATATACTGCTATAGCAAAGTTATTAAAAGTTACAACATCTGATGTTCAAAAATATGGAGATATTATAAAAACACTAGAGCCTAAGCCATCAAGAGGATTTTATACTGGGGAGACTGTTAAATATATTATACCTGATGCCTACATAAATAAGATAGATAATGAGTACTTTATTTCTATGAATGAAGATGTGCTTCCAAAATTAAATATAAATTCATTGTACAAAGAAATTATTAAAGAAGAAAAAGATGTGGAAGCTGTAGAATACGTAAAAGATAAACTTAATAGCGCAATGTTTCTTATTAAAAGTATTGAACAAAGAAAAAATACTGTATATAGAGTTTTAGAAGAAATTTTATCAACACAAAAGGATTATTTTGATAACGGCGCAGAATATTTAAAACCAATGACACTAAAAATTATTGCTAATAATTTGGAAATGCATGAATCGACTATAAGTCGCGCAATTAGAGAGAAATATGTAAGCGTAAATAATGGTAAAATAATCAAAATAAAAGATTTATTTATTAATGGAATAGCATCAGCTGTAGGTGGAGAGGATATATCTACAATTAACATTAAGACTTCTATTAAAGAGATGGTGAATAATGAGGATGCAAAGAAGCCACTATCGGATCAAATTATTTGTAATCGATTAAATATAGAAGGAATGAATATTTCAAGAAGAACTGTAGCAAAATATAGAGAGGAACTTATGATTAAAAGTTCAAGTAAACGAAAAAGATTTTAAATATATGCATACAAAAGGGATCCGTTAACAAAATGTTAACATGTTTTTTCAAATACTAATTTAAAAAAGTTAGTATTTGAGTTATAATATAGGTGGGAGCAAAAATTGTATGCTGGGACTCATAAAGTCCAGAGAGGTGTTTAAGTGCAGGATATATTAAAATTACAGCAAAAGGTAGTGCCAGAATTAATAGAACTTCTACAAAAAAGATATAACATACTAAGGACCATATATTACAATCAGCCCATAGGACGCAGAATCTTAGCAAGTGATTTGTGTATAGGGGAAAGAATAGTAAGAAATGAAATAAATTTTTTAAAATCTCAGAACTTAATTGAGATTAATGCGTCTGGTATGTTTGTTACAATTGATGGAGAAGAAATAATAAGTAAGCTAAAAGATTTTATTCATGAAATTAAAGGATTGTCTAAAATTGAAGATTTTATTCAGAAGCATTTAAAGCTTTCGCAAGTTATAGTTGTTCCCGGAAACGTAGAAATTGATAAAAGTGTACTTAAAGAACTAGGTAAGGCAGGTGCAAGTTATGCTTCGAGTATTATAAAAGATAATACTATAATTGCATTAACTGGCGGATCCACAGTTAAGGAAGTTGTTGAAAATTTTCCTAAAACAAGTAAATTTAATAACGTCTTAGTGCTTCCAGCAAGAGGTGGTATGTCTAGAGATGTTGAAATTGAGGCTAATACCTTAGTTTCAAGACTTGCAAATAAGATTTGTGGAAATTACGAATTACTTCATGTACCTGATAATTTGAGTAATGGAGCACTGGAAACCATATTAAATGAAAAAGGTATAAAAGACATAATGAGTAAAATTAAAAATGCTGAAGTTCTTATTTATGGTATAGGAATTGCTAAGGATATGGCTATGAAAAGAGGACTTTCTGAAGAAATTATAAATGAGCTGGAAACTTTAGGCGCCGTAGGAGAAGCTTTTGGTCATTACTTTGATGAATCAGGGAAAATAGTTTATTCTACTCCTACTATTGGTGTAAAAAACGAAGATATTAAAAATATCAAAATATTAATTGCAGTAGCGGGTGGAAAAAATAAAGCTAGAGCTATTATAGCAACTGAAATCAATGCGTCAAGCACAGTTCTTATAATTGATGAAGCAGCAGCAGAAGAAATCATAAATATTATTGAGAAAAGAGAGTAAACTATGTAATGCTTTGATTTTAAAGAATTATATATTTACATATAATTATTTTATTAAAACATAGGAGGTTTTATCAATATGATAAAAGTAGGTATTAATGGATTTGGAAGAATAGGAAGAAACGTATTTAAAGCACTAGTTGCAAACTATGCTACAGAATTACAGGTAGTAGGAATCAATGACTTAACAGATGCTGCTACACTTGCACATCTTTTAAAATATGATTCTCTTTATGGAAAATTTAACGGAACTGTAGAACCAAAAGAAAATTCAATAGTTGTTAATGGAAAAGAAATTAAAATATTTGCAGAAAGAGATCCAAAAAACATTGATTGGAATTCTCTTGGAGCAGAAATAATAATAGAATCTACAGGATTCTTTACAGATGCTACTAAAGCAAATGCACATTTAGGTGGAACAGTTAAAAAAGTACTTATATCTGCACCAGCTAAAAATGAAGATATAACAATTGTTTTAGGCGTTAACGAAGAAAAATATGATGCAGCAAAACATAACATAATATCAAATGCTTCATGTACAACAAACTGTTTAGCACCTTTTGCTAAAGTTTTAGATGAAGAGTTTGGAATAGTTAAAGGTCTAATGACTACAATTCATTCATATACTGGAGATCAAAGATTATTAGATGCTCCACATAGTGATATGAGACGTGCTAGAGCAGCAACTGTATCAATGATTCCAACTACTACAGGAGCAGCAAAAGCAGTAGCATTAGTTTTACCACAATTAAAAGGAAAATTAAACGGATTTTCATTAAGAGTTCCAACTCCAACAGTTTCATGTACAGATTTAGTTTGCGAACTTTCAAAAAATGTTACTGCAGAACAAGTAAATGCAGCATTTAAGAAAGCTTCTGAAACTACAATGAAGGGAATTCTTGGATACTCTGAAGAGCCTCTAGTTTCAATTGATTACAGAGGAGATGAAAGATCTTCTATAGTTGATGCAATGTCAACTATGGTTATTGGAGATAACATGGTTAAAGTTGTTTCTTGGTATGATAACGAATGGGGTTATTCAAACAGATTAGCAGATTTAACTAAATTTGTTGCAGATAAACTATAAAATTTAATTTTTTTTCATAAAATTTAATTTTACCATAAAACTGTAAATATAATATCAAGGACTGGTTTTATAGTTACTCTATGGAACCAGTCCTTTTTAAATGTATTTTGCAATAAATACAAATATAATGTAAGATCTACCACAAGAGAGGAGACTGTGTATGCAATTCAATAAAAAAACAATTGAAGATATTGAGGTTAAAGGTAAAAAGGTTCTAGTGAGATGTGACTTTAATGTACCATTAAAAGATGGGGCAATTACAGATATAAATAGGTTAGTAGGAGCAATGCCTACAATAAACTATTTAGTTGAAAAAGGTGCAAAAGTTATTTTATGTTCACATCTTGGGAAACCAAGTGGACAGCCAAAGCCAGAGCTTTCACTAGCGCCAGTTGCTAAAAAATTAAGTGAAATGCTAGGAAAACAAGTAGTTTTTGCTGCAGATCCAAATGTAGTTAGTGATAGTGTGAAATCGGCTGTATCAAAAATGAAAGACGGAGATGTATTACTATTAGAGAATACAAGGTATAGAAGTGAAGAAACTAAAAATGGTGAAAATTTCTCGAAAGAATTAGCATCTCTTGCAGATATATTTGTAAATGATGCCTTTGGAACAGCTCATAGAGCTCACTCATCTACAGTTGGCGTAACGCAGTTTATTAAAACTTCGGTATGTGGATACTTAATTCAAAAGGAATTAAAATTCTTAGGAGAAGCAGTAGATCATCCTGTTAGGCCTTTTGTTGCAATTTTAGGTGGAGCTAAGGTAACAGACAAAATAGATGTTATTGCTAATTTGCTTGATAAGGTAGATACTTTAATTATTGGTGGAGGAATGGCTTATACATTCTTAAAAGCCGGTGGTTATTCTATAGGAACTTCACTAGTTGAAGAAGATAAGGTAGAATATGCTAAAGATATGATGCAAAGAGCACAGGCAAAAGGAGTTAAATTTTTACTCCCAGTGGATAATATTGTTGCAAATAAATTTTCTTCTGAGGCAGAGGCTATAGTTACTGAAAATCAAAACATTCCAGATGGGTATATGGGACTTGATATTGGACCTAAGACTTGTGAAATATATGAAGGTGCTATAAGTATAGCTAAAACTATCGTTTGGAACGGACCAATGGGAGTATTTGAATTTGTGAATTTTGCGAATGGTACTATTGCAGTAGCAAAGGCTATGGCGCAAGTTGATGGAACAACAGTAATAGGTGGTGGAGACAGTGCAGCAGCTGTTAATCAACTAGGTTTTGGAGATAAGATGACTCATGTATCTACAGGTGGTGGAGCATCTCTTGAATTCTTAGAGGGGAAACTTTTGCCAGGGATTGAAGCGCTAACAAATAAATAAATAAATAAGATACTATAAAGAAATATTAGGAGGGGTTATCATGAGAAAAGGTATAATTGCAGGAAATTGGAAAATGAACAAAACTGTAGCAGACGCTATAACTTTAGTAGAGGGAATAAAACCACTAGTTAAAGATGCAAAATGTGATGTTGTAGTTTGTCCTACATTTTTATGTTTAGATGCAGTAATAAAAGCAGCTAAGGGAACAAATATAAAAGTTGGAGCTCAAAATATGCATTTTGAAGAAAATGGAGCTTTTACAGGTGAAGTTTCACCAGGAATGTTAAAAGACATGGGTGTTGATTATGTAATACTTGGACATAGTGAAAGAAGACAGTATTTCAATGAGACTGACGCAACTGTAAATAAAAAACTTAAAGCTGCTTATAACCATAATATATTGCCTATCCTATGCGTTGGTGAAACTCTTAAAGATAGAGAAGGAAATATTACAGAAAAAGTCTTAGAAAATCAATTAAAATTAGATTTACAAGGACTTACAAAATTACAAGTGGAAAACTTAGTTATTGCTTATGAACCAATTTGGGCTATAGGCACAGGAAAAACTGCAACTGCTGATCAAGCTAATGATACAATTGGCTTTATAAGAAGAGTAGTTGGTGCTATGTTTGGTTCTGATGTATCAAAAAAACTTAGAATTCAATATGGCGGTTCAGTTAAACCATCAACTATAAGTGAACAAATGGGTAAATCAGACATAGATGGCGGATTAATCGGCGGAGCTAGTCTTAAAGCAGAAGATTTTGCAGGAATAGTAAATTATTAGCTGCAATGGGTGGGAGGAACAAAAATGCAAAAGAAACCAGTAATGTTAATGATTCTAGATGGATTTGGAATATCAAATAATGTAGATGGAAATGCAGTAACTGCAGCAAATAAACCCAACTATGATAAAATAGTAGAAAAATACCCAAGTACACAATTAAAGGCTAGTGGACTAGACGTAGGACTTCCAGAAGGTCAAATGGGTAATTCAGAAGTTGGCCATTTAAACATAGGTGCTGGTAGAATTATATATCAAGAGCTTACAAGAATAACAAAAGAAATTGCAGAAGGAAACTTCTTTAAAAATACTGCTTTTACTGAAGCAATAGATAAAGCCATAGAATCAAATTCTTCAGTGCATCTTTTAGGATTATTATCTGATGGGGGAGTTCACTCTCATATTGATCATTTAAAAGCACTTATAAAGCTTGCTAAGGATAAGGGTGCTAAAAATGTTTATGTTCATGCATTCTTAGATGGCAGGGACGTGCAACCGGGTTCAGCACTAGAATATATAGCAGAAATTGAAGAATATATGAATGAAATTGGAATAGGAAAAATTGCTACTGTTTCTGGTAGATATTATGCTATGGATAGAGATAAGAGATGGGAAAGAGTAGAACTTGCCTATAATGCAATGGTTTTATCTAAAGGTGAGGAGAATTCATCAGCAATAGAAGCGGTTAAAAGTGCTTACCACGATAACAAGACAGATGAATTTGTTCTTCCAACTGTTATTATGGAAAATGATAAGCCGGTGGCAGCTATAAAGAATAATGACAGTGTAATATTCTTTAATTTTAGACCAGATAGGGCAAGAGAAATTACTAGAGCAATAAATGATAAAGAGTTTTTAGGATTTGAAAGAAAAACACTAAATTTAAATTATGTATGCATGACACAATATGATATAACTATGAAAGATGTAACTGTAGCATATACATCGGATAGTTATAAAAATACGCTAGGTGAATATGTTAGTAGCCTTGGCAAAAAACAGCTTCGAATAGCTGAAACTGAAAAATATGCTCATGTGACATTCTTCTTCAATGGTGGTGTTGAGGCTCCAAATACTAATGAAGATAGAGCACTTATTCCATCCCCAAAGGTAGCTACTTATGATTTGCAGCCGGAAATGAGTGCGTATTTAGTTACTGAAGAATTATTAAAAAGACTTGATTCTGACGACTATGACATGATTATACTTAATTATGCTAATCCAGATATGGTAGGACATACAGGAGTTTTTGAAGCTGCTAAAAAGGCTATAGAAACAGTAGATGAATGTCTAGGTAAAATTGTTAAAAATGTTTTAAGCAAAGATGGTACAGTATTTATAACTGCAGATCATGGTAATGCTGAGCAAATGATCGACTTTTCTTCAGGAAAACCTATGACAGCACATACTACGAATTTAGTTCCGTTTACATATGTTTCAAACCATGGTAAAGGGCTAAAGGACAGTGGAATACTAGCTGATATTGCTCCAACTATTTTAGATGCTATGGAGCTACCTGTCCCTAAGGAAATGACAGGGAAATCACTAATAACAGTTTAAAAAACTAGATAAATCTATCAAATTATCCAAGTAAATTGTATTTTTACGTATTATAAGGTTATTTTATTTTAACTTTGGAGATAATAACATAGAAAAAAATTTTGGAGGTATGAAATTATGAAAAACTATATTGAAATTATTGATGTATTTGCAAGACAAATATTGGATTCGAGAGCATTCCCAACTATTGAGGTTGAAGTTACACTAGAAGATGGAACACTTGCAAGAGCATCAGTGCCATCAGGCGCATCTACTGGTATGTATGAAGCGGTAGAACTCAGAGATGGGGACAAAGATATATATAATGGTAAAGGCGTTTTAAAAGCTGTTGATAATGTAAACAATGAAATAGCTGATGAAATAGTTGGAATGAATGTTTATGATCAAGTAGCTATAGATAAAGCAATGATAGCTCTTGATGGAACAGACAATAAGGGGAAACTTGGTGCTAATGCAATGCTTGGAGTGTCACTGGCTTGTGCTAGAGCCGCTGCAGAATCATTAGGACTTGGATTATACCAATATATTGGTGGAGTAAACGCTAAAGTTTTACCAGTTCCAATGATGAACATTATGAATGGTGGAAGTCATGCTGACAACAATGTAGACTTACAAGAGTTTATGGTTATGCCAGTTGGAGCAACTTCATTTAGTGAAGCATTAAGAATGAGTGCAGAAGTTTACCATACATTAAAAGGATTATTAAAAGCTAAGGGTTTATCAACTGGTGTTGGTGATGAAGGTGGATTTGCTCCAGACTTATCATCAAACGAAGAAGCTATAAAAATTATAGTAGAAGCTATAGAAAAAGCTGGATATGTTCCAGGTAAAGATATATTTATAGCTCTTGATCCAGCATCTTCTGAATTCTTTGAAGATGGAAAATATAATTTAGCTTCAGAAGGAAGAAAATTAACTCCTGAGCAAATGGCTGATTACTATGTAGAGCTTGTTAATAAATATCCAATTATATCTATTGAAGATGGAATGGCTGAAGAAGATTGGGAAGGTTGGAAATACTTAAATGATAAAATAGGTGATAGAGTTCAATTAGTTGGAGACGATTTATTTGTAACTAACACTAATAGATTAAAAATGGGAATTGAGAAGAAAGTTGCAAATTCAATTCTTATAAAATTAAATCAAATAGGTACAATAACTGAAACATTAAATGCTATAGAAATGGCTGAAAGAGCTGGATTTACTGCAGTAGTTTCTCACAGATCAGGAGAAACTGAAGATTCATTTATAGCTGACCTTGTTGTAGCTGTGAATGCAGGACAAATTAAAACTGGTGCTCCAGCTAGAGGCGAGAGAGTTGCTAAATACAATCAGTTATTAAGAATAGAAGAAGAATTAGAAGGTGCAGCTGAATACAGAGGCATGAAAGCATTTTATAACATCAATAAATAACTGTTTTTAATAAGAGTATAGTCTTTAAAGACTATACTCTTATATTTTATTTAGAGTGGTATTGCGAGTGAAATTGTGTTAAACTTAACTAAATAATACAAAATTCATAATGTTTAAATTAAATAGCATATTATAATGTTAGTGTATGAATTGCATTGCGTTGTAAAGTGCTTTAGAATGTGCTAAAATAATTAAGTATTCGATAAATAGGGGGTGTACATATGCATAATTTTCTAATGGTTTTAGAGGTTATATCTTCAATTGCTATAATTGTATCAGTTATGATGCAACCTAGTAAATCAGATGGCTTAAGTGGTCTTGTAGGAGGAGGCGGAGCTTCTGAGACTCATTTTACAAAAAATAAAATAAAAACTTTTGAATCAGTAATGGTAAAAGTTACAACAGTTTCTGCAATTTGTTTTGTTATAACTACAGTGATGTTAAATTTAGTTAAATAATATTATTATCTAAATCATAATTAAATAAATATTTTACAATACATCGCAGTTTATTTAAATAATTTTTAATAAACTGCAATTTTTTTTATTTATTTAAGTTCTAATAGTATAAATGCAATATAAATGATAGAATTGTATAAAGTAATCTATGATTATTAGAGGTGAAAGATGATGAGCGAATATAGTTCTAAATTACAAAGTAAAAATATGGATTTTCTTTTTGAGGGAGTTTTAAGTTTGAAATCAAAAGAAGAGTGCTATAGATTTTTTGAAGATATATGCACTATAAATGAAATTAAAGCATTTGAGCAAAGACTACAGGTAGCAAAAATGTTAGCAGATAAAAAGACATATTTGGATATAGCGAGTACTACAGGGGCCAGTACTGCCACTATAAGTAGAATAAATAGATCATTAAATTATGGTAGTGATGGGTATAAGCTTATATTAGGGCGTTTGGAGAAAAATAAATAATTATACTTATTTTTATGTGATTGCAAATTTAATTAAAAGAGACGGTTAACATAACCGTCTCTATTTTTAAAAATGTTTAAGTTTTGTAAATTTGTGATATAATTATAGGTATGTTTGTAGTTAAATAGTAGTAATGCTAAATGTAGCTAGTATTACTATAATATATAAGGAGTGGTTTCGTGGATTTACAAAGTTTGTTAAATAAAGAGCAGTGTGAGGCTGCAATAACAGTTGAGGGTCCGCTTTTAATACTAGCTGGTGCAGGATCTGGGAAAACAAGGGTTTTAACTTATAGAATAGCACATATGATACAAGATTTGAATATATATCCATCACAGATTTTAGCAATAACTTTTACTAATAAAGCAGCTGGTGAAATGAAAGACAGGGTACGATCACTTGTAGGAAATATTGCCGATAATATGTGGATTTCTACTTTTCATTCAAGTTGTGTTAGAATTCTTAGGCGCGAGATAGATAAACTAGGATACAATAAGAATTTTACTATTTACGATAGTTATGATCAAAAAAGTTTGGTTAAACAGTGTACAAAGGAACTTAATATTAATGATAAAGATTTAACTGATTCAGAAATATTAAATAAGATATCAAATGCTAAAAATGAACTTATTTCACCGGAAAAGTATAAAAAAGAAAATGAACATGATTTCAGAAAAAATAAAGTGGCTGATGTTTATCTTCTTTATCAAAAAAAGATAAAAGCTAACAATGCATTGGATTTCGATGATTTAATTTTTAAAGCGGTAGAACTTCTTAAAAATAACAAAGACGTTTTGGACTTTTATCATTCAAAATTTAAGTACGTTATGGTGGATGAATACCAGGATACTAATAAAGCGCAATATGAGCTGGTAAGACTTTTAGTAGATAAAAATGAAAATATATGCGTAGTTGGGGATGATGACCAATGCATTTACGCTTGGAGAGGCGCGGATGTTACCAATATCTTAGATTTTGAACAGGATTACCCAAGGGCAAAGGTGGTTAAACTTGAGCAAAATTATAGATCTAAAGGGAATATACTTATGGCAGCTAATGAAGTTATAAGAAATAATTCTCAGAGGAAAGATAAAGCGCTAAGAACTGAAAAAGATGCTGGAGAAAAAATAAATTTATATAGAGCCTTTTCAGATAGAGATGAGGCGAATTTTGTAGCAACTCAGATTAAAACAATTATGAAGGAAGAGAATAGGAGTTATAAGGATTTTGCAATTTTATATAGAATGAATTCACAATCTCGTATTTTTGAGGAGAGCTTCAGGAAAAATTTAATTCCCTATAAAATAGTAGGTGGATTAAAGTTCTACGATAGAAAAGAAATAAAAGATATAATGGCGTATTTAAAAGTTATAAATAATCCACTTGATGATATTGCATTAAAAAGAATTATAAATGTACCTAAAAGAAATATAGGCGATGCAACTATAGAAAAGGTTCAAGAATTTGCAACTAGTATAGAACAATGTTTGTATAGTGCAATACTAGATGTAGATACAATACCAACACTTACAACTAGAAATATATCATCCATAACTAAATTTGTTAGCCTTATGAATAGTTTTATGGCTAAAAATGAAGAGGTACCTGTGTCTGAACTAATTAAGTCTATTTTAAATGATACAGGATATCTAAAACAGTTAGAAAATTCCAAGGAACCAGAGGATGAGAGCAGGGTTCAAAATATAAAGGAATTAGTATCGGACGCAGTAGAATTTGAAAAAACTTCTGAAGATAAATCACTATTAACTTTCCTAGAAGGGGTAAGTTTAGGATCAACAACTGATGATCCAGATGAAACTATTGAAACTGCGGGAATGATGACGGTACATAGTGCCAAAGGGTTAGAATTTCCAGTAGTATTTATGGTAGGTATGGAGAATGGTTTGTTTCCAGGTATGTCTTCTATAAATAATCCTACTGAAATGGAAGAATCAAGGCGTCTATGTTACGTTGCTATAACAAGAGCAGAAGAGAAACTTTATATAAGCTCAGCAGAGAGTAGAATGGTGTTTGGAAGAATTGTCGGATATCCGCCTTCTGATTTTATAAGTGAAATTTCTCCGAATTTAAAAGAAATTGTTATGGGAGCTAATAATAGGACTGTGGAAGTATTAAGGAGAAAGAAAACTAAGGCTCCGGCAGCTTATAATCCTCATGGTCTTTTAAGTCATCCTGCTACAGAAAATAAAACATCTGTAAATGATTACCTTTCAGTTACTGCGCAAGAAAATAGTTTAGGACAGCAAAGGGAAGTTACTGTAGGTAGAAAAGTAAGACATAGTAAATTTGGAATAGGTACCATTGTGTCAATTTCAAAATCTAGTGGAGATGCTTTAGTTTCAATAGCCTTTGATAATATGGGAATTAAAAAATTAATGTTAAATAAAGCACCTATAGAAATGTTATAGGTAATGTTGGGTAGAATAACTAGTGAGTGTGCTAGTTATTTTATTTGTATTATCAAAATTATTATTTGTATTTTGTGGGAAAGGGTGTAATTTATGGATAAAAATAAAGAAATGCAGTCTAAGGCCTCAAGTATTATGAATGTAGAAGATAAAATTAACGAAATAAAAAAGATAATTAAATATCATAGTGATAGATATTACAACGAAGATGAACCGGAAATATCAGATCATGAATACGATACATTAATGCTTACTCTTAAAGAAATGGAGAGTGAGCATCCAGAACTTATCACATTAAATTCCCCAACTCAAACAGTAGGTGGAAGTGCTAAAAGAAAAGCTGGAGTACTGGTAAAGCATAATGTCCCAATGCTCAGTTTGCAAGACGTATTTACAAAAGAAGATGTCTATGCTTATGTAAATAAAAAGATTGAAGAGCTTAATGATCCAACCTTTGTTGTTGAACTTAAAATAGATGGTTTGTCAATTGCCTTGCGTTATGTCGATGGTAAATTAACAGTAGCTGTGACTAGGGGAGATGGAATAATTCAAGGAGAGGATGTCACTGAAAATGCTAAAGTGATTGCGGATGTTGTAAAGAAGCTGAAAGAGCCTATTCCGTACCTGGAAATTCGTGGTGAAGTATATATGTCAACTGTTGCTTTTAATAAGGTTAATGAACAGCAGGAGTTATTAGAAAAAAAGATATTTGCCAATCCAAGGAACTGTGCTGCAGGAACACTCAGACAGTTAGATAGTAAAATAACAAAGGAAAGAGAATTATCTCTATTTATTTTTAACGTTCAAGATGCCAAGGGAATTCAATTTGAAACACATACCAAAAGTTATGAATGGTTAAAAAAACAAGGTGTAAAAGTTATTGAGAACTATGTGAAATGTAAAACAGCCCATGAAGTGTGGAATGCTATTGAGTCTATAGGAGAGGAAAGAGGTAATTTAGCATATGACATTGATGGAGTTGTTATAAAAATTGATAACCTTAAAGATAGGGAAGAACTTGGAAATACTTCTAAAGTTCCGAAATGGGCTATAGCTTATAAATTTCCTCCAGAAGAAAAAGAAACAAAATTACTAGATATTGAAGTGTCGGTAGGAAGAACTGGTAGAATTACCCCTACAGCAATATTTGAGCCAATTCGTTTATGTGGAACATCGGTATCTAGAGCAATCCTTCACAACCAAGATTTTATCGATGATTTAGATATAAGAGTTGGAGATATAATTGTTGTATATAAATCAGGAGAGATTATACCTAAAGTAAAGTATGTAGTCAAAGAAAAACGTACTGAAGAATTAATTAGATTTAAGATTCCTGACATATGTCCTGTATGCGGTACACCAACTGTACGTGAAAAGGATACAGCTGATATTAAATGTACGAACCCTAGTTGCCTTGCGCAATTAGAAAGACACATCATTAATTTTGTTGGCAGGAATGCTATGGATATAAAAGGTTTTGGGGAGGCGTACATTAAGGAACTTATTCGCGCGGAGTATATCAAAAATATTGCGGATATATATTCACTCTTTAATTACAGAGAAGAACTTATAAATCAGGGTATAATAGGGAAAGAAAAGAATACGGATAAGTTGCTAGAAGCTATAAATAAATCCAAAAGTAATGAAGCTCAAAAACTACTTACGGGCCTTGGGATTCCTAATATTGGAAAAGTAGCAGCGAAAAGTATAATGAAGAATTACAAGTCTATTGAAGATTTAAAAAATACATCTTTGGAAGAATTGCAAAATGTCTCGGATATAGGTGAAATAAGTGCCTTATGTGTACTAAAGTTTTTTGAGGATGATAAAAACCTAGAAATAATTGACAGGTTAAAAGATTATGGCGTAAATATGGCCGTAGAAGAGTCAAGTAAGGTAGATATTGTGTTTGATGGAATAACCTTCGTTGTAACTGGTACACTTGCTTCTATGGGGCGAGATGAGGCTACAGTGATGATAGAAGAGCATGGTGGGAAAGTAGCAGGTTCTGTATCCAGTAAAACTAATTATGTGTTAGCTGGAGAGAATGCTGGAAGTAAGCTTACAAAGGCTCAAAAGCTTGGAGTTACAGTTATAACTGAAGAGGAACTTATAAATATGTTAAAATAGGGGGATGTTCAAAGTGGATTTATCCGAAGGGCCTTGCATACGAACTCCAAACTAGAAAATCCATTAAGCAATTCTAATAGTTTTGTCGTTTCTTCTGCAAGTCACTTCAGATAAATTCACTTTCGTTGTGGTAATGTGTAGTTCAAATAAACAAGGGATATTCTATTTCAGTGAAAATAATTATAATGAAAATATTTAGGGAGATATAAGAAAAGAACATCGAGGTTAATCGATGTTCTTTTGTGCGTCTAAGGTAGATGCTTTCTATGTTAGGATGCTGAAATTTCTTTTTCGTTTGGTATAAGAGTATCTTTTACTTTAACATCAGCTTTGTTACATTCGCTATTATCATGGTTTAAAGATAATTTAGATGTGTTATGTATAAGTTTTTCCATTAAATAATTTTTATATCTTAACTGGTCATATATTTTAATTAAAAGAATAAAACCCCATATTGCGGTAAACATAAAAGTTAACATGGTAAGTATAGCCATTATTTGAATAGTTATGATTAACATAGAAATACCTCCCTTTACAACTTGTGATTACATAAATTATGTAAATGAATAAGTATATTATAACATAATTAAAGTGCAAAAAGCTAACATAGTTAGGAGAATTCATTGCCAAATTCGCTTACTACCATAAATAATTGTGCTCTAATTTTTATTATGCTATTGATTATTTCATATATAACAAGTCAATACTTTGAGTAGTGGGAAAGTAGGAGATATATATGAAAAAAATATTATGTGGAATGTTAGCATTTATGATGATGTTAACTAGTGGATGTGTTGAAAAGAAAGTTAAACCTTCAACTTCAAGAAAATACTTGGTTTATAATTTAGGAGAGTTGCCATCTGATTTGTCTATGGCAGATAATGATAATGCACGACAAAAGGATTTGTTATTAGCTTTATTTGAGGGATTAGTTCGAGAAGATAAATATGGAAAGATAGTACCTGCTATGGCAGAATATTATATTTCAGAGGATAAAATAGGATATACCTTTAAATTAAGAGAAAATATTCATTATAGTGATGGCACCGTAATAAAAGCTAGAGATTTTGTAAAGTTTTTTCTCGATACACTATTAGAAAAAGATAATATTTACGCTAAAGAGTTGTATTGTATATTTGGAGCTAAGGATTTTAGTATGGGGAAAGTAAATGTTGATGGAGTTGCTATTGCTGCAAAGGACGATTTCACCTTAGAGATAAGGCTAAATAGCCCTAATGATTATTTCTTAAATATTCTTAGTAATCCGGTTTTCACCTTAAGGGAAAATAATTTAAATTTAAAAAACTGGAAAGATAATTATGAAGAAATTAAATATAGTGGTCCATTTATCATAAAAGATGTAAATCAAGATGGGGAGATAACTTTACGTAAAAATGAAGATTATTGGAGAGCTAAACAGATTGTTAGTAATGAAATGCTCTTTACTTCCATAAAAGATGAAGAGAAAGCCTTAGCAGACTTTGAAACTACTGAGATTACTTCTACATCAAAAATCGATGTATTTGTAAGTCCACCAATAAGTGAGGTGATTTCCCTTAGTATGGAAAATAAAACTGAAGTAATACCATCGCAGACTATGTATTATTTAACGTTTAATTTAAAAACTAAAAATGAAGCAGATGAAAAAGATATATTAGATTTGAATTTTAGAAATGCAATTAGCTCTACAATAGATAGGGAACTGATTATACAAACTGTATCAAAAGATTTAGCAGTTCCAGCTATAAACTACACGCAGTTTAGTGGGGGAGATGTAGATAACAGTAAATTAATTTTTAATGTGTTTGGAGATAGAGATAAAGGGAAAGAGTATTTAAAGAACAGTACTTTTGATAAAAAGAAATTAACTATCATTTATGAAAGTGAAAACTTTGATACTAAGATAAGTAAGGAAATAGCACAATATATTGATGATAATTTAGATATAGATGTAGTTTGTACTGGCTATGAAAAAGATGAGCTTGTAAAGGTAATTATGAGTGGCAATTATGATATAGTATTTTCAAAAATTGACGATGAGTATGGAGATGTTTATAAATTTTTTAGTAGATGGACATCAAATTCATCATATAATATTTATGGATATAATAATTTAGAATATGATAAAATTATTGAAAGTGCAATTATGGAGAATAATAATAAGAATAAAATAGAGATGTATAAAGATGCACAACAAATATTAGCGAAAGATTTGCCATGCATACCCGTATATATTGGAAATACAATTATATGCAAAAAAGAAAATATTAAAGATATATATACCACTAAAAATGGGAATTTAGTATTTGATTATGCTTATAAAGAGGAAGGGACTACTGTTAAGTAATCCCTTAATAGAATTAATGTTATTTGTTTCGGAAAAATATTGTTAAAAAGAAAATAAACATATTTTTGCTACTATCAAAAGAGGATTTACTTTGCTTGAAGCTCTCCTTTTTTTTGTTGTATACAATATTTTTAATAAATATAGAAGCGAGTTCGTTATTTTCAGGGGCTGGTATACTAGGCATTCTGAAATCTTCATCTCCTATTAAATCTTCTGATTTTAATGAAGAATTTCTGTAATGCTCTACATTATCTAAAGAAGGAACATCTGGCCAACTTAAAACCAAACCCGAATCTAAAATTTGGTTCTTGAAAATATCTTGAAGCATGGAAGAATTATCTTCCGGATTATTAAAATCAGAATATATCATTAGGCTGTACATGTATAGTAGTAGTTCATCACAGGTATAAGTTATTTCTTTATCATTACTTTCCTTTAGGATAATACCTTTATTATTTTCATATAATTTTGTAAGCTTTTCATATAAATCGTCACTAGTTTCTTTGAATTTATGAAAGTGAGTATTATTATACATAAGCATACAATTTATAAAAAGCATACAGGAATAATCCAATTTAGCGTTAATTATTATAGATGGTTTGGAATTGTATTGTTCCATTATCAAATCCGAAAAATCTTTTAATAAATCTTCGCATTGTTTAAGGCCGGAGTACTTGTAAAAAACATTTAATGCCAGACATATTTTATTGAGTTCTTCAAAGGAGGAATTATAAATTTCTTCTTTATACTGAACAAACATATTTAAGATATCTAGAGCGAATTTTTTGTATTCTTCCTCTTGTTTGCTTTTATCATTACAAGAATATTTGTAGTAAGCTGACATCATAAATGCTTGATCAGAAAATTTGAATTTATTGTTTTTATCTTCAAAATTAAATTCTTGGTTTAGAGGATCTGTTAAATCTTTTTTATCAACAAACAGACCATCTTTGTTTCGAAAATAAGAAGCATAAAATTCTAATTGTTCTTTGCATAGTTTAAGGTAAGTAGAGCTTAGAGCATATATATTGTCGTCAATGTCTTTAAAGCTACTATAATAGTCTACCAGTTCTAATAGTGATAAGGTCATGAATGCATTACTATTAATTGTTATTTCTTTTTTTACCTTGTTTTCATTCCAAGTTAAGATACTTTCCTGAGATTTTAATTTAGCATCTGCTTTTCTGTAAACACATAAAAGTGGAGAATTTAAACTAATTGTGTTAATATCAATCTTAGAAAAGGATTTAGATTTTAAATCACGCGCTGGAATGTATATTCCACATTTTGATCCAAAAACTATATCTTTTAAAGATTCTTTTGATAAGTGGAAAAATTGATTTTTTATGTTTTTTTTGTTTAATGTATTAGTTCTTAAAAAAGGTCCTATAAATTTCAAAATATCACCACCATATATTAGTCCTTATATAAATAATATGATTTGGTTTGTTAAAATGTGCTAGTTTTATTAAATTAGAGAGGAAGAATTTAAATGGAAATTGGAAAACTTAATTGGGATGATTTAAAACAAATAATTGAGGTTAATAAAAGTGTTGTACGATCTGATGTAAGAATTAGAAGTGGAATAGGAGAAGACTGTAGTGTCATAAATTTTGGTGAGTATGAATGTATCGTTTCTACAGACCCAATAACAGGCGCAGATATAAATATAGGTAAACTGGCAGTTAATATAAATTGTAATGACATAGCTTCTTGTGGAGTTGAGCCTGTGGGTATTTTAGTCACAATTCTAGTACCCCCAACTGCTACGCTTCAAGATATAAAAAATATAATGGCAGAAATAGATGAAGAGACCAAGAAACACAATGTGGAAATATTAGGTGGGCACACTGAGGTTACAGAGGCTGTTAATAGAATAGTAGTTTCCTGCACTGCCATAGGAAAAGGAAAGGCTGGACGTGCAGTAGCAACATCAGGAGCAAAGATTGGTGATGATATTGTTGTTACCAAATTACTCTGTATGGAAGGAACTTCAATTATAGTAAATGACCATATCCATAAAGTGAAAGATGTTTTAACCCTTAAAGAGGTAAAAATAGCAAAAGAATATATTAATAGTATTAGTGTAATTAACGAAGGTCGTATAGCTGGAGAGCATGGAGTTAATGCAATGCATGATATAACAGAAGGGGGAGTGCTAGGAGCACTCTGGGAGGTAGCTGAGGCTAGTAATTTGGGATTTAAGGTATATAATCATAAAATGCCAATTAGCGATATAACTTATAAAATATGTGGGAAACTTCATATTGATCCTCTGAAATTTATATCATCGGGAAGTATGTTAATAACAGTTGCTAGTGGTAAACAGTTAGTAGACAAATTAAATAGTAAAGGCATAAAGGCTACAATAATAGGAAATATCACTGGGGCTAGAGGTATACTAGTAACTGATGATACTGAAAGAGACGTTTTGCCACCTACTAGAGATGAATTATTTAGTATATAATTATTATATATAAAAGAGAGGTAAGGATAGATAATAATGAAAAAAATAATAGTTGCTAGCAATAATGAACATAAAATTAAAGAGATAAAACAAATATTATCACAATTTCCTTTTGAGGTGTTATCTTTGAAAGAAGCTAATATCAATATAGATGTAGAGGAAACCGGAACTACATTTATGGAAAATGCAGAAATAAAGGCTAATGAGATTTTTAAAATAGCTAATGGGGATATGGTGCTTGCAGATGATTCGGGATTATCAGTAGAACTTTTAAATGGAGCGCCAGGAATTTTTTCAGCAAGGTTTGCAGGAGAACATGGAAATACTAGCGAAAATAATAATAAATTACTATCTCTTTTAGATGGCACAAGAGAAGAAAAGCGAAAAGCTAAATTTATTTGTGCAATGGTACTTATAATAAATCAAAATCAAATAGTAAAAGTTCAAGGGGAAACTGAAGGGATAATAACAGCTGAGTTTAGAGGAGAAGAAGGATTTGGATATGATCCCTTATTCTTTGTAAAAGAAGTAAATAAAACTTTTGCTCAAATGAGCCCAGAAGAAAAAAATGTTATTAGTCACAGGGGAAGGGCACTTAGTAAATTAAAAAGTGAGATGGAAAGATTAATATAAGAAATGTAATATACTATTAAAGGACAAGGTGGTTTTAAATGCGTATAGGTGTTATAAGTGATACACATAGGAATGCTAGCAGTATAGAGCTGCTAGGAGAGAAAATAAAGGCAGTGGACGTACTAATTCACTTAGGTGATAATGTAGATGACATATCAATTCTAAAGAGGTACTACAAGGGTAGAATAATTAATGTGAGAGGTAATTGTGATTTTTGTACTAAAACACCATATGACCTGGTAGAAGATATCGGTGGGAAAAAGATTTTTTTAACTCATGGTCATAAATATAGTGTAAAAGAGAATTTGTGCAATTTAAGATATAAGGCATTAGAAACAGGATCTAGCATAGTTTTATATGGTCATACTCACATTGCAAAAATAGATTTTGAGGAGGGTATATGGTATATAAATCCTGGTAGTGTATCTGAGCCAAGAGATGGAGCTGGGAGTTTTGCTATTATTAATATTGATGGAGAGGTTATAAATCCAACTTTAATAAGATTTTAGCATAAGCTAATACCATGGGACAATTTATTGCAATATTCAACAGGAAAACTTTGAAAAAAGTATTGACGTATTAGCATATATGGTGTAGAATAATCCATGTCGTCACAAAAAAACATTCATTTTAAATCTTTGTGAGGTTAAAGGTAATTTAGAACATTAAACATTATAATATAAAGGTTTAATGGATATCGGGGTGTAGCGCAGCTGGGAGCGCGCGTGGTTTGGGACCATGAGGTCGCAGGTTCAATCCCTGTCACCCCGACCATTTTAAATTAATATGCGGGTATAACTCAATGGTAGAGTGTTAGCCTTCCAAGCTAATTACGAGGGTTCGATTCCCTCTACCCGCTCCAAATATGCTTAGGCGTATTATAATGTACATAAGTGTCTTTAGCTCAGTTGGATAGAGCAACGCCCTTCTAAGGCGTGGGCCGGGGGTTCGAATCCCTTAAGACACACCATATGGTGGGAGTAGTTCAGTTGGTAGAGCGCCAGATTGTGATTCTGGTTGTCGTGGGTTCGAGCCCCATCTTTCACCCCATTTAATGCTGGGATGTCGCCAAGCGGTAAGGCACCACACTTTGACTGTGGCATTCGTAGGTTCAAATCCTGCCTTCCCAGCCAATAAGGTTTACTAGCTCAGTTGGTAGAGCACATGACTTTTAATCATGGTGTCCGGGGTTCGATTCCCCGGTAAGCCACCAAAATAGTAATAACTGGCAGGTGTGGCGGAATGGCAGACGCACTAGACTTAGGATCTAGCGCCTCACGGTGTAAGGGTTCAAGTCCCTTCACCTGCACCATTACTATTCATTATAAAGAAGGAAATATGCGGGGGTGGCTCAGTGGTAGAGCGTCACCTTGCCAAGGTGAACGTCGCGAGTTCGAATCTCGTCTCCCGCTCCAAATATGCTTAGGCATATAAATATGTAAGTGTCTTTAGCTCAGTTGGATAGAGCAACGCCCTTCTAAGGCGTGGGCCGGGGGTTCGAATCCCTTAAGACACACCAATATGCGTCACTAGCTCAGTTGGTAGAGCACCTGACTCTTAATCAGGGTGTCCAGGGTTCGATTCCCTGGTGTCGCACCATTTTTTAAATAATGTCGGGGTGTAGCGCAGCTGGGAGCGCGCGTGGTTTGGGACCATGAGGTCGCAGGTTCAATCCCTGTCACCCCGACCATTTTAAATTAATATGCGGGTATAACTCAATGGTAGAGTGTTAGCCTTCCAAGCTAATTACGAGGGTTCGATTCCCTCTACCCGCTCCAAATATGCTTAGGCGTATTATAATGTACATAAGTGTCTTTAGCTCAGTTGGATAGAGCAACGCCCTTCTAAGGCGTGGGCCGGGGGTTCGAATCCCTTAAGACACACCATATGGTGGGAGTAGTTCAGTTGGTAGAGCGCCAGATTGTGATTCTGGTTGTCGTGGGTTCGAGCCCCATCTTTCACCCCATTTAATGCTGGGATGTCGCCAAGCGGTAAGGCACCACACTTTGACTGTGGCATTCGTAGGTTCAAATCCTGCCTTCCCAGCCAATAAGGTTTACTAGCTCAGTTGGTAGAGCACATGACTTTTAATCATGGTGTCCGGGGTTCGATTCCCCGGTAAGCCACCAAAATAGTAATAATCGGCAGGTGTGGCGGAATGGCAGACGCACTAGACTTAGGATCTAGCGCCTCACGGTGTAAGGGTTCAAGTCCCTTCACCTGCACCATTACTATTTATTATAAACAAGGGAATATGCGGGGGTGGCTCAGTGGTAGAGCGTCACCTTGCCAAGGTGAACGTCGCGAGTTCGAATCTCGTCTCCCGCTCCAAACATGCGGGTATAACTCAATGGTAGAGTGTTAGCCTTCCAAGCTAATTACGAGGGTTCGATTCCCTCTACCCGCTCCAATGAAAGTCTTTAGTATTTATACTAAAGACTTTTTATAAATTATTTTGCGCCCATAGCTCAGCTGGATAGAGTGGCAGACTTCGAATCTGTAGGCCGTGGGTTCGACTCCCTCTGGGCGCACCATGAAAGCCATACAAACATTATGTTTGTATGGCTTTTATTTTTGACTTGCAAAGAGTCTTGTAGCATTTTCACAGAAAATAATTAAATTATTTGTTTTTATTATATATTATAAATGTTATTTTTGTATTAAAGAAGTTGCTATCGCCTTACTTACTACTCCTTCTCCACCAAATAGGATTACGTTTGTTATCTTTTGTTTAATTATTAGCTCTTTCTGTTTAGTTATATCCTTATTGTCCACAAGTAGCACGCTACAATTATTTCTTGCAGCTAATACTGAGCCACTTAAAGCATCAGGGAAATCTATTCCTGTAGCCACGGCTATAGTAGTTGTGGTTAGATTAAAATGCTTCACTATATTCATTGAAGTTTCATATCTATTCTTTCCACCTAACCTTACTATAGTTATTTCCTTATTTAGGTTTTTAATTTGTGTTTCAATATTAGTGCTAAGCACTCCTGTTCCACCTATTAGATAGACAGTTGTTGGTTGTATATTAGTTATGTCCCGGCTAACACTAGCAGATAAATTATCTTTACCATTTAATAGCATTGAATATCCGTTTATTGCAGCTATACTCGATATACTTAGTGCATCTGCAAAGTCACTGCCTGTAGCGATAACAATACTTGTACCTTTAGGTGTATTTAGATTATTAACTATTTTATGATTTGTTTCATAACGATCCTTACCGCCAAGTCTAATTATTTTATACCCTTGCACCGTTAGATAATCTGAAATGTCTTTGCTAACTGCACCAGTACCACCTAATATATATATGTTTTTATTTTTACCTAAGTTTGATGTAATATAATCTAATACATTTTTGCTGTTACTAATAGTCTTATTAACTAATAAGAGTGGCGCATTATACTTATAAGCTAGTCCTGAACCAGCTAAGGCATCAGCAAAATCATTTGCTGTAGCGAGTACTACTGCATCTGGTGCTTTATCAGTATATTGCTGTTTAGCTATGGATAGAGAAGTCTCTATTCTATTAAGTCCGGCTAATCTTTGTAGTGTAGGTAATTTTAAAATTACTGGAATGGTTTTTGCAATATTTTTTAGTCTTATGTTTAGTACGTAATTAATACCATTATTTGCTTTTATGTTTGCAATTAGTGCATCTCTAACTAACACGCCTGTTTTCAAAATTGTATTGCTTACGTTAGCATCTAAGAATCCTTTAAAACCATCCCCTCCAGTTAGTATATAGTCAGGTCCAGCTAATTTAAGAATTTCTGTGTCGCTTATTGCTGTGCCATCCTCTCTTGTTATATTTAATACTCTAGAGCCAGTTGGTTCTGTAGAATCATACGTAAACTTAATGCCAGATGTTTGTAATCCCTTGCCACCATCTTTTACAGCTTGTTCTAATATAACTTTTAATTGTTCCTTTGTTAGTAAAACTGTATTTATTTCATAATCATATGGCATAAGAAAAAATATGTTTCCAACATTGATAGGTCCAGATTTAATATCAGATCTTAAACCACCATTGTTTTGTATACCTATATCAGAAGTTGCATTTAATCTAATTGCATCGGCGGTCCAATTGCCAAGTATACTTTCACCATATGGTGAACCAATGTGAGTTCTTGTTAAAGTTTTTTTAGTAGTTCCAATAACTTCAGAAAATGTAGGAGCCGCTGCATCTATAATTGCCTTAACTTCTGGGTCTTGTACTGGAGTACCAGCAACATAATTTGGATCTCCAGGTTTTAAATTTGGGTTTCCTATTTTATATCCATTTAAAGAAGTTGTATCCAGGGCTTTATAATCGGATATGCTTGGAACTGCAAAACTAACTTTATTGTCTAGTTGTACTGTCATTTTTGCATCAATATAGCCTCTTCCACTGTAATTTGCTATGTATACAGGTATTCCGTTAGCAGCAGTTGCTGTAACTAATGTATGGGAATGTCCACCAAATACTGCATTAACATTTGTTAATTTATTTGTTATAGTAAATATTTCTCCAGTAGTTGGAGTCTTATAGTCGTTCCCGGCGTGTATTATTGCAATAATTACATCAGCAGTTTGTGCTGCCTTTATTTCAGCTGCACAAGCATTTACTTCAGTAGCAGCATCAGTAAAAATATAATCCTTTCTATATGCTGGAATTATTAATTGTTCTGATAAATTAGTAATTGCGCCAATGAATGCAATTCTAACACCATCTTTGACTATTATCTTGTAAGGAGCAAATTTTCTATTACCCTTAGTTCCATCAACATTCTTATTGTATAAGTTTGCTGCAACAATTGAGTAACTAGCATCTCTCATAGTTGTGTTGACTACGGTATCTAATTGCCAGTCAAATTCATGGTTTCCAAGGGCAGTTACTTCCATACCAATATTACTAAGTGACTTTTGTACTGGTACCCCTCTAAGCACAATTGAGATTGGAGATCCTTGATATAGGTCTCCGCCACCAATTATAATTGTTCTGTCTGGATTTGTAGCTTTTGTATCTTTTATGTTTTTAGCAAGAACCCCACCAATAGGTAGGGGTATTGCATCGTTACTTATAAGTGCTCCGTGTAAGTCAGTAATCTCAATAATATCAAATACCTTGTCACCTATATCTGCTTTCGCTGTCATTGTAAAAGTAGAAAATAAAGTAAGAGTCATAAAGAATGTAATAACTAAGGTTGTCCCTATTTTTGCATTGTGATATTTAAATGTTTTTAACAAGACGTCACTCCCTATTTTTAAATTTGCTCTAATGCATAACTTAAAGCCTGTACACATGTAAGCAATATTGATATGTATATTATTATATTACCATACTAATATTTTGTAAATAATGAATATTTAGTTTATTTTGATCCTTTCACATAATTCAGTACCTTTTGAGATAAGCTAGTTTAAAACCCCACTTCTATAATCTATAGAAGTGGGGTTTTGTATTGAGTTGCTGCTGTTGTGCTAACTTGTCCATCATCTTCAAGTACTTTTGCTGAATCATAAGTAACTAAGGATGCATCAGTGTTGATTATTCCTTCGGCTGTCATTAATCCTCCACCACCGTTGAATCTATAGTTATTTATTTTGATGTTTTAAAATCAAATTTATGTTATATGATTCTATAGTATTAAATTCAGTATTAGAAGCTTTAAAGTTTGGGTCTGGTTTATACCATGATTTACTATTAAAATAACTTTTAAATGGTTCCGATTTAAATACGTACCCATGTCTGCCATAAATCTCATTCTTAGCTAAGGCTAAGTTATCTTTACTTACTAGAGCTACATCAGATTCTAAAAGTTTTTTACTTCCGCTTTTAGGAAATATATAATCATTATCCGCTGCCTTAGTTTTATCAGTGACGTCTGTAGATGCAGGAACATTCGCATCTTTATCAGAGCTGGTCTCTTTATTCGGAGTTATATTGTCATTTAAAGGAGCCTTGTCTGATTTTTTTGGAGTAACAGTGGAATATTTTGAAAATGAGTAATAATAACTTATACAACCAACAGAAAATAATATTAGTACAAGTAAAAAAGTAATTAAAATTGAACGTACAATTCTATTTTTTTTAGGAGTACGTTTTTCTAGAGTATCATTCTCTGGAGTATCTTTTTCAGCAGTGCCATTCTCGTAAATAGTTGAAATTTTTTCCTCAGATATTAAACTGTTTTGTATTATTTCATTACCACAGTTTGGGCAAAATTTTGTACGAGAATCTATTTGAAAACCACATTTAGAACAATTCATAAATTAAAGTCTCCTTCTTTAAGCTTTATAATAAGTATTATACTAAAATATAGACAAGTTTTAAAGTTTTTAGAATAAATAAATCCTGATTTGTACTGAATTTATAAAAAGTTAATAAATTTTAGGATTTGCTAATTTGTAAAAAAGATGTAATAATATAGTGATACATATTATAGGGGGGATTAATAAATGAAAAAATCAATTTTAACATTTTTCTTGTCATTAACCTTACTTGCTTCAATTACCGGTTGTAGTAGACAAGTAGAGTTGAAAACTGGTGTTGTGAACAGTTCAACTATTAAGTCATGTGCTTATGACATTACATTGTCTGCTGAAGTAACGGGGGATATGAATAGCGTCTCAGAACCAGGTGATCTATCGAGTATATTAAGTGCTGGTAAAGTATCTTTGAATTTTAACGGCAAGATGTTAACGGATAAAGAAAGATCAAAGATGAGTAGTAATGTAAAAGTATCATCTGCAGGAGTTTCTTTTGAAGCACCGATGTATATTGATAGTTCTAGTTCCAAATTAGACTTTGATATGATTATAGGATTGCCTGAAATACTAAAAAGTATGATGGGTGATCAACTAGCAAATACATCATACTTACGTTTAGCTTCAAAGGATTTAGAGAGTTATATGAAGAGTATTAGCTCTCCTGAGGATTATAAAAAGTTTCAGGATTCAATGACAAAAGCAATGGACACTAAGAATAATAAGAATACTCAAGTTTCAAAAGACATCTTGGATACAATTAATTCTTATTTAGATAAGAACGAGAAGAAAGTACAAACATTTGAAAAGCTTGGTGATAAATCAACTTCAAAGAATGGTGTATATACAATTAAGTTTTCAAAAGATGACATAAAAGCTATTATTTCTAATTACTTAAGTAATGAAAAATATTTTAGTAATTTAAAAGAGGTTATTAAAGAAGCTCAGGGAGCAACTGAAACAGGATCTGTAAACCTGGAAGATGCAACAAAACTTATTGAAGAAAGTAATAAAGCTATTGATGCTGCCCAAGTATTAGATATAGTATCAACATTTACAATAGAAGACAAATTAATAACTAAAACAAATGTTAAATTTGATGTTACTGTGGAAGGTAGTAATGTAAAAGTTGAAATTGATAGTAAATTAAGTGAAATTAATAAAATAACTTCTTTAGCTCCTCCAGAAACTACTAAAGAGAATACATTAAATATTATGGAATTTATACAACAACAACAACAAATTCAATATTAATTAAAGCTTAATTATAAAAATAAAAAAAGCTACCTTAAAGTATATTTTAGGTAGTTTTTTTATATGTATTGAAGTATAAATTTACTGACTTTTTTATAAAATTGGGTTGACATGAACTAGAATATATAGTAGTATAAATCAAAGAATAAATAAAAATTACCTTTAATTTGGTCCGAGAGGCTGAGAAGGAAGCAAAGATTAAACAGGTATTGCTACGCCTTCTCATAATTGAGATGGCGTTTTTATTTTTTTAAAGAAATATGAAACCATAAAACTACTATAGTACCTTTAAATGTAGTCCCGAGAGGCTGAAAAGGAGAGGATTTAATATGTTAAAAGGAAGACACTTAATCGAACCAATGGATTTTACACTACTAGAACTGGAGGAAATTTTTGATTATGCAGATGAAATAATAAAGAATCCTACAAACTTTTCTCATAAGTGTGATGGAAAAATTTTGGCAACATTATTTTATGAACCAAGCACACGAACGAGATTAAGCTTTGAAGCTGCAATGTTAAGACTTGGAGGCCAGGTATTAGGTTTTTCTGAGGCAAAATCAAGTTCAGCATCAAAAGGAGAAAGCGTAGCAGATACTATAAGAACCGTAGAATGTTATGCAGATATCGCAGCAATGAGGCATCCTAAAGAAGGAGCTCCTAAAGTTGCATCTATGCATTCTCAAATGCCAGTAATAAACGCCGGTGATGGCGGACATCAACATCCAACTCAAACACTAACAGATCTTTTAACTATAAGAAAAATCAAAGGGACATTATCAAATTTAACCATAGGAATTTGTGGAGATTTAATGTTTGGCAGAACAGTTCACTCATTAATAAAAGCCATGTCAAGATATGAAAACATTAAATTTGTACTAATTTCACCAAAGGAATTAATGATTCCAAGTTACATTAAAACAGAAGTACTTGATAAAAACAACATAGAGTATATGGAAACGCAAAAACTAGAAGATGTGATTGGTGATTTGGATATATTATATATGACAAGAGTTCAAAAGGAAAGATTTTTTAATGAGGAAGATTATATAAGGCTTAAAGATATTTATATACTAGATAAAGAGAAAATGAAAAAGGCTAAGAGCGATATGATAATACTTCACCCACTTCCTAGAGTTAATGAAATATCTGTAGAGCTTGATAGTGACCCAAGGGCCTGTTATTTTAAACAAGCAAAATATGGCATGTATGTAAGAATGGCACTTATTGCTAAACTTTTGGGGGTGGATAAATAATGGTAACAATAAATAGTATAAAAAGAGGAATAGTGATAGATCATATTAAAGCAGGCGTTGGACTTAAAATATTCAATTATTTAGGTCTTGATAAGGCTGATTTTACTGTGGCACTTATTATGAATGCACCTAGCAAGAAACTTGGTAAAAAAGATATAATAAAGATAGAAAATGAGATTGATATAGATTTTACAGTGTTAGGCTTTATAGATCCTAATATAACAATAAATATAATATCTGGAGAAGAAATTGAAACTAAAGTCAAATTAAAATTGCCGGATAAAATTGACAAGGTTATAAAATGTAATAATCCAAGATGTATCTCTTCTATAGAACAAGAAATTTTGAATAGCTTTTACTTATCAGATAGAAAAAAGGGTGAGTACAGATGTATGTACTGTGATGAAATTAATAATCAAGCTACTAAGTAAATATCAGGCAATGTGAGAGGATGGTAGGACTATGGAATTATTAATTAAAAGTGCAAGAATAGTTGATTCATCACAGGATTTTATTTCTGATGTTTATATAAATGAAGGAATAATATATGAAATAGGAAAAACAATAGATAAAGACTGTGAGGTAATAGATGGGAAAGGGTATGTTTTAGCACCCTCTTTCATAGATCTTCACAGCCATTTTAGAGAGCCGGGATATACTTATAAAGAAGACTTATTATCTGGAAGTAAAGCTGCAGCACGGGGTGGATATACTGCGGTAAATCTTATGGCAAATACAAACCCAGTATGTACGAGCATGGAAATTATAGACAAGGTGCTTAAAAAGGCTAAGGAAATAAATCTGGTGGATATTCATCAGTGTGCATCTATTACAGAGGACTTAAAAGGAAATTCCATAGACCACTTAGATAAGTTAACCTCTAAAGTTAAATTTATATCTGATGATGGTAAGGGAGTTTCTAATAGTAAAATAATGCTCTTGGCAATGGTAAAAGCAAGTGAAATGAATTTAACAGTAATATCTCATGCCGAAAATGAAGAATTAGTTGAGTTTGATACTAGGCTTGCTGAAAATATGATGACCTGGAGGGACATAACTCTTTCAAAATTTACTGGGTGTAAACTTCACTTAGCTCATGTTAGTACAAAAGAAGCTATGAAATACATTATAGAAGCGAAACAGCAGGGAGCAAAAGTAACCTGTGAAGTCACGCCTCATCACTTAACAGATACTTCTGAAACTAGTTATAGAGTAAATCCACCTATAAGAGAGACTGACGATGTAAGTTTTTTAATTAATGCTATAAAGGGCGGGTTTGTGGATGTTATATCTACAGACCACGCACCACATAGTACATCCGATAAAAAAAATGGGGCACCGGGTATATCTGGCCTTGAAACAGCATTCCCTATATGCTTTACTAAACTAGTAGGAGAAGGACATATTACTCTAAACAAACTTTCTGAAATTATGTCTAAAAATCCATCTAAAATTATGGGATTAAATAGTGGCGAAATTAAAATAGGGCTAGATGCAGACTTAGTACTCTTAGATGTTAAGACTAAATATAATATTGATATTTCAAAATTTTTATCAAAGGGAATTAATTCTCCCTTTGATGGAAAAACTGTAATAGGCAGCGTAATGTGCACTATTAAGGCGGGAAAAACAATATATAAAAATCCTGAATTCAAAAGTAAATAATTGGTTTGTATAAATGAAAATGGAGGAGGAGTAACCTTTGATTATTGATAGATTATATGAAAGTGTAGAAAATAAGGGTAATGTGTGTATAGGACTTGATACTGCTATAGAATATTTACCACTAGAATTTAAAAATAAGTTTTCATATGAGGATCATGCGCTGTATAGATTTAATCAACAAATAATTGATGCTACTTTTGATGTATCAGCTTGTTATAAGGTACAAATAGCATATTATGAAGCTCTTGGGCTAAAAGGTTTAAAAGTATACAAAGATACTCTAAGTTACATAAAAAGTAAGGGTGGCATAGTTATTGCGGATATTAAAAGAGGAGATATTGCAAAAACAGCAGAAATGTATGCTAAAGCTCATTTTGAAGGAGATTTCGAAAGTGATTTTATAACTGTAAATCCATATATGGGCATGGACAGCATAGAGCCATATCTTCCTTATGTAAAAAACAAGGAAAAAGGACTATTTTCACTAGTAAGAACCTCTAATAAAGGGGCAGAAGATATTGAATATATAGAGAACAAAGAAAATAAAAAAGTTTATGATATAGTAGGAAAAAAAATATTGAATATTGGAAGCGAATTCAGAGGACAATGTGGATATAGCTCAATAGGAGGAGTCGTTGGATGTACTCATATGGATGAAGGATTAAAGATGAGGAAAGATTTAGAAAATATGTTTTTCTTGATACCTGGGTATGGAGCACAGGGTGGTGCAGCAAATGATGTAGCCATTTATTTAAATAATGGAAATGGTGGGGTTGTAAATGCTTCTAGAAGTATTTTGCTTGCTTACAAGAAGAAGGAACAGGGCGAAACTCATTTTGAAGAATGTGCTAGGGAAGAGGCAATAAAAATGAGAGATGAAATAAGAGCAGCAAGCACTAGAAATGTGAAATAATTCGTAATTTTACATGAAGTACTGGAGGGGTTTAGTTGATATGTTCAGTAGAAAAAACATATGAAAATGTTGAAATAAGTGAAGGTGTGTATATGCTTTCTATAAAGGGCAAGTTTAACGTAAAGCCAGGCCAATTTTTTATGATAAAGGTAGAAAGCCTAGAACCATTATTACCAAGGCCTATAAGTGTGTATGATGTGTGTGAGGAAAAAATAAGCTTTTTATATCAAATAGTAGGTCAAGGTACGAAACTTCTTAGCAAGCTAAAAGAAAACGACGAAATTCAGATAATGGGACCTCTTGGAAATGGATTTGATATAGAAAAAATAAAAGGTAATATTGCTGTAGTATCTGGAGGGATTGGGATAGCTCCACTTTTGTACCTCATAAAAAAGCTTACAGATTGTAACGTGGATTTGTACGCAGGGTTTAGAACTGTGGATTATTCTGCAGATACTGTGAGTAAATTTGTAAACGAAACTTATATATCCACAGAAAGTGGTGCCATTGGTCACAAAGGATACGTAACAGATTTAATTAATCCACAAAAATATAATACAGTTATATGTTGCGGACCAGAAATTATGATGAAAAAAGTTGTGCATAAATGTAATGACACAAATGTTCCTGTATTTGTATCTATGGAAAGTCATATGGCCTGCGGTATAGGTGCATGTCTTGTATGTACTTGTAAAACTGTAGAGGGAAACAAAAGAACCTGCAAGGATGGTCCGGTTTTTTTAGGGAAGGATTTGATTTTTAATGATGAGTGTTAAGTTATGTGGTGTTAATCTGAAAAATCCTGTTATAGCTGCATCAGGAACCTTTGGATTTGGAGCAGAATATGGACAGTATTATGATATTTCAAGACTAGGAGGTATATCCTCTAAAGGTCTTACAATTAATGAGAAACAGGGGAATGATGGCATACGTATTTATGAGACTAGAGGTGGAATGTTAAACAGTGTAGGACTTCAAAATCCAGGAATTGAAAAATTTATAAATTCTGAACTGACCATGATGCAGGAATATAACACAGCTATAATAGCAAATGTTGGAGGCGGAAATATAGAGGAATATATTGCAGCTATAGAAAGATTAAATAATGAGGCTGTAGATATAATAGAATTAAATATATCTTGTCCTAATGTAAAATGTGGAGGTATGGCTTTTGGAATCAATTCAAACGTAGCTTATGATGTAGTACGACAGGTGAAAAGCATATGCAAGAAACCACTTATGGTTAAGCTCTCACCAAATGCGCAGGATATAGTAGATATGGCATACAAATGTTGTGAAGCTGGAGCAGATGCATTGTCCCTTGTAAATACTTTTAAAGGCATGGCAGTGGATATACATCAAAGAAGTGCAGTTTTTAGTAATATATATGCAGGGTTATCAGGCCCAGCTATAAAACCTATGGCCCTTCGAATGGTTCATGAGGTATGCAAGGCTGTTAATATACCAGTTGTTGGTATGGGTGGTATTTGCTCATATGAAGATGCTATACAATTTATAATGGTGGGAGCAACGGCAATTCAAGTTGGAACGGCTAATTTTATAAAACCTGATATATGTATAGATATAATAGAAGGAATGGAAGACTATATGTTGCGTGAAGGCATTAAAGATATAAGTGAGATACGAGGGATTATTTAGGAGGCGATATTATTAATATTAATGTTTTAGATATATTAAAAGAGTCGGGCGCACTACTAGAGGGACATTTTCTGTTATCCTCAGGACGACACAGTAACAGATATTGCCAATGCGCAAAATTACTTCAGTATCCAGATAAGGCTGAAAAGGTGCTAAGTGTAGTAGCTCAAAAACTTAAGGATATAGATTTTGATGTGGTTGTAGGCCCGGCTATGGGTGGTATAATAGTAGCTTATGAAGTAGGTAGACAAACTGGAAAGCCTGCTATTTTTACAGAAAGAGTTAATGGCACTTTTGAACTGCGAAGGGGTTTTGAAATTACTAAGGGGCAGAAGGTTTTAATTACAGAGGATGTAGTAACTACTGGTAAATCTTCACTAGAAACAATAAAGGTTTTAGAGGAGCTTGGTGCAGAGGTAGTTGGAATATGTTGCATTGTGGACAGAGGAAGTAGCAAGATTGATTATCCTATTTATAGTTCTATAAAACTGGAAATTGAAAGCTATGACCCAGTAGATTGTCCTCTTTGTAAAGAGGGAACACCCTACATAAAACCAGGTAGTAGGAATATAAAGTAGAAAAGCAGAAGGTTATTGTAACCTTCTGCTTTTGCTTTGTTATGCTGTTTGTGATTTTGATTTTTCTTTAGTTATTAGCAAATTATCAATTAACAGTTGAAGCTCTTTAGTTTTATCTTTATCCATGGGTTCTACACCTTTTAATTTATAAGGGATAGATAGTTCTTCATATTTATGTGCTCCTAGAACATGATAGGGAAGAAGTTCTACTTTATCTACATTTGGAACCTCTTCACTTATAATTTTAGACATTTTAGTTATATGTTCCACGGAATCTGTAATTCCTGGCACAACAACGTGTCTTACCCAAACCCTGGATTTGGATTTTCTCAAAGCGCCTAAAAATGAATTAATACCTTTAGTATCTTTGCCGGTTAAGTTAACATAACCAAGGCTTGTTGTATGTTTTATATCTAAAAGTACTAAATCAGTATATTTTAATATATCATCATAATTACCACTTCCAAAGCCAGATGTATCTAAGCAAGTATGAATGCCATTAAGTTTACATAATTTTAGGCACTCAAGTAAAAATTCTGGCTGCATTAATGGGTCGCCACCAGAGAAAGTAACTCCACCGGAAGAACGATCAAAATATGGTTTAAATCTAATAATCTTTTGGACAATTTGGGCGGATGTCATTTCCATACCACCACTGAGATTCCAAGTATCTGGGTTATGACAGTAGGCACATCTTAATTTGCATCCTTGAAAGAAAACCACTACTCTTATTCCAGGACCATCAACTAGTCCCATTGTCTCTATAGAATGAATATTACCTTTTATCATATATACTCCTCCTCAACTTAGGTATAAAAATATTTAAAGTATCTTTTGTTATAATTTTTTATGGAAAGTTCTGCTAATAACTTCAAGTTGTTGTTCTTTTGGTAGTCTGTTGAAATGAACGGCATATCCGGATATTCTTATTGTTAATGTTGGATATTTATCTGGATTCTCCATTGCATCAATTAGAACTTCTCTATTTAGTACATTTACATTTAAATGGTGTGCACTTTGCGCGAAGTAACCATCTAAAAGGAAAACAAGGTTGTTTATTCTTGTAGATTCATCTATTCCAAGTGCAGCTGGTACTATTGAAAAAGTATTTGAAACTCCATCTTGGCAATAATTTCTATAAGGAATCTTAGCAACTGAATTTAGTGATGATAATGCTCCGTTTTCATCGCTACCTTGTGTTGGGTTTGCTCCAGGGGCAAGTGCTATACCTTGTTTCCTTCCATCTGGAGTTGATCCTGTCTTCTTACCATAAACAACATTGGAGGTAATGGTAAGTGCTGACAAGGTATGTTCTGCACCTTTATAAGCTGGATGTTTCTTAAGTTCATTGCTAAATTCCTTAATAAGATTAACAGCTAAATCATCAGCTCTGTCATCATCATTTCCGTATTTAGGAAAAGTTCCTTCAATTTCAAAGTCTATCGTTATGCCTTTTTTATTTCTTATTGGTTTTACCTTAGCAAATTTTATAGCACTTAAGGAGTCGGCTGCAACTGATAGTCCAGCTACTCCGAAGGCCATGAAGTATTTAAGGTCTGTATCATGTAGTGATAATTGACCAGCTTCATAAGCGTACTTATCATGCATATAATGTATAGTGTTCATTGTATTTACATACATATCCGCAACATAGGCGAGTACTTTTGAATACATTGCTCTAACTGATTTGTAATCAAGAATCTCATCAGTATTTTTTGGAATTCCAGGTACTACAAGCTTACCTTTTAATTCGTCTATTCCGCCGTTAAGTGATAGTAATAATGATTTAGCAAGGTTTGCCCTAGCCCCAAAGAATTGCATCCTCTTACCAATTTCCATTGCAGAAACGCAACAAGCTATTCCATAGTCTTCACCATAAATAGGTCTCATTATATCATCATTTTCATATTGTAATGCATCCGTTTCAATGGACATTTTAGCACAGTATTTTTTAAAGGGTTCTGGTAATTTTTCTGACCAAAGTACAGTCATATTTGGTTCTGGAGCTGAGCCTAAATTAGTTAGTGTATGAAGGAATCTAAAGGAATTCTTTGTTACCATTGGTGTACCGTTAAGGGCTACTCCTCCGATTGATTCAGTAACCCAATTTGGATCACCGCCAAATAACTCATTGTATTCAGGAGTTCTAAGATGTCTAGCCATTCTAAGCTTAATTACAAATTGATCAATGATTTCTTGAGCCTCATCTTCAGTTATTATACCTTCTGCTAAATCCCTTTCGAAATAAATGTCTAAGAAATTAGTAGTTCTCCCAAGAGACATTGCAGCGCCATTATTTTCTTTTATTCCTGCAAGATATCCCATATAAACGGCTTGAACAGCTTCGCATGCGCTGTTAGCTGGCTTTGAAATATCAACATTATATTTTAGGGCCATGCTTTTTATTGAAACAAGTGCTCTTATTTGCATACTTATTTCTTCTCTATGTCTTATCAGATCATCATAGGCGTGTCCTGTTAATTCATTTAAATCTTTTTTCTTCTCATCAATTAAAAAATCTATACCATAAAGGGCTATTCTTCTATAGTCTCCAATTACGCGACCTCTTCCATAGGCATCAGGAAGTCCAGTTAGGAGTCCTACAGTTCTTGCAACCTTTGTAGCATCAGTGTATGCATCAAAAACACCTTCATTATGAGTTTTTCTGTACTTGGGAAAATATTCTTCTATATCTTTATTTAATTTATAACCGTAAGCTTCTAATGATTGCTCTACCATTCTAAAGCCACCAAATGGGTTTACTATTCTTTTGAGTGGTGCATCTGTTTGAAGTCCAACAATAACCTCGTTTTCTTTATCTATGTAGCCAGGAGCGAAATTATCTATTCCCGAAACTTCATTAGTTTCTACATCTATAATACCTTTTTTTATTTCTTCTATTATAAGTGAATTAGCCTTATCCCAAACACTACTAGTCTTAGCAGTTTTTCCTACTAAAAAACTATCATCACCTTCATATAGCGTATAATTTTTTTGAATAAAGTCACTTACATTAGTTTCGTCTTTCCACTGATCGCCTTTGAAACCGTTCCATTGTTTAAACATTTGTTTTCCTCCTTATGTAGTGTTTGCTAAAATTTTTAAATATCAAATATATGTGAATATCATGCAATATATTTTGGATTTGCTAATACTTAAACCTAAAATTTATAACAGATTAATAGTGTATTTACATTATGTTACCAAAACTTAAAATACAATCTGCTAATATAATATATTATAATATTAATAATGAAACAGTTCAAGTAATTTATAAAAGTTGTAATATTAAAAATATTCTAATAATTATACAAACGTTGGTATATAAAGATTTAACAATGCTAAAAAAAAAACAAGATTACATAACAGATTTTTTTAAAAATGAAACACATCAAAATTATAGTGATGCAATCAGCTTCTTAATGTGAATAAATTGTAAAAAGATTATTAAATATACAATATTAAAGAAAAACCTTATTATTTACATATATAATAAGGTATAATGAATATTGTATGTATTTTATTGGAGGTGGATTCTATGAGAAGGCCTAGCATATTTAGCAAGGATTATGAAAAACAAGTAAAGAAACGAAGAAAGAAAATATTTTTAATGATTTTAGTGCCTATAATAGGCTTATCCATATTTTTAATTACAGATTTCGATTCTATGTTAAATAAAGGAATAAGCGTGAAGGAAAGTATAAACAATATCTTCACAAATAAATCAAAACAGGATACAGTGGATGGGGAAAATAAAGCTGCGGAAGTACAAAAAAAAGAAGAAGTAATTAAACAACAACCTGAGGTTACTGAAAAGGTTGCTATAGAGAATGAAATCTTCGCTATTACATTGTCTGATGGCCAAAAAATTAGTGTTAAATATAATGTGAAGGCAGCAGTGAAAAGTATAGAAGGTATATCAGATTCTAAAGGTATATCTTATGATATAAGTCCAAGTAAAAAATCAATAGTTATACAAAGTAAGATAAATCAGGATATCCTATACTTTGATGTTAACAAAATCAGTAAAGACATTACCAAGAAATCACATACCTCTAGCAAAGGTAAAGTATTTTATAAAGAAGACAAAATCAAAAAAGATCCAAATTATGTTTGGTCAATTATGCCTAAATTCATCGATGAAGATAATATTGTGTATGTTAGTGAATTACCCTGGATGAATGAAGAGGCGACGCAATATATATGGAAAGTAAATTTAAAAAGCAATGTTCATTCACAGGTGAAACCGGCAAAGGGTAAAAGTATTACTTTTAAAAATATAACATCTAAAGGGTTGGAAACGATAATAGATAGTGAAGCTTATCATATTACATCCACAGGTAAAATACTAAATTAGGTAAGAAAAATTGTGTTAGCTAAAAAAGAACTTAAATTATATTGTAGATTGTGTTGTAAATTATAAAGAAATTAGTTATAATCAGTACTATTGGACCATATAAGCAGATAAGTACTATAAAATTTGTAAATACCTTGAAAGTTGTGTTATAATATATAATGGTTAAGTTAACAAGCATTTGTGGTAATTAGGAGGAGAAAATTAATGAACGTTAAAATGGAGAAATTAGAAAAAAATATTATTAAATTAGAAATAACTGTAGAAGCAAAAAGATTTAATGAATCCCTTAAAAAATCCAGTGTAAAAAATACAAAAACAATAAACATACCTGGATTTAGAAAAGGTAAAGCACCAATGTCTATAATAAAGAAAATGTATGGTGAAGGTGTTTTCTTTGAAGATGCTATAAACTTCTGTTGTGATGATACATACCCAGAAGCACTAAAAGAGTATGATATAAGTCCACTAGATTATCCTAAAATCGATATTATAGAAATAGGAGAAGGAAAAGATTTTATTTATACAGCGTCTGTAGTGGTAATTCCAGAAGTTGTACTTGGAGAATATAAAGGCGTAGAAGCTAAAAAAATTGAATATAATGTAACGGATGAAGAAGTTGAAAAAGAACTAAAAGGCATGCAAGAAAAAAATGCTAGAATAGAAGAGAAACTTGATGGTACTGTTGCAATGGGTAATATAGCTATTATAGACTTTAAGGGATTTATTGAAGATGTACCTTTTGAAGGTGGAGAAGGAAAAGATTTTGAACTTGAAATTGGTTCGGGATCATTTATTGATACTTTTGAAGAGCAGTTAATTGGCTTAAAAGTTGGAGAAAATAAAGAAGTTAAAGTTAATTTCCCAGAGAAATATGGAAGAGAAGAGTTGAATGGAAAACTTGCTACATTTAATGTAACAATTAAGAGTATGAAGGAAAAAGAATTACCAGCTATTGATGATGAATTTGCTAAAGATGTTTCAGAATTTGACTGTTTAGAGGAATTAAGAAACGATATTAAATCATCACTTAAAAAAACAAGCGAGGATAGAGAAAAGAAAGAATTTGAAGAATCTGTTATGGATGCAGTTTGTTCAAACGTTGAAATGGATATACCAGAAGTTATGATAAAAAGAGAAACTGATGTAATGCTCAAGGATTTAGAAATGAAGTTAAAATATCAGGGGTTAGATCTTGAATCATATTATCAGTATACTAATAACACTGAAGAAAAAGTTAGAGAATTTATGAAAGAAGCGGCAGAGAAAAGAGTTAAAACGGACCTAGTAATTACAGAAATAGCTAAAATAGAAAAAGTTGACGCTACTGATGAAGAAATGTTAGAAAAAGCTAAACAAGTTGCCACTCAATATGGAGAAAAAGATATAGAAAAAACAGCAGATTTAATTATGAATGCACAAAAACAATATCTAAAAATTGATGTTGTAAATGAAAAAGTAATAAAAATGTTAGTCGAAAGCGCTAAAGTTATTGCATAATATATACTAGAATTAATTGCCAGATACTTTTCTGGCAATTAATTTTAAATATAGGATAAAATCATATGTTTAAAAAATAATTATATAGGATAGAATTAAATAATAGATCGTCTTTTGAAGTAGTTCTATTACAAGAGTAGAGGAGGGAATTATATGAGTTTAGTGCCAATGGTTGTTGAACAAACTAATAGGGGAGAAAGATCCTATGATATTTATTCAAGGTTATTAAAAGAAAGGATAATTTTTCTAGGAGAAGAAGTAAATGATGTAACTGCTAGCTTGATTGTTGCTCAATTACTGTATTTAGAGTCTGAAGATCCTGACAAAGACATTTATTTATATATAAATAGCCCAGGCGGTTCAATTACGTCAGGAATGGCTATTTTTGACACAATGCAGTATATAAAACCACAAGTTTCAACTATATGTACTGGTATGGCAGCATCAATGGGGGCTTTCTTATTGGCTGCTGGAGAAAAGGGAAAAAGATTTGCATTGCCAAACAGTGAAATTCTCATACATCAGCCACTAGGAGGATTTCAAGGTCAAGCAACAGATATTGATATACACGCAAAAAGAATTCTTAAAACTAAAGAATCATTAAATCGGATACTTAGTGAAAGAACTGGCCAAACAATTGAGAAAATTCAACATGATGTTGAAAGAGATTACTTTATGAGCTCACAAGAGGCTATGGAGTATGGATTAATAGATGAAGTTATAACTAAAAAGAAATAACATTAATTGAGGTGAAAATATGCCAAAGTTTGACGAAAAAAAACAATTGAAATGTTCCTTTTGTGGTAAAAATCAAGACCAAGTTAGAAGATTAATTGCAGGACCGGGAGTGTATATCTGTGACGAATGCATAGAGTTATGTTCTGAAATAATCGTAGATGAATTCCAGGGAGATGTAGAACTAGATTTAGGGGCAATACCAAAACCAGCAGAAATAAAAAAATATATAGACGAGTATGTAGTTGGTCAAAACCAAGCTAAAAAGTCTTTAGCTGTGGCAGTGTATAATCATTATAAAAGAATAAATTCAAATATTAACGAAGGTGATGTAGAACTTCAAAAAAGCAATATTTTATTGCTTGGCCCTACTGGTTGTGGTAAAACACTACTTGCTCAAACCTTAGCAAAATATTTGAATGTGCCATTTGCTATAGCAGATGCAACTACTCTTACTGAAGCAGGATATGTAGGAGAAGATGTAGAAAACATTTTGCTTAAACTTATACAAAATGCTGATTATGATGTAGAAAAGGCAGAAAAGGGTATTATATATATAGATGAAATAGATAAGGTTGCTAGAAAATCTGAAAATCCTTCTATAACAAGGGATGTATCTGGAGAAGGAGTTCAACAGGCATTACTTAAAATATTAGAAGGAACTACAGCATCAGTTCCACCACAAGGTGGAAGAAAGCATCCTCACCAAGAGTTTATACAGATAAACACAGCTAATATTTTATTTATCTGTGGGGGTGCCTTTGACGGGCTTGATAAAATCATAGAAAAAAGAACTAGAACTACATCGGTTGGTTTCGGAGCTGAAATAAGATCTAAAGAAGAGGTAAATATAGGGGAGTTATTGCAGTCTATAATGCCAGGAGATTTACTTAAATTTGGTTTAATACCAGAATTTGTAGGGAGACTTCCTATAGTAGTTACATTAGAAGCTTTAGACGAAGAGGCATTAGTGAAAATTCTTAATGAACCTAAAAATGCGCTGATAAAACAATATAAGAAATTATTTGAAATGGATAACGTAGAATTAGAGTTTGAAGAAGAAGCATTAAAAGCTATTGCAGAAGAGGCAATTAAAAGAAAAACTGGAGCTAGGGGACTTAGATCTATTATTGAAGATACAATGAAGGAGATAATGTTTGATATTCCTTCGAATGAACAGGTAGTTAAAGTAATAGTTAGCGATGAAACTATTAGAACTAAAACTCCACGATTAGTTTTAGCTGAAAATGGGAAAAGAGAGAAGTTGAAAATTCCGAAAAAGACTAAAAGTAAAAAAGGTATAGAAACAGCTTAGTAGTGATAATAAAAGACGGTATATATATTTTAAATATATATACCGTCTTTTATTATCATGTATGTAAGTATTGTGTATTATATGGAGTATAAAGAATATATTAAGTATAACTTGAGCATAATATCAGATGATACAACATTTAACAAGACGTTGTAATCTAATATTTGAAGGGAGGGTTAGTTTAATATATTAAATATTAAACTTCAAATAATATGACTATGCAATTTCTTATGGTAATACAACTTGTTTTTACAATAATAATTGGTTTGTATTTTTTTAATGCATTAAAAAGTCAGCAAAGTAGCAAGGGTACTTTTAATAAAGAAAGTAAAAAAGAAATGGAAAAATTAAGGAAAATGAAGAGCATATGCCTTACTGAACCACTTACAGAAAAAAGTAGACCGACAAGGTTCGAAGATGTTATAGGTCAGGAAAAAGGGATTAAGGCATTACAGGCTGCAATATGCGGTCCTAATCCTCAACATGTCATAATTTACGGACCACCAGGTATAGGAAAAACAGCAGCGGCTAGATTAGTGCTAGAGGATGCTAAAAAAAGAGAAAGATCCCCTTTTAATGCGGACTCTAAGTTTATAGAAATAGATGCAACCACCGTTAGGTTTGATGAGAGAGGGATAGCGGATCCCCTTATTGGATCTGTTCACGATCCAATTTACCAAGGCGCTGGACCACTTGGAGTAGCTGGGGTACCTCAACCCAAGCCTGGAGCCGTTACAAAAGCACATGGTGGTATTCTGTTTTTGGACGAAATTGGGGAATTGCACCCTATAGAAATGAATAAACTACTTAAAGTGTTAGAGGATAGAAAAGTATTTTTAGATAGCGCTTATTATAATGGAGAAGATCCTAACATACCACTTTATATAAAAGAGGTATTTGATGAAGGTCTTCCAGCTGATTTCAGGCTCATAGGTGCAACTACTAGAAGTCCAGAAGAAATAATGCCAGCAATAAGGTCAAGGTGCGTAGAAATTTTTTTTAGGCAACTGGCACCGGAAGAACTAGAGTTAATTGCAAAAAACTCAATAGATAAAATAGGACTTAAGATTTGTGAAAAAGCATTAAAACTTGTAGGTAAATATTCTGGGAATGGTAGGGATACTGTTAATTTAATTCAGTTAGCTAGTGGAATAGCTATTAATGATGAAAGAGATGAAGTAAGCATTGAAGACATTGAATGGGTCATAGAAAATGGGCAGTACTCGCCAAGGATAGAATCTAGGATAGCTGACACACCGCAAATTGGATATGTAAATGGTTTAGCGGTTTACGGTGCTAATATGGGAGCGGTAATGGAGATTGAAGCTTCTGCCAAAAAAATAAAACTTAGAAAAGGTGTGCTTAAAATTACAGGAATTATTGAGGAAGAAGAAATAAGTAGTAGCAATAAAAAACTAAAAAGAAAAAGTACAGCAAGGTCCTCAGTTGAAAATGTAGTTACGGTTCTTGAAAAGTATTTCAATGTAGATTGCGATGATTATGATATTCATGTAAACTTTCCAGGAGGCTCCCCTGTGGACGGACCATCTGCGGGTGTAAGTATTGCCACGGCAATATACAGTGCGATAAAAGGTATACCAGTTGACAATATGGTAGCGATGACAGGAGAAATATCAATTCATGGTAATGTAAAGCCTATAGGAGGCGCCAGTGCTAAGATTGCTGCTGCTAAAAAAGCCGGAGCTACAAAAGTTATTATTCCAAAAGACAATTGGCAGGATAGCTTTAAAACAATCTCAGATATAAAAATTATACTGGTGAGTAATATTACTGAGGTAATTCACGAAGCGCTTCTTCAGGATACAGCTAAAAACGTTTTAATTTCATTTGAGAAAGATGTGGATGTTCTAGCTGCAGAATCACTAAAGGTTTAAAATGAAGTAATCCCTATTTTATTATAGCGGATTACTTTATTAAATTTTATGGGTGCTACGAGAAAAAAGCATTGAGTTATATATGATACTTATGGATTTATGTCCACAAGTATTGAAAAATAATTGTATTATAGGTATACTATAGTAGTTAAACTATAAAAATATAGTAAAAGGCTACTAATTTAATATAGAAAAGAGGGAGAAAAATGGATAAAAACATAAAGCTTCTTCCGCTAATTCCACTAAGAGGTATGAGTATATTTCCATATATGGTATTGCACTTTGATGTTGGCAGAGAAAAATCTACACTTGCATTAGAAGAGGCTATGCTTAATAATCAAGAAGTTTTTCTGGTTTCACAAAAGAAGGCAAAAGTTGAAGAACCAGAAGAAAAGGATATATATAGTATTGGTACTGTTTGTAATATAAGACAAATATTAAAGTTACCAGGAGATACAATTAGGGTGCTAGTTGAAGGAATAAAACGAGGAAAGATTTTGGAATACAAAGATACGAATCCCTTTGTAATTGCAGAAGTAGAAATTATTGAAGATGAAGTTTACACGGAAGATAAGAAATGTAAGGCACTACTTAGAACTATTGATAAATCATTCGAAGAATATATAAACCTATCAGCTAATAATTTTCCGGATGCACTATTTAGTTTAGAAGAAACAGAAGAGCCAGGAAGATATTGTGACATTGTAAGTTCATATTTAATACTAAAGCCGTCTACAAAACAAGAATTACTTGAAACCTTAGTGGTTATTAAAAGATTAGAAAAACTACTATTTATATTGAAAAATGAGGTTGAAGTATTAAAAATAGAAAAAAAAATTGGAACAAAGGTTAAAACTAGAATTGATAAAATTCAAAAAGAATATTATCTGAGAGAACAAATGAAAGCTATACAAGAGGAATTAGGAGAAGATGACGAGAATAAGCGAGAAACAGATGAATATGAAATTAAAATAAAAAAATCAAAGCTTCCCAAAGATGCAAAAGAAAAGGCGATTTATGAACTAAATAGATTAAAAGGTTCAGGAAATTATTCTGCTGAAAGTGGGGTAATAAAAGCTTATTTAGATTGGATTTTGGTTCTACCTTGGAATAAAGCCACTAAAGATAATATAGATATTAACAAAGCTAGAGAAGTTTTTGGAGCAGAACATTATGGTCTTATGGATGTTAAAGAAAGAATAATAGAATATTTAGCAGTTAAAAAAATAAGCAAAACACTTAAGGGGCCAATACTTTGTTTGGTAGGACCACCAGGAGTTGGAAAAACATCTATAGCAAAATCTGTTGCAAATGCGTTAAATAGAAATTTTGTTAGAATGTCACTGGGCGGAGTGAAGGATGAGGCTGAAATAAGAGGACATAGAAAAACTTATGTAGGTGCAATTCCAGGTAGGATAATATATGCTATGAAACAAGCTGGATCTAAAAACCCACTGTTTCTACTGGATGAAATAGATAAAATGAGCGGGGATGCTAAGGGTGATCCTGCAGATGCGCTTCTAGAAGTTTTGGACAGTGAGCAAAATTCAACGTTTAGAGATCATTATCTAGAATTAGATTTTGATTTATCAAAGGTACTATTTATAACCACTGCAAATAAATTGGATACTATTCCAAGACCGTTATTGGATAGAATGGAAGTTATTGAGGTATCGGGGTACACTTCAGAAGAAAAATTTCACATTGCAAAAAATCATCTTATTGTAAAGATGTTAAAAGAACATAATATGCAAGAAGGTAAGATAAAATTTACAGATTCTTCAATAACTTGTATTATAGAAAGTTATACTAGGGAATCAGGGGTAAGAAATTTAGAAAGACAAATTGCTTCAGTTATTAGAAAGTCAATAACTGAAATGGTAGAAAAAAATATAGATAATGTTAATGTAGAGATTGAAGATGTTAAAAGATATTTAGGTGCTGTTTTATATACTTATGATAAGGCTGACAAGGAAGATTCAGTAGGTATAGTAAATGGACTAGCGTGGACTGAATACGGCGGGGTTACCTTGCTTGTGGAAGTCAGTGTTATGGAGGGAACTGGAAAGCTTCAGCTTACAGGGCAATTAGGAGATGTTATGAAGGAATCTGCTAAAGCTGGATACAGTTATGTTAGATCTAATGCACTTAAATATAATATTGATAAAGATTTTTATAAGAATGTTGATATTCATATTCATGTACCAGAGGGAGCAGTGCCTAAAGATGGTCCTTCAGCAGGGGTAACTATGATAACTGCGATGGTATCTGCCCTAACTAAGCAAAAAGTAAGGCATAACGTGGCAATGACAGGGGAGATTACCCTTACAGGAAGAGTCCTACCTATTGGAGGGCTAAAGGAAAAAGCATTAGCCGCATATAGAGCTGGTATTGATACAATTATAATTCCAAAGGATAATGAAAAAGATATACAAAAGATACCAGACAGTATTGTGGATAAACTAAAATTTATAATTGCAAATAAAGTAGAAGATGTACTTGAAAATGCATTAATTGGAGAGATAAATAATGGAAATTAAACAATCAGAATTCATAATATCAGCAGTAAAACCAGCTCAGTATCCAACAGATAATAGAGTAGAGTATGCTTTTATTGGTAGGTCTAATGTTGGTAAGTCATCATTAATAAATACTTTAACCAATAGACGTAAATTAGTTAAGGTTAGTGGTACACCTGGAAAAACTAGACTTATAAACTTTTTTTTAATAAATAATAGCTTTTATTTTGTTGATTTACCGGGTTATGGGTATGCCAAAGTATCTAAAACTGAACAAGCTAAATGGGGAAAGATGATGGAAGACTATTTAATTCAAAGACCACAACTTCAAAAAGTAGCACTACTTGTGGATTGCAGACGTAAACCTTCTAAAGATGATCTATTAATGTACGGATGGATTAAACATTTTGGATATGAAGTTGTAATAGTTGCTACAAAAAAAGATAAGTTAAACAGAACAGAGCTTATGAATGGTAATAAGCTAATAAGGGAAACGTTACAGCTAGAGCCAAGGGAAGAAATTATTAATATCTCATCGCTTAAAAAAACTGGTGTAAAAGAGCTTTTAGTCAATATGTTTGGAGATGATCAAGTCGAAGTAGAATAAATTTAAAAAAATAAAAATAGACCTACATTACAGTGCTAGATACTAGTATTTAGCACTGTAATGGGGTCTATTTTTTTTCGTCTACTATTAGATGTGAAAATCAAAAAATATTTTTGTTAAGGTATTTAGTTGAAAAATCTGTGTCAATTTATTTCTATCAGAATAGTATATATTAGAATACAAAAGAAGAATATTTTTAAATTAAGAGGTAAACTGAGGAAAATAAAATTAATGATGGTTTTTTATTTAAATAACCTATAAGGAGGGAAGTATAGTGGATATGAATGGCTTATTAAGTGGATTAGCTAGTGCTCAAGGCAACAAAGGTGGTAAAAGTTGTAACAACAACGGTAACTGTGGAGGCGGCTTTGGCGGAAATAACATTATCTGGATTATCGTTCTATTATTTCTAGTTGGTGGAGCCGGATTCGGAGGACAGAATGATGGTGGTACTGTATGTGGATGCGAAAAGAAACATGTGAAAGAATTATGTAGATGCGGATCAACTGGTAATGGTTACGGTGGACTCGGTGGCTTAGGTGGCGGACTTGGAGCAGACGGCGGCGGATTATGGATAATAATTATATTACTATTATGTTTCTGTGGCGGAAATAAAAACAAAGGATGTACTAACAATATTATAAACGTAGACTCTGACGAAGACTGTTAGTTAATTCATTAATTAAAATATGACTAAGAAGGGAGGATTTTATATGTCAAGATCAAGTAATAATTGTTGTTGTGAAAGTAAGCCCGTATGTTGTGGAAATAGCGGAAGCGGAGCAGGTTTTGGAAGTATATGGATAATAATATTGATAATTATACTTTGTTGTAATGGTAACGGCTTTGGTGGCAGATGCTAAGGATGGACAATAAATTTAATATTTAGTAAACAATGGATAAATAAATGTTAATTACCATAGAAAAGGTTAAATAACATTAGAACATGGCCATGAAATGGCGGTTTTAAATGTCAAAACGAAGAGGTTGTTGTTAGCTAAAAATTAGGGGGAGCTTAGGCGTGAGTTTAGGCTCTCCCATTAATAAATGAGGTGATAATATGTCAAAACACCATAGAAGCCATAGAAATGATATGAATAATGGAAATAACAATAATAACGGAAATAACAATAATAATGGAAATAATCAAAATAACAACCAGAATAATAACCAGAATAATAACCAGAACAACAACGGTAATCAGAACAATTCTGGCAACAATCCACTGGCACAATTGCTTAATGGAAATTCTGGAAACCCACTTATGGGATTACTAACTAGCTTTCTTTCAGGAAATAATGGTGGTGGCAACAACATGCTTGATGGGTTACTTTCCGGGTTAGGGGGCCAAGACAATAATATGTTGGGGAATTTACTGGGCAGTTTAGGTGGCGGTGGGCAAGACAACAATATGCTATCAAACCTTATGAGTAATTTAAATGGTGGAGGAAATAATCAATTTGATAACTCAATGAATAATTCGAATTCACAACCCAATAATACAAAACAAGCAAAAAAGTATACTACTAAAAAAGTCCCAACGGTTAATGATGAAAATAATGATATGCAAGATTCATATGAAGATCAGCAAGATAATCCCTTATCAAATATATTTTCAGGTATGGGTGAAATAGATTTAAGCCAAATCTCAAATATGTTATCTGGTTTAGACTTAAATAATTCCAATCTTAGTGATATGATAAATTCCATATCAAATGATAATTCATTTGTAAGCAATGATGTTGAATTTAAACATACGAATCCTAAAGAAAGAACACATAGTATTTTGAAAAATTTAGAGGATGAGGATATGGGACAGTTAATCTATATATTAGCTCATCTAGTAGATGATAATAAACTTGAAATGCTCAATAGAATTGTTGAAGAGAATTCTAATTAAAAATATTGAAGTTTCACTAATTGTGCATTTTTATTGAGGTGTATTGTGATGAAATTATGTTTTTAAAAGCAACACATAAATCGTAATTTATGTGCTGCTTTTTTATTCGTGATCTATTAATTGTCATCCCCATTATTTGGAAGAACATAAGTTATCATGGTACATTTTCCATCAAGGATTCCACCTTCAGAAATCATTAATTTTTTAACAGAGATATCTCCTTTTACATTACCACAATTTTCTATAGTTAATGTGTTTTTGCAAGTTATATTTCCATGGACTATTCCATGTATATATGCATTATTACATATGGTGTTACCTTTTACTTGCCCAGATTCACCTAGTACTATATCATCCTCCGAGAACAAGTCACCATCAATAGTACCATCTATTTTTAGTAGCCCATTTCCAGTTATAGATCCAATGATACAACACCCATCCCCAATTAAAGTTTCAATTCTATTCATATCTTTTTCTTTATTGCTATTACTATTACTAAACATATTAATTTCCCTCCAATTTTATATTTAATTAGGTTTCTAAATGATAATTTGTAGAAAAAAATTTAAATTATATTTTATAGTGAATAAAATTTAGCGAAAAGGTTAATATTATAAATGTAATCGGAGTTGAAATCTCCATTAGCATAAAATAAATTATTTTATGCGGACCCCCCCCCATCCCCCTTGGGACCGATAATACGGTCCCTTTTGTAATTATATAAAAGATGACAGCTTCCAAACAACCTAAAGATATATTATTTAATATCTATAGAGGTAATCATAAAGGTGGAAACGTTGTTATTATTAGGTATAAGTTTAAGAATTAATTCTATAGTATAGTTTTTTGTTTCTTTTACACTAGCGGTATTATTTCCTCTGAAATTTAAAGTCCATAGAATTTGACTTACATTACCGTCTTTATCCCAATTAGAGTCTTTGAAGACTGCATCTTGGAAGTTGAAGTATACTTTTCTGCTTGATAAATCTTTTAGTAGTGAAATGTCATTACCACTCAAACTAGATGCAAAAATATTTTTTGATATGCACAATTTTTCTGTAGGAAAGCTTGTCATAAGATTTATGAAACTAAGTATGGTATCCTTCCCCATAAAATTATAAATATAATTATAGTCAAAGGACTTTAGGCTATTTTTAATTAGAATATAACTGATAAAATTCATTTTGCCATCTTTAATATTTCCGGATAAAACTTTAGGAGTCTTATTATTCTTATTGTCTACAAAACCTAGAATATTATTATTACTACAAAAAATATCATCAAATTTTTCTCCATTCCAAAAGAATACATGTTGAATAGATTTATTATTTCGAGAAGATTCCTCTATAGAGGCCTGAGTAAATATTTCAGGCACACTGTTTCTAGATATGTCCATTAAAGTAAGCCTCATCGGCCATTGTGTATAATAATTACCTACAGTTTTAATTTTTTTAGAAGGTTCTAGATAATAGCTTTTATCTCCTGAGTTTATTTGAATATAATATTTATCTGCATCTGTTTTTATGTAAAGAATATCCTTAGTTCCATCTCCAGTTAAATCAGACTGCAACATTTTAGTTTCATCAATAATATTAAATGTGTTTATTGAGTTATTTGTAAAAACCAAAAAGAATCTTAATATTATAGCAAAGACAATAATTGCTAAGGCATAATAAATAAACTTCTTTTTTAGAAATACCACATGTAATTTCATATATTCCACCCCCATTAGATTATATGTAACAATTCTAAATTTAATTAATTTATCTAGAAAAAATTTAAAAAAATTTATATTTCTTAATATAATGAGGTGACTTGTGAAAAAAAAATTTAAATATATCCCAAGATTCTGTAGTGTTCTTATAGTTATGATTATGATGTTTACTCTTTCAGCTTGTAAATTCGGTAAAAAAGAAAAAAGCGAAAATCAAAAAAAAATAAACATATTTATGGACACAACTGATGAATATTCTTCCAAAGCAATTAAGTTTCTAATTGATGATTTTAAAAAAAATAACGCAGATGTTGAAATAAAATTAAATGACATACTAGGTGGTAAAAGTAATATCGTGGAGACTATTAATACAGGTACCGAGATTGATTTGATTTTTACTAATAGGAATACTATTATTGAACTTAGTAAAAAGGGTTTTTTAAGTGATTTAGAGAGTACTTATAAAAATCAAACTATAGGTGAAAGGTATTATGACATAATGTGTTCTTATGGTAGAGTAGGTGATAAATATTATGGTATAGGAGTTGTTCCATATTCTATTGAATTACTATATAATAAAGATTATTTAGAAAAATTAAAGATATCAAATCCTAATAATTTAGAACAGTGGCTAAAGGTTTTGAAGCAAATTAATGGTAAAGGAGTAAAAACTCCAGTAGTGTTAAACGATGACATGGGTGTTGATGGATTTTTATTTTCTTTAATAGCTAGTAAGACAATAAATATCCATGATCTTGAGGGGAATTATGATGGTGGTGAGGAACGTTATAAAAAATTAAAAGACATGCAAAAAATATTTAATGAATTTAACTCCTTAGTAAAAAATAATGGAATAGACGCAAATACATTTGAACTGGGGAATGAACAAAGTATTAATAATTTTAATAATGGTGATTCTCCATTATTAGTAGGTATATCTTATTATAATTCTAAACTTACCGGAAGTAACATTGGCATAATAGAGGATTATGATAATAATTCAAATTATGGATCTAATATACCTATTATAATTAATTCCTTATTGGGTATTCCGGTAAATGCAAAAAACATGGATAACGCAAACGATTTTATTAAGTATATATATAGTGATGAGGTTCAAGGTAGACTTGTTCAGAGTGGAATTATAAGTGGAAATAAACTTGCCAATAATAAAATAACAGGTATTGGGAAAATAATGGTTCAACATATGTACAAAGCTAATGATAATAGTATTCTTATATTATATAATGTACCTGATAAAATTAAAAATAGTGTGACTTTAACTATTAGAAAGATTTTAAGTGGTGAGTTTACTTCTAAAGAATGGGATGAAATATTAAAAGAATGTTATAAATAAATCTATAAACAAAAAAGAAGTATTTAAATATACTTCTTTTTTGTTTGATAAATTATTGTTTACAATTTTCACATAAACCATAAAAATATATTCTGCTTGTTAAAACTTCGTAGGTTGTATATTCTTTTACATCTTCAATTAAATTTGGAAAAGTTATACCTTCTACATCATCAACTTTGCCACAAGATATGCACTGTATATGAGGATGTGATTGCATATTACCATCATACCTAAAGCTACCTTCTCCTACATTAAGTTCTATTATGAGTTCTACTTCTACGAGTGTTTTTAGTGCTTTATAAATTGTAGCTAAACTCATAGTAGGATATGTTGGTTGTAGAGCTTTATAGATTACTTCTGCGGAAGGGTGCTCTTTAGTTGATTGTAGGTATTTATAGACAGCTATACGCTGAGGTGTAAGTTTTAGTTTTTTTTCTTTAAAAATTGTTGTTATGTTATTCATACACACCATCCTATAATTTAATTTGCTATAAAACTTATTATATAATAAAAACTATTACTTGTCAAAAGAAATAATCTATTTTCTATATGTATTTAAAATAATATTTGATTTTTAATTCATTTATTGATTAAGTAACATATATTAGTAATATAGAAAGGGGGAGCTTATATATTGAAAAAAACCTATGTATTAGATACCAACGTTATTCTGTATTCACCAAGCGCTATATTGTCTTTTGGCGATAATGATGTAATAATACCTGAAGTGGTGTTAGAGGAATTAGATAGTTTTAAAAAAGATAAGAGTGATTTAGGAGCTAATGCCAGGTATGCGGCTAGACTTATTGACAAACTTAGAAAGCAAGGGAAATTAAATGAGGGAATTGAGCTGGAAAATGGTGGAAGACTTAGAGTAGAAATGAATCATTACGATACCCCAATCCCTCCTTCTTGGAATAAAGAAAAAGCAGATAATAGAATAATACAGGTATGTAAAGGTCTTAAAGAACAAGGGGAAGATGTATGGCTAATAACTAAAGATATATTTCAAAGAATAAAAGCAGATGCCGTAGATATTAAAGTAGAAGATTTCTATGAAAAATTTGTACCAGAATACGATAATCAGTACACAGGCAGAATAGATGTTTTTGTATCCGCAGAGAAACTTCAGGAGTTTTACAGTAAAAAGGTTTTAGAAACTACTGATTTACTTAATTATGATGATAATTCAGAAGAATATACCACACCACTTTTATATACGAATCAATTTTTATTAATTCATTCAATGGAAAATCCTAAACAAACTGCACTTGGTAGATATGATGGTAAAAATGTAGTTCCACTTTACAATAAGGATAGCAAACCTTTAGGAGTTGTACCAAGAAATGTAGGACAGAGGTTTATGCTAGAAGCGTTAAGTATGGACGCAGTAAAAGCACCTCTTGTAATTGTTAAAGGACCGGCAGGAACTGCTAAAACACTATTTTCATTAGCTGTAGGGCTACAAAAAATATTAAATGATAATAGTGAGCATTATAGAAGAATTTTAGTCTGTAGACCAAATGTTACAATGGATGAGGATATAGGGTTCTTACCTGGTACGGAGCAAGAAAAAATAGCCCCATTTATGAGACCTATTTTTGATAATTTAGAGATACTTGTGGATTCTGATGAAAAGCAGCGTTACAAAAATGAAAAAGATTTATTAGATAAGATAAAAGATTTGTTTGATAGGAGGATTATAACTACTGAAGCAGTAGCTTACCTTAGAGGAAGATCTATAGTGAAAAATTGGGTAATAATAGATGAGGCACAAAATTTGTCTCCAAAACAAGTTAAAGCAATAATAACTAGAGTCGGTGATGGAACTAAGCTTATTCTTATAGGGGACCCTGAACAAATAGATCATCCTTTTCTCGATTCCAGATCAAATGGTTTGTGTTATGCCTCTGAAAAAATGAAGGGTAGTAGTTTGTGTTATCAGGTAACACTTAAATATGATGAATGTGAAAGGTCACCACTAGCATATGAGGCTTCAAAAAAATTATAAGTATATCAATGATGTAGAAGAGAGTATAAGAATTTATACTCTCTTTTGTATATATTTATTGCTTTAGTATTTTAAATAACAAAAATAACATTTAAATTGTGTTTAAATATACTGAGTTTTATTGTACAATGTTATAGTATCTAATATAATACTCAATAAAAAAAGGATGGAATATATGAAAAAAACAAAAGGAGTAAAAACTAAAAAAAGAAGTACAAGCAAGTTGGTTATACTATTTATTGTATTTGAATTGATTTTCACAGCCATTACAGGCCCATTTGTAGTTTATTATGGTCCTTTTAAAAATGTAAAAACTACTGTAGTGGGTGCAGCCATGACAACATATACGTTACAATGGTTAGTAACATCGTTTTTATCAGATGATAAAATAAAACAAATAATGAAGGATCAAGCAGTGGAAACTATAGTTCAAATAGATGACAAAGATTCTGGTATAAATGTAGAAAATGAAAATGATAATAGTATTGAAAGATATGATATAAAAGGAAAAAAATATAAAGGATATGTACTAGTAATTAGTGACCCAACTAGGATAAAAGTAGGATATAGCAGTAAGCTTGGAGAGGAAGGGCAATTAACTAGTGAAATTGCAAAAGCTAATGGTGCAATTGCGGCCATTAATGGTGGAGGATTTACAGATGCTGTGGAAGGATCACTTTGGACAGGCACAGGAGCAAATCCAGCTGGAATTATAATGGCTAATGGGAAAACTGTTTTTAATGACATTAAAAATGAAAATGCGAAAAAAAATGTTGTTGCATTAACTAAAGCTGGAAAGCTTCTAGTTGGTCCTCATAGCATTAAGGAGATGAAAAAAAGTGGAGTAACTGAAGCTGTATCTTTTGGACCAGCTTTAATAGTTAATGGGAAGAAAACTATAAACAATGGTGACGGTGGCTGGGGTATAGCCCCTAGGACAGCTATAGCACAAAGAAATGACGGATCAATAATACTATTAGTGATTGATGGTAGACAGGTAAATAGTTTAGGAGCTACTTTAAGAGAGGTGCAAGACCTATTATATGATGAATATGGAGCTTATAATGCTACTAACTTAGATGGAGGGTCTTCTTCTACATTATTTTATAATGATGAAATTGTAAATAATCCTTGTGATAGCCTAGGAGAGAGATCTGTACCTTCAATTATATATGTAGAGAATAGAGAATAAGATATTTTAAATTAAAGGAGAAAGCATTATGAAATGGATGAAAAGAATAAGTATATGGATAATAGTATCTTTATCTATACAAGGGTTAGTTCTCTTTTATTTAAATCAGTATTTTTCAACTGTTGATTCTAATGTGGTTTCAAAAAAGGTTGAAGACGATAAAAGTGATATAGTAAAGAATATTGATATTACAGTACCTAAAAATGCAGAAAATATATTAGTGTCCTATGATGCGAAATATTTATCATACTTTGAAAATGAGAAATTAAGAATTTCTAATTGTAAAGATGGAAGCATTAAAAATATAGAGGTTGAAGAGGGAAATAAAATCTCTTTTTATGAGTGGCTTCCAGATAGAAATAGAATGATTTTTGTAGAGAAAAAAAATAATGATGAATCTAGTGATTTAGTATTATATTCTTATGATATATCAAAAGGAGAAAAAGTAAAGATTAAAGATTTGGAATGGAATAATACAAAATCCGAAGTAGAAGATATACAGGTATCAACTTTAACAGGAGTTACTTACGTTAAGGGTTCAAATAGAGATGGGATAAGTAGAATATATAGATTTGATAGAATGGGAACTATGACAAAAATTAATACAATACCTAAATTTGTGAGTAATATTGAATTAGTTCGACGTGAAGATAAATTAGTGTACGAGGGATTAGTTTATAATTCAATATATGTTACGGGTCGTGAGCAAGCTATAACTATTAAAGATGTAGACAAGTTAACGTTAATCGGTACTGATGATGATGATAATGTTTACCTTGGAGAAATAAAAGATAATATAACAAGCAAGATATATTATGGACAAATATCAGACGATACTGACGAATGGAAAGATATTGATTTACAAAATCCATCTGAAAAAAAAGATCTATTTGTATCATCAGTAGGGAAAGTGTATCAAAATGATTCCTTAAGAGGAGTAGTAAAAGAACTTAAGTCTGGAATGTTAACTAGCTATAAAGGAAAATTATTGCAGCTATATACTAAAGGTATAGTAACTCTAGTAGGAAATAAAATATCTTTTGTTTATTTTAAATAGTTACAACATATTAAGTTTAAACTATGCCAATGGCATAGTTTTTGTTTTAGGATAAAATCTAAAAGTGCAAATAATATTCGTAAAAATTAATCGTTTACAATATTTTTCTTTATGATATAATAAATATATTAGCTTGTCCTAAAAATTTCATATTAATATATAATATTGATTAATATGAAAATTAAAGAACAAGTTTTTCATTAGATGAATGGAGGGGTTTATTTGTTTACTAAATTCAAGGGAAAAAAACTCACAGCATGGTTATTAACATTAATGATGGTTTTAACACTTATTTCACCAGTTAATGCTTTTGCGGTAGAAAACGATGAAATCAATACTACAGGCGGGAGGGAAGTAAATATACTTACTTTCAATGACTTCCATGGGGCTGTAGAGGCATCAGGTAAAAATTCAGGAATAGCTAAATTTGCAGGAGAAATAAATAAATTTAAAGCTGAGAATCCTGATACTATAGTAGTATCAGCAGGAGACAACTATCAAGGAAGTGCAATGTCTAATTTAACTTATGGAGCACCAGTAACTGATATGATGAAAGAAGTTGGTGTAGTAGCATCAGCAGTAGGAAATCATGAATTTGATTGGGGCATTGATAAAATAACTAAATGGGCACAAGATGGTGGGTTTAAATTTCTAGCTTCAAATATCTACGATAAAACCACTGATAAGCCAGTAAGTTGGGCTAAGCCATATATGATAGTTGAAAAAGGTGGACTTAAAATAGGCCTTGTAGGAATTGCAACTCCAGAAACGGCATATAAAACAAGCCCAGTAAATGTTAAAAACTTAGAATTTAGGGACCCAGCAGCGTCAGCTAAAGAGTGGGCTAAAGTTGCAAAAGATAAAGGAGCAGTTGTAGTTATTGCATTAACCCATTTAGGATCGTTCCAAGATAAAGAGGGTAAAATTACAGGAGAAGCAACTGACCTTTGCGGTGTTGAAAATATAGATGCAGTTATTTCAGCTCACACTCATCAAACAGTAAGTGGTATGGTTAAGGGAATTCCTGTAGTTCAGGCATATTATTCAGGAAGATCATTCGGAAGATTAACAATCAAAGTTGATGAGAAAGATAAAGTAGTAGGAATAGTACCTTCAGTAGATAACTTATATAAGAGAGCAGATACTTTAGTAGAAGATCCTACGGTAAAAGCAATTGCTGTTAAATATTCTACAGAACTAGAACCTATACTTGGCAAGGTTTTAGGAACAACAGATAAAGAATTAACTCATGATAAAACTACTCCAGGAACATCACTTCTTGGACAATGGTCAACAGATGTTATGAGAAAAGTAGCAGGTACACAAATTGGTATAACTAATGGTGGTGGACTAAGGGTTCCATTAGCTAAGGGAAATATTACAATGGGCAATATGTATAATGTTATGCCTTTTGATAATACATTAGTTACAATGAAACTTAAGGGTTCAGATTTAAAAAGAGTAATCGAAAATGGAATAGGAAATGCAGAAATTGGTTGGGTTCAAATAGGTGGTATTAAAGTCTACTATGACGAAAAGGCTGAATTTATGGATAGAATTTCGACAATGTTCTTAGAAGATGGAACTAAAGTTGAAATGGACAAAATTTATTCAGTAGTAACTAACGACTTTATGTTCACAGGTGGAGATAAATTTGACTTTACAGGTGCAATAGATGCAGTAGATACTATGACTCCAATAAGAGATGCATTAGTAACTGAATTAAAAGCAGTTAAAACTTTATCAGTTACAAACAATAACAATATTGTTTCAGGTGCTGCACCAGTGGTGGATGAAGAGTCAGTAGCACCAACAACACCAATAACACCAACAACACCAATAACACCAACAACACCAACACCAATAACACCAACAACACCAACAACTAGTAATGTAACAAATTTACCCCAAACAGGTGTAATGGTTGATACAAGTGTATTGGTAAATTTAGGAATATTAATAATGCTACTAGGGGCAGGTTATATAGTTGTAGAAAATGACAAAAAAAGAAGAAATGAAGCAGCATAATTAAAATTATATAATGTTACAAAAGACCTTATCTTTTTAAGATAAGGTCTTTTGTATATTTGAGATTATAGTAGTTATTATATTGCTTTTAAAAAACACACATACTTATAAGCTAAGTTTAATTGTTGCGAAATATTTGTAATAATTTATTATTTTATTTTAACAATTTACAATTTAAAATAGGAAGAAACTTTGTTATAATAGGTGTATTAAGTTTTAGGAAGAGTGTAATTATTAATTCATATAATTGTCAGTATCCTAGAAAAATAAAGGAGGTATAAAATGTTTAGTGGAGCAAGTATTCAAGATCTTATTTTGATGATACCAGCAATTTTAATAGCATTTACTTTTCATGAATTTGCACATGCTATTACAGCAGATAGGTTAGGTGATAAAACTCCCAGATTTCAAGGACGACTTACGCTTAATCCAATTTCTCATATTGATCCAATGGGATTTATTTTAATTTTATTGGTAGGCTTTGGATGGGCAAAACCAGTTCAAACAAACCCTAGTGCCTATAAAAATTATTATAAGGATGACTTAAAAGTTTCACTAGCGGGTCCAATGGCTAATTTGATTTTAGGTTTTGTATTTGCAATTTTAGCTATGTTATTTTTTAAATTTTCGCCGATTCAGGGTGCTTTAAATGGTGTTATTATAAAAATATTAGCACTTACAGGGTCTATAAATTGTTTATTGTTTTTTCTTAATTTAGTGCCAGTACCTGGTTTTGACGGGTTTCATATACTGAGGGACTTGTTTCCAAAGTTTTTTTACAATATATCAGATTCAATCACTAGGTATCAATTTCTAATATTTATAGCCCTAATATTACCTATACTACCTGGTGGAAATTCAGTATTTAGTTTAATTGTAGGAGTGCCAGCATCTAACCTGTTTTCATTTTTCATAAGTATTGCAGAGATGATTTAAATGGAAGGATGGATTATTCTTTATGAATTTTCTATTTTGACCTATTGTATAAGTAATTACTGTCAAAGTGGAATGAATAATTCCACTTTTGCTATACCTATGGTTTTATCTTATATTTGCCTTAAAGTATCTTATTATATATTTAGTAAATCTAAATATAAGGATATTATATTGACAGTTATTTTGATATTGGTAGTCTTTCAATACATTTATGTTTATAATTTAATAATACTGATTTTACCTATAAATATTTATATGTTACTGGAGAAAAAGAGGAAACACAGGTGGAGAATTGCAACGGCTATTATCATTAGTGCATATTTTATTAATTACGATATTTTACAGGAATATATGTTGGTAGCAGTATTGGGTTATTTAATATATACCTTAGTGAATACAAGTTTTAGTAAAATTCAAAAACTTACTGAAGAAAATGAGACATTAAAAAATAAAAATAGTATACTTTATAATAAACTAAATAAAGATGCACAGTTTCATATTCAACTTAAAGATATGTCACAGCTAGAGGAAAGAAATAAGATTGCCCAAGAAATCCATGATAATGTTGGACATGTCCTGTCTGGAGCTCTTATGCAGTTAGAGGCAGCTAAGCTTTTATTAGGTAGTGATGTACCAAAATCAAAATTAATCATTCAGAGCAGTATTAATGTACTACGTGAAGGCATGAACAATATAAGAAATACTTTAAAAAACATTAAGCCACCTTCGGAAGAATTAGGTATTAATAAGGTTAAACTATTAGTTAAAGAATTTTCTCTTAAGAGTGATATGAGGGCTAACTTTCTATACAATGGAACCATAGATAAAATAACCACAAGGCAGTGGAAACTTATTTATGACAACATTAACGAAGCTTTAACTAATGTTATGAAATATTCTAAAGCTTCAAAGGTTATTGCTAATATTGAAATTCACAATAAAATAATAAAATTAGAAGTTAAAGACAATGGAGTAGGCTGCAATATTATTATTAAAGGGTTAGGTATTGCTGGTATGGAGGAACGGGTAGAAAATGAAGGTGGACAGGTCATTGTAGATGGGACACAAGGCTTTTCTGTTATTTCACTTATCCCGATAGACTGAAATAAAATAGGTGGGTAGGTGGGGACGGTTAACAACTAATGAGAGTAATATGACATAATAAAGTGGATTTCAAGAAAATTATAATTAAGGCGGACAAATAAGGGGCTAGGGTATGGCAATAAATGTTTTGATAGCAGATGATGATATACTTATAAGAGAAGGTCTAAAAATCATACTTGGTTTGGATGAAGAATTTGAAGTGGTTGCTTCAGTACAAAATGGTTTGGAAGCCTTAGAGAAATGTAGGGCTGAACATATAGATGTAGCATTACTAGATGTTAGAATGCCGGTGATGAACGGAGTAGAAGCTGTAGAAAAAATAACTATAGAAACAACAACTAAAACACTTATTTTAACTACATTTGATGAGGACGAGTATATATTTAAAGCACTAAAAAATGGGGCAAGGGGATATCTTTTAAAAAATAATTCCCCGGAAAAAATAAAAGATGCAATTAAGACTGTATTTTCTGGAAATACGGTTATGCAAGATGGAATATTAGATAAGTTTACACAAGGATTTAAAAATCTTAAGCCTGAAATGATTCTAAAAGAATATAGTTTTACGCAAAGAGAAATTGATATAATAAAAGCTATCGCCGAAGGTCTTTGTAATAAAGAAATTTCCAGTAAATTATATATTTCACAGGGGACAGTTAAAAACTATATAACTTCTATTTTAAGTAAGACAGGCTTAAAACATAGAACGCAAATTGCAATATACTATTTAAAAGGTGAAATTTAATATAATATGACTTTAGTCATATAGAAAAGGTGACTTTCTTTACTTATTAAAGAGTCATTTTTTTTGTACAATAGAAATATAAAGAGTAAAAATTAATGAAGAGGTGTTATTTATGAAGATAGTTAAAATTGAAGGACTTACTAAAAAATTTGGGGATGTAACAGCAGTAGATAATATAAGCCTAAATATAGAACAAGGAGAAATTTATGGACTTTTAGGGCCTAATGGTGCAGGCAAGAGCACTATCATAAATATATTATGTGGATTACTTACAATGGATAAAGGTAAAATTGAGGTTTTAGGTAAAAATATTGAGAAAAGCTCAACTTATATTAAGCAAAATATTGGTGTGGTACCTCAAGAGATTGCTATCTATGAGGATTTAACGACTTATGAAAATGTTAAATTCTTTGCTAGTCTTTATGGTTTGAAGGGCTCCGAACTTAAAGAAAAAGTAGAAGAAGCTTTAGAATTTGTAGGGCTTTTAGATAAGAAAAAACAATATCCAAAGAGTTTTTCAGGTGGAATGAAAAGACGGTTAAATATTGCATGTGCTATAGCTCATAGACCAAAGTTAATTATAATGGACGAACCAACAGTAGGAATTGATCCTCAATCAAGAAATCATATATTGCAATCTGTAAAAAAATTAAATTCATTAGGATGTACTATAATTTACACTACGCATTATATGGAAGAGGTAGAAACTATATGCAAAAATATAGCTATAATTGACCATGGAAAAGTAATTGCGCAGGGGACCAAGGAAGAACTTAATTTTCTTGTTACGGATATAAAATATATCACGGTTACGGTTGACGACATAGTAGAGGTTAATTTAGATGAACTTAAGAAAGTAGCAGGAGTTGTGAAAATAGAAATTGAGAATAATAAAATCAAAATACAAAGTAAAAGAGATGTTACTAATTTGGACAAGATAATAATATTTTTCACTTCTAATAACATTTCTATTGTGAATATTGAAAATAAGAATCCTGATTTAGAGTCAGTATTTCTTACTCTAACAGGGAGGAAACTTAGGGATTAGAGCATATAATACTTAGGGGGATAGAAATGAAAATTTTTATTATAGCATTGAAGGAAATCAAGCAAAATTTACGAGATAAGCAAGGGTTAGCTTTAATGATAGCGTTTCCTATATTTCTTATGTGGATTTTAGGAACAGCATTGTCTGGTGATATGGATGAAAGTGCATATATGTTTGATAATACAAAGGTGGTATATTCTATTAATGGTGAGGGGCAGAGAGTAGAAGCTTTTGAACAGTTTTTAAATGAATCAGAAAAACTTGGTTTAAAAGCTGAAAGAATAGAAAATTATGAAAGTGGAATTAACAGCGCTACGGAGAACGAATATGCCTGCTATATATATTTTAATGAGATTGAAAATAAGATTAACCTTTATAAAAATGAAAGATATGATTTTGAAGCCGCATTTGTAGAAGTAGTTTTACAAGGTTTTGTTCAAAAATATAATGTTATAGCTGAAATAGCAAAGGTTAATCCAGCAGCTGTAGTGGAAGTTTTAAAAGAAAATACTGAAAAATATGTTAATGTAAAATCCATTGATAGAGAAAAACAGCCAAGAGCAATTGACTATTATGGAATAACTATGACAACTTTAATTATATTGTATGGTACGTTATATGGGGCTTTTGGCATTACAGCTGAAAGAACAAAGAAGACAGGAAATAGGATATTAATTTCTCCTACTAAAAGATTCCAATTTTTTATAGGAAAAAACATAGGAACTTTTGCAAGTTTAATATTTCAATTATTAATAGTAGTAATTTTCAGTGGGTTTATTTTAGGGGTAGACTTTGGGGATAGCCCAGGAGTAGTGTTTTTGATAATGGCATCTGAAGTATTTATGGCAATATCATTAGGAATAGGAGCTGCTTTTATTTTTAAATCTGAAGGAGTAATTTCGGGAGTATTAAATGCTATGATACCACTGATGATTTTTCTTGGTGGGGGGTATATTCCATTAGAACAGTTTAATAGCCATATTCTATTAAATATAGCTAAAGTTTCTCCAGTAAGATGGGTAAATAATACTATTTTCAAGGTAATATACAGTGGGGATTTTAACGATGTATTTACTACCATTTCTATTAACTTAATAACAGCCGCAGTGTTTTTAACTGTAGCCACATTGATGTTTAGAAAGGAGGGTGCATAACATGAGAAATATTTTTTTAATAGCTCAAAATACCTTTAAAATTATATTTAAGAAAAGATCTAACGTAATAGTATATATAGTATTACCTATAGCACTTGTTACAGTTTTCATGGGTATGCAAGGTTCTACTTCCAATTCTAAGGTATCAATGGGAATTATTAATAAAGACAATTCTCATATGGCAGGGGACATGCTTAAATACTTAGAGTCTACTAAAAAATTCAAAATTATACCTTTAGATGAAGATAATTTGGAAGAAAGTGTAGCAAGTGGAGATGTACAATTCGCAGTAATAATACCTGAAAATATGAAAGATAAAATATTGAAAAAAGATATAGATAAAATTGAAATAATATCTATAAGAGGTCAAGATACTACTGCATGGATTGAAAATTATATAAATATGTATACGAAAAATGTAATAGATATATCAAAAGCTGCTAAGGGGCAAGAAGAAATTTTTGATGAAATGTATGGTGGCTATTCAAAACAGAAATTTGTTCTCCAAAGTGAAATTGTAACAGATAGTACAAAAGATATTTCAAAGGGACAGGGAACAACTCAAAGTACAATGGGACTATTTATTTTGGTAATGTTAATAGGTGCAAGTACAACCTCCACATTAATTCTCAAAGAAAAGAGAGAAAGGACCTATCATAGGATATGTAGTTCGCCTGTAAGTTCAAAACAGTATATGATGGGGAATGTAATAGTGAATTTATTTATTGTATTTATTCAAATATCTGTAGTTCTGTTTTTAGCTACCGTGATTTTAAAATACAACACTTATATACCGGCAATGCAGTTATTAATTATATTAATGAGCTTTGGAACTGTTGCTGTATCAATAGGGCTTCTAATAGTTGTATTTTCTAAGTCTACTTCATCTGCGGGTAGTCTCTCTACCTTAATTATTACTCCTTCTTGTATGTTAGGTGGTTGCTTATGGCCAGTTTCTATAATGCCACCATTTCTTCAAAAACTATCAGATTTTATTCCGCAAAGTTGGGCGTTAGGGGCTATAAAGAAACTTCAAGAAGGAGCACAGTTTAGTGATGTATTAGGTGATATATTAATATTATTAGCTTTTGCAATTACATTTTTTTTAATTTCAGTCTATAAAATGAAAAAAGATAGAAGTGTTCAAAGGTTCATTTAAGGCGGGTAAAGCAAGGGACAGTTAACAACTAATGCTTATTATATTAAAGGATAAAGTTTATTTAGAAGCAATCCTGTGATATAATAAAAAAGTAAATTTCACAAAATTAATTTTTATAATACAAGGAGAGAATTATATGCGCCTAAGAAAAAAGTATTGGGCTAGACCAGAGCTAGAATCTAGCCAGATTGTTATAACAGATCAATATGCTCATAAAGGAAAATGGAATGAAATATTTAATAATAATAATGAAATACATTTAGAACTAGGCTGCGGAAAAGGTGGATTTATATCAGAGAAGTCTAAGCAAAATCAAAATACTAATTTTATAGGTATAGATTTAAAAGATGAGGTACTTGTATTTGCCCTTAGAAAAGTATTAAATGTAAGAGAAATTGAAGATTCAGAAGAGGTAAATGTAAAACTTATGCCACTAAACATAATGCTCATTGATGATGTGTTTGAAAAAGATGAGATAAGTAGAATCTATATAAACTTCTGTAATCCTTGGCCAAAAGAAAGGCATAATAAAAGAAGATTAACTCACACTAAATTCTTAACTAATTATAAAAAATTCTTGAAGCCTGGATCTGAAGTTTGGTTTAAAACAGATAATACAGAGTTATTTGAAGAATCGGTAGAATACTTTAAAGAATGTGGATTTGAAATATTATTTTCAACCTATGATCTCCACAAAAGTGATTTTAAAGAGAACATAGTTACAGAGTACGAAGCTAAGTTCTCAGAAATTGGTATGAAAACTATGTTTTTGCAGGCTAGGTTAAGGTAAACAACCAATAAAGTTATAAACAGAATTGTCCACACTAGAGCCGAAAATTTTGGTTTTAGTGTGGACAATTTTTATTTTCCTGTTCATTATCATGCAAGTGTCATAGTAAGAGACCTTAGATAATATAATGGTTTAGAATGTATAAATATTATTAGCGAGGGGTTGAACACTAATGCAGGAAAATAAAAGAACTTATGATGGTGAGATTATTTTAATAAAAACACTAGGTATCATCATTATCTTATTATTGGGTATGTATTTTATAAATAATACATATATTATTAAATTAGATTCAAGGGTTGTTAATGATTTTGCTACTATTTTTCTTAGTATAATACTTGAAGGTATCCCCTTTATTTTAATTGGAGCATTAGCTTCGTCTATAATTCAAATATTTGTATCAGAGGAAACAATTACAAGAATAATTCCTAAGAACAAATTTCTAGGAGTATTTATTGCTTCTCTAGTTGGTCTTGTTTTTCCAGTGTGTGAATGTGCTATCGTTCCTATAACTAGAAGACTTATTAAAAAAGGGGTACCTCTAAGTATTGCGGTTACATTTATGTTGTCTGTACCGATAATGAACCCAGTGGTTTTATTATCAACACACTATGCTTTTATGGGAATGTCATATATGGTAATAGCAAGAGCTATGTTTGGTATGATTGGTGCTATAACAATAGGTGTTCTTATAGGGTTACTCCATAAAGATAGCCCGTTTAAAGTGAAAAAAGTCAAAAGGTCTAAAAATAATATAATTGTGGCTGAGCATAATTCTGGACACCATATTGTACAAAATCCTAAAAATATAAAAATCATCAAAAATAAGCATAGTCATTTAGAGGAAAATCAAGCTGGTTGTTCTTGTGGACATGATCATAATCACAGTAATGCAGGCAATAGGTTTATAAGAAATATACAGGATATAATTTCGCATACAAGCGCAGAGTTTTATGACATAGGTAGATTTTTTATAATGGGAGTGTTCCTATCTACATGTATGCAAGTTTTTATACCAAAGGAATTTATTTTATCAATAGGTGGCGGTGTTTTATCATCCATAATAGTAATGATGGTATTAGCTTTTGTTTTATCAGTTTGTTCAGAAACAGATGCATTTATTGCTAGAAGTTTTTTAGGCCAATTTACTACTGGTTCAATTTTAGGATTTTTAATATTAGGTCCTATGATAGATATAAAAAATACCATTATGCTTTGTGGAAGTTTTAAAATAAATTTTGTAGCTAAACTTATTTTCCTTATAATTGCAATTTGTTTTATATTAGCAGTAATAGCAAATATATTTCCTATCGAGCTTCTAAGCAAGGGATTTAGTTTGTAACAATAAATAACAGGTATCTATTTACAGAGTCATTCAAGGAGGGAAAGAGTGAAAAGAAAGTTAAATTTGAATGAATTAATATGGTTTTTTATACTCGTGGGTTTTACTTATTATTTTTATATGATTATAAGTTCAAATAAAATAAATTTATATGTACATCCAAAAATGGTTAAGTACGCAAAGTTCGCATTATATTTTTTTATTGTTCTGACTATTTTTCAAGGAAAAAATATTATTAGTGTTAGAAAAAATAAGAAGTTAAAGAGTGGGTTTATTATGTTTTTAATTCCACTTACTTTAGGATTTCTATTTAAATCTGAAGGATTGAGTACTTATAATGTAATGAATAAAGGATTTTCACTAACTTCACAACTTAAAATAAATACATTGAAGCATAAACATATAACTTTAGATGATGGAACAGAGCTATGTGAGCATAATGATGATGAATACAGTCATTTAGTTGACGACGATTATCTGTTGTTAGAGGAACCCTTAGACAGTGTGGCAATAGTAAAAGGTGAAACTATAGATATGACTAGCGAAAATTTTATGAATTTTTATGAGAATATATATGGAAAGCCATATAATTATGTTGGCAGATCTATTAAAATGAAGGGTTTCATATATAAACAAAACAGACTTAACAAAGATGAATTTATATTGTCTAGAATTCTAGTAAGTTGTTGCAGCGCAGATGCACAGCTAGTGGGACTTTTGTGTAATTCTTCAAAGGCAGAAGTATTAACTGAGGGCACTTGGGTAAATATAGAGGGTACATTGGAGCAGCATGAATATAGAGATAATAAATATGGAGAAATTAATGTAATTCCAATAATTAAAGTAAATAAAATAGAACAAATTGAGGGGGAGAATAATGAGTATATATATAATTAAAATAGTGGGGGGTTAGGGCGGGGACAGTTAACAACTTTTAAAACTAATATCTAAGAATATGAATATCATTTCATTACATAGGAAATACTTTAAAGGAAAATCTATGTAAAGAGGTGTTTACTATGGCAAGAAGGGCAAGAGTAAAAGCAGGGGACGCTATATATCATATAATGTGCAAAAGCATAACTGAAGTAAGTTTATTTAGGGATGATGATGATAAGAAAAAGTATCTATCTCTTATAAAGAAATATAAAGAACTCTATGGTGTTAAAATCTACGGGTACTGCCTTATGGATAATCATGCACATTTATTAATTGATGTTAATGGCGCAGATATATCAAAAGTCATGCATGGAATAAATTTTTCTTATGCAATGTACTTCAATAAAAAGTACAAAAGAGAGGGACACCTTTTTAAAAATAGATTCAAAAGTAAAATAATAAAGGATAACAGATACCTTAAGACAGTATCATTGTATATACATAATAATCCAAAGGATATGAGTGAATTTAAAGATTGTCCTGAGGAATATGCTTTTTCTAGTTTAGGAATATACATTGGGAAAAAACGAGATCATTTCAAAATAATTGATTATGACTTTGTTATGGGCTTTTTTGGTAATAGACTTAAAGACGCAAGAAGAAATTACTGTAGAGGGATTTTGGGATGCAACAATGAAAAAATAAAAAATGAAATTGAATTTGAATATGAGAAATCCAAGTATATAAGTGAGAGGAAAATAATTATAAGAAATTTTAAAACTGAAGATATAATTGAATTTATAGCCTCCAAAATGAGTATACCAAAGGTTCTTCTACACATAAAATACAGTAGGAAGCTTGTAGCAGCAAGAGCATTAACTGTTGTTTTAATGAAGAGTCTCTGCAATTTAAGCGCTAGCGATATCTGTGGCATATTAGGAAATATTACACAGGGTAGAATATCAAAATTAAGTTCTATTGGTATAGAATTAATTAATTCAGAAACTAAATATGAAGATTTTATCACAGATTTTATTAAAATTTACTCTTGCTAATAATTAAAAATGTTGCAAATCCTAAAAAAACAAATAGATAAAAATACGATTAACTTATGTTAAATAAAAATTGGACAAGCATATAAAAAGTTATTTTATAAGATGAATAGACTAAAACAAATGCATTTAAAAGTGAAGAATTTTAAAATTCTATATAAAATTAGGGGGTGTGGCAAAGATAATTAGTTGTTAAACGTCTCTATCCCTATTCCTTCTCAATATTAGTGAAAAATCTTTTTTATTTCCATAGGAAATAAAAAAGATTTTGTAGTTTTATCAGAATATTTTAGCTCGTTTTATAACATAACATGATAAACAGTTGTTAACTGTCCCCGTTCTTATAAAGATACCCTTCAGCTAATAAAAGCTCAGCTGTAAGTACTGCACCGCCAGCTGCCCCACGTAGTGTATTGTGAGATAGGCATACAAATTTATAGTCAAATAAAGTATCTGCGCGTAGTCTTCCAATTGTTACTCCCATGCCTTTTTCAATATTTCTATCTAGTTTAGTTTGAGGTCTATCATTTTCCTCGAAGTAAGTTAGAAATTGCTCAGGAGCATTTGGAAGTTTTAAAAGTTGAGGCTTGCCTTTGAAATTTGCCCAATGTTCTAAAATAGCTTCTTTAGTTGGTTTAGTTTCAAAGGAAACAGAAACTGCAGCTAAGTGGCCATCTGACACAGGCACGCGAATACATTGAGCAGAGATTATAGGCTCCACGGCATTAACTATCTTATTGTTTTCTATATGTCCCCAAATTTTCATAGGTTCTTGCTCGCTTTTTTCTTCTTCGCCACCGATATAAGGTATAACATTATCCATGATTTCTGGCCAATCTGAAAATATCTTTCCAGAGCCTGATATTGCTTGGTAAGTACAAACTGATATCTTTGTAGGTTTATATTCCATAAGTGCATTTATAGCTGGAACATAACTTTGAATTGAGCAGTTAGGCTTAGCAACGATAAATCCCCTTTTAGTTCCTAAACGCTTACGTTGTACGTGAATCAATTCTAAATGATCAGCATTTATTTCTGGAATTATCATTGGAACATCAGAATATCCGCGATGTGCAGAATTATTTGATATCACTGGAGTTTCTGCTTTTGCATATCTTTCTTCTATTTCTCTTATTTCATTTGCAGGCATATTAACTGCACAAAAGACTAAGTCCACTTCGCTACTTATTTCCTCTACTTGATTTACATTTTTTATTACTATATTTTCAACACTTTCAGGCATAGGTACGTCTAGTTTCCATCTATTTTTTACTACTTCATAATAAGTTTTACCCACAGAGTTCTCACTAGCAGCAATAACAGCTATTTCAAAATATGGGTGATCATGAAGAAGCGTAATAAGACGCTGACCAACAAACCCAGTTCCACCTAATAAACCAACTTTTAATTTTTTATTCATTGTATTAATACCCCCCGATTAAATAATATATATTTGTGATAGAATATAAGTGCTATACTTATACTTATTCTTATCCAATCATTAAGTTAATAATAATAATAACTTATTTAAGAATTTCTATTATAGTTGATTATAATGGTAAAAAGTATATACTTCAAGTAGTTAATTGTATAAAATAGTTATGTATAATAAATTTATGGTATGATAACGAAGTTATAAGTTATATAATTTTTCTGGAAATATTCTAAAAGGAATGGGGAATTAAGTTGGATAAAAACGATAAAGACAAATTAAAGCTATATGGATTCAATAATTTAACAAAGTCATTAAGTTTTAATATTTATGATGTTTGCTATACAAAAACAGAGGAAGATAGAAAAAAATATATAGAATATATTGATGAACAATATAATGCAGAGAGACTAACAAAAATTCTTACTGATGTTACTGAAATAATAGGGGCCAGTGTACTTAATATTGCAAAACAAGACTATGATCCTCAAGGAGCAAGCGTAACATTACTGATTTCAGAGGAAGAAATACCTTTGTACCTAGTAGATTGTTCTTGTAATAGAGGGATTTTAACACCAATTCGTGAAAATATTGTGGGGCATTTAGATAAAAGTCATGTAACAGTACATACTTATCCTGAAAGTCACCCTCAAAATGATATAAGTACTTTTAGAGTAGATATAGATGTAGCAACTTGTGGGACTATATCACCATTAAAGGCTCTAAATCACTTAATAGCTAGTTTTGATTCGGATATTATTACTATAGATTACAGGGTTAGAGGTTTTACTAGAGATATGGATGGTAAAAAACACTTTATAGATCATAAGATTAGTTCCATCCAAAATTACATTGCTAAAGAAACTAAAGATAGATACAGCTTAATTGATATGAATATATATCAATCTAATATATTTCATACAAAAATGAAATTAAACGAACTAGAGCTTCCTAATTATCTGTTTGAGATTAAAGAGGAAGACTTAAGCCAAGATGAAAGATGTGATATTATACAGAAGTTGGAAAAAGAAATGACGGAAATATTTTATGGAATGGACATTCCTAATTAGCAATTGCCGTACTTTTGTAAAACATAAGAATAGAAAATCAATAAAGACCTCAGAAGAAAATTTATATTACTTCAGAAGTCTTTTTTTTATAAAAGGATTTTATAGCAGAATATATATTAAAATGAATTACATATTTTTCATTTTATTATGATTTTTATCCATTTATATGGTATAATTTAACCATATAATAAAATATTCTAACAAATGAAATTTAATTAAATTTAATTTTCAAAAATTAGGATAACACAATCTTTAAAATATTTAAAAAACTACTAGTAAGTAGGCTACATCAGTACAGTGGTAGAAAGGAGAAAACTAACATGATAAAAAAAGAATTAATAGCTATGATATTGGCAGGTGGTCAAGGATCAAGACTCAAACAATTAACAAAAATGATTGCGAAACCTGCAGTTCCCTTTGGAGGAAAGTATAGAATTATAGATTTTTCTTTAAGTAATTGTTCCCACTCCGATATAGACACTGTAGGAGTTCTTACTCAGTATCAACCATTGGCTTTAAATGCCCATATTGGAATAGGTACACCATGGGATTTAGACCGTAGAAATGGAGGAGTTAGCATGCTTGCCCCTTACCAAAGTGAAGATGGGGGGAATTGGTATAATGGCACAGCAGATGCTATTTATCAAAACACAAATTATATCGATAGTTATGATCCAGAATATGTGCTTATTTTATCAGGAGACCATATTTACAAAATGGACTATACGAAAATGTTAGATTATCATAAAGAAAAAGGTGCTGATGTTACTATTGCTGTACTAGAAGTACCTCTAGAAGAGGCTTATAGATTTGGAATGATGAATACTCGAAAAGACGATAGTATCTATGAATTTGATGAAAAACCATCAAAACCTAAAAGTAATTTAGCATCTATGGGAGTTTATATATTTAACTGGGCTGCTCTTAAACAATTATTAAAAGAGGACAACCTTGATAAAAATTCCAGTAATGACTTTGGGAAAAACATAATACCAAAAATGATAAAGAATAATCAAAAGCTATATGCATATCATTTTAAAGGATATTGGAGAGATGTAGGTACTATTGAAAGTTTTTGGGCAGCTAATATGGACATGTTAATTGATGATAATGAGCTCAATATATATGATACTAAGTGGAGAATATATTCAGTTAATCCAATCTTACCGCCACAATATATAGGGCCTCAGGCTAAAATTAATAACGTAATGCTCAATGAGGGTTGTACTGTTTTTGGAGAAGTAAATAATTGTGTGCTTTTTCATGGAGTGCATGTAGGTAAAAACACTAAGATAACTAATTCAGTTATTTTACCTAATACTAAAATAGGAAATAATGTGGTAATAGATAAGGCTATTATAGGAAGTAATGTTACTATAAGACGTAATTCTTGTATTGGTAATGGAGAAGATATTATTGTTATAGAAGAAGGAAAAGAGATTAAAGCTGATTCTAAGATATTAACTAACTAAATTATAAAATTAGCGGGGTGATAGTATGCTTAATAATTATATAGGAATATTAATGTTAAACGAGGAAGAAGATAATATTAAAAGTCTTACAAAAACAAGGCCTATAGCATCCATACCTATAGGTGGAAGGTACAGAGTTATTGATTTCGTACTTTCAAATATGGTTAATTCAGGTATTTATAATATAGGTATATTTACTAATACAAAATCTAGGTCTTTAGTGGACCATTTAGGTTCAGGTAAACCTTGGGATTTAGATAGAAAAATAAATGGTTTATTTTTATTCAATTTTACCTCTGAAAACTCACTTACAATGGATATAAATGCATTAAGTGATAATATGGAATACATTTATAGAACAAAGCAAGATTACGTAATTATATCTTCTTCGTATATGATTTGCAACATTGATTACAATGCGGCAGCTAAGTATCATGAGGAATCCGGATCTGATATAACATTATTATACAAAAAAACCAATAATGGTAAGAAACATTATTTAGATGCTAGTACTTTATATGTCGATGAGGAAAACAAAGTTCTAAGTATTGGTAGAAACAAGGGAGCGGAGGATAAACTAAATATATCTATGGAAATGTTTATAATGAAAAAATCCACTCTAATAAGTATTATAAACAAAAGCGTTCAGACGGGGTCTCATAGTTCAATAAAAACTGCAATATACGATAGTGTTAAAGAATATAATGTAAATGCATATGAGTTTAAAGGGTACCTCCAATGTGTAAACTCTATAAAAAATTACTATAAAATCAGCATGGATATGCTAAATGCTAAAGTAACAAAGGAATTATTTTTTAGCCATGGGTTAATTTATACTAAAGTTAAGGATGAGGCTCCTACAAAATATTTTGATGGATCCAATGTTAATAATTCCTTGATTTCTAATGGATGTATTTTGAAAGGAGATATCGAGAATAGTGTAATTTCAAGAAGGGTAATAGTGCAAGAAGGCGTAGAAATAAGAAATTGCATAATTTTTCAAAATTGTGTAATTAAAAAAGGTTGTAAACTAACCAATGTTATTATTGATAAAAATACAATTTTAAGTGAAAATACTGTGTTAAAGGGAGCTGTAGAGTTCCCAGTTGTAATAGAAAAAAAGGCTCATTTATAATAATTAATAAAATTAAGGGAGGTTTAGTATGAAAGTATTATTTGTAGCTTCTGAGGCTTATCCTTTTATAAAAACAGGAGGACTGGGGGATGTAGCATACGCACTACCTAAAGCCTTAAGAAAAATTGGAATTGATGCAAGGGTAATTATACCTAAATATAGTAGCATTCCATTACAATTTAAAAATTGCATGGAAACTATTGCTAGCTTCAATGTGACAGTAGGATGGAGAAATCAATACTGTGGACTACAATATTTGACATATGATGGTATACCTTATTATTTTGTGGATAATGAAGATTATTTTAAAAGATATGAAACATATGGATGTTATGATGATGGAGAGAGATTTTCTTATTTTTCAAAAGCAATATTAGAAGCTATAAAATATATGGGAGATTTTGTACCAGATATTATTCATTGCAATGATTGGCATTGTGGAATTGTCCCAGCACTACTTAAAGAACACTATAGTGAAGACGAAAGGTACAATAAAATTAAAAGTGTCTTTACTATACATAATTTAAAGTATCAAGGAATATTCTCGAAAGAAATATTAGGCGAGTTATTAAACTTAGATGACAAATATTTTTCAGATGAAGCTCTGAAATTTTATGATTCTGTATCCTTCATGAAGGGTGGCATTGTTTATGCAGATGCAGTAACTACTGTGAGTAAGACTTATTCAGAGGAAATACAGACGCCTTTTTATGGTGAATCATTAGATGGATTATTATCCTTAAAATCCGAAAGTTTATATGGTATAGTAAATGGTATAGACTATGAACTATATGATCCTAAAATTGATAAAAAAATCTTCTGTAATTATGATGTGAAAAGTAGAGCTCAGAAAGTGAAAAATAAATTGAAGCTTCAAGAGAAATTATGTTTTACAGTAAATAAAGACATACCAATGATTGGTATTATAACTAGACTCGTAAAGCAAAAGGGTTTAGATTTAATTGTGCTTAAGCTCCAAGAATTACTTAGCCTTCCTATTCAAATAGTGCTTCTTGGCAATGGGGATAGATATTATGAAGATATTTTTCAACATTATGCTTCAATATACCCAAGTAGGATATCAACAAACATTGTTTTTGATGAGAGTTTAGCACAACAAATATATGCTGCTTCTGATATGTTTTTGATGCCATCACTATTTGAACCTTGTGGCATTGGTCAACTTATAGCACTTAAGTATGGAAGCATTCCAATTGTTCGAGAAACTGGAGGATTAAAAGACACAATTATTCCATATAATAAATATACTGGTACTGGAAATGGTTTTTCTTTCACAAATTATAGTAGTGATGATTTATTAGAGGCCATAAATAAGGCTCTAGATTTATATAATGACAAAGAATCATGGGATAAATTAGTTCAAAGCGCCATGCTTTCAAACAATAGTTGGGAAAATTCAGCTAAAAACTATATGAATTTATATAATAATATAAAAAAATAAGTTTTTATGCATTTTAAATTACAAAATTACTAGGTGGTGAATGTTGTGGTTATCGATAAAAAAATATTTAAAGTAGATTATATAAAAAAATTACAAAATATGTTCGCAGAAGAGGCTGGAGATGCATCTACGCTACATCAATACTTTGCTTTAGGAGCATTAATTAAAGATTATTTTTCTAAACCCTGGATTGAAAGCAATAAGGAATATGGAAAAAATAAAGGGAAACAAGTGTATTATTTTTCTATGGAATTCTTAATTGGTAAATTATTAAATAGTAATTTAGTTAATTTGGGTATAAAGGATATATGTGAAAAGGCACTTAGTGAGCTAGGAATTAGTTTAAAAGATATGGAGAATATAGAAGTGGATGCAGGCCTTGGTAATGGAGGGCTTGGGAGGCTGGCAGCTTGTTTTTTAGACTCCATGGCATCTACTCAGATACCAGGTCATGGTTGCGGTATAAGGTATAAGTATGGATTATTTAAGCAAAATATAGAAGATGGTTATCAAGTGGAAGTACCTGATAATTGGCTAAAAAACGGAAATGTATGGGAAATAAGAAAAGAAAATAAGGCTGTAGAAGTAAGGTTCTCAGGGAATGTGTATTTATTGGAACAAGATGGAAAAATGAAAGTTATCCATGAAAATTATGAATCTGTAAGAGCGGTACCTTATGATACCCCAATAAAAGGGTATGATAATAATACGGTAAATACCTTAAGGCTTTGGAGTGCAGAAACTATGGAAGAAGATTTTGATTTTTCTTCCTTTAGTCAAGGGAATTATGCAAAAGCAGGTGAGGATAAGTATTCAGCAGAGGCTATTTCGCAAATTTTATATCCAGATGATAGCTACGAAAAAGGTAAATTACTAAGACTCAAACAAGAGTATTTTTTTGTAAGTGCTGGCCTTCAAAGTATTTTAAAAAGTTATAAAAAGACGCGACTTCCTATTAAGGAGTTTCACAAACATGTGGCCGTACAGATAAATGATACTCACCCAGCAGTAGCTGTGGCTGAACTAATGAGACTTTTAATGGATGAAGAAAATATGTATTGGGACGATGCATGGGAGGTTACAACTAAAACTATGGCATATACTAACCATACAATTATGTCAGAGGCTCTAGAGAAATGGCCTGTAGAAATGTTTAAAAAATTACTTCCACGTTCCTATATGATTATAGAAGAAATAAATAGGCGCTTTTGTAATGAAGTTTATCATAGGTACAATGGGGATTGGGATAAAGTGAACAAATTATCTATTATACATGGTGGATATATAAGGATGGCATATCTTGCTATTGTGGGAAGCCATTCTGTTAATGGAGTTGCAAAACTTCACACAGAACTTCTAAAGCACCAAGAATTGGTGGAGTTTTATGAATTCTATCCAGAAAAATTTAATAATAAGACTAATGGAATAACACATAGACGATGGCTATTAAATTCAAACCAAGAGTTATCAAAGCTTATAACAGAAACTATAGGCGACAAGTGGATAAAGTCTCCCAATAACCTTATTAAATTAATGGATTATACAAAAGATAGTGCTTTTCAAGACAAAGCATATGACATAAAAATAAATAACAAGATAAATTTTTCGAATTTTTTATTATCTAGTAGCGGAATTTCAGTGGATCCTAGTTCTATATTTGATGTTCAGGTAAAAAGGCTGCATGCATATAAAAGACAGCTTTTAAATGTATTTAATATAATGCATCTATATAACCAGCTTCGCGAAAATCGTAATCTAGATATAGTTCCAAGAACTTTTATGTTTGGTGCGAAAGCATCTCCAAGTTATTATATAGCAAAGCAAACTATTAAACTTATTAATACTTTAGCAAATAAGATAAATAATGATCCTATAGCTAAAGATAAACTTAAAATAGTATTTCTTGAAAACTATGGAGTTTCATTAGCGGAGAAAGTTATTCCTAGTGCTGATGTTAGTGAGCAGATTTCTACTGCATCTAAGGAAGCCTCAGGGACTGGAAATATGAAATTCATGATGAATGGGGCTATAACGGTAGCAACTTTAGACGGTGCTAACGTAGAAATATTTGAAGCGGTGGGAAAAGAAAATATTGTATTATTCGGGTTAACCTCAGAAGAGGTAATAGAATATTATAAGAATAGAAATTATAAGGCTAATGATGTTTATAATAGCGATGAAAGATTAAAGAACATAGTAGATCAAACCATAAATGGATTTTTAGGAACTCCAAGAATGGAATTCATGAGTATATATGATAGTTTACTATGCAACAATGATGAGTTTTTTGTACTTAGAGATTTTGATGCTTATGTAAATGCTCAAAGCGAAATTGATAGATTATATAGGCAAAAATCTATATGGCAACAAATGTCAATTACTAATATAGCTAACTCAGGTATATTTTCAAGTGACAACACTATAAAGCGTTATGCTAAAGAAATTTGGACCACACCTTCTGTTAGTATTAAATTATAATTAATCTTCATATTGAAAAGTGTACTGGATAATTGTCTAGTACATTTTTTGCGGTTATAGTCTAAATAGTAAAAAAAATGATGTTTTAGCGAAAAAATTTGTTGATATAGTAGAAAAAGTGTTATAGTATTACTATAATGAAATTAAACACGAACAGTTAGTAAGGTATGTAAAACTTAATATTCGTAAACTCATATATGCTTAGAAATATGGACTAAGCGTTTCTACTAAGTAGCCGTAAAATACTTGACTATGGGTGTTTTAATAAAAAAATAAAATAACTGAGTGAATAGTTATTTTTATTAATGATTTTTATTATAAACTCCCTATTTATTTAGGGGGTTTTTTAGTGCTCAAATCTTAAAAGTTGATAGTTTTTTGAATCATCAAATTGACATAGAGCTATTTAATGAAATTGGGAAGGAATTTAAGGAAAGATTCAAAAACGTGGAAATCACAAAGATACTTACAGTTGAAGCATCAGGTATAGGAATAGCATGTATTGCGGCTCAATACTTTGGTAACGTTCCTGTGGTTTTTGCAAAAAAACATGAAGCAGCTAATTTAGATGGAGATACTTATGAAACTGATGTGTTTTCCTTTACGAAAAACAAGAATTATAAAATAAGAACCAGTAAAAAGTACATAAAAGCAGAAGATAAAATTTTGATAATTGATGATTTTTTAGCAAACGGGAATGCAGCACTAGGACTTATAGAAATTTCACGTCAGGCTGGAGCCCACGCAGTTGGGGTGGGAATTGTAATTGAAAAAGCATTTCAAGATGGGAGAACTCGTATAGAAAATCAGGGAGTTAGATTAGAATCATTAGCAATTGTAAAATCTATACAAGATAATAACATAGTTTTTAAGGAATAGAAAAGAAAATTAATAACTATAAAGATTGTATGGTAATAAAATACTATGCAATTTTTTTATAGTAATTGAAAAAAATGTTAACTATGCCCATTAAATCAGTGCCATTTTTCAAATAAATGTTAATAGTACCTATTAATTATCATTTAATTACACTAATTTAGTACTTAAGGTTTAATTATGGCGCGTTTTAATATATAATAGGAATGGTGAGTAATTTAAGTAACCTATAAAAAAGAATCAAATAGTATTAAATGTGCTTAAACAACATAATATAGATAAGACAGTCAAGAGTGGCAAAAGTATTGCTATTTCAAAACTCTGTATTATTTTGTTATCTATCACAAAAACTACTATTTAAAATTAAACCAAGGCTTACATCCATTACCCTAAAAGGATACTGGTTTTACGTCTAAGTTTATAATAAACCAAACCTAGTTTTAATAATAATTACGCAATAGAAGGAGAGTATGTATATGACAACAGATAATAAAGAAGAAGTTTCAATGAATGATGTAATGGGTAATATAGAAGAATCTATGGTGAAGATCAACAGTGGGGACATTGTACGTGGAACTGTAATTTCTGTAAATGAAGAGGAAGTTCATGTAAACATAGGTTATATGACAGATGGAGTTATAACAAAAGAGGAAATATCAAATGAAAAAGAGATAAATCCTATAGATGTTGTAAAGGTTGATGATGAAATTTTCGTCTACATAATGAAAATTAATGACGGAGAAGGTAATGTTCTTTTATCTAAAAAAAGAGCAGATAATGTTAAAGTTTGGGATGAATTTAAAGAAATATTAGATGAAAACAAAACTTTAGAAGTAACAGTTAGTGACATAGTTAAAGGTGGAGCTACAGCTTATATTAAAGGAGTTAGAGCATTTATACCTGCATCACAAATGTCAGATGCTTATATAGAAAATCTACAAGACTTTAAAGGAAAAATACTAGAAGTTAAAATAATTGAATTAGATCTAGAAAAGAAGAATATAGTTTTATCTAGAAAAGTAATAGAAAAAGCTGAAAATGAAGTAAAAAAAGATATAGTTTGGAATGAACTTAAAAAGGGTGAAAAGAAAACAGGCGTTGTAACAAGACTTGCTAAATTTGGTGCTTTTGTAGATTTAGGTGGCATTGATGGTCTTATTCATGTTTCAGATTTATCTTGGAAAAGAGTTCAAGATCCGTCAGAGATAGTATCTGTTGGAGAAGAAGTAGAAGTTAAGGTTTTAGATTTTGATAAAGAAAAAGGAAGAATATCTCTAGGATTTAAAGCAGAGGAAGGAAATCCCTGGAATAATATATCAAGCAAATATAAGCCTAATGATATAGTAGATGGAACTGTTGTAAAAATAATGGATTTCGGTGCTTTTGTTCAACTTGCATCAGGAGTAGAAGGCTTAGTTCATATTTCAGAAATATCAGAAGACCGTATAGCAAACATCTCTGATGTATTAAAAGCTGGAGATGTTGTAAAAGTTAAAATTGGTGATATAAATGAAAAAGATAGAAGAATAAGCTTAAGTATTAAGGAAGCAGCTGATAAAGGTTTTGGAGATTTAGAAAAATTCAATCAAAATGAAGAAGGCATGACTTTAGGAGATTTATTTAAAGATAAATTCAAAGACTTTAAATTTTAATGTATGCAGGAAAAATTATTGTTAAAGTGTGAAATCTGTGGAAGTCCAGCTGATAAACATCATATAGTTTATAAAAGTAATGGAGGCATAGAATTTCCACTTAACTTTAGATACCTTTGTTCAAAGCATCATAGAGGAAAGTTTGGACCTCATAAAAATAGAAGATTAGATTTAGAATATAAACTCGATATGCAGAAGAAACTTGGGGATATTTTAATAAATGAATTTTATAATATTGAGGAATTAGTATCACTTCTTAATATAAATAAGGGTGTGATTATAAGACTTTTCAAGCAATATAAGTTAGATGATAAAGGCTTTAGAAAAGCGGATATTATCTTCAAACTTATGGGAAGTAAAAAATATGATGATAAAATGCTTTTAGAAATAGAATCTAAAAATTTTTAAATTTAGTATGAAAAGTTAGAAGCTATATGAGACAATATATTGTCTCATATAGCTTTTATTTTTTTAAAAATAACAACTCAATTTAACTTAGCTAATAAAACCTGTATAGTATAATAGTATTATTAATAATACATATAAATATTTCTCATAATAATTATAAAATTGGTAAGACTATATTTTATATGTTATTATACTTCGATTTTATAACATATTTAATTTAGTGTGAAAGGCAGTGTTATTTTGAATAAAAAAGAAAACTCAGCTCATATTATTACTAGAGTAGTTAAGGACAATGGAGGAGAAATCACAGCTTATGAATTTGAAAATGGAGATATTGTTTCAAAAGAACAAGCTGTAATGATGGCTAAGCAAGGAAGTATTAGTGGAGTTTCTACCTCGACTTCAAAAAAAGGTGAAGAATTTTTAAAAAGTTTACCTGATGGAAATAGGTCCAATAATTTAGACAGTTTACCAATTATAGATGATAATGAAATTTTTTAAGAAAAACACTAATATGTAAGTATAAAAAGAAACAGGGACAAATTTAATTTGTATCTGTTTCTTTTTATTTAGTTAAATTAGATGAATTAGTTGTTAACCGTCCCAATTAATAATAAATCTACAGGCGTTATGTATTATTTATTATTATTTGGATAAATTAAATATAAGTGGTTATAGATGTATCACTATTGATACATAAACGTTATAGTGATACAATAATAACATAATGTAATATAGGAGGAGTTAATTTGAGTAAAATAGCTTTAATAACAGATACTACAAGCGATTTAAATAAAGAAACCATAGAAAAATATAATATAAATGTACTACCCTTTAGGATTATCTATTCTGATAGAGAATATCTTGATAATGTAAATATTACATCACAAGAAGTTTATAGTAACATGGAAAAAGAAGTTCCTACATCCTCTTTACCATCAATGAAGGATATGGAAGAGTTATTTTTAAAATTGGAAGATGAGGGATATACTCATGCTATAGTAGTAACCTTATCTACAGGATTATCAGGTATATTTAATGCTATAAAACTTACAAGTGAAAATCATCCTAGTATCATTACTCACCTATGTGATTCACAATCGATTGCCCTTGGTGAGGGACTCATAGTAACAGAATGTGGAAGGCTAATAGAAGAAGGAAAGACTTTTGAAGAAGTTGTTTCGTCTATTCCCTCTATTAAGAAAAGAATCCACTTGTACTTTGTAGTAGGAACTCTAGAGTATTTAAAAAGAGGTGGAAGAATTGGAAAAGTTTCAGGCACTATAGCTGAGCTTCTAAACATAAAACCTATAATTTCAATTGACACAGATGGTAAGTATATTACCAGTGAAAAGGTTAGAGGTAGAAAACAATCTCTTAACAAACTTGTAGAGCTTACTAATAATATTTTAGATAAAAAGAAGTGTAAGGTTTATATAGTGCACGGCGATGCATTAGAAGAATCTAAAAAAGTAATGGAAAGTATACGTCCTCATCCAAACGTTACTTCCATAGAATTTGGTGGATATATAAGCCCTGTATCAGGAGTTCATAGTGGGCCAGGTTTAGTAGGAATGGTTTGCATAGAGGAATCTTAAATAAAAATGGATGATATAAAAAGTAGTGAAAATGAGATAGACATTAGGGCTGAAGAAAAAAGGCTATATGATGAATATAAGAAAAAACTTACACAGCTTCGAAAAGTTAAGAAAGAAAAAGAAGCAGTAGGGCAAGTATTTACAAAAGGATTACTACCTTTGTACGTGCTATATATTCTAAGTTTAGGCGAAACTAATGGGAATGATATATCTCACAAAATTGGAGACAGAACAAATGGTCTTTGGGTTCCTAGTACAGGCGGAATATATCCTCTTTTAAAAAGGTTAGAGAAGGAAAAATTGGTCATTGGTCATTGGAATGATTCTAAGAAAGCACAGAAAATATATAAAATTACTGGAGTAGGTGCGCAGCAATTAGAAAATAAAAAACATCTACTACAAGATAAAATTGAAGAGGCATTAGAAGTGTTTAAAATAATTTATAGTGATCTATATGATTAAAAAAGTAGCTGCAACTGCAGCTACTTTTTTGGTGCCACCCACGTGACAAGTGGCAAACACAAAGATGCCACTTGCCACGTGGGTGGCACCATTTTAAAGCTTAAGTTTTAAGTCACCTTCTCTTATCCATCCTTTCTTTCTCATCACTTCTGAAAAAAACAAAGTCAAAATAGCGGGGGCTATAAAGTGTAATAGTAAAATTTTTAAAACTATTACAGTGGTGGATTCGCTTCCTTGCATAACGGATAGGGTTCCAAATTGTCCTACGAGACCACTGGTACCCATACCTGAACCTATGGAATTATTTTTCATTGCAAAAATGGTGGTAGAAATAGGACCTAAAATTGCACCAGCCAAAGTAGGAGGTATCCATACTTGAGGACGTTTTATTATGTTAGGTACTTGTAGCATTGAGGTACCTAGTCCTTGGGACAATAAACCACTGAATTTATTTTCCCTGTAACTAGAAACAGCAAAGCCTATCATTTGAGCACTACAACCCACCGTAGCAGCACCAGCTGCAAGACCGGACATTTTTAGTGATATCGCTATGGCGGCACTACTAATTGGAGCAGTAAGGGTTAGACCCATTAACGTAGACACAGCAATACCCATAGGAATAGGCATAAGAGTTGTAGCTGAATTTATTACTGCGCCAAGGCTTGTCATAAAGACGGATATGTAAGGTCCAACAAATTTACCTGCTAAGCTTCCTGTAATAATAGTAACAATGGGAACAATAACGATATCAATCTTTGTTTTTCCCGAAACATAGTTTCCAAGTTCTGCACCAATTATTGCAGCAATGAAAGCTCCTACTGGCCCACCACCCATATACATATACCCGAAAGCACCAGTTGCAGCGGATGAAAACATTGCGAGAGGAGTAACTTTTAAGCCCCAAGCCACAGCTACACCTATAGCTGCGCCGACCACAGGTGATTTAGCTGAAATAATTTCTGTAAACTCTTTAAGAAAGGCTAGTCCAGGAACTTTTGATAATTGGCTTAGTATTAGTCCGATGATTAAGGATGCGAAAAGGCCTAATGCCATAGCACTTAGGGCATCTAAGAAATATCTTTTGAGGGCTTTTTTTACAACAATTTTAAACTTTTTCATGATGGTTCCTCCTAAAAAAATCATATTTATTATAAATTATAATAATATTATGTGCAACTACTATTATTTAAGTCAGTTACATATGTATATACCGGTGTATATACACATGCGACTAAAAATATTATAACATTTTCTTGCAAACACATCAATAAGAAAAATAAAAGTATAAAGCTTTTCAGCGTCTATACTTTTAAATATAATTCCAACTAATTTTTGTATAAATCTAAATAAGAACTACCATCAAGTGGAATTAGTGCTTGTAGACCTGGGGTACCATTAACTAAACCTATAGCATAGACAGTATAAAAACGACCTGGTTTTAGCTTAATATTAGGTACGTATAAAACAGTAGTTTTGGTGCCAGTAGGTTTAGCTTCTAATATATAGGTTCCAGCAGGTACTTTTATATAGTCGGTGAATTCTTTGTAACTAATATTCTTAAATAGAATTGTGCCATCTGGTAATACAATATCAACAGGTGGAGCATTTGGTGATAAATGAGCGAATTTAACGTAAGCCATATTGTTAGTTTCTGTAATTTTAGTTTCTGGAATAAGAAGTAAATCAATGTTTGCAAGTAAACCAATAGCTGCAACTGTATAAATTTTTCCTGGCGGAATAAAAATGTTTTTACTAAGTACAGGAGATGTTTTAGTACCAGCAGCATAGATTTTCACATTGTAATTTCCAGTTATAACCTCTATATAATCGGTGAAATCAGCATAGGCAAGGTTTTTAGCTTTTAGTATATCATTAATGTATACATCAACGGCAGGGGATTTAGGTGAAGCATGAAGAACTCTTAAATATGAAGTCATGGGCAGTCCTCTTTGTAGAGGATAAGGATTATAAATATTTTTTGGACAATAAAACATAAAGGGCTCCTTTTAAATATTTCTACTAAATTATTATATGGAGAAGAGTCTTAGAATGTTACTAGAAATAGCTTTGATATAAATAGAAGAGGAGCGATAGTTTTAAAACTATCGCTCCTCTTCTATTTATAAAAGTAATTTAACCTTTAATCAATGAAGTTAAAACATGTCTTTCTTATTAAGAAAAAAGACAACAAAAATACTAATAAGGCCAACTATTGCAACTACATACCAAAAGCCTAGTCCTGCACTAGTAACACCGAAGGGTATTCCAGTTACATTCATCCCAAATAATCCAGAAACCATATTAGGTATAGCCATAACTATAGTAATAGCAGCTAAAAATTTCATTACTATATTTAGGTTGTTTGATATAACAGATGCATATGCGCCCATAGTACCACTTAAAATATTACTATAAATAGTACACATCTCTATAGCCTGTCTGTTTTCAATAATAACATCCTCTAATACGTCTTTATCGTCATCATACCTTTGAAGAATGTCTAGTTTAAGCATTTTTTCTAAGGTTAGTTCATTTCCTTTTAAGGAAGTAGAAAAATATACAAGAGATTTTTCTAAAGCTAGTAATTGAAGGAGTTCTTTATTTCTTAAGGATTTGTGAAGTTGTTTTTCTACTATATAGCTTTTCTTATCAATTTGCCTTAGGTATATTAGATAATAGTTAGCAATTCTATATAATATTTGTAGCATGAATCTTGAACGCTTATAAGTGAAAAAGGAACCTATTTTTCCTTCTGTAAAATCTGACAATATTTTGCTGTTTTTTAAACATACTGTAATGATAACTTTGTCAGTGTGAATCATAGATATAGGATATGTATCATAGGTTAGTGAGTTATCATCCATGTCTGTAAAGGGAATATCCAGGATAATTAATGTGCAATCTTCTATGTCAATACGAGAGGTTTCCTCTTCATCTAGTGCAGCCTTTAAAAAATTCATAGGCACATCAGCCTTTTTTGATATAAATATTAATTCTTCGTCTGAAGGATCTATCATATTAATCCAACAACCGGGCTCTATATCATCGGATTTTATTAATTGTCCATTTTCTATGGTGTTATATATTGAAAGCATTGTGTAAAACCTCCTAGAGTAACTTCCTCTATATTATAGTCTATAAAATGCTCTCTATACAACTAATAATTAATAAAATTATTAGTTGTATAGAGAGTTAGGATATTAGCTCTTGGTTGACAAAATAGTTTGAATAATCGATAATGAAAAGTGAGAAGCTATACATGAGGAAATAGAAAATTGGAATAATAATAAAGAAATTAGACTAAATATATTGTAGAGTAATATTTTGGAAGGGACATTTATGGATATCTACCCATTATTTATAATTGCTTTAGCATTATCTTTAGACGCTTTTGGAGTAGCTTTATGCATAGGTTTAAATAATCAAACTAAAACTTCAAATAAGCTAGGATTTATTATTTCTTTCGGGTTTTTCCAATTTTTATTTTCATACATAGGTGCTTATTTTGGCATTCTCTTTAATACATACGTAGTATCAATGCCAAGCATAATTGGTGGTATGATTATTGCTTTAGTTGGGGTGCTTATGATTAAGGAAGGCTTTGAAAACAATGGAAAGTGTCCACTATTAAAACCTAAGATGTATTTTATTTTAGGTGTATCAGTAAGCATAGATGCAATGGTTGTAGGTTTTACCGTGTTAAATAATGCAACAAATGTTTTATTATTCAATAATACACTGTTTATTGGGGGTATAACTCTTGTAGTATCCACAATTGCGTTTATAATTTCTAAACATCTAAAAAAGATAGAAGTTGTAGGGAAATATGCGGACTACATTGGAGGAATAGTATTAATAATTTTTGGGCTAAGGATGATGCTTTTTTAAAAGGAAGGATGGTAAATATGTTAGAAAAATTAAAGGATTTAAAATCAGTTGAGGCATTTAAATATTTTAAAGAAATGAATAAGATTCCAAGAGGTTCTGGAAATGAAAAAGGGATAAGTGATTGGCTTTTAAATTTTGCAAAAGAACATAATTTAAAGGCTATCCAAGATGAGGCATTAAACATTATAATTAAAAAGCCTGGGACTAAGGGATATGAAAAATCGGAAATTATAATACTTCAAGGTCACATGGATATGGTTTGCGAGAAAAACAAAGATGCAAAGCATGATTTTTTAAAAGATCCTATTGAATTTATTGTAGAAGGAGATTTTTTGAGGGCTAATGGAACTACATTAGGTGCTGACAATGGTATTGCAGTAGCATTCGGTCTTGCACTACTTGCATCTGTGGATATTCCTCATCCACCAATAGAGTTATTAGTAACAACGGAGGAAGAAACAGGTATGGGTGGAGCTGGCGCGCTAGATCCTAAAAATTTAGATGGAAGAATATTAATAAATATAGATTCAGAAGAAGAAGGAAAACTTTTAGTAAGTTGTGCAGGTGGAGTAAGAGAAAAAATTAAACTTCCTATAACTTGGGATGAGGCAGATAAAAGTTTTGTAAATTGTGTGATAAGACTTGATGGATTAAATGGCGGGCACTCTGGCATGGAAATTAATAAAGGCAGGGGCAACGCTATTAAGCTTATGGGACGGTTCCTTATGGATTTAAAATCAGTAATGGGATTTAAAATAAATTCAATAACTGGTGGAGCTAAAAATAACGCAATTCCTCGTGATGCTGATGCTGTTATATTGTTTAGAAAAGATGATGAAGCAACAGTTACCAAGAAGTTGTCAGAGTGGAATGCTACTTTTAAAAATGAGTTTAATGATGTAGATCCAAACATTAGTTTAGTTATGGAAACATTAGACCCAAAGGTGGAAAAAACATTTTCTGATGACACAGCTACAAAAGCACTTCAATTACTTTTCCTAATTCCAAATGGTATTCAAAATATGAGCATGGCAATTGAAGGTTTAGTTCAAAGTTCAACAAACATAGGAGTTCTTACTACCAGTGGAGAAAATATGGAATTTGATTCTGCCATAAGGAGTTCTGTAAAGACATTAAAGAAAGCAATATGTGATGAAACTATAGTACTTTCAGAAATGGTAGGTGCAGCAATTGAATTTCAATCGGATTATCCAGAGTGGCAATACAATCCTAAGTCACGTATAAGGACAGTGCTAGAAAAAGTATATAATGATATTAATGGAAAAATGCCAGAAATATCAGCTATACATGCTGGCCTTGAATGCGGATTATTTAGTGATAAATTTGAAGGAAAACTTGACCAAATATCTTTTGGTCCTAATATTTATGATGTACACACGCCTAAAGAACATTTAAGTATATCATCTACAGATAGAATGTGGAATTACTTAGTAGCAATACTAAAGGAACTAAAATAATTAATTTACTTAATCAAGCTTAAGCTACTATATGTAGCTTAAGCTACTTTAGTGAATTTTTAAAAGGCTTCTACTTTTGTAGAAGCCTTTTGTATAAGATGTGATTAAACTAAAAAAAGTTGATGCTAACTTTTAATTCTAAGCATTGCTTGTATTTATCACCATATTGGGGTATATTATAATTGATATAAAAAAATAGTAAGGTGATATAAATGAATGTAATTTCATATCTGAAACAAAATAATATTAAGATTACTAAAGCAAGAAAAAACATATTGGAAATTATACTTTGCAGTAAAGAGTCAATAAATGCAAAGCTTATTTATGCTATCCTTGAAGAAGATGACATGAAAATAGATTTGTCCACCATATATAGAACACTAGATTTATTAGAAAGCAAAAGGATATTAAATAAATTTGATTTGGGTAATAATATGTACAATTATGCTTTGAATATTAATGCTCACAAACATATAATTATCTGTGAGTTATGTCATAAGGAAATGGTTATAGATTGCCCCATACCTCAAATAGAAGAGCAAATAAAAGCGAAGACAGGAATAACACTTACAGAAAGTCATGTATATTTAAAAGGAATATGTAAAGAATGCGAAAAATATAAGAAATATAAGAAATAAGGGATGGTGAGTTTTATGCAATTTTCTTCATTGGTACTAATGGAAATAGATAAAGAAACTAATCAATTTATTAGAGAGATGGGAAGCTATGAAACTTCTGAGGGAGCAGAATTTGTTACCAAGTTAAATTATTATGGAGAATTAATTAACTTGGTTTTTGATACACACACTGATGTGGAAGAGTGGCAATTTACAGCAATTTATGATTATTTTAATGAGGAAAAATTTAGATCTAAAGGTTACATTATTGAAGCTGTAGACGATGAATATAATCCAACCTGGGTAGTTAAGTTTAAGTATTCTACAGAGCATATGGTTGTTCGCGAAGCCATAATTGAAATATGTGAAATTATAAAGCAAGAACTTAAGGAAGTTTATGAAAAGATTAAAGATAAAGAAGAAGAATATAAATAAATACAACTATTGGTTTTGAATTTAACAAAAGCGTAGAATTATACATAAATATGTTGGAAATACATAAAAAAAATAGTATAATTTAATAAAAAGATTTATAGAGGTGGGTATGAGGCTTGAATTTATTAACAGAGTAAAAAGTGACGAAATTTTAGGAAGAAATATATTTACAGATGATGGGAGCATATTGCTAAGAACGGGAGTTAAATTAACAGATCAATATATCGAAAAACTTAAAGACTTAGGTGTTTTTTATGTATATGTAGAAGATGATAGATTAGCCGATATATCAATAGAAGATGAAAAATTAAGTGATTTAAAAGCAACAACCATGAAAAATATGAGTACAATAATGAAGAATGTAACTTTAGGAGATAGAAAAGGTACTAAGGATTCCTTAACAGTTGTGGAGGACTTAGTTAATTACATTATTGAGCTAGGTGATGTAAATAAAAGTTTATATGACATTCAAACTTATGACAACTATACTTATCTTCACTCTATAGATACTGGAATTATGTCGATTTTTTTAGGGCTTTCTATGAACCTTAAGGAAAGTGAACTAAAGGAATTAAGCATTGGTGCAATACTTCATGATATAGGTAAAACTAAAATAGACAATGACATAATAACTAAACCAGGGAAATTAACGGTTAGTGAATTTGATGAAATTAAGAAACACCCCGTTTATGGGAAAAACATGCTGGAAAAAAATTTTTCTATGTCTCTAGAAGTGTTGAAGGCGGTGGAACAGCATCATGAGAGAGTCGATGGCTATGGATATCCTTACGGACTTGCTAAGCACCAGATTTCTAAGTTTGCAAAAATAATTTGTGTTTGTGACGTTTATGATGCTGTCAGCAATGATAGAACTTATAGAGAAAAATTTAATCCTATAGATGCTTATGAGTTAATTTTAGCAGGCTGTGGGAATGCATTTGATGAAGAGGTAGTAAAAAACTTCAAACAGACATTTTCAGTATTTCCATTAGGTGTTTGTTTAAGACTATCCAACGGAGTGGAAGGATATGTAATTAAGCAAAATAAAAATTTTCCTGATAGACCTATAGTTAGAGTGCTTTATGAAGGTAAAACTAGGATACCAATTAAGTTTTATGAAATAGATTTGTTACAATGTAATAATATTGTGGTACAGGCAATAATTTAGTTGTTACCCTAACTATAGTTGGGGTAACAACTAAATTAATTATACCTGGAATTAGGAGAAAAACATGAAAGAAAAAAATATAAAAATAATTATGAGTGGTCTTGTTCAGCGATATGGGTATATATTAGAGGATATAAAAAGTGTGGATAGAAATTCAGAGCTTTGGACAGTGAGCAAAAATATTAACGGAGATGACCAACGATTAATATTTATGACTGAGCAGAGATTACAAGAGTTAATGCAATATGATATTCCAGAGGATAAAAACAATGTATATATACTGTTTTATGAAGACGGAATAAATGAGAACAAAGAGGAAGGGTCACCTTCGGTAAATAAAATATTAGATAAACCAACTATTAGGGTAGGGCTTAAAGAAAAAAAAGTAGAATATACTCCAAATGTAAATATGCAAGTAGTTAATGACCTAGCAGCAGTGATGAGTAATAATAATTTGCACATCGCTTCAGAAAAAATAAGTCTAAAGGATAAACCACTTATTACTATGGGCCTTATAGTTATAAATATTATAATGTATGTAATTACTGCATATATGACTTCTGTTTATGCAGGAGGGAGCATATTTAGTAGTGATACCAGAGTTTTAATCCTACTAGGGGCTAAGGTTAATGAGCTAATTGCCGGAGGCCAGTACTTTAGGCTTGTTTCTTCTATGTTTTTACATGGAGGACTTATGCACTTAGCAATAAATATGTATTCACTTTATGCCATAGGGCCAATGATTGAAAGAGTTTATGGAAAGAAAAAGTACCTTGTTATTTATTTTCTTTCTGGTATATGCTCATCTATATTTAGTTATTTGTTTTCGCCTAGTGTTTCTATTGGAGCCTCTGGTGCAATCTTTGGACTCTTAGGAGCGGTACTTGTCTTTGCAATTAAGTCTAAAGGAAAAACTGGAACTGGTTTTATAAAAAGCATTTTATCAGTTATATTTATAAATGTAATTATAGGAATTACTTTGCCTAACATTGATAATTTTGCCCATATGGGTGGACTTATTGGAGGAGTGATTATATCGTTCTTAGTTTCTTTTAAATCAGAATATAATTAAACAGACCGCCAAAGGTGAAAGAACCTTGGCGGTCTGTTTGATTTTAAGCAACAATGTTTTTTTTGATAGATATAATATTAGTTAAATCTTCATGATATATGGTTTCTTTCTGAATTAACAAATCTGTTATAGATTCCAAAGCTTCTTTTTCATCTATTAGCATATGTTTAACCTCTTCATATAATTCTGAAATTAAATTTTTACATTCTTTAAAGGCTGATTCTTGATTTGTAAAGCCTGAGCTACTTAGCTTATCCATAGTAAGTAGGCCTAGTGCTTCACCCATACCGTACTCTGTTACCATGGTTGTAACTAGTTCTGTACTTCTTTGTAAATCATTATAAGCACCAGTAGTTACATGATCCGATCCAAACATAATTTCTTCGGCTGCTCTACCACCTAAAAGTACCATTATTCTTTTCTTTAAATGTTCTTTGTTTTGATACAGTTTATCTTCGGGAATACTTAGGGTATAGCCGCCTGCACCTTTAGTAGTTGGGATTATAGTTACTTTAGATACTTTATCATTAGGCAACACTCTACAGGAGATTAGTGCATGTCCTGATTCGTGGAAGGCGGTAATTCTTCTATCCTCATCTTTAATATAATCTCTATGAACTTTTTCATAACCAGCTAGCATTATTGAGTAAGCTTTATCTAAATGTTCGTTTTCAATAAACACAGAATTATCTTTGCAGGCAAGAATCGCAGCTTCATTTGCTAAGTTTTCTAGCTTTGCACCTGAAAAATATGAGGTTTTGTGTGCCCACTGAAAATAATCAATGTCGTTAATAGGTTTATTTTTAAGGTGAAGTTTTAAAATTTTCTCTCTTGCAGATATATCTGGTAATGTGACTTCAATATGCCTATCAAAACGACCAGGTCTTAGTAGAGCTGGGTCCAACATATCGAGTCTATTAGTTGCTGCAATAATCATTATGCCTTCTGATTCATTAAAACCAGACATTTCTGTGAGTAGTGCGTTAAGTGTCTGATCTTTTTCATCAGAACCACCTCCGCCATTATCTCTTTTCTTACCAATAGCGTCAATCTCATCAATAAAGATAACTGCTTTTCCATGACTTCTTGCTTTTTTAAATAAGCTTCTAATCCTACCTGCACCAACCCCTACATATATCTGGACAAAATCAGAGCCCGATACTGCGTAAAAGGGTACATTTGCTTCTCCAGCTACAGCTTTTGCAAGCAATGTTTTACCCGTTCCTGGATCTCCATATAAAATTATTCCTTTTGGCATTCTGGCACCATAGGCGGAATATTTTTCGGGGTTCTTAAGAAAATCCACTACATCCTTTACACTATCTTTAGCCTCTTCATTACCTGCTACATTATCAAAGTTAAAACCTATATCAGCTACGGCAGCAACATCAAGATTAGTAGCTGAGAACATGCTTTTGGACTTTAGCTTTAAAGGTTTAAAAGTCATAATCCCAAGTACTATTAGTGATATTACAAGACCTACGATTGATGCTGTTTTATAAGGATTAGTTAGAGTTTGTTCAGAAACATTTATACCACTTTTTAATAAATTTTCTTTGAAACTATCAGTTCTTGGATTGTCTGTTTTATAAGTAGAACCATCTTTAAGTTTAACTTGAATTTTAGGAGAAGTTGTTACGTATACAGTTGAAATGCTTTTTGACGAGGCATCTTTAAGAAAATCTATGTATAGCTTATCTGCAGATACTTTAAGGGTATTGCTCACAAGGATGAGAAATACCAATGACAAAATTGCTGTAATAACAGGGAGTATAATATACTTGTTTTTAATTTTATTCATAAAAGAGAGGCAATTTAACTACTATGCCTACAATAGAGTTAGTAGAACATAGATATTGCCTCATTCACCATCCTTTCGCATATTTATTAAAGTACTACTGTAATTTATTTACTATGTTCAACAATTAACTTGGTGAACCAAAATCTTGTTGATGTAATATGAATACATTATAATATTTTTAAGAGGCCTTGTCCAACGAACCTCATATATTTTGGAAATGTAATTTATGTAAAAAATGCAATTGCTAAATTTGTTATTTGATGTATAATTTATTTATAGTAGATTTTAAATAAGGAGATTTGATAAAATGGGAAAGAAAGTCTATGCAATAAAAGAAGGTTTTAATGCTAATACCCATGAGAAAATAGAAAATAAAATAGTCAATACTTGGGCAGAGTGCTTAAAATATGTAAAGGGTGTAAAAGGAGTTAAATATAAGAGCTTTGAGGATGTTAATGAAGCAAAAAAATTCTTAAGTGATGCAGAAAATATATTAGATAAAAAAGATAATACTTATCCAGAAGATTGTCTTCATATTTATGTGGATGGTAGCTATAATTCCTCTACAGAAGAGTATTCTTATGGTGTGGTAGCTGTAAAGAATGATGTAGTTGTACATATAGAGAGTGGCAAAGGGAAGAGCGAATCAGCAAGGAATATAAGGCAAATAGCAGGGGAACTACAAGGGGCAGTAAAAGGGGTGCAATATGCGCTTAGAAATGGTGATAAGAAGGTAGTAATATTTCATGATTATGTAGGGATATGTTACCATGCTACAGGGTTTTGGGAAAGACGCGAAGAATCATCAAAGGAATATTATAAGGAAATGCAGGAACTAATGAGTAAAGGAATGGAAGTTATATTTGTTAAGGTTGACAGTCATACGGGAGATTTATTTAATGAACTTGTTGATGAAAAATGTAAAGAAAAATTAGGGATAAAATCAGATATGGTTGTAGAAAAATGGTTAACTGTAAATGTTATAAAGGTGACTTCGGAGCTTGTAAAAGAAGAAATTCTTAAAATAGCGCCTAAGGGTGAAAAAAACATAATTGTTATAAATTCTGTGGATAAAAAAAGTAAAGAGGAAATAGAAACATGTGAATTTAGTGAAATTGTTTTGAGTTATCATTTAAATCCACAAGATGTAAAAAACACAATTAGTAAACTAAGTAATAAAGAAAAAACAGACCTTATTATTTATTTGTTAGATGGTAATTTTCAAATGTAATTATATATAAAAAATACTATTATAAAAATACATTAATAACTTAAAAAATGCACATCCTATAAAGAATAAATAAAGAAAGGATGTGTAACTTATGCATAGTAGATTTGTATCAACAATTACAACTGCTGCTATAATTGGAGCAGTAGTAAGTACAATGTTAATTCCTAATATGGACAGAAGCACAAAAAGAAGAGTTAAAAAAACTGGGAAAATGGTAAAAAACATGGCAGAAGACATGTATGATAGCGTAAAGGATTATATTTTATAAGCAAAACTAAAAAACTCTAAGCTATATTAATAAATATATGGTTTGGAGTTTTTTAGTTTATTAATGGGAATTTCTAATCTCATTAATAAAAATTCAAATTTTAATTGAAATATTTTGCAGTTTTAAGGTAAACTATGTTATAATTGAATCAAAATTGTCTAAGATTGGTTATTAAAAACAATATATTACTATGCAGTAAAGGAAGAGTGATTATGGAAATATTGTCATTAGGAGAAAAAATCAAGAGAAAACGAAAAGAGCTTAATATGACATTAAAAGATCTTGCAGGGGATAGAATAACTCCAGGACAAATCAGTTTGGTTGAATCTGGGAAATCAAACCCTAGCATGGATTTATTGGACTATTTAGCAAGTACCTTAAATACATCCTCTGAATATTTAATGGAGTCAGAAGAAACTCAAGCTGAAAAAATATGTTTGTTTTATGAAAATATTGCAGAGGCACTTATTCTAAGCAGTGATTTATTACAGGCTGAGCAAAATATTGAAAAATCACTATACTACTCTGAAAAATATAAATTAGAACATAGAAAAGCTAGAAATTTATCTTTAAGAGGGGATATCTTTATGGCTAGGGATGAAATTGCGGCGGCACAGCAGGTTTTCTTATCAGCAAATGTAATTTACATTAAAAGAAATTTATATGAAGAAATAATTAGGACTTTTTTGAAACTTGGTAAAATAACACTTAAATTTAAAGGCTATCAGTCAGCTTCAAGCTATTTTAATCAGGCAGAAAAAGTTTTTATGGATAATGAAATGGCAAACGATTTTTTATTGGGAGAAATATACTATTATATAGGGTATACTTATTATAAATTAGAAGATATCGAAAAAGCTATAAAATATTCTTTTTTAGCTCAAGAAAAATTTAAACAAATAGATAATAAAAAAGATTATGCTAATTCTCTTTTATTACTGGCAAAGGAATATAATATAAAAGGTGATATTAAAAACGCTATAAAATATTCCAGGATTACTTTGAAAGTATTTTATGAAATTAATAATTTAACTTATGTTTCTGAGATAGAGAATAATTTAGGAAGATTATTTTATGAGTTCGACAACATGGAGCAATCATTTATACATTTAAACAAAGCCAAGGAGATCAGACAAAAAAGTAATGATTCAAAGTTAATACATACATTATCTAATATATGTGAAAATTATATCAAACTTAAATCGGTAGATAAAGCTAAGGAAGCTTTAGAAAATATTTTAGTATATATAGAACAGGGAAATTATAAAGTGTTGGACGAATATTATTTATTGAAATATAGAATAGATTTATTAGAAGCTAATATGTCTGAGGCAGAGAATACTTTGCTACAAGCACTTAATTTTGTAAAACAAGAGGAACGAATAAAAGAAGTAGCAGAGATTTCTATAATGCTAGGAAAGTTCTATATTGACAGTAATAGAAATAAGGAAGCGGCTAAATATTTAAATGAAGGTGTGGAGCTATTTAACAAACTGGGAATAATCAAGTAATTTAATCTGTGGATAGGTGATGAAAATGGAAATATTATCAACGGGAGAGAAGATAAAAAGGACTAGAGTGTATAAAGGTTTTACCCTCAGAGACTTATGCGATGACAAAATTTCAGTATCTAAAATGAGTTGTATTGAAAATAATAAGATTATAGCAGAACCTTGGGTACTAAAACTTATTAGCCAAAAATTAGATATAGATGTTGTGTATTTGAGTGAAAATGTAAAAGAACAAATTTATCAAAATATTGTGGCTTTAAGGAACGACGACGTGGAGGGTAACGATACTAAAAATGAAGATTTTAAAACTAGAGTATCTTATAACTTAGAGTTTGCTGAAAAATACGATTACTATGATTTAGCTATTGAATTAACCCATATGTTGTTTAATTTCTATTTAGATAAAAGAGACTTTGTGAATACTCAATTACTTACTGTTAAGTATTATGATTTATACTTAAAAACAACCATAGATGATAATAAGTTGAATTACTATATAGACGTGGCGAGACATTTATATGTAAAGGAAGATTATCTTCAAGCTTCTAGCTATTATTATAATGTTCGAAAAGACCTTACAGATAGTGAGAACCCTAATTATAAGAAATTAATTATAGTTACTTACAATGAGGCTGCTTGTAATATTATGTTGAAAAAGTATGAAGAAGCTTATGAAGTAGGAAAAAAATTATTAGATTTGTTAGAGTATGTGGATACAGAATTTAAATCAGCAGAGATATATCATATGCTAGCTATGTTATCCATAAGAATGAACAATGGGAAATTTGAGGAATATGAAAAAAAATCCTACATATTATATAAAGATAAGGATGCAAGTAAGGCCATGGCCATTTATAATTATGGATCCACGATGTTTGATTGTAATATGAAAGATAATGCAATTAAATATATTAAAAAGGGATTGTGCTTTTATCCTAGAGATAAAACGATGGGATTAGTTAGCTTTATGTTAGAGATTGTCAATGAACTTATTGAAAATGATGTATTAGATTTAGCACAGTCTATTTCTGATGAAGTTTTAAACTATGCAATTAATTTAGACGACATAAAATTAGTTGAAAAAAGCTATTATTATAAGGCTGTTATTCTAAATAAACAAGGAATGTCATCTAGTGCAGAGATGTATATGAATTTATCTTTAGATTCACTATTGAAATTTGGGGAAAAACAAGATATATATTCAAGATACTTAGAAATGGGCAGTATGTATCATAAACTAGGCAATGTAGCCGATTCTATAAAGTATTTTAGTTTTGCTATACAACTCGAAAAAAAGATGTAAGTTTTAGATTACACTAAACTTACATCTTTTTTTTGCATTAGGTTTACATAATTATTTAGAAGTCTCTCTATTAATGATAAACTCTTTGGCTTTAATTTCTAAGCTATCATCTAGAGAAGTTAAAGCCACCTCATTATATTTATTGTTTAAGGCTATTGTAAGGAGCCTATCTGCAAGCTCAGGATTTTTAGATAAAAGAGAACCATGGAAATAAGTGCAAAAGGTATTTTTATAAACACAACCCTCATAACCGTCTTCGCCGTTGTTACCATAGCCTACTTCAACTTTGCCAAGTGGTTTTAAATCATTAATATAAGTTCTGCCAGAATGATTTTCAAAGCCTACATAGGTTTCGTCAAAAGTTTCATTATGGATAACGGTGTTTCCGATGAAACGTTTATCTCCACCTTCAGTATAAATATCTAAAATACCAAGACCGCAAAGTTTTTCACCCTCAGGAGTAGTATAATATTTTCCGAGTAATTGATATCCACCACAAATGGCTAATAAGACTTTTCCGCTCTGTATATATTCATCTATTGCAGATTTTTTAAATTCTATTAAGTCAGGAGAAACTATAGCTTGTTCATAATCCTGTCCTCCTCCAAAAAACACTATGTCATAATCAGGTCCAGTAAAAGTATCACCCATAGATACATTAACTATGTTTACTTTTATATCCCTAAGTTCAGCTCTGTGTTTAAGTATTAAAATATTTCCTACATCCCCATATACATTCAATAAATCAGGATATAGATGACAAATATTAATTTCCATATTATTTTTCCTACCTCACTTTCTAATTTTATTTATTACCAAATCTTATCTATATAACCTTTAGTGTGTAAGAATTTTCTTAAATTTATCATAGCTGTATAAGTTGCGAGGATGTAAACTATTTCGCCGTCGCAAGCTTTGATTTCCTTAAGTAAGGCTTCTTCATCATTACATAGGAGAAAAGAATCAGAATTAAACCCTGCTACTTTAAGTCTTATTGCCATATCATAAAGACGGATGCCAGATATCATAATTTTGTTTATATCAAGGCTGGTTAATCGTTCAAAATTTACATCCCAAATCCAAGAAACATCTTTTCCATCTGCATAGTTATCATTTAAAAGAAGACATAAATTTAACTTTCGCGGGTCAAGGTTAATTGTATTTACAGCCTCGTCATACCCAGCAGGATTTTTAACTAATATTATTTTAATCTCCTTACCTTCAATATTTAAGGTTTCTTGTCTACCAAAGCTGCTAGCAACAGTTTTTAGACATTGCTCTATAGTATTATCTTCAAATCCTAATGATTTTGCTACTGAGTATGCACATAGAGCATTGTAAATATTGTAAGTGCCGGGCTGGTTTATATAATATGGCTTATTATTAATATGAACTGTAGAACCAGCGGTGTTTAAATCTATAATTTTATCTATGGAGTATGTAAGTTCTGGCCTTTTATATCCACATTTACTGCAATAGAAATCTCCTAGATGATTATAGGTAATAAAATTATATTCGTAAGGAGCTTTACAAACTTTGCAAAATTTAGCGTCTGCGTTAATATCTACAATTTTATTTTCGTTAATTTTAGTAGCAAAACCGTAGTATAATGTAGGATTTTTAAGGTTTAACTCTCCAAGTAAGGATTCATCTCCGTTAAGAACAAGAGTAGAGGTAGGAGACTTTTCTATACCTTCTAATATTTTCTTTAGTGTGGTATATACTTCACCATATCTGTCTAGCTGATCTCTGAATAAATTAGTTATAGTAATAATTTTAGGGCTTATATATTCAGTTAGAAATTTAACGTTAGCTTCATCTACTTCTATAACAGCAATTTTTTTTTCAGTAGCTTTTTTAAATGAATAATTTGAAATAAAACATGCAATTATGCCTGTATACATATTTGCACCGGTATTGTTGGTAATTACGGGCTTATTGCTTTCTTTTATTATGCTGTAAAGCATGCTTGTTGTGGTTGTTTTCCCATTTGTTCCGGTTATTAGTATAACATCATAATTACTAGCAATGGTCTTTAAAATATTTTTATCCAGCTTTAAGGCAACTTTACCTGGGAAATTTGTGCCACCATGAAATAAAAATTTTGATAATGTTATAATAAATTTTGAAATTAATATACTTAGTAATGACTGAAATTTTATTTTGAACACATCCTTTAGCTGTACTTAATTATTAGTATTGACATTTATATAGTAAAACTCATCACTTATTTTAAATTCTGAATTTTCTGAGAGTTTATTTAAGTAAGTCAGTAAGCTTAGTTTAGCCGGACCTTGTAGCGGTGTTGGACAATAGTCATTTTTGTAATCTACTGAAGATACACTACAGGGGATAACCCGTATACCGATAGAAGTTAAATCATTGTTAGTGAATTTTAAATTGCTCTGAAAAATAAAGGTTCTTTTGTCCGTTGGATTAGAATTGCCACCAAAGGCGAAATTGCCTAAACTGTAGGCGATAATTCTATTTTTATATTGTTCTATGCCTTGAATTACGTGGGGGTGGTGACCAAGTATTATATCTGCACCATTATCAATAGCAAAATGAGCGAGTTCTTTTTGCTGGTCTAGTGGATAGTACTGGCGTTCCATTCCCCAATGAAAGTTTATAACAACAACAGAATTAGTCTTTTTTAATTCTAAAATATCACTTTTTAATTTATCAAGAAATTTTTGGTCTAGGGACCAACCCCTGTAACCTAAGAAACCAAAGGACTGCTCTTTTATTTTGGTTAACCATTTTGAACCTTCTCCAAAATAGTTAATATTTTCATTTTCAAGGGCAAGTTTTGTATCTTCGAATCCCTTTTGTTTATAATCATAAATATGATTATTAGAAAGATTAACGCCTTCAATAGAGCCTAGGGTTAAGCTTTTGGCATATTCACTTGGAGCTTTGAAATTAAACTTCTTATCTGCCCTGTCGTTTGAGTCTGTAAAAGTTGTCTCTAAATTGGCAAGGGTAACGTCGTCTGCACTAAAAATGCTATAAACATTTTTAAATATATAAGAAAAATCATTGTTATGTTTTGTTACCATAGCTGGAAGACTACTGGCATAAGCAAAGTTGCTATCAGTTCCTATAGTACAGTCTCCTACAGAAGATAATAAAACTTCTGTATTTGTATCTTCTACTTTTGGAGTAGTCACGATCTTAGGGCTATCAGTGGCTATGGTTTTCTTTGGGGGCTTAGCTTTTTCCTCTTTTAGTATAGTTTGCTTTTCTTTAGCCTTATTTAAAGAAAAGGAAATAGTTTTAATTGCAACTAAGGCTAAAAGTACAGAAAAAAATAGGAGTAGCTTATATCTTTTTCTTTGTGACTTTTTCATAAAATCCCCCCAATCATTTAATAACTAATTATATTTTTAAGTCACTATAATTTTATAACATAGTTACATAAATGTCTAACATATTAAATCAAGAAAATATAAAAAGGGGTGAAATTAAGATGAAATTAGGTAAATTAATAATTTTGTTCGTTATAATTATAAGTATTACGATTATAACACAGAAAAGTAATGATTTTAGCAATTTAGTAGCGGAAGCTGAAAAGCATTATTACGCGCAAGAATATAATTTAGCTATTGAAAAATATGGTGTGCTTTCTGAAAAAGATGTGCGCTCACCAAAGTGGAATCTAAAGATAGCTGAAGTTTATTCTGTTATGCATGATTTCGATAATTCAACAAAATATATTGACCTTTCAAAACAATATAAGGAGGTAGATGCATCTTCATATAATCACATGGTTTTCACAGAACTTATGAATGGTAAATACGAACAAGCATTAAAAGATGGAAAGCTTGCATTAATTAAATATCCAAAAGACAATAGTTTGATAAAGACTATGTTTACTGTTTATATGGCAAATAATAAGATTGACCAGGCTAAAGGAATTATTTATGGGTATAATGTGGATGTGAAATCATCTTATGACACTGCTGAATATGCTAGAATGTTAATGCTTATAGGAAAATGGGAAGAAGGTTATAGTAAGTTAAAACTTGCCTTTGAATTAAATAAGGATGAATACAAGATATATGACGTCTTAGCACAAATATCTTTATACAATAAAGATCTTCTGCTTGAAAATATAACAGCCCTTTCCAAAAAGTATCCTAGTGATCTAGCTTATAAAATGTGGTTAGCTAAAATATATTCTCTAAGTATCGACACCGTAGATGAAGCAAAAAAAATAATATATGAAATTTCTAGTAAAGATATAGAAAACATGCAAATAAAATTAATAAAAGCTAATGTTTACAAAAACCTTGGCGATACAGAAGAATCCGATAAACTAATGGAAGATATAATTTCAGATAATCCAGACGATTACAGAGCTTATCATAGTGCGGGTTGGTATTATCTTTACAAGAGTGATTATGAGAAGGCTAGTGAATATTGCAATAAATCTATCAAAAGCAATAGCGATTACCCAGATAACTACGGGTTTTTAATGCCGGAAATATTAAAATATGGATCATCAAAAATAGCAGCAGAGCCTTATTATAGAACAGCATTATACAGTGAGCCTTATAATTATAATATAATGCTGAGCCTAGCAAATTATTATTGGCACACCTCTGATGATATTAATAAAGCACTAGAATACTTCAATTTTGCATCTGTTATTAAACCTTACGATGTGGAAATAAAATATAATATTGCACTAATAAATATTTTTGAGGGCAAAGGTGATGAGGCCATAGAAGTTTTGAATATATGTAGTAAACTAGATCAATCTGTGCCTAAATATCATAGAACCTTATCAACTATATACATAATGCAAAACAAAGCAGTTGAGGCTAAAGCAGAAATAGAAAGTGCTTATGATGCTGATGAGGAAGATATTTTGACCTTAAATAATATTGGTTGTTATTATATTAGTTTGGAACAAAATGTAGAGAGAGGACTATACAATATAACAAAGGCTTTTCAGGGGTTAAACGACTCTTGTGATGATTACACTAAAAAAGTTATTCTGGAGAATTATGATAAGGTTCAGAAGCTAAAACAAAGCTATGCTAAAGGAAAAGATAATGAAGAACTAAAAATTCCTGAATTTACTTTATTTTACTAGTAAATTAAAATATTTGTTAAACAAAAAAAACCGCCTAACAGCGGTTTTTTATTGTTAGTGGATATTAGTACAACACAAATAATATAAAGAGTATGCTGTATTAAAAATAATTTAGCATAATGAAGGAGAGTATTCATAAAAACAGCAATAAAAAAATATTATAATTTTTTTATTGCATTTTTATCAAAAAGTTGTAATATATTAATATAACAACAAAAATTAATATGTTCAATAAATATATTAATATGTTTAAAAATTAAAATAAAGATATTTGGTGATGGGGGTAAGATTATGGAGTGTCTAAAAGATTTAAACATAAAAACATCAAAAAGAATATACAGGAATTTACCTGTATCTGATTTAGTGTGTTTTGCTTTAAAAAGAGAAGAAGGAACTTTATCAGAAACCGGTGCTTTGGTTGTAAACACAGGGAAATATACAGGAAGATCACCTAATGATAGATTTATAGTTTCACAAGAAAGCGTTATTAATTTAGTTAATTGGGGAGATGTGAATTTACAAATTAAAGAAGAAGCATTTGATAATTTGTATAGCGAAATGCGTGAGTATTTAAGTGATAAAGACCTATTTGTATTTGAAGGTTATGTTGGTGCTATGAAAGAGTATAGACTACCAATTACAGTAGTAAATGAACTGGCATCACAGGCGCTACTCTCTGAACAATTATTTAGAAGATCAGATGAAATTATGAAAGAAATGCATAAATCGGAATTCACAGTAATTGCAGCACCTGGATTCAAGGCAAAGGTAGAAGAGGGGGGAGTAAACTCGGAAGCTTTTATTATAATAAATTTTGATAAAAAAATTGTGCTAATTGGTGGAACGCAGTATGGAGGAGAAATTAAAAAGTCTATTTTTTCAATAATGAATTTTTTATTACCGCAAAAAGGCGTATTTCCAATGCATTGTTCTTCTAATATAGGTAAAAATGGCGACACAGCAGTGTTTTTTGGCCTTTCTGGTACAGGTAAGACTACTTTATCATCGGATCCAGATAGAAGGCTTATTGGAGATGATGAACATGGTTGGTGTGATAGTGGAGTGTTTAATTTTGAAGGTGGATGCTATGCTAAGACTATAAAATTAGATAAAAACAAGGAAAGTGAAATTTATTCAGCATTAAAATTTGGTACACTGCTTGAAAACGTTGTGCTCCATGATGATAAGATGCCTGATTATGATGATGCTAGTTTAACAGAGAATACTAGGGCAGCATATCCATTAGAATATATTGAAAATGCTGAATTAAGCGGGATGGGAGGGCATCCCAGTACTATAATATTTTTAACAGCAGATGCTTTTGGTGCTATTCCTCCAATTTCAAAGCTTACAAGAGACGCTGCAATGTATCACTTTATTTCAGGGTATACAAGTAAGGTTGCTGGTACTGAACGTGGAGTCACAAAGCCAAAAGCCACTTTTTCATCTTGTTTTGGCGAACCTTTTATGATAATGGACTCTTCAGTTTACGCAAAACTTTTAGGGGAAAGAATAGATAAACATAAAACTGAGGTGTTTTTGGTGAATACAGGTTGGATTGGCGGTGGGTATGGTGTAGGTACAAGAATGAAACTATCTTATACAAGAGCTATGGTAAAAGCAGCTCTTGAAGGTAAACTTAAGGAAGTACAATATACTATTCATCCAATATTTAATGTGGCTATACCTAGTACAGTTCCAAATGTTCCTTCAGAAATATTAAATCCAGAAAATACTTGGGCTGATAAAGATGAGTATTTGCTAACAGCTAAAGCCTTAGCTTCCAAATTTTCAGAGAACTTCAGTAAATTTAAAGGAATTAAGGAAAACATAATTGTGGCTGGACCTATAACACAATAATAAAAAAATGATAATATATAATATATACCCTAGAGTAGAGCTCTAAAAAATGCCTGCACTAGGGGTATTTTTATGTAATTTATGTTATAAATATGATATACTTAATGATGAAATAATATTCATTAAAAATATATAACGCTTACTAAGTATTAGTAAAATTTTGTTGTCTAAATAAGAAATTTAAAAGGGGGATATATGAAAAAGAATAATGTTCTTTTTAGAATTTTAATTTTAACTATTATAATAGCAGCCGTAATTCTTTGGAATTTTAAATTTAAAAATGCTATTACACAAGAAGGTCTAATAATTACTAAGTGGGATAATTTTTATAGTGGAGATAATATTCATTTTTATTACTTAAGCCCACAGAATGAAAATTTATTAAAGCTTAAAGTTAAATATGGATTAAATAACATTATAGATAATAAGGCCGATGCACTGGATAACTCCATAAAGATTATGAAATTTATCAATGGGAAGGTAAAAGCAAAAAGTACATCTATGAGTAGTGATAAAAACACCTTGCAAATAATGGAAGTGGCTTTTGGCGGAGGTGAAATATCAGATAGTGATTACGTAGCCATGTATGAAGAATGTTTAGCTTCTGTTGGAATTAAAGCGCGGCGTGGGATACTTAGAGGCACTGATAATAAAATTAAAGGTAAATCATATTTTAATGTATGTGAGATATGGAGCGATAAATATAAAAAGTGGATAATGATAGATGGTGTCAATGGATATTATATGCAAAAGGATGGAATTCCACTTGGAGCTGTTGAAACAATAAATACTGGAATAGAAAAAGTGAAAATTTATGATCTTAAAGATACTAGTAAATACATAAAAAGTATGAAAAATTACTATGAAAGTTATAGTATATATGTAGATAATAATAAATATGGTGAGTTAAAAAGTAATTCCCAAATTACTTATTTGAAAGACAAACAACTTCCTAAAATAGAAACAAAGGAAGGCTTTACTCAACCTACTATTTTTGTTAATAGTCCAAAGGTATTTAATATTTCTCCGGAAATAAAATATGAGGATACGGGTAATGATAAAGTTGCCACTTTAATATTTGCAAAGAGAGATTTAAAAGACGATACAAAAGAAATACAAAACTTTACTGTTGGAGCATTTATTAATAGCTACATGCTCACAAATTATTTCATAAGTGTTAATGGTTCCGATTATATTAAAGTAGATACTTTTTTTGAACTGCAAATTATTGAAGGAATAAATTCTATTAAATTATCACAAGATGGTAAAAATGTATCTAAAGAAGTAGTCATAGAAAAATAAATATGAAAGTTTTTGCTATTTATAGGATAATTATTCGTTTGGTATTGCTATTTTTAATTAAATTTGGTAGTATTTTAATATAAGTTGTAATCTTCTGTTAATTAAAGGGCGAAATTCTTTTTCTCGATTGCGATGAATGATTTAAGTTAATATGATACAAAATGTAGTATTATTGTATTTGAATATCTATTTTATATGCTATAATATGCTATATTTTCTTTATTGAGCTATTCTATTTGTGAAAAGTTGAGAATATTTCATTAATAGCACCGTATCATTTATATTTTATACTGTAGGGTGTATAATATAGCAAATAGAGTTTGGGGGTATGTATATGTCACATAAAATAAAAAAAATAGGTGTACTAACTGGTGGAGGAGATTGTCCAGGACTTAACGCTGTCATTAGAGCAGTTACTCGTAATGCAATTTTAAATTATGGTTATGAAGTAGTCGGTTATAGATTTGGATACAGAGGACTATATAGAAATGAAACTATGCCACTCACTTTAGAAGCGGTATCAGGAATTCAACATAAAGGTGGAACTATATTGTATTGTTCTAACAAAGACAATTTGTTTGATTATACTGTTGAAGAAGACGGTGTAATGGTTAAAAAAGACGTGTCAGATGTAGCAGTTGAAAATATGAGAAAAGAAGGTGTAGATGCTCTAATAGTTATTGGTGGAGATGGTACCCTTACAAGCGCTAGGGATTTCGGAAGAAAAGGTGTTAAGGTAATAGGAGTTCCAAAGACTATAGACAATGATTTAGCTTCTACAGATTTTACTTTTGGATTTAATACTGCAGTAGGAGTTGCTACGGAGGCCCTTGATAGACTTCACACTACAGCTGAATCACACCATAGGATAATGATTCTAGAGGTAATGGGAAGAAATGCAGGGTGGATAGCGCTAGAATCTGGAATTTCAGGGTCAGCTGATGTAATATTAATACCAGAAATAGACTTTGATATTAATAAAGTTCTTAAAAAGATTGAAGAGCGTGAACAAGAAGGAAAATTATTTAGTATCATTGTTGTGGCAGAAGGTGCAAAAGAAAAAGGTGGAGATGTTGTAGTTAGTAAAATAGTTGCAGATAGCCCAGATCCAATAAGACTAGGCGGAATAGGTAATAAATTAGCTTATCAACTAGAAGAGATTGTAAATGACCATGAAATCAGGTGCACAGTACTGGGTCATATTCAAAGAGGTGGAATAACATCATCTTTTGATAGAATGCTAGCTACAAGGTATGGAGTAGCCGCTGTAGATCTAATTAGTGAAGGCAAATTTGGAAATATGGTTAGTCTTGTAGGCAATAAAATATCTTATGCACATTTAGAAAATGTTATAGGAGATACTAAAAATGTAAATCCTAGTGGAGAATTAGTTAATGTTGCAAGGAAGATCGGAATTTCATTTGGTGATTAACAAATTTTTTTTGAATTTTGATAAGGTGTGGTTATTCTCATATTTTTAGAGTTTGAGAAGGCCACATTTTCAAACTATGTTAATAATATTTTAGCACCCAAGGTGGTGATTTAATAGCCCAAATTAGTATAGTTTACAAATATGGAGGACAACAATTAATGATTGTTATCTATTTTAAAGACAAGCCAGGAGGATATTATATTATGAAAGTAATAAAGAAATACTTAGATACAAGAGAAGGGACTTACAGTTTTTATTTTGAGGAAATAAATAGTGGATATCTTTATGGTTTTAATGAGAATAAAGAAATGTTATCGGCTGGATGTATAAAGTTGCCATTAGCTATGGTACTTCTAAAAGAGGTACAAAATGGAACAATAGAATTACAAAGCAAAATCAAAATTGAAGAAAATGATAAAATACAAGGTTCAAATGGTATAATACATGAATTTGCTTGTAAAGAATATTCGCTATTTGAATTATTAATAGCAATGCTTATGCAAAGTGACAATACCGCAGCAAACAAAATAATTGAAATTTTAGGTATGGATCGAATAGGTGAAATGTTCAAGGAGATGGGACTTAAAAATACAAATTTGAAAAGGATTACAACTAAGGTTAGATTAGGTAAGGATGAATTAGAAAATACCTCTTCTAGTTTAGACTTAAGTAAGTGTTTTAAATTATTATATCTAAAACAATATTTAAATGAAGAAAACAGCAATTTGCTTATAAATATATTAAAAAAACAACAACGTACAAATAAAATACCTTTTTATATACCAAGGGATATTCAAGAGAATATTGCAAATAAAGGTGGTAGCTTTGAATGTGTTGAAAATGATAATACATTAATTATGATTCCAAAAGGAAATTTTCTTTTTACTGTAATGGCTAACAACTTGCCTAATAATGTTTATGGCATAACGACTATATCTAGGGTGGGAAAGATGATATGGGATATTATTGATAAAGATTGGAATTAAGTATAGGTTATGTAGGGTATTCTGTTATTAGAATATCCTACAATAAAATTTGGCTTTTGATGGAGTAGGAAAGTGTTGACAACTAGCAAAATTGGCATTATAATTATGAGGATATTATGGGTCTATAGCTCAGCTGGTTAGAGCGCACGCCTGATAAGCGTGAGGTCGATGGTTCGAGTCCATTTAGACCCACCATCTTATTTTCGGTATAAAACAAAAGAACTAGGGAACTAGTTCTTTTGTTTTATAGGGAATTATAAAATTTTTTAATTTTCTTCAAGCTTATTTATATTTGTACCATCACTTATGAGTATAATATTTTTGTCTAAATCAGTTCTATAGATAATACAATTTAGATTTTTGAGTTTATCTATGGTTTCTTTGTTTGGATGGCCATAAGTATTATTTGATCCGCAGCTTATAACTGCAATCTTTGGACGAACTGCATTTAGAAATTCCGTTGAGGTTGATGAATTGCTGCCATGATGTGCAACTTTAAGTACCTGAGCTTTTAAATCATAATCACTATTTAAAATTTCTTGTTCGCTTATGGTTTCTATATCGCCGGTAAATAAATAAGTTGAGGTTTTGTAAGAAATCTTTATAGCACAAGAGTAATTATTAGTTTCCTTGTAGACTTTTTTATTGGGTGATAGAATAATACAGGTAGTATCAGGGCCTAAATCTAAAGTAATATTAGGTTTAGCTACTATTATATTGAGATTTTTATTTATCAAAGCTCTGATCATATCTTTAAATTCTTCTGAGGAAGAGGTAACTTTTGGGGCTATAAATTCGCCTACCTCAAAGGTTTTAATTATGCTAGCCATACCGCCTATATGGTCTTCATGGGGATGGGTTGCAATTATATAGTCAAGCTTCGCAATGTTATTGTTTTTTAAATACCTAATTACACCCTCTTTGGAGTCACTGGGGCCACTATCAATTAATAAGTTTTTATGGTTTACTTGGATAAGAATACAATCACCCTGTCCTACATCAATAAAATGAGTGACGATATTATTTTCTAAATTTAAATTAGTTTTTATAGTAGATTTATATTTTATAATTATAAAAACAAGAATTGTGATTAGAACTAAAGCAACGCAAATTGTGGTATATTTTAAAACTTTTTTCTTTTGCATAAGATTTATCTCCCATATAATATTTGAAGTATATAAATGATTTTATCCATTATGCGAAAAATATATCAATGTCTAGAAAAAAAACAATGATTTTAAAATGAAAGGAGTATAGATATGAGAACTATATATTTTTATTTATGTCTTACTATTAATTTAATATGGATAGATTTTAAGAAATTAAAATATAATAACATGAGAAAACATAATACTAAAGTAGAGATAAAAGATTATTTATATAAATTAGTTACAAATTGGTCTAATTATGTACTTAAAATTGCGGGTTTAGATTTAACGGTGGTAGGGAAAGAAAATGTACCAAATGTACCTTGTGTTTTTGTGGGAAATCATCAAAGTAATTTCGATATACCAGCGATACTAGCTAATACTAATAGACTCACTGGTGTGATTGCTAAAAAAAATATGGAGAAAATACCAATAATGAGTTATTGGATGAGAAAAATTCATTGCGTGTTTATGGATAGAGAGAATCCTAGAGAGGCATTAAAGTCAATTTCAGAGGGTATTGAAAATTTAAAAGATGGATACTCTATGCTTATCTTTCCAGAAGGGACTAGAAGTAGAAGTAATAATATGGGAGAATTTAAGAAAGGTAGTATGAGGCTGGCGATAAAGGCTGGAGTGCCAATTGTTCCAATAACTATTTACGATACTCACAAAGCAATGGAAGGTAATGATGGGAAAATAAAAAAGGCTAATGCTAAGATTATAATAGGTAAACCTATATATACAGACCATATGTCTAAGGAAGAAAAAGCAAACATAGGAGAAACAGTAAAAAGTATAATTCAATACAATTTAGATAAAGAAAGAATAGGCTAAAAACTAGTTTTATAAATAGTGTATTTTTTTTTATGGGAATTAGTGTTATGGATTTATTAGGAGCACTGTAGATTTTAACCTAGTCATAGCTTCAATACTATATCTTATACCTTGAGTACCCATGCCAGAGGATTTTGTTCCGGAAAATGGAAAATGGTCAGGGCCTCTTTCGGGTTTATTATTGATCTGGACGGTACCTACCTCTAGTTTACTCGCAATATTAAAGGCGTCATCTATATTTTTAGTGTAAACAGAAGACTGAAGGCCATATTCAGATTTGTTAGCTATGTCTATAGCCTCGTCAATATTATTAACTCTAATTACTGGGAGTACAGGGCCAAAGGGTTCTTCCCAAGCCAGGCGCATATCTGTAGTAACATTATCAAATAAGGTAGGGTAAATCAAATTTTTTTCTCGCTTGTTTCCACATAGTAAAGTAGCACCTCTCTTTATAGCATCATCAATGAGCTCTTGAATGTAGTCCGCAGCTCTATTATCTATGAGTGGAGTTATCTCGCAATTATTTTCTGGGTTTCCTACTTTTAGAAGTTTAATATTTTTGATTAAAGCTAAGATTAGGGCATCTGCTATATCATTCATAACTAAAACTCTTTTAACAGCAGTGCATCGTTGTCCTGAATAGCTAAAAGCCCCGGTAACAATGTCACTAGCAGCACATTCAATATCTGCATCGCTTAAGATTATAGCAGCATCTTTGCCACCAAGCTCCATAATTATAGGCACCATACCAGCAACCTTAGCTATATGTTTTCCTACCTTGGTACTTCCTGTAAAATTTATAAAATTAATATCACTGTGGGTTACCAAATAATCACCGATTTCAGAACTTTTGCAGGTTATTGTGTTTAGTACTCCATTCGGAACACCTGCTTCATGAAATAGTGCTACTAGATGAAGCGAGCTAATGGCTCCTTGAGTTGAAGGCTTTAGAATAACACTGTTTCCGCCAATTAGGGCTGGGGCAATCTTTGAGGCAGAAAGATTAATAGGATAATTAAAAGGCGATATTGCAAGGACTACACCTACTGGTACTTTAGTTACAAAGGATATTTTATTTTTTTTGAAACCTGGGAAATTATCTGCACCTATAGTTTCACCTTCTAAATGTTTACCAGCATCTGCAGTAAATCTAATAAAATTTGCAGTTCTTTTTATCTCAGCAATACAGGAGTTTTTATCTTTAGCTATTTCCACTTGCATAATGGAGGATAAATGATCAATGTTTTCATCTAGTAGCGTAGCACATTTATGCAAAACTTTAGCACGAGAGCTAATAGGCATATCTGCCCAAGCGTTTTGAGAAACTTTTGAATTTAAAATCACAGTATTAACTTGTTCTTTACTCATAGCTGGGATTTTACCTATTAAACTGTTGTCCACAGGAGAGAATATGTCTATAGTATTAATAGATGTAATCCATTCACCATTCATCAAATTTTTGTAATTTTTATCTTGGCACATACCTTCAAACAAAAAATCACCTCGCTTTAAAATTGTATATTTATATTTACTTTAGTATAGTATTAACCAAAGATAAGTATATTATTGATTCAAATGTAGAAATGATACTTAATCGTGTCTTTTGGTTATAATATTTTGAATTATAGATATTTTAGCTTGTAATGATTTATTTTCTGCTTGTAAAGTTAATATGGTTTTTTCAGCTATTTTATTTTTATTATGTTGAATATTTAAAATTTGCTGTAATTCTCTGTTTATATTCATTTTTTCTTTGATAATTGGTTTGTAAATTTTGCTTAAAGTAAAATTTTTATTGATTAAAAAGTATATTTTATTATAAAATGAAATCAGATATAATTTAGTTTTTTTATTTATGTATTTTATGTTGCTACTAATTCTATTTATAAGTTCATTCATACATAATCACCTCAATTACATTTTACATATATAATACTAGGAAAGGCAAGGTAATAATAATGGATAGAGATAGTAATAATTATTATTTAACTGCGGTGGAAAATAAAATTAATAAGTTGAACTACAAGAAAGAGCAATATGAACTAAAATTAACCAAAGAAAAAGAGATTTTGAAAAAAAATAATTCTGATATAGAAAAGTTAAAATTTGAAAAAGATATTTTGCGAGATGGATACAATAGTCTACTAGAATTACTTCAGAGTGATGGAATGATTTTCGAGATGAATTTTAGCCAATATAAACCTCACCAGTGGGAAAATTTATTCTTAGTTAAAACAATAAGAGGATATGAAATTCAAACTAAAGCAGGCAGTAATTTAATGATGTTAGATAAAAATATTTCAAAAATATTAAAAGATATAAGTAAAAGAGATTCCTATAGTCTAATTGTTATAAGAACCACAGATAAAACTGCTTTGGTTCAGTTAAGATTTAAATAAGAAATTGTTACAATGAAAAAGAAGCTAAATTTGAAATTTAGCTTCTTTTAACAATGTGAAATATTTACTTAGAAATTATTTAACTTCAGTTGTATCTCTGTCTCCATATCTGCTTTTTCCTAAGAAGGATAAAGAGTATAGTCCACAAATACCAACTAAAGCAAATATTATTCTAGTAAATGCAGTACCTGTTCCAAATAAGCTTGATACTAGGTCAAATTGGAAAAATCCGATTAGTCCCCAATTCACAGCTCCTATAATAACTAATACGAGTGCAGTAATGTCTAATGCTCTCAATGTATACATCTCCTTTTTATAAAGTTTTCAGTATTATTGTTTGCAATTTTTAAAAAATTATTACTGCTTTTTAAAAAAAAATTATTTAATTTCTCCATGTATCTCATAATGTGTTATTTCCTTTATAATATTAGTGTCATCAACAAATATTACGGTAGGTTTAAACGCTCTGGCTTCTTCTTCGCTTATTTGGCAGTAAGTCATAATTATTATTTTATCCCCAGGTTGTACACATCTTGCAGCGGCTCCATTTATACACATAACACCACTACCTGCATTCCCACAAATGGCATAGGTTTCAAACCTTTCTCCATTGTCGATGTCTACTATTTGAACCTTTTCATATTCTATAATATTTGCGCTATCCATTAGAGATTTATCAATTGTTATACTTCCCACATAATTTAATTTAGATTCTGTTATAATTGCTCTGTGTATTTTAGACTTTAGCATAGTTAAAATCATATTAGTCCTCCCATGTAAAGTTATCTATAAGTCTTGTTTTACCAAAAAACACTGCTATAGCAACAAGTGTAGATTTATTAATATGTTCGATAGAATTTAGTGAAAAAGCGTCTACAACTTCTATATAATCAATTTTAGCTAAAACTTCACTTTCAATTTGTTTTTTAATAATTTCTTTTAAAAGGTGGGCAGATTTTTGGCCAGAGTGTAAGAACTCTTTACCTTTAGTTAAACTTTTGTTTAAAATAAGTGCAGCGCTTCTTTCTTTTGATGATAGATAAGCATTGCGTGAACTTTTTGCAAGGCCATCTTCCTCACGTACAATAGGGCAACCGATTATTTTTATATCAATATTAAGGTCTCTTACCATTCTTTTTATTACAGCTAACTGCTGGGCATCTTTTTCGCCGAAATAAGCACTATCTGCAGGAATTATATTAATGAGTTTTGAAACTACCGTACATACTCCATCAAAATGAACGGGTCTTTTAGCACCACATAATCCACTTGTAAGTTCTCGTACGCTGATATTTGTTACAGCATCTTCCCAGTACATTTCTGAAACTTCAGGTGCAAAAATTAAACTGGCTCCTGCATTTTCACAAACAACACTATCTCTTTCTAAATCTCTTGGGTAAGAGGCTAAATCTTCACCAGGACCAAATTGTATAGGATTTATAAATATGCTAACTACAACTTTTTCATTTTCACTACTAGCACGTTTTATGAGACTTTCATGACCTGCGTGTAAAAATCCCATGGTAGGGACTAAGGCTATGCTGTAGCCTTCTTTTTTCCATGCTTTTACCTGATTTCGAGCTTCTTCAATAGTTTTTACAGTATACATTTTTTACAGACAAAATAAAATATTATTAAATATATCTTATTTTATCAGGTTCACTTCCCTTCAAGTTAATATAATTTATTTAAAATTTCATCATCCATTTTAAAACAGTGTTCTTCGCCTGGAAAAGTACCCTGCGCAACTTCTTTAATATATGATTTAAATCCGTCTCTCATAAGTTCTCCAACGTTTGCGAAGTTTTTTACAAACTTAGGTTTAAATTCTGAGAACATATTTAGTATATCTTGATATACTAAAATTTGGCCGTCACAGCCACCACCAGCACCTATTCCAATAGTTGGGATAGATATTTCCTTTGATATTATGTCTGCCAGCTTTGATGGTATACATTCGAGTACAATAGCAAACGCGCCTGCTGCTTCTATATTTTTAGCATCTTCAATAATTTTTTTTGCAGAAGTAATATCTTTACCTTGAACTTTAAAGCCAGAAAACATATTAACGGATTGAGGAGTTAAGCCAATATGACCCATTACAGGGATTTGAGCTTTGACTATTGCACTAATTTGCGGGCAAACTATAGCTCCACCCTCAAGCTTAATTGCTCCTGCTCCAGCTTCTTGTATAAATCTTCCCGCATTTTTAACGGCATCATAAATAGAAGCTTGATAAGACATAAAAGGCATATCAGAAACTAGAAGGGCGTTTTTGGTGCCTCTAGCAACTGCTTTAGTATGATGTAACATATCATCCATAGTGACGCTTAAGGTGTCCTTGTACCCTAAGCAAACCATGCCTAAGGAGTCTCCTACTAAAATTCCATTAACACCACATTCATCAATGAGCTTTGCCATGGAATAATCATAAGCCGTAAGCATTGTCAATTTTTCACCGGATTTTTTTGCGGATATAAAAGTTGAAATAGAGTTTTTCAATTTGTTATCCCCCCTTGCATTTCTAAATATTCTTTAAGCTTGTTATAGTCATTATTTTTATGCTTTTGTTCTGATAGTGATAGTAATTTTAGTGATAAATTTTTGTATAACGTTACATCTTCTTTTGGAATAGCACTCATATGTTGTTTTATTGTGCCTAAATCATTTCTTTCAACAGGACCAGTTAGTGCATTTATAAAGCCAGTGGTTTTTATATTATCAATATTATTTTGGATCAAAGGCAATAATGCTTCTAAAGCATCATTTTCACTAAGCCCACACTTACACAAGTAACTGCATCCAGTATTAATTAAAGATAATACAAGATTAGATACTGTGACATTAGCTAAGTGGTAAAGTGCCTTATTATTACTATTAATAATAAAAGTTTTATTTCCTAGTGAATGAAAAAAATCTTCAATTTCATTCATATGAGCTTCTGGTCCTTCTATAGAAAAATATGCATTTTGTAAAGTTTTATAGGAGTTATATTTATCGTAAAAAGCGAAAATAGGGTGAATTGAGTATGCGAGTGCATCTGAATTGTTTATATTTAAAAAAATGCTAGAGGTTAAAGAGCCACTAGTATGACATATTATTTTATTAGTTAAGTTAAACGTTTTTAATTTCTGCCAAACTTTAATGATTGAATCATCAGGAGTTGTAATGAAAATTATTGTACTGTCCCGTACCAAACCATTAATGTTTTTGTAAGCTTTTGAATTAGTAAACTGAGATGCTTCTATAGCGTCTTTATATAAATTACTATAGTATCCCGATAAACTTATTCCTTTCACGGAAAAATATTTTCCAAGGGAAAATCCTACCTTTCCACTTCCGATAAAGCCTATAACCATAATATCGCCTCCAATTTTATACAGTCTAAAAGATACCTCAAATATCTGAGGGTGGGAGACTCCTGTATAGCTGTCTCATTCATAAAGATATGAGCAGAAATTTAACTAAAAATAATAGTTTAAACAATTAGGTGCAGTTCTTATTAGATACTACCCAAAGATATTTTAGCATATTTTTTTTTCTAATACAAATATAAAAATATAAATTATCGCATAAACTATTGATATAAAGTAAGAAATGTTTGATAATGTATAGAGTAGGTTCATTTACCATAGTAAAATAAATGGAACTTATAGGAAAGAGGGGATTAAGTGGATATATTTATTGCAATACTTAAAATTATAGCGGGTTCAATTATTATGCTTGTAATCTATAATGTTTTAAAAGCTTATGTGTTACCTAAGATTAAAGTCAATAAGTGGATAGTTCTTGCAGTAGCTATAGTAGTATTTATCGTGCCTATGCTCATGTTGCCTAACATGCATGTAGTTGTAAGGACTTATGTAATACCAGGAATAGTTGTTATCTTGCTTTTATGGTTTATGGATTTATCAGGCTTTATAAAAAAGCCGAATGTTTCTAAAACAAATTATACAACTACGAGTAATAAAAAAGACAAAAAGAAAGACATAGTAATGAGGCCTAAGGCTAAACCGAATAGAGTTAAGAACAATGTTGTAATTAGTCCAAAGGATGAACCGAAGGGTGTTAAGAACAATAAGAAAAGAAAATAATTTTTAAAGGAGTATAAATTTTAATATAAAATTTATACTCCTTTTTTAGTGCCTTTTTGAAAGCTCATAAAGGCAGGGCCTAGAGTAGAGGCTTTCAAAGCTTTTATAATATGACTGGATGGTGTCATATTATAAGTGTATACTAAAGTAGGGTGATAAGATGCAAATTAACCGATTATTCGAAATTGTATATATCCTGCTTGATAAAAAAATAGTAACGTCTAAGGAGCTTGCAGAGCGATTTGAAGTATCAACAAGGACAGTTTATCGTGACATTGAAACGCTATCCTCTGCGGGAATCCCTGTATATATGAGCAAAGGTAAAGGAGGAGGGATTTCTCTTTTATCTGATTTTGTGCTTAACAAAGCTGTTTTAACTGAGAAAGAGAAAGCGAATATTATATCTTCTTTAAAGGCTGTAAGTTCAGTTAATCTTAGTGAATCAGATACTGCACTTGAAAAACTAAGCAGTTTATTTGGTGAAACTAATACAGACTGGATTGAGGTAGATTTTACATCTTGGTATAATGAAGAAGAAGAAAAAGAGCTGTTTTGTAACTTGAAATCTGCAATACTGAGTAAAAACACCATTTTATTTTCGTATTCTAGCGGCAAGGGTGAAAATATAAAACGTCAAGTTTATCCTCTAAAACTGTGTTTTAAAGGGCAAAGCTGGTATTTGTACGGATACTGCAAAATAAGGTGCGATAATAGATTTTTTAAGTTAAGACGAATAAAATCGTTATCGGTTCTCGATGAAACTTTTCATAAACGACCACCCGCACAAGTGTTTAGCAAAAAAAATATATTCAAAGAAGATTTTATTACACTAACGCTGAAACTTTCAAAAGAGATGACTTATCGTATATATGATGAATTTAGCACATTTGAACAGCTTTACGATGGTAGTTTTATTGTAGAAATTATTTTTCCAAAGGGAGATTGGATTTTTAACTATATCACTTCTTTTGGCGAGAATTGTGAAGTGTTATCTCCTGAAGAAGTTAGACTTGATGTGAAAGCAAAGCTTCAAAATATTCTCAAAAACTATTTATAATATGACATACAGTTGTCAGAGTGAGTGTCGTATAATAGCCTTATCAAACAAATGGAGGTTATTAAAAATGAATTATGAAATGGTGTATTTAGAGCAAAAAACAGTTGTCGGTGTTAGTGCAATTACTAGTAACAGTGATCCTAAAATGAGTGAAATTATTGGTGGACTTTGGAAAAAGCTATATCATGGTGGAGTGAATGCTGCAATCAAAAATAAAATTAATGAGTACGCTATTGGACTTTATTCTGATTACTCAAATGGAAAGTATTATGTGACAGCAGGCAATGAGGTTTCCAAACCAGAGAATGATGAACTGGTTGTAAAAATTATTCCAGCAGGAAAATATGCAAAGTTTTCAGTACACGGAAACATGGAGAAAGTAGTTGCGACGGCTTGGGGCGAAATCTGGAAAATGGACTTGAACAGAAGTTTTACTGGAGATTTCGAGGAATATCTTAACAGCGATTGGGAGAATGCAGACATTGATATTTACATTGCATTAAAATAAAATCCGATTTAGGGGTGTGAAAGGAGTGTGATAACATGGAGATTATAACATTAACAAAGGATAATCTGGAAAAGGAACATATTTGCTGTGCTATTTCAAATAACGAGCATAGTCAAGTAGCTTCTAAGAAACAGTGGATTTCAGAGCGTTTTGATGACGGTCTTGTCTTCAAAAAATGCGATGTGCGGGGGAAATGCTTTATTGAGTATATTCCAGCCGAAAAAGCGTGGGTACCTATCGATGCTGATGGTTATATGTTTATAAATTGCTTTTGGGTATCAGGACAACTCAAAGGTATGGGTAATTCTAATCTGCTTTTGGAGGAATGCATAAAAGATAGCAAAGAAAAAGGGAAATTAGGACTTGTTGTTCTTTCCTCAAAAAAGAAAATACCTTTTCTATCCGATCCTAAATATTTGAAATACAAAGGATTTCTTCTTGCTGATACATCGCAACCATTTTATGAACTTTTATATTTACCTTTTAAAGAAAATATATCGGTGCCGCAGTTTAAACCTCATGTGAAATTACCACAAATTATAGAGCAAGGATTTGTGGTGTATTACTCAAATCAATGTCCTTTTACAGTTAAGTATGTTCCACTTATTGAAAATGTGGCAAAGCAAAAAGGAATTCCGTTTAAGTGTATTCTCTTTGAAACAACGGAGCAAGCACAAAATGCTCCTGCTCCGTTTACCGCATATAGTCTGTTTTACAATGGCGAATTTTTGACAAGCGAAATACTGTCAGAGAAAAAGTTTGAAAAGGTATTAACTGAAAAGGGTTTGTAAGAAATTCAACGGGCCCCAATAGGCATAGGTATGAGGTTGAATATAATCTTTATTATATTATAAAAATGAAATTAATATTATCTTATTATTTTAGCTAGCTAAGTTATTAAAATTTAATTTTGAAATATCTTCGTACATTTGTATGAACCAGTCATTTAAATTATCGTTTTCTAAATAAGAATTAGTGTTTACGAAAAACTTGCTAGTAGTATCTAGAACTATTTGATAAATCAAGATTTTCCCTTGTAAATATGCCTTGTCATTATTAGTTAATTCCCTGATTGTACTTTTTATAATTTAAATATACTATAGATATTAAAACTAATATTAATATAGCCACATTACCAATAAAAAATTTAAGCCTAGAAGTTGCTATCACTAATATCCCCCTTCTCGTATTAAATAATACAAGATAATTATATCATTATGTTGTACTGGAAACCTCCTCGAAATAACAATAATAAGCCAATATATAAAACTTCCTCCTTTCATAGATTAGATAAAGTTCTTTTAAAAAAGTTTCACTTTTTTTTTACTTTTTTAATTTTTTATCTAATCTATATAAGGGGTAACGCCAACATTGTCAATGTTGGCGTTACCCCCATAGGCAAAAGTGGGTACTGCTCTTTAATGTCTACTACCTCATCAGATCAATTGAAATGAAAAAGGGCGGCAGATTCTAATTTTGATAGGACATGATGTTCTCTGCTGGTTATATATCCCATAGTACGGCTTGCTTTACCTCTAGTTGGTACACTTCTAACATTTAAAAAAGGAACATATTCAGAGCTGCTTTTTTCCCATAATCTATTTTTAATATAGTCTTTAACAAATTTGATTCTAAGTTTATTTGAATTATATCTACCCATAATTATTTCTCCCATACGGTTTTAAATATTTTAATAATAGATTGTTAAAAATAAAACCCTCTGGAGTTTTATCCAGAGGGTAAAATACACAATTACTAAAATTTTTTAATTACAGTAACTTCATACTTATTATGCCGGTTTAAATGAATAAATATGTAGTTTTCAAAACAATAGGTAGTTGTTCTAGAACAGTACTTAGTTGTTGCAGAACACAACTGAGTTGTATGTTTACTTAACAAACGAATATTAAGGTAGGGCTTAGCTACACCCCGTAGTAGTTCCGCAGTCCAAACAAACCTTGCAAGTACCACTTTTAACAAGTCGAGTACTTGAACAATGAGAGCAGGTTTCAGAGTATAATCTTTCACCTTTAGGTTTTTCTGTGGTATCAGAACAAGATGTAATATCCTCTTCCGCTATGCTAGCTGAAATTTCATTCTCATCACCCATTAGTGGATTTTTAGGTATATTATTTCCGTATCCTTCAGGCTTAACTTGACATCTACTATAGTCACCTAGTTCTATGTCGATAATCTTGCTAATTAAATCAGAAATAGAAGAAACTGATTTAATATAAGGATGTTTTTGTACAAAGCCATAAGGTTCGAACTTTTGTCCTCTAAGCATTTTAGATATATCTTCTGCGGGTACATGATATTGAAGCATTACTGAGATTGATTTTGAAAGAGAATTAAGTAGCCCAGTAATAATTGTTCCTTCCCTATCTGTTGTTATATATATTTCAGAGATTTGTCCATCTGAACGCCTATTCACTGTAGTATAGACTTTTACGTCATCAATTTGAGCAGGATGAGTCGTGCCATAACGTATTCCAATTGGTTTTTCTCTTGTAGAATGATTAGTTATTTCATGTAGTGACTTTGCTTTATCTAAAAGATCTTTGTAAGATAAATCTTCAAGTAATAGTTCTTTATCCTCAGATAAAGAAGTGTTTAGTGGTTGACTTGCCTTTGAGCCATCTCTATATAATGCGATACCTTTAACACCTAGCTTCCAAGACCGTAATATAACTTCTTTGAAGTCTTCAATAGTAGCAGTTTTAGGTAAATTTACAGTTTTTGATATAGAACCAGATATCATTGGAGTTATTGCTGCCATCATTAGAACATGTCCCATATAAGTAATATATCTTTTTCCGCTACCGCATTTGTTTGCTGTATCGAATATAGATAAATGTTCAGGTTTTAAATGTGGAGCGCCCTCGATTTTACCATCAATAATTTTTTCGTATTCAAAGCCATTTTCATTAACTTTTTCTTTTCTTAAAATATAGTGAAGAATATCATTTGTTTCATCCTCTGAGTACCCTAGGCCAATTAAAGAATTCTTAATTACAGGGTTTACGATGGTCATATATCCACCACCAGATAATTTCTTGTAGATAAAATGGCTGAAATACGGTTCTATAGAGGTTGCACCACAATCCATGGCAAAAGAAATAGTGCCAGTAGGAGCTATAACTGTAACTTGAGCATTTCTAAAACCATATTTTTCTCCACTACTCAATGCTTTTGACCAACAATTTTTAAGGGTTTCACTTATATAGCCTAGTGAGTTATTATTTAAAATATCGTGATTGACTTTTATAGGTTCATAATTTAAATTTTCATATTTACTACTTAGTGCTCCGGCTGCTCTAGCATGGTTTCTTATTACTATCTGCATATGGTCTTTGTTAATTTCATATTTTTCAAAAGGAGCTAGTTCTTTTGCCATAAGTGACGATACATAATAAGACTGCGCAGTCATTATTCCAGTTAGCGCGGAAGCTATATTTCTAGCATCTTCTGAGTCGTAAGGGTGACCCATTACCATAAATAAAGAAGATAAGTTTGCAATTCCAAGGCCTGTAGTTCTAAATAAATAAGTTTTTCTTGCTATATCTTCAGTTGGAAACTGGCCCCAATGTATTGAGGATTCAAGAACTAATTGAATAAGTCCTATTAAATGTACATATCCTTCTATATCAAATTTTTTAGTTTCAGCATCGTAAAATTTATGAATATTAATAGATGCTAAGTTACATGAAGTATCATCTAAAAATGCATATTCTCCACAAGGGTTAGTTGAATTAATTCTATTATGTTTAGCATTAGCTATTCCATCTTCTCCAGATGGACAAGTGTGCCAAGCGTTAAAGGTGTCATCAAACTGAGGAGCAGGGTCAGCACATAGCCAAGCAGATTTGTTAAGGGTATCCCATAGAGTCTTAACCTCTATATCTTTATTAACGGAAGAGTCTGTTCTACCTTTAAGAGTAATAGTTTGTTTAGGATCTTTTGAAAGGTTATCCACCTTAGTCATAAACTCATTTGATAATCTTATAGAGTTGTTTCCGTTTTGTCCAGATACAGTTTCATAAGCTTCTCCCTCAAAATTACCATCATAACCCATTTTAGTCAGAGCACGTACCTTATCTTCTTCTTTAGCTTTCCAGGTCATAAATTCCATTATTTCAGGGTGGTTAATATCAAGACATAGCATTTTAGCTGCACGTCTTGTAGTTCCGCCAGATTTTATTGCACCAGCATTTCTATCAAGGCCTTTTAAAAAGCTCATAAGGCCTGAAGATATACCGCCACTTGATAAACATTCACCTTTACCTCTTATGGAAGAGAAATTAGTTCCTGTTCCAGAGCCACCTTTAAATAATTTGGTTTCCGTTACATACTGCTCAGAAATGGAGTGTTTGCCAAGTAGTTTATCTTGAATTGAGAGAATAAAGCAAGCTGAAGCTTGAGTCCTTGTATAAGCATCTTTGCTTTTAACTATTTTTTTCTCTTTTTCATCATAATAAAAATTATTTAATGAACCGCCTTCTATACCATAGGATAGGTTAAGGCCTGTATTAAACCATTGAGGAGAATTTGGAGCAAACATTTGATTTAAGAATGCATATGTTAATTCATCATAAAGGATGATTTTTTCTTCTTCAGATTTAATAATAGTCTCAGAAATCAAGGCTTCACACCAAAAATTAACAAGCCTGTGAGAAACCATTTTCATACTATTTTCATAACCTTCTTTAGTTGGAACACCAGATTTTCTGAAATATTTTGAAGCAATAATATCACAAGAATTTTGTGAGTAATGTTCTGGAAATTCCAAATCCTTCATATCTACAAGTATTTTATTAGTCTTATGGTCTTTTAAGATAACATCTACCTTTTTCCAATTAAACAAATCAAAAACAGTTTTAGTCTTATCCACTTCCAATTCTTTTGTGTAAAATCTTTTAATTAAATCTTTTATTTCCGTCATAATAAATACTAGTTTAAAAAAACTAGTATATTCACCTCCTGTTTATTTACCTATGGTCTAAAAAGTTATAAATTATGTAAAATATACTTTCTATATGTTGATACTACTAAATTAAAATATTCAGCAGTTATTTAAATTGTGCCTATGTGCTAATGTAGTATAACACACACAATATGTAGTAAGCATAAATAAATTTGCAACTATATATGGTATTATATAATTAAAAACAAATAATATCAATATTAAATATGGATTAAATAAATTAATAATATATCGTATTATTGTTGAATTTATATAGTATTTGTGCATAATAAAAAAATAGTTATATGTTATATTGTATAATAGATAGATGATACTTATAATTTTAAAAGAGGAGACGGAAACTTATGATACATCAATTTCAGGGGCAGATACCTCATGTATACACAAATTCATTTATTGCTAGCAGTGCAGACGTTATAGGGAATGTATTTATAGGTGAGCATAGTAATATTTGGTTCGGAGCAGTAATTAGGGGGGACGAAGATTCTTTGCATATAGGGAATTATACAAATATTCAAGACAATTCCACGATTCATAATGACGATGGGTTTCCAGTTGTTATTGGTGATTATGTTACTATTGGGCATAATTCTATAATACATGGTTGTAAAATTTCAAATAATACTTTAATTGGTATGGGTAGCACTATACTAAATGGAGCGGAAATAGGGGAATATACTATAATAGGAGCTGGAAGCTTAGTTACTATGGGAAAGAAAATACCATCAGGTGTTCTTTGTATGGGAGTACCGGCAAAGGTTATTCGTAGGCTAACTATAGAAGAAAAAGAAAGCATAAAAAAATCTGCGGAGCATTATGTAGAGCTTTCAATAAAATATATTGTTTTATAAATTATTTTGTGATTTAAACTATTAATTTTAAAAATAGCTTTTAATTTCATCCGTTTTTAACTACAATAGAAGGGGAGACTTAGTGTTTTTTTAGGAGTGAGAAAAATGATTAAATTAAATGGAATAGAAAAGATGACAAATGAGCAGAAATATAAGTATATGCTTATTGCTTTAGAGGGTCAGCTTAGCTCAGAAAAAAATGACTTAGCAAACATATCAAATGCTACGGCAATTATCAAAGCAATTATGGATAAGTTAAATTGGGTAGGATTTTACATACTTCGCGGTAATTCATTGGTCCTTGGAACCTTTCAGGGTCTTCCAGCTTGTAATAGAATAGAAATAGGTAAAGGGGTCTGCGGAACAGCAGTAGCGCAGAGGAAACTTCAGCGTATAGAAAATGTGAATGAATTTCCAGGACATATTGCCTGTGACTGCGCGTCAAAATCAGAAATTGTTATACCTATAATTAAAGATGGTGTAATTCATGGAGTTTTAGATCTAGATAGCCCTGAGATTGGAAGGTTTACGGAGCTTGAAGAAAAATATTTAACACAATTTGTTTTAAAACTTAATAAATATATAGATTGGTCAAAAGTTTAAAAAAAGGTAGGAGATTGTATATGATAAACATAGGAGATATTAATAGTTTAAAAGTAGTTAGAAGAGCAGAATTTGGATACTATTTAGATGCAGAGACAGGAAACACTAGTGATGATGTATTACTTCCCATGAAAAGCACTTTAGGTAGAGGGCTTAATATTGGCGAGGAAGTTGAAGCATTTATCTACAGAGACACAAGTGATAGATTGATTTCAACCCTAAAAAAACCACTTGCAAAGGTTGGCGATTTAGCTTACCTTAAGGTAGTCGATATTACTGAAATAGGAAGTTTTGTAGAAATAGGTTTAGAAAGAGATGTACTTGTTCCTTTTAAGGAAGAGAATTATAAATTAGAAACAGGTAAAAAATATCTTTTTTACATTTACTTAGATAAGACTGGGAGAATAGCGGCCACTACATTTATTGATAGGTATTTATATGATACAGATTCTTATGATATTGATGATGAAGTAGAAGGTACGGTATATGGGATTCAAACCAATGGTACTGTAATGATGGCTATTGATGATATTTATAGAGCGGTTATTTTAAGAAATGAGAATTATAATAACATAACACCTGGAGAAAGATTAAAAGTAAGAGTTAAAAAATATTATGAAGATGGTAAAATGGACGTGACAACAAGAAAACCAAGACTAGAAGAAAGAGATGAAGTTGAAGATCAAATATTAGAATATTTAAAGACATGTAATGGGTCCATGCCGTACAATGATAAGAGCTCCCCTGATGATATAAAGAAAACATTTAAAACCAGTAAAAATGCCTTTAAAAGAGCATTAGGAGGACTTATGAAAAGTGGTCTAATCCATCAAGATGAAGAAGGTACTAAATTAAATAATTAAATAAGTATAAAATAGTAAAAGTCTGATGAGTTAATTCATCAGACTTTTACTATTTTATATATTAGATGATCTACGTTTAAATATTTTCACTATTTCGTTAAATAGTAATGGCATCAATGCAAGAATGGTAACAAAGCCCCAATCCATTAAACTTAAATCGTGAACACTAAAAGCGTTTGCGAAAAATGGTATTGTTATTATAAGGTCTTGTAATACTATACCAAAAACTATAGCTCCGATTAAATATTTATTTGAAAATAAACCTATTTGGAATATGGACTTTTTACCGTTTCTCATATTTAGTGAATGAACTAGTTGGGAAACGCTAAGTACTACAAAAGCCATAGTTTGTGCATGTTCTAGTGCATCTTTTGAAAGATTTTCAGGGAATAGTGGGAATAAACTAGTGTCTCCACTATAATATTTAAAACCTACTACAAATGCTGTTAAGGTTAGTATACCTATTAAAGTTCCGTTAAGAAGTAAGTTTAAGAGTTCACCCTTAAATAAACTATCCTTTGGATTACGTGGTTTATACTTCATTACGTCAGGGTCACCAGGATCTACACCTAAAGCCAGTGCTGGAAGTGTATCTGTAATTAAGTTAATCCACAAGATATGGATAGGTCTAAGTGGCGTAGCCCAGCCTAAAAGTATGGCAAGGAATAGTGCTATAATTTCTCCAATATTACAAGAAAGGAGGAATATTATAGTTTTCTTAATGTTTGTGAAGATGTTTCTTCCTTCTCTTATTGCAGAAACAATAGTTGAAAAGTTATCGTCTACAAGGATCATATCAGCAGCACCTTTAGCTACATCTGTACCTGTTATACCCATGGCTACACCTATATCTGCCATTTTAAGTGATGGTGCATCATTTACTCCATCACCAGTCATTGATACAATATTACCTTTGGCTTTAAGTGCCTTTACAATTTTAACTTTATGTTCTGGGGAAACTCTTGCAAATACTCTTATATTATCAATTTTATTACTTAGTTCTTCCTCAGACATTTTATCCAGATCAGACCCAGACATAACGGCTAGAGGATCTTGAGTAATATTTAGTTCTTTTGCTATAGCAAAAGCTGTGTTTTTATGGTCGCCAGTTATCATTACAGTTTTTATTCCAGACTTCATGCATTCAGAAATAGAATCCTTAACTACAAGTCTTGGGGGATCTATCATACCTACAAGGCCAATAAGTATTAAATCACTTTCTAGTGAATCAATATCCACATGAGAGCTAGGTATAACTTTATAAGCTGCGCCAAGAACTCTTAGTGCATCGTCAGACATATTATAGGAAGCAGCTAATATATCTTCTTTGATTTTTGGCGTGATATCTATTATAGTGCCTTTAATATAAGCCTTACTACAGAGCTTTATAAGATTATCAATAGCACCTTTTGTCATTACATAAAATTCATTATTATATTTATTTACAGTAGACATTAATTTTCTATCTGATTCAAAAGGAACCTCTGAAGTTCTTTTATGATCTTTTTCTAATTCATCTTTAAATATGTTATAGTTGGCGCCAGCTACGAGTAGAGCAATTTCAGTTGGATCACCGGTTTTTGAGTTTTTAGAATAAGTGGCATCATTACATAAAACGAGATTTTCGAGGAGGAGCTTATGGCCATTGTCATCTATATTTAAGTTATCTATATTAGATAACGAACCATCTACATAGAATTTTGTTACAGTCATTTTATTTTGGGTTAATGTTCCTGTTTTGTCTGAGCATATAATATTTACAGAACCCAGTGTTTCAACGGCAGGTAATTTTCTAACAATAGCATTTTTCTTTATCATTTTTTGAACACCCATAGCAAGAACTATAGTTACTATTGCAGGAAGACCTTCAGGGATGGCAGCAACTGCTAAACTTATAGAAATAAGTAACATTTCTAAGAGATCCCTTTGTTGAAGAACACCAACTAAAAACATAAGAGCGCATATAAGGAGTGCACCTATTCCTAGGTATTTTCCAAGCTGGGCTAGTTTCTTTTGAAGAGGGGTCTCATTGTCTACTTTTTCATCTAACATTTTAGCTATTTTACCTATTTCAGTATTCATTCCAGTAGATACAGCTATACCTACACCTCTACCATAGGTTGCAAGTGTAGACATGAAGAGCATGTTCTTTTGATCACCCAGAGGGATATCTTCGCCTTTTAATACTAGATTAGCGTCTTTATCTACTGGTACAGATTCTCCCGTAAGCGTTGATTCTTCAATTTTTAAATTAGCTGTCTCAATAAGTCTCATATCGCAAGGAACATACCTTCCAGCGTCAATAATAATAATATCGCCAGGTACAACTTGCTCAGAGGAAATTTCTTTTAACTCTCCATCTCTTTTAACTACAGCATGGGGTGTAGATAATTTTTTTAGCGCATCTAGAGCTTTTTCTGCTTTGGATTCTTGAATAATTCCCACTGTAGCATTAATAAAGATTACAATTGCAATTATAATTGAGTCACTTATTTCACCTAGAAGACCTGATATTATTGCAGCTGCAAGTAAAATGTAAATTAAAATATCATTTAATTGGGCTAAAAAAAGAGCTAATAGAGTTTTAGGTTTTTTGCTTGCTAATTTATTTAATCCGAATTTATCTATTTTTAGTCCTGTTTCTTTTTGAGAAAGTCCTGTTACTGGATTAGTGCCTAATTCTTTTAAAACTTCCTCAATGGTTTTATTGAAAAACATGAATATCACCTCACATTTAGTATTTGTTATTATGATGTATTTTATTATATGATAGTTAAATAGGTATTAAACCATAAAATATAATACCTAAGAGGGCTGAAATCGCTATTACTAAAATTGGGTGAAGTTTATTCGTAAGTAGTAGTACCAAAACTATGATTCCAATTACTACACTTTTAATGTCTTTATAAGATTCGCGTCCTAGGGACATGAATACGGAGATTATAAGACCAATAAGAGCAGGTCTCATACCTAATAAGGCCGCTTTGAGGATATATGATTCTTTGAATTTTAACATATAGTGATTAGCTATGGAAACTAATACAAAGGAAAATGAAATTACACCTAAGGTTGCAGAAACACTACCTAATATACCAGAAACTTTGAAACCTACAAAAGTAGCTGAGTTTATAGCTATAGGGCCTGGAGTCATCTGGGATATACCTATAATATCAATAAACTCTTTAAAGGTAATCCATTTATTATTTGTTACAATTTCTCTTTCGATAAGAGGAAGCATAGCATAGCCACCTCCAAAGCTAAAAGCACCTATTTTTATGAAGGATAAATAAATTTTAATTAGAATAGACATTTACTTCACCTTCTTTCCAAGAAATATAACTCCATATAAGCCAGATAAAAGTATAACTATTACAGGGTGTACATTTAGAAACAATATACTTACCAAGGAAACTATAATTATAATAAGATTTGCATAACTTTTCTTTAGTGATTTGGATAAGCTTACCACAGCTATTAGTATAAGCATTGGTACTGCTGCAGCAATACCTTTAAAGACTAAATCTACATAATAATAATCCCTAAATTTCATAAAAAAAACAGCAATGCATAATATTATAAAAAAAGAGGGTAAAACAACTCCAAGTAGCCCAATGATAGCTCCCAGGAAACCGCTAATTCTATAACCAATAAATATGCTGCTATTAACAGCTAGTGCACCAGGGAAGGTTTGGGAAATAACAATTATATCTACAAAATCTTCTTTAGAAATCCACTGTTTTTTATTTACAACTTCAATTTCTATTAGTGGTATCATTGCGTAGCCACCGCCAAAAGTAAAAGCTCCTATTTTAAAGAAGGTCCAAAACATAGTTAATATTTTTTTCACAAAATCACCTCTAAATGTTAAATTTTCAGTCTACATATATAATATTTACCATGTAATTATACTGTTATTAAAAAAGAATGGCAAATATTTAAATAAAAATAATTAATTTCACATAAAGTTCGATATAATAGATATAAGTAAATAAATATTTAAATGAAACTTTTAGAATAATTAATATAGATATACTATGAGAGGGAAAAAATTATGGAAATATCAAGATCTAGAAGAAATTCACCTTTAGTAACAGATAAAAAAGCTGTATCTAGTAAAATGGATTTTTCTCAAAATTTTAGTTTTGCCAGGCAACAAAAGTCAGAACAGCAACTTAAGGATATAATGGATGATATAAAAAAGAAAGGAAACAGATTATGCATTACAAAATGCTTTGCAGATGTGAAAGCATACAAAAACTTAATTAGGGAATATTTGGAATCTGTTTTAAAACATATGTATGAGGTTAAAAAGGATATTAGCTTTTGGCAAACACAATACTTTATAACGGTGGATACTGTGGATACAAAACTAGAGGAACTTACGCAATTGTTACTCAGTGGCGAGAAAGAAAATCTAGACATAGCAAATACCGTTGATGAAATATCGGGACTTATTGTAGATATTTATAAGTAAAAAAAGTATATATATTCTGTAAAGGGTGATTTACAAAATATATGTACTTTATTCTGTCCTAAATGAAAGAATTAAAACTAGCATCTGAAGGCATTCTAAGATCGCCTCTAGGGGATACACTTATAGTTCCGACTTTGGGACCATCAGGTAGAGCTGAACGTTTAAACTGTTGAGTGAAAAATCTTTTTATAAATTTATCTAACCATTTGATTATTTCTTCTTCTGTATAATCATCTTTAAAAGCTTCTTTAGCTAAGAATAATATTTTATCCCGTGAGGCTCCTTGTTTCATAAAATAGTAAAGGAAAAAATCATGTAGTTCATAAGGGCCTACGATATCTTCCGTTTTTTGAGCTATTTTACCATTTTTATCTTTAGGTAAAAGTTCTGGACTTACAGGAGTATCAAGGATATCTAAAAGTATATCGGTTACTTCTTTAGAAGCTTCGTTATCTGCTACATATTTAACTAAATATCTTACTAGTGTCTTAGGAATTGAGCAATTTACAGAGTACATAGACATATGGTCTCCATTATATGTGCACCAACCTAAGGCAAGTTCAGATAAATCTCCTGTGCCGATTAGTAGCCCACCTTCTTTATTAGCAAGGTCCATAAGGATTTGTGTTCGTTCTCTTGCTTGAACATTTTCATAAGTTACGTCATGTTTTTCTACTGGGTGATTTATATCTTTAAAGTGTTGAAGACAAGCATCTACTATATTTATCTCTCTAAAATCTGTACCTAAATTTCTACATAAGTTTATTGCATTCATATAGGTTCTGTCTGTAGTTCCAAAACCTGGCATAGTAACAGTAACAATATTTTTTATTGGTATTTTTAATAAGTCAAAGGTTTTAACTATAACAAGCAAGGCTAAAGTTGAATCAAGTCCACCTGAAATACCAATTATAGCTTTATCAAGTCCAGTAAATGAAAATCTTTTTGCTAGAGCTGAGGATTGAATATTAAAAATTTCATTGCAACGTATTTCACGCAGGTGAGGATTCGATGGAACAAAAGGATGCTTATCAATCTCCCTATCAAAAATTCCATAATTTAAGCTTGAAAACTCAAAAGGAATCTCTTCTACCATAAAACCGCATGTAGAATTACTATTTTGAAAACTAGTATTTTTTAATCGTTCACTATTTAATTTATCCATATCAATAATGGAAGTAATAATTTCATTTTCTCTTTGAAATCTACTGTTTTCTTTTAGAAGTAATCCGTTTTCACTAATTAAAAGATGGCCGCTGAAAAGTAAATCTGTAGAGGATTCAAAAACACCAGAGGAGGAATATAAATAAGCACACATACATTTAGCGCTTTGAGATGAAATCAAGGATTTTCTGTAATCAGCTTTGCTAACAAGTTCATTAGAAGCAGATAAATTAGCAATTATATTTGCACCTTGAAGAGCTAAATAGCTGCTTGGAGGTATAGTTACCCAGAGATCCTCACAAATTTCAAAACCAAATTTAATATTGTTACAGGTGAATAATAAATTTGTTCCGAAAGGGATACTATTTTCAAAAGAAAGATTTACAGTTTTGTTTACAAGGCCAAGACCTTCAGTAAACCATCTCTTTTCATAGAACTCAGAATAATTAGGAATATAGCTTTTTGGTACTATTCCTAAAACGCTACCATTAAATATTACATAAGCACAATTGTATAGACAATTATTATAATAAAGTGGGGAACCTACAGCAATTAATATATCTTTGCTTTTAGAAAACTCACAAAGAGATTTAATGGCACTTTCGGATTTTTGGATTAATGTACTTTGTAGAAATAAATCTGCACAAGTGTATGCTGTTATAGAAAGCTCTGGGAAAACTATAAATTTTGATTTTTCGTCTAAAGCTTTTTCAATACAATTTTGTATGTTGTGTAAGTTAAATTCTATATCTGCTACATTTACAATTGGACAAGCAGCAGAAACTTTTATAAAAGAAGTTTGCAAACTAATTCACGACCTTTCTTTGTTTTTAAATATAGTATATGTGAAATTGATTTTTATAACAAAATATTTAATAAAATTATATCATTATCTTAACTTTATTAGTAGGGACGGTTAACAATTATTTTAATTAGTTGTTAACCGTCCCCAATCTTTTTCAAATCTTTTCCGAACCTTTTCCAAAACATTTTGAAACCTGTAAGATTTATATTATCTAATTATTCTGATATTTTTATAAAACTTTGAAATAATGAGATAATGAGAGTAAATGGAGGATAAACTATGTACAAGTCAGTAAAAGGTATGCAATAACTTATAATAGGCTTAAACAAACCTTTATTAAGTATAAAATATACTATATAATAAATTAACAACATAAAAAGTTCCCAGTGTAATATTATTACATTAAAATAGTATTATAAAATACAAAAAAGATATATAATAAAAGTGGGAACTAGGAATACTATAAATAGTAAGAGTTTATGATATTAGTTAATATTTGAAAGGGGGTACAATATGTACAACATGGACTGGATGGTATTGGTATTTTGGATAGCAGTGGCATTAGCGGCACTATATATTGACATTACGACTAGCAGTTTTTTGTTTATATGGTTTGCTATAGGTGCAATTGCAGCAATAATCGCTATGGTGTTTGGTGGATCAGTAGTTACTCAAACAATTGTCTTTGTTTCTATTAGTGCAGCGTTTATGGCTGTTGGATACCCAATAGTAAAGAAAACTATAAAGAAAACTGTAAAAAAGACATTGACTATGGAACAAGGATACGTCGGGAAAGAGTTTATAATAACAAATGATATCGATGTAACAGGAAAAGCTAAGTTTCAAGGGATTTATTGGACAGTAAAAAATGTAGGGAAACCTGTAAAGAAAGGCGACTCAGTTCAAGTTATTGGTTTAGAAGGAAATAAATTATTAATAGCGAAAGTATAAGATTTATTAAAATTTAAGGAGGAATTGTAATGGATATGGGACCAATTATTGGATTGTTTTTATTATTAATAGTAGTTATTATTATTATATCAGCTATTAAAATTGTTAATACTGGGTCAGTGATGTTAGTAGAAAGATTTGGTCAGTTTCAAAGGGTGCTGGAGCCAGGTTGGCATTTAACAATTCCATTTGCAGATTTTGTTCGTAGAAAAATTTCTACAAAGCAGCAAATACTAGACATACAACCACAGAATGTTATAACTAAAGATAATGTTAATATATCAATTGATAATGTTATATTTTATAAGGTAACTAACTCAAAGGATGCAGTGTACAATATTGAGGATTATAAATCAGGTATAGTGTACTCAACTATAACTAATATGAGAAATATTGTGGGAGATATGACACTGGATGATGTATTATCAGGAAGAGACAGAATAAATTTAAGACTACTTGAAATAATCGATGAAATTACTGATGCTTATGGAATAAAAATATTGTCTGTAGAAATTAAAAATATTATTCCACCATCTGAAATTCAACAAGCTATGGAAAAACAAATGAGAGCAGAGAGAGATAAGAGAGCGTTTATTCTTACAGCAGAAGGTGAAAAACAAAGTCAAATTGAAAGAGCAGAAGGACATAAGCAAGCTCAGATATTAAATGCTGAAGCAGAAAAACAAGCAAATATAAGACGAGCAGAAGGAATGAAAGAATCTCAACTTCTTGAAGCAGAAGGTAAGGCTAAAGCTATATTAGAAATTGCAATCGCTGAAGCAGACGCAATAAGAAGAATAAATTCAGCTATTATAGAATCAGGTACAAACGAAACAGTAATAGCATTAAAACAAATTGAAGCACTTAAAGAGATGGCAAAAAATCCAGCTAATAAACTTATACTTCCCAATGAAACATTGTCAAGTTTAGGTAGTATATCTGCTATAGCTGAAATGCTAAAAATGACTAAGAATGTTGAAAATAAACCATTAGAAAAAAAATCAATATAAAAAGAAAGCCTGAGCGATCAGGCTTTCTTTTTATATTTTGAATGTGTTTTATTGTTTTTTTTCTGAACCGAATATCCAAACTTTCCTAGTGGTTTAGAATTAACACTAAAATATTCACCGTGGGAATAAGTTATAAGATCTGCTTTTTCAAAATGAATTTTTCCGTTAGTATCTATTAAATTATTATCCACATGGGTATTAACAATTTCAGCCAAAAATAAATCGTGGGTACCCAGTGGTGTAACGCTTTTAACTACACATTCTAGAGATATTGGGCACTTAGAAATTAAAGGAGAAATTACATCTTTGCTGTTTTCAGTAGTGAAATTCATTTCACTTATTTTATCTATTTGCTTCCCAGATCGTACACCGCAGTAATCAACTTCTCTAACCATTTTAGAATTAGGGAGATTTACTACAAAGTCACCACTTTCTTTTATGTATTCGTATGAAAGCCTTTCAGGTCTTATGGCTACAGTTATCATTGGAGGTTTAGTACAAGCCATTCCTATCCATGCTACTGTAAAAACATTTATTTTTCCCTCTTTGTTTTTTGAGGTAATTAATACTACAGGAACAGGATTTAACATTGCACTTCCTTTAAAAATAGTTTTTGTCATATATTTTCACTCCTATATCTTTAACATATCTAGTTAGAGTATTTATTTTGATTAATCTCAACTATTATACAATACCTTATAAGATTTATAAAGTTATGAATTCAAATTAGAAGTATTTACTAGAAAAAAGTAAAAATATAAATAATTTTTGATAGTGTAATATATATATAAAAATATTAATAAAATTAAAGATGTAATATACATATATAATTATTATATATTGAAAGGCAGGAATTATTATGAATAGGAAAAAAATATTTTCAATATTATTGGCATCAACATTAACATTTACTAGCATAACTTCAACGTTTGCGAAAACTATTACTAATGCTCAACCTCAATCACAAGTTATCTCAACTGTAAACACAAACCCATCCCCAAACACAAACATTGCAGTCGATGCACTAAATGTAACAAATGTAGCCAATGCAACAATTAGTAAAGAAGAAAAGAATGTTAAAATAACAAAGGAAAAAGCAAAAAAAATTGCAAAAGGGATAATAAAAACTTATTTTAATACAGAAATAGATGAGAGTAAATTTAATACGACAAGTAATTTTAACACATCAAATTATAATGGGATTCAGAGTAGCTTTTGGGATATTAATTGGGATATGTATAATATATCAAAAAATATTAACATTAGTGTTACCTTAAATGCTGAAACTGGTGAAGTTATTGGAGCAAACAATTTTGAACGTAAGACAAATGAAGAAAATACAGTTTCAACAATAACCGCTAAGCAAGCAGGGGAAATTAGTGATAATTTTGTTAAAAAAATTCAACCTAAAAAGTATATTGAATCTATTAAAAAAGATATCAATAATTCAGGGTATTACGGACCACCTAATTATAATTTTAACTATGTAAGTAAAGTTAATGGCATAGAATTTGATGGCAATTATATTAATATAGAAGTTGACGGGGTAAAAGGTAAGGTAGTTTCTTACTATACTAATTGGGATGCGAATTTGAAATTCCCAGATATTAAAAAAACAGTAGATTCTAAAACAGCAGTTGAAGCTTTTAAAACAGAAGCTAAAATGTCTTTGAAATACATGGCTTTTGCACAAAATTATAAATATTTTGAAAATAAAAGAGAGGTAAAATTATTATATGTTCCAGAATACAGTAAAGGGAATATGTTAGATGCTAAGGATGGTAAGTTTATGGACCCCTTTAATAATGGTAACGGAAGTGTAATAAAAGACTTAAATAAGAAAGATAAATCAGACTTTTATAATAAAGTAAAAGTGGTTACCGTTAGGAAAAAGGCAATAGAAGAAGATGAAGCAGAAACTATAATAAAAAGATTTATAGATGCGATTTATGGTAAGGACTATGTAATTCAAGGGTTATCATATCAAGAAAATATTGAAGGCTCTAGTAGTCCTAGTAATAAAACTTGGAATGCATCTTTTAATAAGGGAGAGACAGGAAAATACAACGAAGGTGGGAATATATCAATAGATGCTTTAACTGGAGGAATAGTAGACTTTTATAAATATTCTAATGAAGAGTATAATGGTAGTGAAAAATTTGAAGCTAAATTATCTTGGGATGAAGCATATGCTAAGGCACTTGATACAGTTGCAAAATATTATCCGGACAAAGTAAAACAAATAAAAACAGAGCAAATTCATTATAACTCTAGTGATTACGATAAAATGGCGGAAAGAAATCATTATTTCAACTTTACAAGATTAGAGAATGGTATAGAATTTAATGAAAACAGTGTTAATGTTGGTTTCAGCGCTGTAACTGGCGATATGAATAGTTTAAATTGTAATTGGGATAGAACCATTAAATTCCCAGAAATTAAAAATGTCATCAGCGTGAAAAATGCAAGTGATTTAATGTTTAGTAAGTATAAACCAGTGCTGGTCTATACACAAATAAATAAAAGTACTAATATAAAAAAACCGGAATTAGAAATGAAACTTGCTTATAAATTAAGTGATAACAAAGGAATATATGAGTATACAAATATTGATGCTCTTACTGGTAAATTATTAAATTACAATGGTGAAAGTGTCGATCAAAATGTAGAGTTGTTTAAAAAACAAATTAAAGGAAGTAAGGCAGAAAGAGAGTTAAGTATATTAGCATCTAAAGGATTAATAGATACTGCTGATTTTAAATTGAACAAAAAAATTACACAAATCGATTTAATTAAAATGCTAGTAAATGTAAGAGGGTATACACCATATATGGCAGAAAAAACTGCAGAATTAAAATTTTCAAATATTTCAAAGTCCAATGTAAACTATAAGTACCTGCAAATGGCAGTATCCTATGGAATAATGGAAAACTCAGAGGGAAAATTTATAGGAGATAAATTAGTTACTAAAGAAGAACTAGCTAAAACTTTAGTTAAATATACTAACTATAGTAAATTGGCTGAGCATAGTAAATTGTTTAAAGTTAGTTATAAAGATGCAACTAAAATAAGTAAGGACAATTTAGGATATGTTGCGATTGCAGAGGCTTTAGGATTTATAAAAATAGAGAATAATGAGTTTAAGCCAAAAGAAAATGTAACAATAGAACAATTAGCTGTAGGTGTATATAATGCATTTAATAACATAAGAAATACACAATACTAGAATAAGGATAAGGAACGGTAGTGCATATATTAATAATAATTTTTGGAGAATATGATATAATATAAGTACTAAGAGTAATAAACATAGGTATGGTGATAATTATGACAATATTAGGTGAAATAATATATGAAACTGGGAAAATAGTTGGGAATACTGCTGAGTATAGTATTAAAAAAACAGGAAGTATTATATCTACTATAGCAGAAATTTCAGGTAAGAATAAATTAGCGCAAAATACAGTGAAATATAGTACAATTGTCTCTAAAATGGTTGGGAAAACTACAAAAATAACCGCAGCAGTAACCGCGGTGCTAGTAGATAAAACTATTGATGGTACTGTTAATGCAGTAAAATATATTGCTGAAAATGCTGTAGAAACCAGTGTTAAAGTTTATGGGCAGTCAGATAAATTCTATGATGAAGATAAATATATAGAAGCTGATTATATAATTATAGATGAATAGTGTATAATATGTTAAAAAATATACTTTAGTGTAGTATTAGAATTTAAAAAATTTACTTTGCAAATATATATTTTAGTGTTATAATTTATAACGAGAGTAAATATGAAATATAGCTATGAGAAATGAGAGCCACACTAATGAATCTATGAATAATAGATTTATACGGTGTGGTTTTTTGTATTTTAATTCTAAAACTAAAAACAGTGCAAATAAAACTAAAAAATAGTGAATATAAGGTATAATTAATATGTGTGATATTTTTAGTTTACTATAAAGTTATTATTACAAATTAATAAATAGGGGGATTGGGTTATGAGAGCAGAAAACTTTACTTTTGTGGATGAGAGTGATTTAACTATATTTGTATACAAATGGTTACCGGATGAGAATGTGAAAGTTAAGGGTATAATTCAGATAGCACATGGGATGGCAGAAACAGCAGTAAGATATCAAGGGTTTGCAAATGCCTTAACGAATGAGGGGTTTATTGTTTACGCCAATGACCACAGAGGACATGGGAAGACTGCTGGTGCAATTGAAAAACTAGGAGACTTAGGCGAAGATGGTTTTAACTCAATGGTTGAAAATATGCATGGACTAAATAAAATAATTAAAGAAGAAAATTCTAACTTGCCTGTACTCTTATTTGGGCATAGCATGGGATCTTTTTTAACACAAAGATATATATGTTTATATGGAAGTGAATTAAGGGGTGCAATTCTTTCGGGATCTTGTGGAAAGCAGGGAATTATTATAGATATAGCTAGACTAATAGCTAAAGGAGAAATTCGAAAAATAGGAAGAAGTGGCAAAAGTAACAAATTAGATAAATTATCTTTTGGGAGCTATAATAATTCTTTTAAGCCAAATAGAACAGCTTTTGATTGGTTGTCTAGGGATAACAAAGAAGTGGATAAATATATAGCGGATCCATTTTGTGGAACGGTTTTTACAGCAGGTTTTTTTTATGACTTTTTAGGTGGGATTAAGAGTATAGCGGATAATACGCAAATTAATAGAGTTCCAAAAGATTTACCTATATATATTTTATCTGGAGATAAAGATCCAGTAGGAAAAAATGGCAAGGGTGTTTTAAAACTTTATAATACTTATAAAGAACATGGAATCGTGGATTTAACTTATAAACTTTATAAAGATGGAAGACATGAGAGTCTTAATGAAATTAATAAGGAAGAAGTGATTTTAGATATAATAAAATGGCTTAATTTGCATGTGAATATGTAGTTTAATAAAAAAAGAGGCGATGACCTAGCCATCGCCTCTTTTAAATTTGATGTTTTATTTCCTAGGTTCATAGTTTTTCATTTTTTGATACTTACGATTAACATAATGAGTATGGAGTAAATCTTTAGCTTTTTCTCCATAAGGTTCTCCTAAGTATTCATTATAAAGCTTTAGAATAGAGGGGTTTTCATGAGATTTTTTTATGGCTTTATTTTTATCTTCTTTATATATAGCATCTATTCTCTTTTGGAGTATATCACTATTACCGTAAATATAGGGTTGCCCACCACCACCAATGCAACCACCTGGACATGCCATGATTTCGATTATATGATAGGTAGATTCACCACTTTTTATGGATTCAAGTAGTTTTCTTGCATTACCTAGCCCATTGGTTACTGCTACATTTACGTTCATGTCTTTTATCTTAATAGTTGCTTTTTTAGTACCTTCAAGTCCTCTAATCGAGTGGAATTGTAACGCTGGACCAGTTTCACCTGTAATCCACTCATAAGCAGTACGGACAGCGGCTTCTAAAACTCCACCAGAAGCTCCGAAAATAACTCCAGCTCCGGTGGATTCTCCTAATGGATCATCAAAATTACCATCTTCTAAAGAGGTAAATTCAATACCCGCCTCTTTAATCATTTTTGCCAGTTCCCTAGTGGATATTACAATATCTACATCTCTTAAATTATCATGCTTTAGCTCATCTCTAGCTGCTTCATATTTCTTTGCAAGGCAAGGCATAACAGATACTACTATCATTTTTCTTGGATCAATATTCATTTTTTCTGCAAAATATGTTTTGGCTATAACTCCAAACATTTGGTGAGGCGATTTACAAGTTGAAGGAATATCTAGCATTTCAGGGTAGTCATGTTCTAACATATTTATCCATGCTGGGCAGCAGCTTGTGAGTATAGGGAGTGTACCACCATGTTCTAGCCTATGTACAAGTTCACTAGCTTCTTCCACTATAGTTAAGTCAGCTGCAAAGTCTGTATCAAAAACATAATCAAAACCTAGAGCACGCAAGGCAGATACCATTTTACCAGTAACTAGAGTGCCAGGTTCTAAACCAAAGGATTCTCCAAGAGCAGCTCTTATGGCCGGTGCAGTTTGTACTACCACAATTTTATCAGGGTCGGCTATAGCGTCCCATACATCGTTCATGAAATGTACTTCTGTTAATGCTGCAGTTGGGCATACAGCAACACACTGGCCACAGAAAGTACAGTTGGTTTCAGCTAAGGGTGCGTTAAAAGCAGGGGCTACATTGGTTATAAAACCTCTGTTAATTCCAGACAGTACATTACAGGTTTGAACTTCATTACACATAGTTTCACAACGCCGGCACAAAACACATTTGTTTAAGTTTCTAATAATAGAATAACTTGAGTTGTCTACATCATAATGGGACATTTTACCTTCGTATTTAATTTCTCGAATGTCAAGCTCTGCAGCAAGCGATTGAAGCTCACACTGAAGATTTTTCTCGCATAATAAACATTCTTTAGGATGATTAGATAGAAGGAGCTCAACTATTGCTCTACGTGATTTTATAGCCCTAATAGAATTTGTTATTACAACCATTCCATTAGTTACAGGAGTGGAACATGCAGGAGCTAAATTCCTACGTCCTTCCACCTCTACAACGCATACTCTGCAAGAGCCAGGGTCATTTATAGTTCTGTCATCATGAAGCTTAAAGTGACATAGTGTTGGTATATGAATATTAAGGCTTTCTGCAGCAGTTAGTATAGTAGTACCCTCTGCTGCTTTAGTTTCTATACCATTTATAGTTAAAGTTACTGAGTTCAAATTTATCACCTCTCTTTTGTATTACTTTCGTATTATGGCATTTACAGGGCATACTTCATAACATGAACCACATTTAATACATCTATTCTGGTCAATAATATGTAGCTCTTTAACTTTTCCACTTATACAGGTAACGGGGCAAATTTTAGCACATCGGGTACAACCTATACATTTATCTGTAATGTCATACATTAACAAGTCTTTACATACTCCAGCAGGGCAGTGATGATCTTTTACGTGAGCATTAAATTCCTCTTCAAAATACTTTAAATTACTTAGAATGGGATTTGGAGATGTTTGGCCAAGACCACAAAGGGAAGTATCTTTTATAATTTTACCAAGTTCCCGTATATTAGATATATCTCTTTGTGTAGCAGTACCTTTTGTTATTTTTTCGGCTATTTCGTACAGTCTAGTATTTCCTATTCTACAAGGAGTACATTTACCACAGGACTCTTCTAAAGTAAATTGAAGATAGAATTTTGCAATATCCACCATGCAATTATCTTCGTCCATTACAATCATTCCACCGGAGCCCATCATGGATCCTATGGAATTTAGGGATTCGTAGTCTATGGGCGTATCTAAAAGTGAGGCAGGAATGCATCCGCCAGAAGGTCCGCCAGTCTGAACTGCCTTGAATTTACGTCCATTTTTAATACCTCCACCAATATCATATATGATTTCACGGAGTGTAGTTCCCATTGGAACTTCGACGAGTCCCACATTATTTATTTTTCCTGCAAGAGCGAAAACTTTAGTTCCTTTAGAAGTTTTTGTTCCTATAGAGCTAAACCACTTTGCGCCATTATTTATAATTGCAGGTATTAGGGCGAAGGTTTCTACATTGTTAACGGAGGTTGGTTTATCCCAAAGACCACTCTGAGCTGGGAAGGGAGGCTTGTTAGTTGGTTCGCCACGATATCCTTCAATAGACTGAATAAGAGCAGTTTCTTCTCCACAAACAAAGGCACCTGCACCATATTTTAAGTACACATCGAAGTTAAAGTTAGTTCCTAAAATATTGTTACCCAAAAGACCATACGAGCGGGCCTGATTAATAGCTATTTTAAGTCTATCAATGGCTAAGGGATATTCAGCTCTTATGTATATGTAACCAATAGAGGCACCTATAGAGTATCCAGCGATAGCCATGGCTTCTAGTACGCTGTGAGGATCACCTTCTAGTATGGAACGATCCATAAAAGCACCAGGATCTCCTTCATCTGCATTACATATAATATACTTTTGATCTGCTTTATAGCTCTTAGCAAAAGACCACTTTTTACCTGTAGGGAAACCACCGCCTCCACGTCCACGAAGCCCAGAATCAGAAATTAGACCAATAATATCATCTTGGGACATGGAAGTAATCACTTTACCAAGCGCCATGTAACCTTGTTCAGCAATTGATTCTCTTATATCTTCAGGATTAATAAGACCGCAATTTCTAAGTGCAATTCTGTGTTGTTTTTTATAAAAGGACATTTCATCTTGCCTTTTAACCTTTTGCTTTAGAGTTGGTTCTTCGTATAATAACCTTTCGATTACGTTACCTTTAAGTAAATGTTGTTGTACTATATCCTCTGTATCCTCAGGTTTTACTTGAATATAAAACACATTATCAGGGTCTATTTTAACAATAGGACCTTTTTCGCAAAAACCAAAACAACCGGTTATATGTACTTTTACTTCTTGGCCCAGGCCTGCTTCTTTAATTTTTGTATTCAAGTTATCAATAATAAGTGCACTATCAGAAGACTGGCAACCGGTTCCACTGCAGACTAATATATCACGGTTACATCTAGTGTGTTCCACACTTAATTCCTCTTTATGAGAAAATTTTCTAAGGCCTAATAGTTTAGTGAAATCCTCATGAGCTTTTGCAAGTTCCTTAAAAGAATTTATTTTATTCAAGGTTAAATCCTCCTCACTTATTTTTAATCTGAGTACTCTTCTAAAATTTTAATTACATCATTGGTTTTAAAATGACCATAAACTTTACCGTTAACAGTCACCACTGGAGCAAGTCCGCAGGCACCGATGCATCTAAGAGTTTCGATAGTATATTTTTTATCCGGTGTAGTTTCTCCAGCAGATATTTTGAGCCTTCTTTCAAATTCACCTAGTATATCTGCTGCTCCTCGCACAAAGCAAGCGGTTCCAGTGCATACATTTATAACATATTTACCTCTAGGAACCGTAGTGAAGTATGAGTAAAAAGTTACAACTCCATATACTGAAGCAGTAGGTACATGCAATTTTTCTCCAACAAAATCCTGAACTTCATCAGGCAGGTAGCCAAATATTTGTTGCGCCTTATGTAAGACTTCAATTAGAGAGCTACGGTCATTAGGTACAGTTTCTATAAAATCTTCTAACTTTATAAATTTTTCATTAGACAAGTTTTCTGAGCACACTATATAAGTCTCCTTTCTATTTTACAGGGTATACAATAATTATTAATCTCAAGAAAATATTAGGTAAACACCAATTACTAGTATTTCCAATATGTAAGAAAATATCCTAATGAAAATAATTAAAGCCTCACTTTCTGTGAGGCTTACGAGAATTTTATATTTACAAAAGAAGAAATTCTAAATAGTATTTAGGATGTATGGAGAGAAAAACGGGCTTATCATTTAAATGGTTATTAGTTCTTCCGGTATTTGCATGAACCATGAGAACAATTCAACATCAATGCTACCATTAAAATCTTTTTCTACTGGTTTAATCATGTCTGTTCGACTTTCAAATCCATTAGTTCCAAGTTTTTTGTCCGATGTAAAACACATACCGAATGAAGAATCTTTACGTATTGGTCTTTCATCCAAGTATTCTTTGGAATAAAAGTTGAGTTGCACATTATTCTCGCTTTCATATTCAAGCATGGCTAAGTTCATTCCTTTTGGACAAATTTCACCCAGATTATTTAGATAGTCCTCTTTCATTTGAGCAATCTGTTCTTTTGGAAAATTTGGCATACGCTCATGCTTAAAAATACGATTTGCATCTTCCCAGATATCATAATGCTCTATTTTATCAATATAATAAATGTGGTTTTTCTTTTCTATAGAGTCGTAGAAATGAAATTTAGTACCTTTTTCTATTTCACCGAAATTTAAGCGTATTGGCTGATTTATTAGAACCTGCTTACACTCTGTACTAATTTTTAAAGTAATATCTAATTTTTTTGACAAATCTATTGTAGGAAACTTTTCGCTTTCATTTTGCACATAAGTTGCTATAACTATATTAGCTAAATTAATTTCATCCCAATTTGTTGTAACCATTCCATTATCGATAAAATGCTGTAGTTGCATATACCCTTTATAATCTATATCACACATAGGACTTGCGCTTGAAGATATAAATGTCAGCTTATGATTTTGAATCATTATTTCAGATATATAGATATTTGGCGGAGAATTTATTTCTTTACTAATATTATTAATCATTTCATCACGGTTGGAGGTGTAATCTGTTTTTTCTTCTAAATCTATTCCTTCATAAGTTGCGCAAGGCAATTGATACATTGCCCATAATACATTCCTGTGTTCTTCAGAAGTTATAGAAATTAGCTGGACGTCAATGCCCCTGATTTTTACAGCTTTATTCAAGAAAATTTCTTTGATAGGTAAAAGCATATTTTGTTTTAAATCTTTTAAAAGCATAGTTTATCTCCTTTATCAAATATAAATAGTATTTTAAATATAGCAAAATAATAATGGAAAAGAAGAGGTTCTATATGTAACTTATATAGGTTTACATATGGTTAACCATACCTAAAATAAAAGAAATGACCCATATAATCCATGCAAACGAGCTATATTTGTAGAATTGACTTAACAAGTTTTTGTTTTTTTTATTTAATATAATTATAGAGCAAATGGCATTAATTAGCATAAGAACTAATGCAATATATCCCAATATACCATGTAAATTAATTGTATTCTTACTTCCAGAAAGATTATACATTATAATAGTACTAGCCAAATCAAAAATGAAGCCTATACAAAACATAATGGTATGCCAACGCAGCAAAGTTTTTTGTTTAAATTCATTTAAAATAGAAATCGTATAAATAATAAATGCTAAATTTATTAAAATCACTGAAAAAACTAACATTTTTTATTCCTCCTAAAAAATGAGATAATGGTAATGAACATATAAATTAACTTTATACTATAGTAAAGTTACTACACTACTATTATTACACTTTATAGAATAAATTGGAAACTAAATATATTTTCCCGAGTATGAATAAATACATTATTATTATGGGAATATATAAAATGCAATACACCAAACATTGTTTTTTGCATGCTTTATTATATGACTATTATCAGAGTATAAAGCTGGCTTTTCATCTGAATATTCTTTTCCCCATAATGTAGTTTTTGTAAAGCTTGAAAAACTTGTAAATAACATTTTCCACCCGTTAGACTTATGAATTTCAAAATAGCTGTCATTTACAGTGATTTGAAAATCTGAAGAATATTTAACGTTTCTTGGTTCGCCCTTCATAATGTAAAAAGTAGTACCTAATCTGCTCATTCTATATAGGTTATAACCCTTAAGTTCCATGTTTTCAAGCCATTCTTCTGTTTTATCAGGAGAATAAAACCAACCTAGTTTAATTTTTTTGATAGCTTTTCTATCTTTACGTAATTTTCTTTCTGTTTTATAATCTATTATTGTATCTTTAGGTATTGTTAAGCTTAGATTTAAATCTGATCCATTTTCTATATGAAGCTTTCTATCTGATTTATTAAGTTTTATCATAATGTAAATTAATAATATTAGAACTAATAAAATTAATGTCATTGATAATTTAGACCCTGGCATATAAGTAACATTGTAAGAATTATTGTGAAAATTAAAAAGTAGCTCGGTAAGCATAAGCATTGGCATAATTGACATCACCAACCACAACGTCAATAATGTACCTATAGAGTATTTTATAGTACGACTTCTATTTAGTAAATTTTCTCTTGAAGGATGTATTTTTATTTGAGATTCATCAGTTTCATTTGCAAGTATGGTCCATTTTGACTTTGAGCAAACACTATGCCAGCCGCTATTTAATAATGAATGTGAATCAACATTAATCCCCTTTTTATGGCGACAGATTCTATAGGTTATTTTTATTAGTTCACCTTTTTCAAAGGCAAATACTTTACTCACAGCCTTAAAATTTTTTAGGTAATAGCCTTTAGCTGACATTTTACGTAACCAATTTTCAGTTTCTATAACATCTAGACTCCAAAATGGTCTAAAAACACTCTTACTCATAAAAATCCCCCTCAAATCTTATTGCATTTTCATAAATTTCTTTTATTCTCTCTATTTCCGCAAGAATAAGTTTTTTTCCTATTTCAGTTATTTCATAGATAGTACGCCTTTTTTCATCGGAAAAAATTGAAATTACTCCCTTATTTTGAAACTTTGTAAGAGTTCCATAAACAGTTCCTGAACCTAACTTAATTTTACCATTTGTAATGTCATCAACATGTTGTATTATTGCGTAACCATGTCTAGGTTCCGTTAATGATAATAAAATATAATAAGCTGTTTCAGTCATAGGTAGGAAAGTTTTAAATAACTTATCCATATAAACACTCCTTATTTGTTTTAAGTCTAGCTATGACATGTCACGATGAGACATATCATAGCTAGACTATATCATATTAAAATAGTATTGTAAATATAAAACATGTTTTACATGATTTTATTTTACTTATGCTTATTAAAAAAAAATATTAATTGTGAGAAAAAATATTTGCATAAACATAAGTTCCGATATAAAATATATTTAACAGCATATAATAAATTCACATACTTATATGTTAAACAACCCATTTGAAAATGAGGTTAAAATAATTTAAATGGATGGTGTTATAATGAACAACATTTTAGAAATTATTAAAAATGGGACCTTGACTTATGAGCAAAAGGTACTTACTCTTGCAAGAGTTGCAGAAGACAGTATAGACGTTCTAGACATTAGTAAGGAGACTCAAAAACTTCGTGACGAGGGAATAATCTGTGATTTATTTGAAGGTCATGCTCCATATAGGCCTAGGTATATAGTACCTGATTACGAGAAGTTTATGAAAAACGGAAGTGAATTTTTAGGACTTACGGCGCCGATGGATATTTGGGAGGCTACAAATAGTTTATTAATATTATACAGACATGTACCGTCAATTACTTCATTCCCAGTCTATATAGGAAATATAGATAGTCTTTTAGAACCATTTGTAATAGATGAAAAAGAGGCTTTCCATGCCATAAAATTATTTTTAACACATATAGATAGAACTATAACAGATTCCTTTTGCCATGCCAATATAGGCCCAAAAGATAGTAAGGCTGGAAGACTAATATTAAGAGCGGAAAGGGAGCTTCAAAATGCAATTCCCAACCTAACTATGAAATATAGTACATCTACACCAGATGATTTTGCTATTGATGCAATTAATACTGCTTTAATAACTGCAAAACCAAGTTTTGCCAATCATGAAATGTTTACTGAAGAGTTTGATGGAGATTATGCTATAGCAAGCTGTTATAATGGTCTAACTATAGGTGGTGGAAGTTATACATTATCTAGATTGAATCTAGCTGGACTTTGCATTAAGGCAGAAAATATAGATGAACTTATAAATGTTATTTTACCGGATGCAGTAGAGAAAATGGTTGGTTATATGAAAGAGAGAGTTAGATTTATAGTGGAGGAAAGCGGGTTTTTCGAGACGAATTTCCTAGCAAAAGAGGGGTTAGTTAGTAAAGGTAATTTCACAGCCATGTTTGGTATGTTTGGACTAGCTGAATGTGTAAATCATTTTATTGATGCATCTAAACTGGAGAATAGATTTGGACACGGTGAGGTCGCAAATAATTTAGGTTATAGAATTATTGAAAAATTAGAAGCTGAGGTTAATAAATATAATGACCCTAATTGTAGTATATTTGGAGGGAGATATTTATTGCACGCTCAAGTTGGAATTGATTCTGATATGGGAATAAGCCCAGGATGTAGAATTCCAATTGGAGATGAACCTGAACTTTTACAGCATATAGTAGAGGCGGCTAAATTTCATAAGTTCTTCCCTTCAGGAATAGGCGATATATTTAATTTTGATAGCACTGTTAAAGCTAATCCGCAATATGTGTTAGATATTATTAAAGGGGCCATTAAGCAAAAAATGAGGTATTTTTCAGCATATTCTACTGATTGTGACGTAATAAGAATTACTGGATATCTTGTTAAAAGATCAGAGATGGAAAAATTACAAAAGGGAAAGCAGGTATTACAAGATACAGTAGCACTAGGACTTGGAGCAGCGCAAAACCAAAGGGTACTAGATCGAAAGATAAGAAAAAATGATTAAGGGATTAGTAAATCGAATTATACCTTTTAGCTCTGTGGACGGGCCAGGAAATAGGACAGCTATATTTTTGCAAGGTTGTAATTTCAACTGCTCTTATTGTCATAACCCAGAGACTATAAATGTCTGTAATAATTGCGGTGAATGTTTAAGTGCTTGCCATTACAATGCTCTTAAAATTAAAGCTAATAATGTTGTGTGGGACCCTAAGGCTTGTAGTAAATGTGATGAATGTTTAAAGATTTGCAAGAGAAACAGTTCACCTAAAGCACTTAATGTGACTGTAGATGAAGTTATCGGGGAAATAAACAAGAATAGTTCTTTCATATCTGGAATTACAGTTTCAGGTGGAGAGTGCACCCTACAAAGTGAGTTTTTAACAGATTTATTTAGAGAAGTTAAAAAGATGGGTTTAACATGTTTTATAGATACTAATGGGTCGGTGCCCTTATGGGAACATAAGGAACTAGTGGATGTTATGGATATGGCAATGGTAGATATAAAATCTTATGATAACGACGAGCACATGAAACTTACGGGCATGGGAAATGCTACTGTTATAGAAAATGTAAAATATTTAGCTGAGATAAATAAAATTTATGAAATTAGAACGGTTATTGTGCCAGAAGTTCTCGATAACTATAATAATGTAGATGAAATTAGTAAACTTCTGGTGAGCTTAAATCCCAATATAAGATATAAACTCATAAAATATAGGCATATTGGTGTACGAACTGATAAAATAAATAGTTACACGCCTGTGGATGAAACTATGAAGAAACTGGCCAGGATAGCGGAGAATAATGGTTGTAAAAATGTAGTTGTAGTATGAATATATAAACTAAAAAAACTCACAATATTGTGAGTTTTTTTAGTCTATAGATTTACTGTAAATTATATGATAATATAGTTATAATATGTTATTTTAAAATTCATAATTTATTTAAAAATACTGGGAATACTATAACTTTAACAAAGCATATGTTTATTTTATGGTTTGATTTATTAAAATAGGGAGGTAGGGATGAAGAGAGTATATCGATTATTATTTGGTCTACATATATTTGTAGGAATAGGTGGGATGATGGGAGGCCTAGCAGCCATTACTAATCCTGATCAGCCGCTTGGAGTACCAATTGAGATTTTAAAAAATTCACCATTTAGTAATTTTCTCATACCTGGAATTATCTTATTTACTATAATTGGTCTTGGGAATGTTATTAGTGCTTATATGTTTCATTTCAATTCAAAATTTCAAGGGTATATAAGTAGCGTTTTTAGCTTTGCTTTAGTCATTTGGATTATAGTACAATGCATAATGCTTAGTACGATTGTCTTCTTACACAGTTTATTTTTTACAATCGGATTAATTCAGGCTGGTTTATCATTGATTATTTTGTTTGAGCAGCATTTGTTTCCAGCAAATTTAATTTTAAAATGTTATAAAGGAATAAATAAGAGATTTAGTGAAATAAATTTATAAAGAAAGAAGGTATTTTAATGAATGAAGTAAAAAAGCTTAAGACTAGAAATGAAATACAAAGTATGTTTAAGTGGAAAGTTGATAAGATGTATACAAATTCTGCAGCATGGGAAGAGGATTTTAAAATATTAAAACTCAAAGCTCCCAAAATGGAAAGTTTTTCAGGAAAACTTGGAATGGCTGAAGACTTATTATTATTTTTAGAAAGCAATGTAGAAATTGAAATGCTTTTAGATAAACTGCTAGTATATGCTCATTTAAGAGGGGACGAGGATACAGCTAAGGCAGAGTTCCAAGTGCTTAAAAATAAGATTGATGCTTACGGCGCAGAAGTTTCAAGTGTCACATCATTTTTCGTTCCTGAATTATTATCATTAAAAGATGGAGCTGTAGATGAGTCTATTAAAAGACTTCCAGCACTTAAGCTATATGAATTCTATTTAAGAGATATTTTAGATCAAAAGCCTCATATATTAAGTGCAAAAGAAGAAAAACTTTTAGCTTCCGTTAGCGATTGTTTAAATGCACCAGGAAATATATTTGGAATGCTTACAAATGCAGATATGACATTTCCAAGTATAGTGGATGAAAGTGGTAATGAGATTGAATTAACAGAAGGAAATTATAGCAGTTTTATAAAATCAAAGGATAGAAGAGTAAGAAAAGATGCTTTTGAAGCATTATTTAAGACTTATAATGGGTTTAGAAATACTTTAACAACTTCCTTAACATCTTCAATTAAGAACTTTATATTTAATGCAAAAACAAGAAATTATTCCTGCGCATTGGAAAGCTCACTTAAACCCAATAATATTCCACTGGAGGTTTATAGTAATGTTGTGGATACTATAAATAACAATTTATCATCCCTTCATAAATATATAAGCCTTAAAAAGAAGCTGTTGGGCCTTGATGAAATGCACATGTATGATCTATATGTTCCAATGGTTGATGCGGGGGAAGATCATATTGAGTATGCCGATGGTGTTAAAATTGTATTAGAGGGTATAAGTCCACTAGGAAAAGAATATTTAGATATATTCAAAGAAGGAATTAGTGAAGGTTGGGTAGACGTATTTGAGAATAAGGGTAAACGCACGGGGGCTTATTCCTGGGGATGTTATGATAGCATGCCATATGTACTCTTAAATTATAATTATAAGTTGAATGATGTATCTACTCTTGCTCACGAAATGGGGCATTCTATTCATTCTTATTATTCAAAGAAGAATCAACCTTATATATATTCACATTATGAATTATTTTGTGCAGAAGTAGCATCCATAACTAATGAATGCCTATTAATAGATTATTTAATTAAAAACGAGACGGATAAGAAAAAAAGGCTGTTTTTAATAAATCAACAATTAGAGGGAATAAGGACTACAGTGTTTAGACAATGTATGTTTGCAGAATTTGAAAAAGTAACTCATGAAAATATTGAACAGGGTAATCCATTATCACCAGAGGATTTATGTAAAATATATCATGATTTAAATGTTAAATATTTTGGGCCAGAAATGGTGGTAGATGATGGTATAGATATGGAATGGTCTAGGATACCGCATTTTTATAACGATTTTTATGTGTATCAATATACTACGGGGTTTGCAGCAGCTAATTCTTTCAGTAAAATGATTGTTTGCGAAGGGGAAACTGCTGTAGAAAGATATAAGGGATTCCTAAAAAGTGGTGGAAGTGACTATCCAATAAATTTACTTAAAAAGGCAGGGGTAGATATGTCTACGCCAAAACCTTTAGAGGATACTATAAGAAGGTTCGATGAATTATTGGAGATGCTAGAAAAAGAAATTTAAGAAGATATGAAATTCCGCCTGGATGACTTGCAATATGAGTTCGAAAATTGGTATTTTGTGTGATATTCGCATTAATTCTGAATACTATGTACTGTGTAACAAAGGTATAAAATAAAACAAAAATAAATGATTAATATAAAACACAGGTGGAAATTTCCACCTGTGTTTTTGCATATAAATATATAAACTATCCGTTAGGTATTCATTAAAAGTGTAGTATGTAAAAATATAATAATTTCTAAAAATATGCTTTACTTTAACAATGTTAAAGGTTATACTTAATATTGTTATAATATATATTAAATATATTGCAAATAAAGTTGCGGAGTGATGATAATGCCAATAGATGTAGTTCCAGAATGGTTAGCCACATTAGATGATGAAGATTTAAGTTTTATCAAGAAATTTATAATGTCCTCAGGGTCATTAAAAGAAATTGCAGGTATTTATGGGGTTACTTATCCAACTGTAAGACTTAGATTAGATAGAGTAATTCAAAAAATACAAATATCAGAGGATATTACAAACGAGCCTTATGTTTCACTAATAAAGAAATTAGCACTAAATGAAAAATTAGATTTTGATACTGCTAAGATTTTAATATCGGAATACAAGAAAACAAAGGGGGAACTGATTTAAAATGATGAAATTATTAATCTTTATTTTAACATGTATATTACTTTTGGTAGGTCCTGTTATTCTACAAATATTCTTGTCAAAAAAAGAGAACAAAAGGCTTGGCCTAATATTACCAATGATTAGTTTTTTATTTTCTATTATGATATTAATAATGTTGCCTTTAATGGGTGGCTTATCAATTGTTGAAAAAATAGTGCATGTTCTTGTGACATTGTTTGTAAGCAATATTCCAACTATTATTTTACTTGCTATATATTTCGCTTGTCGTGAAAAATTTAAAAAGAGTAAAGAAATAGATAAAATGAATATTCAAGATTTAGAGTGATTTTTTAGCTATAAATGGAATATATATATTTGAGTTTTAATTAGGGGGAATTTAGATTGAAGGAAAAAAAGATTATTCATTGTGAAAAGTGTTGTGGAGAAATTACTGATATTGATGATTTAGTTGTAACAAATAGTTTTTTATCAATTTTTCCATATCATGAAAAATGTTTTGTAAATGAGATAAAGGGGTTATCTTCAATATTTGTAGGAAACACACCAATAAATGGAACGATGGGCAATGTAAGTACAATACTAGCGGTAATAGTTGGTGTTATTGTATTATTTATTCAAGAACTTCGTTATATATCAGTTATATCATTGCTGGTTTTGTGTATAAGATTCTATTCATGGTTTCAATATGAGCGTCATTTATAATATAGTATAGGGGTAGTTAATATAAAACATGCATAAAAACATAAAAGTTACATGGAAATTCATGTGACTTTTATGTTTTGTAGAAAAAACCTTAATATATAACCATTAGTTTAAGATGTTTAAAACATACAGCTTAAAATATCATCGATATTTGCATTGGAAAAGTAATCTGAGATGTTAAAGGTGGAAAGCACTTTTTTTACCTCAGACTCTACGTGATTTACACCTATAAGTTTAGATTCTATATCTGATACATCAACTTTACTAAAGAAATCTCCATAAATCCGAATTGCTTTTATTATCCCATGATCTACTTCCATATTACATTCAACAGTTCCAAATGGAAATTTCTTTTCATTTGTGAAATTATATTTTGGAGAATGACCAAAATTCCATTCCCAAGTGGAGTATTTTTCCTCGCGGAGTTTATTTATATTACATAAATCATAGTCATTAAATTCATATAAGGAGGCTGAACTATCTTCTGTAATAATGAAGTTCATAATTAAGGCTTCAAAATCCATGATAGATAAAGGCTCCTTTAAGTGTGAACTTATATTGGTTACCCTGCTTATTACGGATTTAATGCTCTTATCTTGAAATTTAAGAGGTTTAGCTTGTAATGCTTTTGATAAATTTGAAATATCTGATGAGAAAAGTAAGGTGCCGTGATGTAGGACTCTGTTTTTATAATTATATTGGGCATTGCCTGAAAATTTTTTACCTTCGATAGTAAGATCATTTCGACCACTAAATTCTGCATTTATGTTAAGTGATTTTAAAACATTTATAATTGGCAAGGTGAATCTTCTGAAATTATTAAAATTTTCGTCACTATTATTTTTAATGAAAGTAAAGTTTAAATTGCCTAAATCGTGAAAAACAGTGCCTCCACCAGATAATCTTCTTACTACGGAAATATTATTTGCCTCTATGTATTCCAGGTTAATTTCAGATAGAGTATTTTGATTTTTTCCGACTATTATAGCGGGCTCATTACGCCAAAGCATGAAGCAATCCTCTTTAAATTCCTTTAGTATATATTCTTCTACAGCCATATTAAAATAGGGATTTACATTTGTATTATTTATAATAATCATGAGAGGCCTCCTTATTTGTTGGATTCCAAAATATAAAATGAAATGTATATTGATTGTAGTATATCTGAAAAGTTAGAATTATGAAACATAAAAATTTTAGCGTTAGTATAAATAACTTTGTGTATTATATATCAATTATTGAAAACGTTTAAGCGATGTAGTAGAATGTAATTAGAAGATTACTACGTATAATTATATATTATTCAAGTGATAATATCGAGAGATATCCATTCAGGGATAGCCGAAGAAGAAATATAGAAAATAGTCAGTTTTCTATAGAAGCTTTCAGGCAAACATATCGATATTTGATGAGACTCTGGAAAGACCAATTGTGGTCACCGTAGGAGCAATACTTGTAAAGTAGAAACTCTCAGGTAAACATACAGGGATATAGTGGCATGATTTTATTATCATGCCATTGTATCTCTTTTTTAAATTCTTATTAAATGTAGTTAACAAAAATGGGAGGGAAAGTATATTGGAAAATTTAAAGAAAACACATTTACACAATACTTACAAACAATACGGTGGAAAACTAGTTGAATTTGGTGGATGGGAAATGCCAATACAGTTTGAAGGGATAATTAGTGAACATGAAGCTGTTAGGTGTGATGCTGGACTTTTCGATGTTTCGCATATGGGAGAAGTTGATATAAAAGGTTCGGACGCATTCGAATTTGTGCAAAATTTAGTTACAAATGATATAGCGGTACTTAAAGATAATCAAATACTATATACTTTTATGTGCTATCCAAATGGAGGAGTGGTTGATGATCTTTTAGTTTATAAATATTCTGCGGAACATTATTACCTGGTAATAAATGCAGGCAATATAGAAAAAGACGTTAAGTGGATGATTGATAATAAAGGAGTATATAATATAGAAATTATTAATAGTTCTGATGCAGTTTCTGAAATTGCTATTCAAGGACCGAAGGCACAAATGATACTCCAAAAGATAACGGATTTAGATTTAAATGAAATTAAGTTTTTCTACTTTAAAAGGGACGTTTTGGTAGATGGTGTGAAATGTCTTATTTCTAGGACGGGGTATACAGGCGAGGATGGATTTGAAATATATACTTCGAATGGACAAATAGAAAAATTATGGCATAAACTGCTTAACATAGGTCAGGAAGATGGGCTTAAGCCTACAGGTCTTGGATGTAGAGATACTTTAAGATTTGAAGCAGCACTACCTCTATATGGCAATGAATTATCTCAGGATATTACGCCACTCGAAGCGGGACTTGGATATTTTGTAAAGCTTCAAAAACCTAATTTTATAGGGAAAGAAGCTCTATTAAAGCAAAAGGAACAAGGACTTAAAAGGAAATCAGTAGGGTTTGAAATGAAAGAGAGAGGTATTCCAAGACATGGCTACGAAGTTAAAGCTCATGGAGAAAAAATTGGAGTGGTAACAACTGGATACTTATCCCCTACATTAAAGAAAAATATAGGGCTTGCTCTAATAGATTATAAATACTCTGAATTAGGCACAGAAATAGAAATTATGGTCAGAAATAAACCATTAAAAGCAGAAATAATAAGTAAAAAATTTTATAAAAAAAACTATAATAAATTAAAATTAGGAGGAATTTAAATGAAAACATTGAATGAATTATTTTATAGTAAGGACCATGAATGGGTAAAAGTTGAAGGAGATAAGGCATATATTGGGATTTCTAATTATGCACAACATTCTTTAGGCGATATTGTTTTTGTTGAACTACCTGAAATAGATGCAGAAATTACATGTGGGGATGTTTTTGGGGTAATTGAATCTGTTAAAGCAGCTTCAGATATGTATACTCCAATAAGCGGAAAGGTCTTACAGACAAATGAGGACATAATAGATAATCCGGAATTAGTAAATGAGGATTGTTATAAAAATTGGATGCTCCATATAGAAATTATAAATAAAGAAGAGTTGGCTGAACTTATGAACGAAGAGCAATATAGTGAATATTGCAGCAAGGAGGAATAAGATGTTTCCTTATATACCTAATACATTAGAAGATGAAAAGGTAATGCTAAAAAGTATCGGCGTGGGGTCTATACAGGATTTGTTTTCTGACATACCTTGCGGTCTCAAATTAAACAGGGATCTAAATATAAATTCATCCATGTCAGAACTAGAAGTACAAAAACACGTAAAATCTATTTGTAGTAAAAATATAAACACAGAGGAGTTAGTTTGCTTTTTAGGAGCTGGAGCTTATGATCATTATATACCTTCCATAATAAAGCATATTGTTTCAAGATCTGAATTTTATACCTCCTATACACCTTATCAACCAGAGATAAGCCAAGGTACCCTTCAGGCTATTTTTGAATATCAAACACTAATGTGTGATTTAACAGGGCTCGATGTTTCCAATGCATCTATGTATGATGGTGCATCAGCTTGTGCAGAAGCGGCTTTTATGGCTTGTGAGAGTACAAAAAGAGAATCTATAATTGTATCTAAAACTGTGCATCCAGAAATAAGAAAAGTTCTTGCTACCTACACAAAATTTAAGGGAATAGAATTAATAGAGGTAGATGCCCGAGATGGAGTTACAGATTTTATTAAATTAAAACAGCTTGTAGATAGTAAAACTGCAGGAGTTATAGTTCAAAACCCTAATTTCTTTGGAATAATTGAAGATATGAGTTCGGTAGAAAAGATTGTTCATGATAATAAAGCACTATTAATAATGAGTGTAGATCCTATATCTCTTGCTATATTAAAAACTCCAGGGGAAATTGGGGCAGACATTGTGGTAGGAGAAGGTCAATCGCTTGGAAATGCAATGAATTTTGGAGGACCCTATTTGGGATTTATGGCAACGACTAAAAAGCTTATGCGTAAAATTCCAGGAAGAATTGTAGGTCAGACCGTTGACGTAGATGGGAAAAGAGCATTTGTGTTAACGATGCAGGCCAGGGAACAGCATATAAGACGGGAGAAAGCATCTTCAAATATATGTTCAAACCAAGGACTAAATGCATTAATTGCTGCAATTTATCTCACAACTATGGGAAAACAGGGATTAAAAGAGGTAGCAAATCAAAGTATGCAAAAATCACATTATGCTTTTAATGAAATTATTAAATTGGATAATTATAAGCCGGTATTTGATAAACCTTTCTTTAAGGAATTTTTGATTAAGGGACCACAAAGTGCTAATGTAATTAACGATAAATTATTAGAAAATAATATACTTGGAGGATATGACATAGAGAAAAATTATCCTGAGCATAAAAATACACTATTAATCTGCGTAACAGAAAAGAGAACAAAACCAGAAATTGATGGACTAATAACTGTAATGGAGGGGATAAAATGAGTGAATATAATAAACTAATATTTGAAATTTCAAAAGAAGGAAGACGGGGATATAAATTACCTGTTTGTGATGTAGAGAGTATGGATATTAGTGATATGATACCTGAAAATCTTTTAAGTAAAAATGAATTATCCCTTCCAGAAGTAAGTGAAGTAGATGTTATAAGGCACTTTACTCTATTGTCTAATAAAAATTATGGAGTAGATACAGGATTTTATCCTTTAGGTTCTTGTACCATGAAGTACAATCCTAAAATAAACGAAGATATGGCGAGTATTCCGGCATTTACTGGAACACATCCTTATCAAAATGAGAAAACCATACAAGGAAACTTACAGTTAATGTATGAACTTGGTGAAAAATTAGCTGAAATAAGCGGCATGGATCAGGTTTCACTTCAACCTGCAGCAGGTGCCCATGGCGAACTTACTGGCCTTATGATTATAAAAGCTTTTCATGAAAATAGGGGAGATTTTAAGCGAAAAAAAATTATAGTTCCAGATTCAGCTCATGGAACTAATCCAGCTAGTGCAAGTGTAGCAGGATTTGATATTGTAGAAATTAAATCTAATGAAAAAGGTAGCGTTGACTTAGATAGCTTAAAATCTGTATTGAATGATGAAATAGCAGGACTAATGCTAACAAATCCAAACACATTAGGGCTCTTTGATGAAAACATTAAAGAAATATCGGATTTAGTACATGAAGCTGGTGGACTTGTGTATTACGATGGTGCAAATCTAAATGCAATTATGGGCATAGCAAGGCCAGGAGATATGGGTTTTGATGTTGTCCACATGAACCTTCATAAAACATTTTCTACTCCACATGGTGGTGGTGGACCAGGAAGTGGACCTGTAGGAGTGAAAAAATTGCTTATACCATATTTACCTGTTCCAATAATAGAAAAAAATAAAGAGCTGTTTACTTTGAGTTATGATAAACCATTATCTATTGGGAAGATAAAGAGCTTTTATGGAAACTTCGGAGTGCTAGTTCGCGCATATACTTATATACTTTCTATGGGTTCAGAGGGATTAAAGAAAGCAAGTGAAATGGCAGTGCTCAATGCAAATTATATGAAAAGCAGATTAAAGGACTATTATTATTTGCCAATTACAAAAGTTTGCAAGCATGAATTTGTTTTAGGTGGGTTAGAGGAGGGGATGAGTGAAGTAACTACATTGGATGTTGCCAAGAGACTTTTAGATTATGGATATCATCCACCTACCATATATTTTCCTACAATTATAGATAATGCAATTATGATAGAACCTACAGAAACTGAAAGCCTTGAGACTATGGATGCTTTTATTGAAGCAATGATAAGCATTTCAAAGGAAGCGAAGGAAAATCCACAGTTACTTAAGGAGGCTCCATATAACACTGTTGTTAGAAGACTTGATGAAGTTCGTGCGGCTAGAAATCCGATTTTAAAATATACTAAAATGAGTTAAGGGGAGCAGTTATGGAGAAGGATATAGTTATTATTGGTGGAGGACCTGGTGGATATGTTGCTGCAATTCGCGCAGCCCAGCTAGGTGCGAAGGTTTGCATAATCGAAAAAGCTGAGATGGGTGGTACATGTTTAAATAGAGGATGCATTCCTACAAAGGCGCTATATAGAAATGCTGAAATTCTAAATACATTAAAGAATATTAGTGAATTTGGAATAGTGGTGGATAGTTACAGTATTAATGTATCGGAAATTCAAAATAGAAAGGAAACCATAGTTAACAAACTAGTTAGCGGGGTAGACCAATTATTAAAAGCTAATAATGTTGAAGTGATTTTAGGAACAGCATATTTTAAAGATAAGAATACAGTTTCTATTGCACTTAAAAGTGGAGAACTAAGAGAAATAACAGCTAAAAGTATAGTTATAGCGACTGGATCTATTCCATCAATACCTAATATACCGGGTATAGATTTGCAGGGCGTATTTACTAGCGAAAATATATTAGAGTTTAAAGAAGTGCCTAGTAAATTGGCCATTATAGGTGGTGGAGTTATAGGTATGGAGTTTGCAGGTATATTTAATGCATTGGGATCAAAGGTAACTGTATTAGAGTTTTTACCAAGTATTCTTGCCCAAGTGGACACTGATTTAACTAAAAGACTTAATGTTTCACTTAAAAGAAAAGGCATAGATATTAACGTAAGTACGAAGGTAACTAGTATTGAAAAATCTAAGGAAGGCTTAATTGTAACTGCTGAAGGAAAAAAAGGCGAAGTTGTGGTTACAGCAGACAATGTATTGGTATCAGTTGGGCGAACACCTATGACTGAAGGCCTTAACATTGAGGATTTGGCGATGAATGTAAATAGAAAAGCTATTATGGTAGATGAGAATTATGAAACTAATATTCCTGGTATTTATGCAATTGGTGATGTGAATGGAATAAGTATGCTCGCTCATGCAGCTACGCATCAAGGCAAAAAAGTAGTGGAGAGAATTATGGGGTACACCTCTGCTCACTCTCGCGAATTAATACCAAGTTGCATTTTTGTATTTCCAGAGATAGCTTGTGTTGGGTTAACAGAAAATGAAGTAAAAGAAAAAGGAATAGAATATAAAACCAGTAAATTTTTGTTTGGTGCCAATGGTAAGGCGTTAGCATTAGGTGAAGGAGAGGGATTGGTAAAGGTTATAGCTTCCTTAGACGATTATATTCTGGGGGTGCATATAATGGGACCTCATGCATCGGATTTAATTCATGAAGGTACTATGGCTATAAATAATAACATGAAAGCACAGGAAATTACTAGTATGATCCATGCTCATCCAACATTATCTGAAGCTTTTGAAGAAGCGGTACTTGGGCTAACGGGTGAATCTATTCATATGGTTCCTAGTAAAAAGAAATAAAAAATACAAGGATAATTCAAGGGGATAATTTTAATTAAACCCTTGAATTTTTTATATTAATAGCCTATTTATTTAAATATTTAAATATTTATTTAAATATTTAAATAAGTGGGGACGGTTAACAATTAATGATATAATAATAGACAGTTATTATCTATTAATGAATGATGCGAGGAGGAATAAAAATGAGATTGTTACTTACCAACGATGATGGAATAAATGCAAAAGGCATCTACGCACTAGCTAAAGAACTTCAAAAAAATCATGAAGTAATTATTGTAGCACCAGATAATGAAAGAAGTGCTTGCGGACATTCTATAACTCTTTCAAGGCCACTTATTGTGAGAGAAGTTTTGCTGGAGGGGTTAAAATTAAAAGCTTTTAGTGTAGATGGGACACCAGCTGATTGTGTTAAAATAGCAATAAATGAACTTATTGATGGCAAAATAGATATGGTAGTATCAGGAATTAATAAAGGGTTAAACTTAGGCACAGACGTCTTATATTCTGGTACAGTTTCTGCAGCTATTGAAGCAGCTATTTACAAAATACCCTCCATGGCTGTCTCTATGGCTGTTAAGGAAAATATTGAAAATTATGAAATGGCAGCAAAATATGCTGGAGAGATATTGTTCAAATCTAACGAGAATAATATTAAGAACGATATAGTATTAAATGTAAATGTTCCATTACTAAAGGAAAATGAAATAAAAGGAATTAAAGTATGTAAGATTGGCAGTAGATTGTATAACAACTGTTATATAAAAACTATGGGAGAAAATAATGAAACTCAGTATCAAATTAAGGGTGAATTAAAAGATGTTCATGATGAATACTCAGATACATTATATTTTAAAGAAGGATATGTTACAGTTACGCCACTTCATTATGATCTAACAAATTTTAAAATAATAAAGGATGTAAGTGAATGGTTTTAATTTAACAAGTGAATCGTGGACTGCTGATAAGTTATCGGCGGTCTTTTTAAAGCAAAGTAAAGCAAAGTATCGGCGGTCTTTTTAAAGCAAAGTAAAGCAAAGTAAAGCAAAGTATCGGCGGTCTTTTTAAAGCAAAGTAAAGCAAAGTATCGGCGGTCTTTTTAAAGCAAAGTAAAGCAAAGTAAAGCAAAGTAAAGCAAAGTAGTTGGGGACGGTTAACAATTAATTAGTTTCTAAAGAAAATGTAAGATTGTTTATAACAACTTGTACATATTTTTTAATGAGGACATTTAATATTCATTAATTTGATGGTTTTATTTTGAAAATTACAAGAATGTTATATCTATGAGTGCTTGTCTACTTTTTTTAAACTCGAATTAGTTATTAATCTTAATTTTAAAATTTATTTAAATAAAATATTATTAGGCATAAAGACTAACAAAATCTAGACAAATATTCTCAAACTTTTCTTCTGATTCGATTAGTTCTATGCCGATACTACATAATTTTGATACTCTAGCTTGTGTGATATTGCCAAGTATACTGCATATATCCCTAGAATTTAAATTGCATAGACTTCTCATTAGAACTACGGTTAATGCTTTTGCTTTTAGAAGCTTTCTACTGTATTTTATATGAGGATAAATTTTTGATATTTTCATTTTTGACGATATGAATTTTATTATATCATCAGACTTAAAGTTTCTTATAAGTATTTTTCTTTCGCTTTTATATTCCGTTTTATCATTAGTGAACTCAATTTCGTTCCTGGTGTCTTCTTCATTGCAGCCTAAAATAAGGTCTGAGTAATTTTTTATTGAATTTTCAAGACTATTTCCAAAACAACCCAATACAAATCCATAATCAACTATGTTAAAATAATCCTTTCTTTTTCCTATATATATGCCTAAACTGGAAAATGCATATTTCTCAGGACAATCTTTGTATTCTCGTATATCAGTAGGATTATTATGTATATATAGTGATAAAGTTTTTAAATATCTTTCATTATTAACTATTAAGCTCTTAAATCTATCTTTAAATAGATGGCCATCTCTTTCATGTTTTTTATTAAAATACATTGCATAAGAAAAATTTATTCCATGCATTACCTTTGATATATCTGCTCCATTAGCATCAATTATTAAATGTGAATGGTTATCCATTAGGCAGTACCCGTAAAGCTTAAAATTATAAAGATTTTTATACTTTTTTATAAGGAATAAATATTTTTCCTTATCCTCAGAATCCTTGAATAAATCTACTTCACTGATACTTTTACACATAATATGATATATAGCTTCTCCACTTTTCAATCTAAATGTTCTTGAGATAAAAACACGCCCTTTCTAATAAATTCTTATATAAATTATTGCCTATCTAATGAAATGATATTCAAATCCTCAAGGTAATAGCTTAAATAGTTGTTAACCGTCCCCAATGTTTTCGACATTGTTGTCATTGACAATTATTAATGTGTGGCATATAATGAACATATGAATAATAGTTCATATGTTCATATGAATGGAGGTAATTAAATGGGAAAAGATATAGAGATTTGTACTTGTTCTACTATACATGAAGACGTGGTGGAAAAAGTGAAAAAACTAATTCCACAAGAAGAAACATTATACGATTTAGCGGAGCTTTTTAAAGTTTTTGGAGATAGTACACGAATTAAAATTATTTGTGTATTATTTGAAAGTGAAATGTGTGTTTGTGATATAGCAGCTCTTCTTAGTATGACTCAATCAGCTATTTCACATCAACTGCGTGTACTTAAGAATGCTAGACTTGTGAAATATAGAAAAGAAGGTAAGGTTGTTTACTACTCCTTGGACGACAAGCATGTTAAACAAATTTTTGATCAAGGACTTATACACATAAAAGAATTTAGATAATATTCTATTATATAAACTAAAACTTAAGTTTATAAACACATAATAATTATAAAAGCGAGGTGAATAAGTAATGATTATAATAAAAAGAGAATTCATTTTGAAGGGTTTAGGTTGTGCAAATTGTGCCAATAAAATTGAAGTTCAATGTAAAAAAATAAATGGAGTATTAGATGCAAATGTTAATTTTATTAATAAAAGTTTAGTGATTCAATTAGAAGATAAAGAAGATATATTAAGTATTATAGATGAAATAAAAGGAATAGTTAAGAGGTTAGAACCCAATGTTGTGGTTATAGAAAACAACTCAAATAAGTCTAAACATGATGAAAATGATCATGCTCATAATAATAGCCATGAAAAAGAAGGGAATAATAAAAGTAAAATCATTCGTTTTTTTATAGGAGTAGTATTCTTTACCATAGCGATTATATTTAAATTGAATTATTTAGTGGAATTTGCTTTATTCTTCGTAAGTTACTTGTTAATTGGTGGACCTGTTCTTTTAGTAGCAGGAAGAAACATACTAAGAGGGCAAGTGTTTGATGAAAATTTCTTAATGGCACTAGCCACAGTAGGTGCATTTTCTATTGGTCAATTTGCAGAAGGTGTTGGGGTTATGCTTTTTTATCAAGTAGGAGAATTTTTCCAAGATGCAGCTGTAAATAAGTCAAGAAAATCTATAACTGCACTTATGGATATAAGACCAGATTATGCAAATAAGAAAATAAATGGTGAAATTCTAAAACTAGATCCAGAAGAATTACAAATTGGAGATATTATAATAGTAAAGCCAGGAGAAAAAGTACCTTTAGATGGAACCGTTATAGAAGGCAAGTCACTATTAGATACTGCGGCCTTAACGGGTGAATCTGTTCCGAGAGGAGTTAAGGCTGGAGACGAAATTTTAGCAGGTTGTATAAATAAAAATGGATTATTAACTATTGAGGTTAGCAAGGAATTTGGACAATCAACTTTGGCAAAAATCCTGGATTTAGTACAAAATGCAAGTAATAAAAAAGCTCCAACTGAAAACTTTATAACTAAATTTGCAAGATATTACACGCCGATTGTAGTTATAAGTGCAACTGCTGTTGCACTAATTCCACCTATTTTAATACCAGAAGCCACATTTTCACAGTGGATATACAGAGCGTTGGTATTTTTAGTAGTATCTTGTCCTTGTGCACTAGTAATATCTATTCCACTTGGATTTTTTGGAGGAATAGGTGGTGCTTCTAAAAGTGGGATTTTAGTTAAAGGTGGAAACTATTTGGAAGCTTTAAATAGTGTTGAAGTGGTAGTTTTTGATAAGACAGGAACACTAACTAAAGGGGTATTCAAGGTTACAGAAATGCATACGGAGAATGAAATAAGCAGTGAAGAGCTACTAGAATATGCTGCTTTTACAGAAAGCTATTCAAATCATCCTATTGCAACATCTATATTAAAAGCATATGGTAAGGATATAAGAAAAGAAGATGTTAGCGATTTTTACGAAATAGCTGGGAAAGGTATTAAAGCTAAAGTGAAAGGTAAATATGTATTAGCAGGTAATTCAAAACTGATGGATAGTGAGAATATTATCTATAGTAAAGCAGTTAGTGAAGGAACTGTAATTTATGTAGCTATAGACAAGAAATATGCTGGTAGTATTATAATTTCTGATGAGATAAAAGAAGATTCTAAAAAAGCTATAAGTAATTTAAAGGCAATGGGAGTTAAAAAAATAGTTATGCTAACTGGTGATAATAAAGATATAGCTAAAAGTATTGGAAGGATTTTAGGGGTAGATGAAGTTTATTCAGAACTCCTTCCACATGAGAAGGTTGAAAGGTTAGAGGCTTTAGATAAACAAAAATCATCAAAAGGAAAGATAGTATTTGTAGGGGATGGCATTAATGACGCACCTGTTCTTGCAAGAGCAGATATAGGAATAGCAATGGGTGGAGTTGGTTCTGATGCTGCAATAGAAGCTGCAGATATAGTAATAATGACTGATGAACCTTCAAAAATAGCAGAAGCCATTAAAATTGCTAAAAAAACTAAAAAAATTGTTATGCAAAATATTGTATTTGCTTTAAGTGTAAAATTAGCGATTTTAATATTAGCGGTTTTAGGAATCTCAACTATGTGGGAAGCTGTTTTTGGTGATGTTGGAGTTGCGCTGATTGCAGTGCTAAATTCTATGAGGGCTATGAAGATTGAAACTTAAAAAAACCACCTATACTAGCTATTACAGCTAGTATAGGTGGTTTCTTATAAATTATTTGTTTTAATAACACTTGATTATATTAAATTCAATTTTTTCAATTTTTGATTAGAGTATAACAGATTATAACAATAAGTTATTATGTCACTTCTTTTAATTATTCCAATAAAAACATCATTATCATCTGTAACAGGAACAAAGTTTTGATTTTTCGCTAGAAATATCAAATCTTCTATGTCTGCATTAATTAATACTGATTTATTACTTCTGTGTCTTTCAATATCTTTGATTAAAATATTACTTGTATTATTAAAACTTAAATTTGGAGTGTTCTTTAGTTTCCATAATAAATCACCTTCAGTTAAAGTACCTACATAATTACCATTTTCATTTATAAGGGGGATAGCCGTATATTTGTGGTATTCCATACGTTCTAATGCTTGCCTCATTGTAGAACTTGGTGTTTCATAAATAATTTCATTTTTAGGCGTAAGAAAAAAAGCTATGTTCATAGTTAACCACCCTTTAGAAATTTATATTTTTTTACAAAATATATAACAATATAAGTATAACATATTTTTTACATTTATTTATTAATATTCTATTAAATCAAAATTTTTATGTTACAATGAATTAATTAATAATCAAGGAGTGAGCGCATGAATAATTTTTCATCAATTGATGAATATAAAAAAGCCAATAAATCAGCTAAATTAAGATATTACACAGATATAGCAAAAGGAAATTCTGGCTATATTTTATCCTTAGATAGTATTTTGAAAAAAGTAGATATAGTAGCAGAAATTCCACTGGGGCTAAAAAGTATTCCATTAAAAAAGATACTTGGAACTTATTTTTATACAAGGAGCAGAGATTTTGCAATGAATTTTCTTCCTCTAGCTAGTGAAGACAGTGAGTTTTCTACGAAATGGCAAGCACTCTATGCTCATCATATTAATGAAGGAATAAGAGATCCTATAAAAATTTATGAGTACATGAATGACTTCTATGTTATGGAGGGAAATAAACGGGTAAGTGTACTAAATTATGTGGATGCTTATTCAATAGAGGGCGAAGTTATAAGGTTAGTTCCTAAAAGAGATGAGAATGATTTAAATAATATAATATACTATGAATTTTTGGAGTTTAATAATAAAACAGGGATAAATGACATTTGGTTTACTAAGGAGGGTAGTTTTATAGAGCTTGGCAAGTATTTAGATGAATATGATCCAAAACTGGAATTGTTTCCTGATAAATACCAGCATTTTTCGAAAAACGTTTATTCACCATTTAGGAATACATTTTATGAATTAGGTGGAGAAAAACTAGGTATTACAACTGGAGATGCGTTATTAGAGTATATAAAAATATATGGTATATCGGATGAATTTAAAGAAACAAAAAGAAAATCGAGAGTCCGTAAGTTTTTAGAAGAACTTAGTTTACTTTCAAAAAATAATGCTGTAGATATTCAAACAGAACCTTTTGATGTGCACAAAAAAAATGTTATTAACACATTTACAAATTTAGTTGCACCACACAAAAAATTAAGAGTGGCTTTTGTTTTTGAAAAAACTATTAAGACCTCAGGTTGGAGCTATGTTCATAATATAGGCAGAGTATACGCAGAGAAGCAATTAGAAGGTCAAGTAGAGACCACTATCATAAATAATTTTGAAACTGATGGTGATGGTTACGAGGTATTGAGGGAGTTATGTGAAGAAGACTATGATATTATATTTACTACATGTCCATCTTATCTTAATACAACTTTAAGAGCTGCTTTAAAGTATGATAATATTAAGTTCTTTAACTGTTCTCCAGTAAAGGCATATAGAAATGTAAGCACATATTTTGGGCGTTCTCATGAACCAAGATTTTTACTTGGGCTTATTGCAGGGGCTATTTCTAAAACAAACATTATAGGATATATAGATATTCATAGTGAAACTGAAATTATAACAGGAATTAATGCTTTTGCACTAGGCGTTAAAACTGTAAATCCTAATGCGAAAGTTATAATTTCATGGCTTAATGAGCCGGGTGATATGGAGCATTCTAAAGAATTAATTCAAGGCCTTAAAAAGAGTGGTGCAGATCTTATAATGCAAAATGATCTAATAGCTTTAGGTAAGGGGTCAAGAGACTTTGGACTATATTCACTAAAATATAATGAACAAGAAGAAAAATGGATACCTGATGTAAACTATGGTTTAGTCACATGGGACTGGGGAGAATTTTACGAGAAAATACTTAGAAATATAGTAAATGGTAGTTTTAAAGGAATATTTAGTACGCAGTCTAAACGGGTAAGCTTTTGGTGGGGTATGGACTCGGGTCTTGTGGATATTATATATTCTAAACATAATGTGCCAATCCAAACTCAGAAACTAGTAGATATTATGAGAGAACTAATTATTGAAAATAAATATCATACCTTCGTAGGTCCGATTTATGACACTGAAGGCGAGCTTAAGATAAATGACGGTGACATAGGAAACTATGAGGATATGCTATATATGGATTGGTTTGTAGATAACGTAATAGGAGAAATTCCTAAAACAGACTAAACATTCAAAAGATGAGAAGGTGATTAACGTTAAGGTTTTATTAGTTTCAGATGTTGAAGATATTTATATTTGGGATCATTTTGATCACGAAAGATTTAAAGATATTGAACTTGTAATATCTTGTGGAGATTTAAAAGCTGATTATTTAGAATATATAGCCAACATGATTAAGGCGCCGGTATTTTATGTTAATGGTAATCATGATACTAAGTATTTAGAAAAACCTCCAGGGGGATGTATTCCCATTGATGATAAAATTATAATTTACAAAAAAATTAGAATACTAGGACTTGGTGGATCTATTGACTATAATAAGGGCGTTTTTCAATATTCTCAAAAGGAAATGCATAGAAGAGTTTTTAAATTAAAATTTTCTCTATGGAAGAATAAAGGATTTGATATATTAGTAACCCATTCACCAGCCAAAGGCATAGGGGATGGTAAAGATAAATGTCATCAGGGATTTGAGGTATTTGTAGAGCTTTTAAACAAATATTCACCAAAATATTTCTTTTATGGTCACCAACATTTAGAATATAGTAACGGAGCAAGAAAAATGATTTATAACACCACCACTACCATAAATGCATTTAGATATCATATTATTGAAATATAAAAGCAGCCCATGGGCTGCTTTTATATTGATATTTTCTTGTGTTTAAGGAAACTCAACTTAGTTTCTGTTGTTATGATGGCTATAAATATAGTTAAACATCCTAAAATCATTTTTGATGTAAATATTTCATTAAGCATTATTACAGATAAAATAGAACCAAAAACAGATTCTAAACATAGAATGATTGCAGCATGAGTAGATGTTGTATATTTTTGTGCTACATTTTGTATAATAAATGCAAGCATTGTACTAAAAATTGCCAAATAGCCAATTGCAAAAACTGTATCTGAATTTAATGCTTGTGGTATTGGCTCAAATATCGAAGCAGCTATAATTGAAAACACTGCGGCGGCACCTAACTGTATTATTACAAGTGATATAGCATCGACTTTTTCAATGAAAAAACCAACTGAAACTATGTGAGCTGCGAAAAATACTGCGCATAGTAAGGTTAAACTGTCGCCAAGGCTAATATTTATACCTCCATCTAAGGTTAACATCCCTATTCCAATAAAACATAGAAATGCAGCTACTAATGAATATGAGTCTGGTCTCTTTTTGCTAATTACCCAATAAAGAAAGGGGACAATAACTACATTAGTTCCAGTTAAAAATGCATTCTTACCAGCGGTTGTATATTTCATACCCACAGTTTGGGCGGCAAAGCCTAAAAATAGTAGAAGGCCAACCAAAGTTCCAATCTTTAACTCATTTAGAGTAATGTGTTTAATTTTCTTTCTAAAAACTAATAGCATAATTATCACAGAAATACCAAATCGCATTGCCGTAATATAAAAAGGTGTAATACTGTCTAAAGCACCTTTTACAGCTATAAACCCTCCGCCCCACATAAGTGCAACTAGGAGTAAAGACAAATCAGCCAGAACACTCTTTTTTTTGTCATTATTTTTCACGGTTAGCACTCCTTTAAAATGTTAGTCCATTATTAGGGTATAAGTTCTATTATAAACAAATCTTTTTCTACGCTTAAATCTACAAAGTTTGAATCAATAGTTATGAGGGGTCTTGAAATATTATTTGGATCTAATTTTATTATTTTACCAATAGAATCATTATTAAGTTTTACCATTTCACCGGTGTAATAATTTAACATCTGTGTTATAAAGGTAGTGAGGTAATTATAATCAAATAAGCCCATACAATCATGTTTCATAAATTCTAACACCACAAGTGGGTTTTGTTTTTTTCTATACACTTTGTTAGAGGTCATGGCATCAAACATGTCAGTAATTCCTATTATTTTCGCGAAATCACTAATTTTATCTTCTTTTAAACCAAACGGATAACCTGAACCATCTAAACGTTCATGGTGCATAAGTATACCAAGTCCTACAGACTCATCTAAATAAGGAATGTTTTTTACAAGATCATAAGAGTAAATTGAATGTTTTTTGATTTCTTTAAACTCTGTTTGTGTAAGGCTAGAAGGTTTATTTAATATATTTTGATTAACTTTTGTTTTACCTATATCATGGAGAAAAGCTGAATATGTTAAAAGTATTAGATCCTTTTTAGCAAAATTAAGCCACTTACCTAACATAGAACTTAAAAGTGCAACGTTTACGCAGTGGTGTACAAGATATTCATCCATATTTCCGGAATTTGTTATAGTCTTTAATATAGCACCATAATCATTAAGATTGTCTAAGATTTCTTTTGACATAAATCTTATTTCAGTTAAGTCTAGTTGGGTGCTTGTTTCTATACTATTTAAAAAATTATTAATGTTACTGGAAAAACGATTTAGCACAATTTCGGTTTGAATTAAATTTTGTTCTCTTGAAATTTGTGAGTCAGGTATATTCATTTCACCGTTATCATAAACGTTTATAGTGTTTAATGGATAGAATTCTAGAATTTTTTTAATCATAGAATTATTCAATGAAACTTCCTTTGTAACTAAGGTTAAACCATTTAATATTAAATCTTCTGATAAAATCATGTTTGGTTTCAATTCGTAAATGTTTATATTATTAACTTTTGTTTTCATAGAGGTATCCCCTTTCGAAAATAATTCGTAGTTTTTTAAATTAGTGACATGGTATGTAAATCTAAAAGTTTAGTAATTTTATTTTACCATAAAAACTATTATTATCCTATCAATAAATAGATAATAAGTTATCATATTTTCAAAATGTAGTGGTTTTCTTATCTAATTTACATTTGTTATTAACATATTTATAATTAATTCAGAGCAAAACACTAAGAATTGATTTATATAGGACTTCTTATAAGAAGTGAGATAAAAAAATGGAAATATACGATTAAATGAATTTGAAATATAATACCCTAATTATTCATCATTGAATAATTAGGGTATTATTGATTAGTGAAACTAATTAGATTTTGATTTATTTTTAAAAATATTTAGCTTAATAGTAAAATACTTGTCTAAAAATTTATTTACACCTTTGTTCATACAAAACTTATAAATAATAATAGTAATAGAAGACCATACTACGGCTAGAAACCATCCACCCAAAATATCTGTTGTATAGTGAACGCCAAGGTAAACTCTACTAATGCCTACAAGAATTAAATATGTAACTATAAAACCACTAATTAAATAGGAAGCTTTTTTATTTTTCATTCGTTTAAGTATAAAGTAGATAAATACTATAGCTATAGCGGTAGAAATTGAAGAATGACCGCTAGGGAAACCATAGCCATGAGACTCAACTAATTTTAGTCCCACGGGTCTAGATCTTTTTACTACATTCTTTAGTAATAAGTTGGTGGCACCAGTAAAGCCAATATTGAATACACAACAAATAGCTTCCAATTTGTTATTCAATAGGTATAATATACTAAAAACCAATAGGCTTATTAAAATCTGAAAGCCAGGGTCTGAAGATTTTGAAATAGCAATAAAAAATTTATCCCATCCGACATTTATGGAACTCGTTAAATAATAGTGCATTTTAATTTAACCATCCTCTCTAAATTACATTGAATAATAGCCTGTGCACTAAATAATATTTCAATAAACAACATACTAAATTCAAATTAAGTCACAGGATACAATTAATATTATATCAAAAGCAACATTTAATAGATACATATATATTTACTCGGAACAAAAATTTGATATATAGCATGGGATTTACAATGAATTTTATGGTTGAAATAGATTTATCAATATATATTTATTGAAAAACAATAAATATATATTGATAAATGGTTTATACTGTAGTATTATTGGAATTGTAGGAAATAGTACTGAGGGAGGAACATGAAATGAAATATTATGGCAAAATGTCTTTAGCATCACTATTAAAAATATCTTTAGATATTATGATTATTACGGGTATAGTTATCTGTTTTCTAATGTCAAAACAAACATTAATGGAAAAAGGCGTAGATATGACAGAGGGTAGATTTATTATTACAAATATTTTATTTATCCTAGGGTCAACCTCTATTATACTAATTTTGTTTAATCTTAGAAAAATAGTTAATTCACTAATAAAGGTGACACCTTTTATTAAAGATAATGTACTTTGTTTGAAAAACATATCATTATTGTGTTTTATAATCGCAATATGTTATACTTTGAATTTTTTTATTAATGGTCAATATAAAAACTTTAATATTGCCTATATAGACTCCAGCGGAATACATACTGATATTGAATTTTTAATATTTTTTTTTGTTGGATGTTTTATTTTAATTTTATCTCAGGTTTTCAAACAGGCGGTAGAAGTAAAAGAAGAAAATGAATTTACAATATAATGGGAAACAACATGGAGGTTAATATGGCAATTGTCGTAAATTTAGATGTTATGATGGCGAAAAGAAAGATATCCCTGTCGGAACTAGCAATCAGAGTAGGAATAACAAATGCAAATTTATCTATATTAAAGACTTGCAAAGCAAAGGCTATTAGGTTTAGTACATTAGAAGCCATTTGTAGAGAACTGAATTGCCAACCAGGAGATATTCTTGAATACAGATAAGAAAATTCAAATTAAAGGAGGGGCTTTAAGTGGGGAAGAGTTATGTTCAAGCTATTATTATAAAAGACAATAGGATTCTTATGGCATTTTGTCATAAAGAAAATGTAGATCCAATTAATTTATTTATTAGAGGAGTGGTAAATGAAGAGGAGAATTCTAATAATGCAATAATTCGTGTGGTTGCAGAGCAAATAAAGACGTCTTTTAAAGTTATTTTTAAACTTGATAAAGAGCTGATTTCAGATACAGAAACTTATTTAATTAATATAGAAAGTGGTAATGATATTTTTGATTTTTCACCAAAAGAAATTAAAAAATCAGTAGGGGATTTATATATAGAGAGTCTTCAATGGATATCACTATCTGAAACAGAACAATTTCATATAACTAATATAAATTATTTAAGGCGGTTATTAGTAGAATGTGTAGAGCGAGGGTATAGTGACAGTTGGTTAAAAGCAGTTGAAAATTTAGTGCTTTCACATCCGAATAAGTATTATAATATACAACTATTAAAGAAAAGACGTATAAGAGAAGTAAAAAACATAGATTCTCAAATTAGTATGAAGGAAAAAATATATACTATAGGAATTGCACTTATTTTAGGAATAATTTATGATATATTTTTCACTGGTAAAGTGGCTGGTGTTTCTATTCCTGTTTTTTATATTATGTTCATGGGGTTTTTCTTGTGGAGTGTTCGGGAAAAAGTTAGGTTCAAAAAAAGTGTAGGATTTATTACCATTATCCCAGCATTTTTAATAGCGGTAAATTACTGCATTCATTCTAATAGTATTCTAAACTTTTTTAATGGAATTATGTTGCTTTTACTCACTATAGTAAGCACAGTGTTAATTAGATATGAGGATATAAAGTGGAATAATTTAAATTTTATAAAAAAAGTATTAAACAGAGTTAGTAAATCTATTTTTGAGAATGCCTACAAGCCATTCATGTTCATTAAGGGGAATATAGCGGTAAGAAATAAAAAAGAAATAAGTTCTACAAACAAAAACATCTTAAGAGGAATACTTATTTCTATACCATTATTAATTATTATTTTAGCCTTATTAACATCCTCAGATATGGTATTCAAGAGCTATATAACTAATTTTTCAAGTATATTTGAAAATATAAGTATAGGAGAAAGTATAAGCCGTTCGTTAGTTATTATCATAGTTTTTACTATAATTTTTTCATATATATGGAGTTTCAAATATAGCTGTGATGAGTATGAAAATAAAAAGATGGGTATGAAGTGGGAACCAGTTACTTTATTAACAATTATTTTTATAATTAATGTAGTATATCTTTTATTTTCAATAGTACAGTTTTCCTACCTTTATGGAGGTGGAAATAACTTTATTTCAAACGACTTCACATACTCTGAATATGCAAGAAAAGGGTTTTTCGAGCTTGTGGCTGTAACAATAATTAATTTTACAATACTTATTAGTAGTATTAAATTTATAAAAAATGATAATAAGACAATAAATAAGATATGCAATATATTTTTAACCATCCTTGTAGCATTTACGTTAAACATGCTATTTTCAGCTCATTATAAGATGTCACTATATGAGAAAACCTATGGATTTACTTATTTAAGAATTTTCGTTCATATATTTATGCTTATGCTATTTATGTTATTTATAGTGGCTCTAGTTGGTATTTGGAATAGAAAAATGCCACTTAATAAAGTTTTAATAGTAATTATTTTAAGTATGTTTATATTATTAAACTATATTAATGTAGATAAAATAATTGCTGAAAAGAATATAGATATATATTATAAAACCCAAAAGATTGATGTTCAATATTTAAGAAATTTATCTTATGATGCTATTCCAGAGATATTAAAGTTAAAAGATGATTCAAACGCTTCGATTGCTGGAGAAATTAATAATTATTTAAATGATTTGAAGAAAGAGTTATCAGAAGATTATTCTTGGTATGAATTTAACTATTCTAGATACAGGGCTAGAAAAATTATAGATTCAATAGGAGGTAATGTGAAATGAAAAGAATAACAAAATTAACTCTAGTGGTATGCATAATTACGGGGATTTGCTTATCTGCTTGCGGTGTAAAGGACGTAAAGAGTAATTTAATTATAACAAATGAAAGTCCTGAAATTATTAGCAATATAGCAATCCAGAGGGATGACCAAACTGATGTAATGGGTGGTAAATTGGAACCTAAAGAAAAATGTTCTTTTGAGATGGGTATAAAAGAAAATTGTATTTACAAAGTGGAATTTGAAGATAAGAGCAAACAAATTATTCATAGCAACGAATTCATATCAAATTTTAGTAGCAATAAAGGTGAAATAGTAAAAATAAATATATTGAAAGATAATAATGGAAAGTGGTCTTTGGTTTTAGCAGACTAAAAGTTGAGAGCATACATGTATCTTTACGTGTATGCTATAATTTTATGTGAATAGTAAGTTAGGAGGAGACAACATGGAGAAAAATATTAGATTCGAAATAATAACGGAAGATAGATTGGGTATAACTGTATTAATACTAGAGAAAATCTATCAGGCGAAAATAAACCTCCTTTCGGTAGAAGTGTTTCCTAAAAAAGTTTACGTTAAGATGCAAAATATGGATGATATCAACAAGGAAACCTTGAAAAGCCAGCTTTGTGCAATAGAAGATGTTGTTGAGGTTAATGAAATTAACTTACTTAATTATGAAGAAAATGAAAGAAAGCTTTTAGCTATTTTAGACTCAGTGGATGAAGGAATAATGGTTATAAATAAGAAATTTGGAATAGATATCTTCAATAGCTATTGCGAAAAAGTATTTCATTGTAAGAAGGAAGAGGTTATAGCTACAGATATTAGACAATTAATAGGTGGGGATGCCCCAGCTGTAAAACTTATAAATAGCGGAGTAAAGTATGATAACGCAGAAGTTAATATAAAAACAGAAAGAGGAGAGGTACATTACCTAACATCTGGTAGACCAATTATAGATGATAACAATATTACCATAGGGGCAGTTGCATCTATTAAGGATATGCATAAGGCTATAGAACTTGCAAATGTTGTTGCTGGAACTCCTGAAGGTGCATTTAAGGAAGTGGTAGGAAATAGCAGTAAAATTGAAAGTGTAAAAAAAATAGTCCAAACTGTAGCTAAGAGTGACTCAACTATACTTTTTAGAGGTGAAAGTGGTACAGGCAAAGAGTTATTTGCAAAGGCAATTCAGAGCTTAAGTAAAAGGAAAAGTAGACCATTTGTAACTATAAATTGTGCTGCTCTACCAGATAACTTAATAGAGAGTGAGCTTTTTGGTTATGAAAAGGGAAGTTTTACAGGGGCAATGAATAGCGGAAAAGATGGGATTTTTAAAGAAGCCGACGGTGGAACCTTATTCTTAGATGAAATAGCAGAACTGTCTATGGTGTTACAAGCGAAGCTTTTAAGAGTTCTTCAAGAAGGGGTAATTAGAAAGATTGGTAGTACGAAAGAAGAAAACGTAGATGTAAGAATAATTGCGGCTACTAATAGAAATTTAGAAGAGATGATTCATGAGGGAAAATTTAGAGAGGATTTATATTATAGATTAAATGTTATTCCAATAATTATCCCTCCACTTCGAGATAGACTAGAGGACATTTCATCCTTAGTAAATTTATTCATACTTAAATTTAATAAAAGACTAAATAAGGAAATAAAGGGCGCAGAACTTTCTTTTATTAATAAATTGCTTAAGTATAATTGGCCAGGAAATATAAGAGAACTACAAAATGTTATAGAGAGGGCTATGAATTTATGTGATGGACAATTCATATCTGCTCGGGATTTTATTACTGATATTGGAATAGTGAGTAACGACGAAAATAAGATTGATCTAAATGATGTTAAATGTTTAAAGCTTAAAGAAGTTGTTGAAATTTGTGAAAAGCAGGCTATAGTAACTGCCCTTTTAAAAAATCAAAGTTTGAGAAAAACAGCAAAGGACTTAGGGGTTTCGCACACTACTATTATAAATAAAATTAAAAAATATAAAGTGCAAGTAAGATAATTATAAAAAAAGTGTAAAAAATAGTTGCCATATGGAAAGAAATATTTACAAAATCATGCCCGAAGTGGTTATAAAAAGTTCCAGTGGTTTAAGTAAACTTAAATCTAGTATTTTTTAAGATGGTTTAATATTAAAAAATATGCATAAAACTGGAGTTAAACACCTTAAATGATTTTTAATATAAGTTTAAAAAAAATTAACGAAAAGTGGCAAGATAATTGCTTATATATTTATTATGAAGAAATAATAAATCTAGGGGGAGTTATAATGAATAGAGAACACTTACGTAATAGTGGATTTGCAACTAAAGCAATACATGGTGGAAATAAAAAGGATCAATATGGTTCGTTAGCTACACCAATACATCAAACAGCTACTTTTGTTTTTGATACGGCTGAGCAAGGTGGAAAGAGATTTGCAGGAGAAGAAGAGGGTTATATTTACACGAGACTCGGGAATCCTACTAATACCGTTTTAGAAGAAAAATTAGCAATGCTTGAAGGTGGAGAAGCATGTATGTCTATGGCATCAGGCATAGGAGCCATATCTTCAACTATGTGGACTGCTTTAAAGGCAGGAGACCACGTAATCTCAGCACAAACTATATATGGTTGTACTCATGCGTTTTTAGCTCACGGTATCTCTAGATTTGGTGTTGAAGTTACTTTTGTTGATGCTTCTAACCTAGAAAATGTTAGAAATGCTATGAAAGAAAATACAAAAATTATTTTTTTAGAAACACCTGCGAATCCAACACTCCTTATAACAGATATTGAGGAAATATCAAAGATTGCCCACGCACAAGAAAATTGTATAGTGATAGTGGACAACACATTTAGTACCCCATACATACAAAGACCATTAGAGCTAGGTGCAGATGTTGTAGTACATTCAGGAACTAAATTCTTAAATGGACATGGGGACGTAATTGCTGGATTTACTGTTGGATCTAAAGAATTTATTGATAAGGTTAGATTATTTGGTGTTAAGGATATGACAGGAGCTAATTTAAGTCCTTTTGATGCATTCCTTATTATAAGAGGAATGAAAACACTAGAAATAAGAGTAGAAAGACACTGCAAAAATGCAATGGCTGTGGCAGAATTTTTAGAAACTCATCCGGCAGTAGAAAAAGTTTATTACCCAGGACTTAAAAGTTTTGCGCAGTATGAATTAGGAAAAAAACAAATGAGTCTTCCAGGAGCTGTTATTGCTTTTGAAATAAAGGGTGGAGTTGAGGAAGGTAAAAAGGTTTTAAATGCCACTGAGCTTTGCAGTATAGCTGTTAGTTTAGGAGATGCCGAAACATTAATTCAACATCCTGCTTCAATGACTCATTCACCATATTCTAAGGAAGAAAGATTAGAAGCTGGTATAACGGATGGTTTAATAAGAGTGGCAGTGGGTCTTGAAAATGTTGAAGATATTATTTCTGATTTAGATCAAGCGCTTAATTTAATCATTAAATAAATATGGATTTTATACTTGACACAAAAATAACAAAGTGGTATTCTTAAATTGAAAAATTTAATAAATCCTTCAGGGTAGGTTTAATTCCTAACCGGCGGTATAGCCCGCGAACCGAAAGGTAGATCTGGTTTAATTCCAGAGCCGACAGTAAAGTCTGGATGAGAGAAGGAGAAAAGTGATGATAGATATAGAAGTATTTTATTTAGTAATTATGTATATAGTTATGAGAATGCTTGTGTATTTAAATAGTCAATATATTTAGTAAGCATCACCGTAGGTGATTATTTAGCTAGATATGTAATTAGCTTATTAAGCCCTGAAAACATTGTTTTCAGGGCTTTTATCAATTTTTATGATTTTATTTTATAAAATTATACATACTAACAAATGAAATATTAATTATAGTATTAGGGGTGATAATTTGGACAATTACTATATGAAAAGGGCACTTGAATTATCTGAAAAAGCTGTGGGATTTGTAAATCCTAATCCTTTGGTTGGTGCTATTATCGTAAAAGATAATAGAATAATTGGAGAAGGCTATCATGAATATTATGGTGGGGCACATGCAGAAGTGAATGCTTTTAAAAATGCCGCCTACGATGTAGAAGGTGCAACAATGTATGTAACATTGGAACCTTGCTCTCACTATGGGAAAACGCCACCTTGCGCAGATGCTATAGTGCGAAATAAAATAGCCAAGGTTGTAGTTGGTATGGTAGACCCTAACCCAAAGGTTTCAGGGCGTGGAATAGAAATTCTTAGAAGTAATGGGATAGATGTAATTGTAGGCATAATGGACAAGGAAATAAGACAAACAAATGAAATATTTATAAAATACATAACCCATAAGAAACCTTTTTGCATAATGAAAACTGCTATGACGCTTGACGGTAAAATATCAACATCTATTGGTGATTCAAAGTGGATAAGTAATGAAAAATCCAGAGCATATGTGCATGAATTAAGGCAAAAGGTAACTGGAATCATGGTGGGAATCGGAACTGTGATTTCCGATGACCCTGAACTTACTACAAGAAGACAAGATAAAATAAGTAAAAACCCTATAAGAATAGTTATAGATAGCAAAGCAAGAATACCCTTAGAATCAAAAATATTAAAGTGTGATGATAAAACAAGAACTATTATTGCAACAACGCAGTTTGCACGGGATAATAAAATTGAAGCTATTAAACAAAAGGGCGCTGAAGTTATTGTCACAAAAGGTAAAAATGGCTGGGTGAACTTAAATGAACTTATGATAGTACTTGGTGATATGGGAATAGACAGTATTCTTTTAGAGGGAGGTAGCACTTTAAATTATTCTGCGCTACAAGCAGGTATAGTGGATAAGGTTATTACGTTTATTTCTCCTAAAATATTTGGTGGATCTGTTGGTAAAACTCCAGTAGGAGGAAAGGGAATAAAAAACGTGAGTGATTCTATTATTCTTCGGGATGCGCAGGTAACTAGATTTGACGAAGACATTATGATAGAGGCTTATGTTACTAACGTTTAGAGCTAAAAAAGTATTATATTATTAAGATACATACTAGATAGGAAGGTTGTGAATAGGTGTTTACAGGCTTAATCGAGGAAATTGGAGAGATTAAATTCATACAAAAGGGTGCAAAGTCAGCTAGAATTACAATAAAAGCAGAAATCATTCTTAAAGATACAAAAGTAGGGGATAGCATCTGCACAAACGGCGTATGTCTTACGGTAACAGAATTCAATAAAAATAGCTTTATTGTAGATGTGATGGCAGAGACAATAAGAAATAGTAATCTAGGTAAATTAAAACCAGGTTCCAGGGTGAATCTAGAAAGAGCTCTAAGGCTTTCAGATAGACTAGGTGGTCATATGGTAAGTGGACATATTGATGGAATAGGAACCGTTATGGACACTCATAAAGAAGAAAATGCCACATGGGTGTCCATAGGAACTTCAGTAGATATATTAAAATATATTGTGCATAAAGGCTCAATAACAATTGACGGCATTAGTTTAACGGTAGCATACGTGGATGATGAAAAGTTTAAAGTATCCATTATACCTCATACAAAGGACGAAACAACCTTAGTAATAAAAAGCATAGGTGATGAAGTTAATTTGGAAAGTGATATGATGGCAAAGTATGTTGAGAAATTGTTAAAGCGCGGTAAAGCAACAAATGATAAGAAACCTATTAGTGTGGATTTTCTGCGAGATAATGGATTTGCATAAATTTTCGTTACAGCATGGAGATTTAACTATAAAAAATTAAGGGGTGTAAATATGTTTAAATTTAATACTATTGAGGAAGCACTAGAAGATGTTAAAAATGGAAAAATGATTGTGGTGGTAGATGACGAGGATAGAGAAAATGAAGGTGATATAATTATAGCGGCAGAAAAAGCTACTGCAGAGAATATAAATTTTATGGCAAAGCATGCCCGTGGACTTATATGTATGCCTATAGTTAAAGAAAGATTAGAAAAGCTAAATATAAAGCAAATGGTTACAAATAATACAGACGTACATGGAACAGCCTTTACTGTTTCTATTGATGCCATAACGACTACTACAGGAATATCTGCCGCAGAAAGAGCAACTACTATATTAAAGGTGATAGATAAAGAGGCATCTGCAAAAGATTTTAATAGACCTGGACACGTATTTCCTCTAGCAGCAAGAGATGGTGGGGTATTAAAAAGAGCAGGCCATACAGAAGCAGCAGTGGATGTAGCAAGGCTTGCTGGCTTATATCCTGCAGGTGTTATTTGTGAAATCATGAATGAAGATGGATCAATGGCTAGGGTTCCTGAGCTTATGGATTATGTTAAAGTACATAATTTAAAGATAATTACTATAGTTGATTTAATTGCTTATAGAAGACAAACTGAATGTCTTGTAGAAATGGTTACAGAAGCTAAAATGCCAACTAAATATGGTGAATTTAAAATTTATGGATTTGTAAATAAAATAAATGGAGAACATCATGTAGCATTAGTAAAAGGAGAAATAAACAGCAATGAACCTGTACTTGTAAGGGTTCACTCTGAGTGTCTTACTGGAGATGCGTTAGGTTCTAGTAGATGTGATTGTGGAGAACAATATGATGCAGCGATGAAAGCAATAGCTAAGGAGGGAAGCGGAATTCTGGTTTACATGAGACAGGAAGGACGCGGAATAGGATTAATTAATAAGCTAAAAGCTTATAATCTTCAAGATAGTGGAATGGATACAGCGCAGGCAAATATAGCTTTAGGTTTTCCAGTAGATATGCGAGATTATGGTATAGGGGCTCAAATATTGGAACTTCTAGGTGCTAAAAAGATAAGAATGATGACTAATAATCCCAAAAAAATAACAGGCGTTTCTGGCTATGGAATTGAAATAGTTGAAAGAGTAGCTATAGAGATGAATCATAATGAGAGAAATAAGTTTTATTTAGAAACTAAAAAGAACAAAATGGGACATTTACTTCACTTAAAGTAAGGTAAGTATTATTTTTTCAAGGGAGTATATAAAAAATAATAAATAAATAGGAGGAAATGAAATGAGAATATATGAGGGTAAATTAATATCAGAAGGTTTAAAATTTGGAATTATAGTAGCTAGGTTTAATGAGTTTATAGGTGGTAAATTATTATCAGGAGCATTAGATGGATTAAAACGTCACGGAGTGGAGGAAGAAGACATTGAAATTGCGTGGGTACCTGGTGCCTTTGAGATGCCGCTAATTGCAAAAAAAATGGCTAAGTCTGGTAAATATGATGGTGTAATATGTTTAGGCGCAGTTATAAGAGGTGCTACACCTCATTTTGAGTATGTATCTGGTGAAGTTACTAAAGGAATTGCATCTGTATCACTAGAAACAGAAGTTCCAGTTATTTTTGGAGTACTTACTACTGAGAGTATTGAACAAGCGATTGAAAGAGCAGGAACTAAGTCTGGTAATAAAGGCTATGATGCTGCAGTAACTGCAATAGAAATGGCGAACCTTTTAAAAGAAATATAGGTCGAGAAAGTATGGGAGTTTTCCTATGGCCTTGCATAAGAACTCAAAACTGGTGCTATATGCTTTCAACTTCATGTATATTTATGATATAATACATATGCATGAAGACAGTGTGAGGGGGTATTTAAAATGGGACTAGGAGACAGTGTGTTTACTATTATATTTATTATGATGGGTGCTGCAGCTATTGTTACTGGCTTGAATTTTGAAAAGAAACATGGAGCTAAGTTTAAGGGTGTCAATAAAGAGGAATATATAAAACTAAATAAGATTGTTTTAATTTTAATGGGAGGGATAATGTTATTTGGAACTTTCCTGGGTCAAGGAATACCAGCATTTAAGGATATTATAACAAATTTAACTATGGCTAGCTTGTTAATTATGTGGGTTAGTTATTCTATAATATCTAAAAAAAGATTTTCTAACAAAAAATAAATCAGAATAGAAGTTTAAATACTTCTATTCTGATTCTTTTTAATTTAAAGAAGAAAAAATTTAGGGCTGACATACCTTATTTCTTCCAGTACGTTTAGCAGAATATAATGCGTTATCCGCTTCGTTAATAAGATTATCTAAATCAGCCACATTATCTGGGTAAGTAGCAGCACCTATAGAAATAGTAATATTAATTTTAACTTCATCTGATAAAATAAACTTATAGGTTTCTACAGCTACTCTTAAGCGCTCTGCAACTTCTACGGCCTGGTGGCTTGGACAATCAGGTAGTATAACAGAAAATTCTTCTCCACCAATTCTAGATACAGTATCAAAACTTCTACTAGAGATAGATAACAGGGTTCCTAGTTGTTGTAATACAGCATCTCCAGATAAATGACCATAAGTGTCATTTACTTTTTTGAAAAAGTCTATATCAATTATTAAAATAGACAAACGTTCATTTTTATCTATAACATTTAAAAAGGATTGATTAAGTGTGTTATCGAATTGCCTAACATTATTTAAACCAGTAAGGAAATCAACAGTTGATTCTTGTTTAAGTCTATTAAGTAATTCAATTGAAGTATGCATGTAATTAGAAATATAATAGGCTGAAATTCCAATAGAAAGAGAAGCTAGCCAAAAGCGTAAAAGGGTATTAATAAGTGTAGTTGAATCTTTAATAAGTAATAAAAGGGTGACACTTATAATTATGGAGCTTATAAAGTTCATATAGATAAATTTTTTGAATTTATTTAGATTTACTTTTGATACTATAGCACATATAGCAGCAACAAGGAACATGCTAATAGCAGCTATTATAGAAGAAGTTCTAACACCAAAGTAAACTATTCTAAATATTGCAATTGTGATTCCAGCAATTATTGAAGCAAAGGCACCACCATAAACAGCGGCTAAAACTATGGCTATATGACGAAAATCAAGAATGACTCCAGTGGTAATATCGATTGTAAATAACATTAAGATAATACCTAGTATACCTTGTGTAAGTCCAAAGAAAAACTTATCCTTATAAGATACCGATATGTTAAGAAAATTTCTTTTGAATACTTGGCTACTTATAAAAATAAAGGAAATTAGTATTGTACCATTAACAAATAAATCACTAAGCATTATTTTGCTCCTTTTAAAATAAGATATTTCATACGATTCTCAATAAAAAACTACTATATAAGACTATTATATAGTAGTTTTTTATCAAATTAAAGAGTTTTATAAATAACTAACAAGAAAAAGCAGAAATTATATTTCAATGTGTTCCGGACGTAGCTTATAAACTACATCTTTTCTCTCTACAATGATATTAATTTTTTCTTTTAACTGCGAATCCTGTAAAATTTTTATTAGTAGTTCTTTGGTAGGATTTATAGCTGTAGGATTTTTAACTAGTTTTAACATAGTAAAATCTCCAGAAGTATCTCCATAAGCATAGCTTTGATCCAAATCAATATTATATTCAGAGGCGAAATTTTCTATGGCAGTCTGTTTGCTAATACTATCCCACATGGGAATGATGTCACCGGTGTAAATATCATTTTCACTCAATACATATTTTGTTCCTATATAATCATCAAAACCGTATTTTAGAGACACATCGCGTACAAGTTCGATAGGGCTACCGGATATTGTTATAGCTATGTGACCTTGATCCTTATGCCATTTGATTTTATCACGGGTGTAGGTGTAAACTCTATCTCCTTTTTGTGTTATAATTTGCTTTGAAATAAATTCAATTTGGGATCTATGAAGTCCAATTATGGCTTCAGTATAAATATCGGCCATTTTAAGCAGATAATTGTCGTAATTACCTATTCGCTTATCCCACTTTACATAGTAGGGTTTTACTTCTTTGTACCATCTATCATTTTCTATAATTTCACTTTTGATTAATTTTTTAAATAACTCTGTTATTAAGCCTTCCCTATAAAGAGTACCATCAATATCAAAGAAAGCAGCTATTCTTTTTTTCAAATGGGTCCACCTCCAAGATTAGAATAATATTTTCGTAATGAATTATTTAGGGAATATTACTCTTTTTTCAGTGATTATGAAATCCATGGGAACATCGTATTTATCAGTGGGAACACTATCAATAATTTGATAGTCATATGCTATACCTATTGTAGTAGTAGTTTTTGCTTTTTTAGATAAAAATCTATCGTAATATCCTGCACCAAAGCCTATTCTATTGCAGTGTATATCAAATATTACTCCAGGAACTATTATTAAATCTATATCTCGCATGTTAGTTTCCTTTAGTATATTATGTTTTGGTTCCATAACACCAAAAGTAGATTTAGTAAGATCATTTGTAAGATTATTAATCTCAAAAGGTATTATTTTTCGCTGGTTTTGCAGGCAATAGGGCGCAATTACTGTTTTACCATTATCCAAACACCATTTGGCAAGAGGATGAGTATCCACTTCATTATTGAAACTTATGTACAACATGATATTTTTGTAATTTACAAATTGCGGTAGTTCCATAATTGTTGATATAATTTTATTGCTAAAAGAATTCACATTTTGGGTTTTCATGTTTCTTCTTTGGTAGAGCATATTCTTTCTTAAGGTATCCTTAAGATTATCTTTCATAAGTAGCCCCCTAGCGATTAACAAAAATTATTTGTATAAATAAAATTTAGATTATTATAACATATGTTTTTCATATATGCAATTTGTAGAATTATATATAATTTTGTATTATTTGAATTATATAAAATATTATATATGCTATTTTAATAATACTTATATATTTAAAAGCATTATGTTGAAAAAACCTTAATATTCATAAAGCGTTGTAAAATATTATATGAAAAATAATAAATAAATGACACTATATATTTTAAAGTCACTTGAGTAAGTAAAATTAATGGAATAGACAACACATAATAAAATAATTATTATCATACATATGAAAGTAATATGATTATAAATTTAATGCTATGTTAAAATTATGACAGCAAAAATGTTATATTATTCATATTCATAATCTAATTTACAAAATCATATCGACTAATTATTAAAGAAAATGTCCGTAAGAAGAACGTAAGTAGCGAAATATACACGTTGTAGATGCATTATTTCTCGAAAAATATTTATTTACAAAAGAATATAGAAAACACATAAAATAAAATTAATTGAATAATAAATAACAATGCTTGCAATTTTCTGATAAACTTGATATTATATTAATAATTTATATATTTATTTTAAAAAATAAAGAATTAGGGGGTCAAATAATGGCTGAAAAACGAGAAAACTGGGGTTCGAAAATTGGACTTATTTTAGCAATGGCGGGAAATTCAATTGGTCTTGGAAACTTTTGGAGATTTCCATATCAAGCTGCAAAAAATGGCGGCGGAGCATTCATGATTCCTTATGTACTAGCCCTTCTTTTAATCGGAGTTCCACTAATGCTAGTAGAATGGATGATGGGAAGACTCGGTGGAAGATATGGACATGGTACTGTAGGATTTATGATTTATATTCAATCAAGGGACAAGATTAAACCTAAAAAAGCAATCATACTAGGTTCTATATGTGGAATGTTAGTTATTGGAGTCACATTACTCGTAAATTCATATTATAATCACATAATAGGGTGGACCCTGGGCTATGCTGTTCTATCTGCCACTGGTGGATACTCAGATATGGCTGTAAGCACAGGAGAGTTTTTTGTGAACTATATACAAAATCCTGTTTATGTATTTACTTTCTGGATCATTAGTTTATCCTGTTTAGCACTAGCAGTTACAAGAGGAATTCAAAAGGGCATAGAATCTTGGGCAAAATTAATGATGCCTGCTCTTTATATATTTGGATTTGTGTTAATTTATAAAGCGTTGACTATAGGATCACCAGTTAATCCAGATTGGTCAGCTATTAAGGGACTTAATTATCTTTGGACTCCAAGATGGGCAGATTTAAGCTTTAAAGGAGCACTTGCTGCAGCAGGTCAAATTTTCTTTACTTTGTCACTTGGTATGGGGATTATTCAAAACTATGCTTCTTATTTAAAAAAAGATGATGATATTGTAACATCAGCTATGACAACAGTTTCCTTAAATGAATTTGCAGAAGTAATTCTTGGAGGAAGTATTGCAATACCAATTACTTATGCATTCATGGGTGTAGACGGTCTAAGTCAATCAATAGGTCTATCATTTATAGCACTACCAAATATATTTAGAACTATGGATGGTGGTCGACTTCTTGGAACACTTTGGTTTATGTTATTATTCTTTGCAGGGTTTACATCAGCTATTGCAATGTATAATTACTTAGTTACAATACTCGAGGAAGGCATGGGTATGGCAAAGAAGAAGGCATCTTTAATAGTTTTCTTTGGATATATATTAGTTGGTCTACCTGTTGCACTCGAGCCAATACTTACGAAAACAGCTGAACTTGCTTATTTTACGGAACTTGATAATTGGGTTGGTACTTATTTATTAGTTGTTATGGGTCTAATTGAAATAATTGTAGCTGGTTGGCTTATGAAAGATAATCCACTAGATGAGATTAACCATGGCTCATACTGGCAGGCACCAAAATGGATATATACTGTTATGATTAAATTTGTAACGCCTGCGGTAATAATAGTTATTTTAATTGGATCAACTTGGACCTATATTCAAGAAGGATATTTTAAATTTATACCAACTTTTGTAGCAAAAACACCAGAGCTAATTCCATGGGTTAACGGTGCAAGAGTAGTTTTAATGTTAGTATTTATCCTAGGATTTGTTGGAACTTATAAGAGTTTAAAAGCCGTTTATGGAGAAGAGATTACACAGAATAAGGTTCTTATAAGAAAGTAATAATTGTTACTTAATCTAGAGAAAGACAAGGAGGAGAAATATGAGTGGTCAAGCGTTGGCTTTTATAATTATAATGTGGGGTGCAATAATAGTTGCAGCATCTCTAGGACTTAGAACTGTATTAAAGAATAAATAAAGAAAGAGTGAATATCTATGAATAAAAATGAATCAGAAACACTAAAAAATATTAGCTTATATTTTACTTTATTATGTGCTCTGTTTTTAATGTTATCATCACAGTTTACTGGATTTATTATGCCGCTTCTGTTTGTTCTTCCAATATTTATGGCACTTATGGGGATGAAAAAGGGGAGAAAAAGTGGGTATTTAATAGGAATGGCAATAATACCTATAGCCTTTGCTATTTCAGTGCTATGGATAAGATATTCTATAGGTTTTCTTTCTGATAGAACAAATAAAATTGCTGAAATGGTTGGACAATATAATATATCAATGGCCGCAGCTGGAGCATTTAGCATGATTTTTTTTCTTTTAAGTATTTTAATGTTAAGTCTATCTGTGATATTGTTTGTGAAGTTACGTAGACATAAAGAACTTTTCACATAATTTAATAATGATTAAAAGTGCTGAGACTTTGTTTTAGCACTTTTTTTATGTGACTTAGGTATGTTATAATATTAAATGGATTTTAGAAAATTTTTAAACCAAGTACGTTATAGAAAGAATTTTTTTTAGAATGTATATATGATATAATGTACTTAAAAATGTTATAGGGTGGTGAAGATAATAAAAAATTGGCGTAAAAAAGGTTGTTTTGTCTTAATATTGTCAATTTCAATATTTTTAGTAGCCTGCAAAAATAATACTAAACCTGTTGAAAAAAAGATATACATGATGGGCACAATTATTGATTTAAAAGTATATGGTAAAAATGCAGAAGAGGCAACAGAAAAGGCCATTAAAAGGGTAGAAGAAATAGAAAATAAAATGTCTGTTAATATTGAAACTTCCGAAATCTCAAAATTAAATACCAAAGCAGGGGTTTCAGGTGAGAAACTAAGCGCAGATACATATTCCGTAATAGAAAAAGCGGTTCAATATAGTAAATTAACAGAAGGTGCCTTTGATCCAACTATAGAACCAATTGTAAAACTATGGGGGATTGGTACAGATGCGGAAAGAGTTCCATCAGTGGATGAAATTACTGAGAAATTGAAGCTAGTTGACTATAAGGATATTATTTTAGATGGAGGGAATTCCACTGCCCAGTTAAAACGAACTAACCAAGCTATAGATTTAGGTGCTATAGCAAAGGGTTATACAGCTGATGAGATAAAAGGTATTTTGCTTGAGAATAAAATTAGCAGTGCTATTATAAATTTAGGTGGTAATATTTATGCCATGGGAAATAAAGAAGATGGAGCTAAGTGGAATATAGGCATACAAAATCCATTAGATGAACGAGGCAAATACTTAGGTACTGTTACTGTTTCGGATAAGTCTGTGGTTACATCAGGCAATTACGAAAGATTTTTTATGGTGGGTACCAAAAGGTATCATCATATATTTGATCCTAAAAATGGATATCCATCAGAAAATGGTATTATAAGTACAACTATAATATCAGATAAATCAATAGATGGAGATGTGCTATCTACGAGTACTTATATTATGGGAATTAATAAAGCGCAAAAATTAGTGGAGTCTATAGAAGGCGTAGAAGCTATTTTTATAACAGACGATAAAAAAATATATGTTACAAGCGGTATTAAAGATAGTTTTAAACTAACAGGCAAGGGGTTTACATATGAAGAAGGGCGATAAGATAGTTGTAATAGTACTCTTAATTACTGTGATAATTACTTTTGGGGCTACTTTAATATACAAAAATGTAATTAAAGGATCAGAAAAAATTGCGGTTATTAAGAGTGATGGTAAGATAGTTAGAACTATTGATTTGAATAAAGTAGTAGAAGAAGAAGAAATTACTATAAAAACAGAAAATGGCCATTACAATATTATATTGGTTAAACATGGCAGTATTCGTGTAAAAGAATCGGATTGTTTACATAAAGAGTGTGTTAAAATAGGAACCATTTCAGAGCCAGGAAAACTTATTATATGCTTACCTAATAAACTTACGATTAGTATCAATGGAGAAGATATTACTGGCATTGATGGTGCCACTTATTAAAATGAAAAAAGATGCAGGTGGAAATATGAATAAGACTAAAAAAATGGTTTTACTTAGTATATTAGTGGCAATGGCCCTGGTTATTTATTTAATTGAGGCCCAGATTCCAGTGCTATTTCCGGGAATAAAATTAGGGCTTGCTAATTCTATATCCTTAGTAGCGTTACTTATACTAGGATGGAAAGAAGCACTTTTAATAATGGTTTTAAGAACCATATTAGGTTCTATTTTTGGAGGAAGTATGTCAGCATTTATGTTCAGCATTGCAGGTGGACTTCTAAGTAATATGGTAATGATATTACTTTATAAGTATTTTAAAAATTACTTAAGTATACCTATAATAAGCGTATGTGGAGCAGTGTTTCATAATGTAGGCCAGCTACTGGTAGCTGCCTTCATACTTAATGATTTAAGGATATATGTATATTTACCAGTGCTTCTAGTTGCGGCTATTGTTACTGGGTATTTTATAGGAATACTAGCTAGTATATTAAAAACTAGATTAGAAAAAATAGCGATATTAAAATAGGATAGCGAATTTACCGACGTGTCTTGCAAAAGAACTCGAAACGTTAAATTCCATCAAGAAATTCTAATCTTTTGCGAATAGAAAATCCTCTATCACTCACATTCGCCTTCCTGGCTCAGGTTCGCTAGCCTTCCGTCCTGGAAGGCTTACGAGGATTTTATATTCGCAAAAGAAGAATTTCTAAATGGAATTTCAATGTTTTTTCGTTTCTTATTGCAAGGCACTGCGGGAAAATTTCCTATCCTATTATTATTTGGAGATGAGAAAGAAAAGAAAAAATAGAGAAAATTAAAAGAAGATACTAAGATTATTAATCTTAGTATCTTCTTTTAATTTTCTCTATTTACTTGTTGCAGTTTCGCTCATGTTTACACGATCTTTTAGAGGTTTTGAGATTGCTTTTGTAGGACACTTAGAAGCACATAGTCCGCACATTGTACATTTCTCAAAATCTATTACAGCTAAATTGTTAATCATTGTAATTGCTCCCTCAGGACAAACTCTTGCACACATTCCGCAAGCAATACATCCAACTGAGCAATTATCTTTAACAGATTTACCTTTTGATTTAGAGTTACATTCTATAAGAACTTCTTGTGACGCTGGAACCATCTCTATTAGATTCTTAGGACAGATCTTAACACAGGCTCCACAAGCTACACAGTTATCCTTATAAACAACAGCCACACCATCAATGATGTGGAGGGCATTGAAATCACAAGCTCTTACACAGCTTGCAAGGCCTAGACAACCATCACTACAAGCTTTAGAACCACCACCAGGAGCAATAACTGCTTGGCGACAATCCATAATTCCATCATATATATATTTTTCTTTTGCAACAGTGCAAGTTCCTTTACATTTAACAAAGGCAACTTGTGGATTCTCTGTTTCAACAGATACACCCATTATTTCTCCTATTGCTTCCGCAACAGTACTTCCACCTACTGAACATAAATTAAGGGTTGCATCGCCCTCAACTACAGCTGCAGCATAAGCATCACAACCGGGATATCCGCATGCACCGCAATTTGCGCTAGGCAGTGCTGCTCTAACTAGTGGTATTTTTGGATCAACGGGTACATGGAACTTTTTATTAGCATAACCAAGTACCACTCCAAATATAAGTCCCATACCACCAATAGTGAGTACTGGGTAAATTAAACTACTTAAATCCATTTAAATACCCCCCAATTTCAGACCACTAAAGCCTAAGAATGCTATAGCCATAAGTCCAGCTGTTATTAGTGAAATAGGCAGACCCTTGAAAGCTAGCGGCATATTATCGTTCTCTTCCATTCTTTCTCTTAAGCCTGATAGAAGAACAATAGCAAGCATAAATCCAAAAGAAGCTCCAAGTGCATTAACCATAGATTCTATTAGGTTATAACCCTCACCTATGTTTATAACTGCCATACCAAGAACAGCACAGTTAGTTGTTATTAAGGGAAGAAATATTCCAAGCGCTTTGTAAAGGCTTGGTTGTGTTTTTTTGATAACCATCTCAACAAATTGCACGAGAGCTGCAATAACTAGAACGAAGGCTAGAGTTGATAAATAAGTTATGTTGAAAAAAGTTAAAATTCTGTAAACTATGAAAGTCATAAATGACGCTAAAATCATAACAAAGATAACTGCTAGTCCCATACCTTTTGCAGTTTCAGTTTTTTTAGAAACTCCTAGAAAAGAACATATTCCAAGGAATTTAGCTAAAACAAAGTTATTTACTAAAAATGCACTTATAAAAATCGAAAAAAGTCTCATTTTAATCCACCTTTCTTAATATTACTAAAGTCATATTATTTTTTACAACCATGAGAACAAGATCCGCAACCGCCACATTCACCAGTTTCTTCATTGAATTCATGAAAATGTGCAATTTTATTATTAACTTTATTTGTTTCATTAATTGCCTTTTGATTTAATAGTGCCATTAATATACCAACGGTAATAAAAGCACCAGGTGCTAATACCATAATTATAGCAGGTTCAAAGGAGTTTCCAAATACTTTAAATCCAAGTAGTGAACCAGCACCTAGTAATTCTCTTATAGCACCTAGAATAGCTAAGGCTATTGTAAAACCAAGGCCCATTCCTATAGCATCATAAATCGAAGGGAATGCTTTGTTTTTTGATGCATAGGATTCTGCTCTTCCAAGTATTACACAGTTAACAACTATTAGTGGAATAAATATTCCTAGTGATTTGTATAAAGCTGGAACATAACCTTGTAATAAAAATTGTATTAATGTAACAAAAGTAGCTATTACTGTGATATAAGCTGGTATACGAATTTTATCTGGGATTACTTTTCTTAATAGTGAAATAATTAAGTTAGAACCAATTAAAACAACTGTAGATGCTAGTCCCATACCTAGACCATTTTTCACACTACTAGTTACAGCTAAAGTTGGACACATGGCTAAAACTTGTACAAATATTGGATTTTCTGTTATTATACCATTTCTTATTCTTTCAGAAAATGTGCTCATTATTTCGTATCTCCTTTCAATGAAGAGTTATAAAAATTAATAGCATTGTTAACACCAAGTGTTACGGCTTTTGAGGTAATAGTAGCGCCTGTAATAGCTTGTATTTGATTTTCCTTTGAAGGAGATATTTTTATAACTTCTAAGTTCTCTTCTGTAGGTTTTTCCATAAATTGATCGGAAAATTCAGGTTCTGGAGCATTAGCACCAAGACCGGGAGTTTCAGTGTGAGCCAGAATTTTAATGCCAGTAACTTTTCCGTCATTTGATAGTCCAACCATGATTTCTATTGGTCCACCGTAGCCTTTGGCTACAACTTTAATAGCATATCCAGCTATGTCAGTACCCTTAAGGCCTGTATTAACTTCAGAAATTTCTTCATTATCTTTAGTATCTACATCTGATGTCTCAAACTTATCAGCGGCAGGTAATATTTCTTTCATAGCAGTTTGTTTATCGGAAAGAACCTTATCAGCTATAGGGCCTTTTGTTATTTCATAGGCACCACCTAGTAAAAATCCTGCAATTCCTGTAATTAAAAGTAAAATTAAACCTAATTTAATATTTTCTTTCAATTATTTCACCTCCCCAAAAATACGTAGAGCAGTAAACTTATCAATAAATGGAACAAATAAGCTCATTATGAGTATTGCGTAAGATACGCCTTCAGCATAACCACCATATATACGGATTATTGTAGTTAACACACCACATCCAATACCAAATATAAGTTGTCCACTTTTTGCCATTGGTGAAGTTGTATAATCAGTTGCCATATAGAAAGCACCGAGAATAAGTCCACCAGAAAGGATTTCATATAATGCACTTCCAGTCATTAAACCGTCTCTACCAAATATGAAAGTTAAAATGAATACTGAACCAATATATGCTACTGGTATATGCCAACTTATTATTTTTTTGTATAGTAAATATGCTGCACCAATTAGAAGTGCAAGTACAGATGTTTCACCAATACAGCCAGCTTGATTACCAATGAAATTGCTCATTAAGCTGGGCAATTCGCCAGCACCACTTTTAAGTATTCCAAGCGCTGTAGCAGATGAAACGCCATCAACAGTAAAATTAGTCATATGTACTGGCCAAGAGGTAAGTAAAAATGCTCTTGCAGCCAAAGCTGGATTCATTATATTTTGGCCTATTCCACCGAAAAATTGTTTTACAACAATTATTGCAAAAAATCCTCCCACAGCTGGAAGCCAAAGTGGAACTGCAGCTGGCAAGTTAAAAGCAAGTAATAAGCCAGTTACGACAGCACTGAGATCTCCAATTGTAAGTTTTCTGTGAGTAAGTTTTTGCCATAGAGCTTCTCCAGCAACACATGATATTACAGAAATCAATGTAACTAAAAATGCTTGTATTCCAAAGAAATATATTCCGGCAAGGGTAGCAGGTATTAATGCTATTATTACGTCTCCCATTATGCCCTGCACAGAGTCATTTGATTTAATGTGTGGGGATGAAGATACTGTATACATATAAGTCACCTCTATCTATTTTTTTCTTCTATTAATATTTATTGTTCTCTTACCTTCACGGCAAGTTTGAGTTAAATGACGTTTTGCTGGGCATGCAAAAGAGCAACAAGCACACTCAATACAATCCATACCATGTAGTTTTTCAAAATTTTCGTAATCTCCTCTTAAAACTAAAGAGCTAAGTTTTGTAGGATTTAAAAACATAGGACAAACACTCATGCATTTTCCACATCTTATGCAACTAGATTCTTCTTCTAGTTTAGCTTGATTTTTAGTTAAACAAAGTATACCAGAAGTTCCCTTAATTACTGGAATATCTAAAGAACTTAGTGCCATTCCCATCATAGGTCCACCGGAAATTACCTTAACAGGATCCTCTTTGAATCCACCGGCAGCATCGATAATTTCACTTATAGAAGTTCCGAATTTTACTCTTAAATTCAGTGGCTCTTTAATTGCTTCGCCAGTTACTGTTAAAACTCGCTCTGTAAGGGGTTTGCCGTTTACTACAGCATTATATATCTCATATACAGTATCAACATTTTGTACTATGCATGAAACATCTGCAGGAAGCTTACCAGAAGGCAACTCTCTACCAGTAATGGCATAAATCAATTGTTTTTCTGCACCTTGAGGGTACTTTGTAACCATTGTAGTAACTTGTACATTCTTCATGTTTGCTGTGGCTTTTTCCATAGCGGCAATTGCTTCTGGTTTATTATTTTCTATCGCAATATATCCCTTTACACCAGGGAACATTTGAAGAATAATTTTTAAGCCCTCTGCGATTTCATTGGTTTTTTCTAGTAGCATTCTGTAATCACAGGTTAAATAAGGTTCGCACTCAGCAGCATTTATTATAATACTGTCGATTACTTTATCCGCTGGAGGAGTAAGCTTAATATGAGTTGGAAAACCTGCTCCACCCATACCAACGATACCAGCATCTTTAATGATAGCTACTAGTTCATTTTTAGATAGCTTTTCATAATCGGGGTGGGGAACGCTCGTAAGTACTTCTTCATAAATGTTATCGTTTTCCACAATAACACACATTACCATGGTTCCATTAGTATGTAGTCTCGGCGCAACGTCTTTAACAGTTCCAGATACACTTGAATATATTGGTGCGGATACAAAGGCTTTAGATTCACCTATCTTTTGTCCGAGTAGTACTCTGTCACCTTTTTTTACTAGAGGGTCGCAAGGTGCTCCTATATGTTGTACCATAGGAAATACTAAGTTGCCCTTTGGAAGCAAATCTTGAATTGCTTTGTGCATACTTAAGTCTTTTCTATCATTAGGGTGAATACCTTTTTTGAAAGTCAAAAGTCCCATAATAAACCTCCTTGTACTTGAATTAATAATTATAGAACAAAATTATACCTATTATTACAATATATTATAAAGTTTTATTAAATTAAATATAAAGTGAACTATGATATATATATTACACCATTTGGGCGTATAAAAGTATGCTTTTTATGAAAAAAGTAGCTGGGAAATAATGTTGTACTATTCTAACAATTCAATAATTTTATTAAAAAATGGGTATTTATCACTATATTATAATGAAAAATGTGTGAATAATATGGTATACTTATATTTGATGTAAAAACTATATTTACAATAAAAACTATTTAAGAAGGTAAGGTGGATATGGAAGTGCAGGGTTTGAATAATTTGGAGATTCACAGTGTTAATTTAAGTATTAATGAAGATATTATAACAAGTTTAAAAACACAGGTTTATAAAAGAAATAAGTTTCAGTACAATTCTAATGTTGTGTTTATTCCATGTTACTTTTACAGGTTTATAGGTATAAAAAGCAATAAGGATGATTACTATCAAACCCTTTATAAATTAGATAGTGAACTAAAGAAAATAGGAGCATGTTATAAAAGATTCCATGAAGGTTTGGATAAAAACATTAGCATAAGTTTGCAGGATAAGTTAAATGATATTTGGACTAAAACAGCACATTTGGAAATTATAGATATGGCATTAATTGTAAATTCAATAAGCGATAATGGACTTTTCCCCAATTTATCAAACAAAGTTTTACTTAAGCAAATTAAAAATAATCTAAAGGGTCTTACTGAGTATTATATTAAAAGTAATGACGGAGTAAAGAGTAGTGATATTAAAATTATTATAAATTATATAATTCATTGGATTAATATTTATTCAGCAGAATTGTTTGAAAAATTCGATTACAGAAGTAATAATCCCAAAATAGTATTTTATGGAAATATTTCAAAAACTGAAGTGTTTTATTTGATACTATTATCAACTTTGGGGTGTGATGTTTTATACTTTAACCCTAATAATTCTGGAGCCTTCCATGAAATAGATAAGTATAATGCTTTTTCTAAGGAAATTGTCTATGACAGCACAGGAGAGATAAAACCTTTTCCTACTAAAATAGAAGATAGAATTAAGACTACGGCTTTTAGTGCTAAGGAAGAACTTAATAGAACGCTCTTTACAGATGAATCTGGTTTTTATAGGCCTTGGCAGTTTGCTGACTATAACCTGCAGTGTGTAACGCTTCATACTACCTACGAAGAAATATATATATGGATGAAGGAAAATGGATCTATAAGAGAAGGTTTTAAAGTTAAAGGTTCAACAATAGTTATACCCAATATGTTTTCTAAAATTTGCGGTACCCACGAGAATATTGATTTATATTTTAAGGAAATTAGTGAGGTTACAACTCAAAAATTCACTAAATTTTATAAAAGACTACCTATAATGGATGCAGTGCATTTGGAATATGGAAAATTCAATCAGATATACCCTAATAATATTTTCTCGCAATTTGATACTTCTGAAATGATTAATTCACCTTGGTGGAAGTATAAGGATTTAAGGTCTGGACTTCAAAAAAATATTGCCCAGAAAATAAAAGAATTATGCTTAAGTCCTGTAATAATAAATGTTGAACAGGAAGATTCAAGAGATTTACAAGTGGATATTTTCTCAGTGCTTATAAATCTAGATATAGAAATACTTGAACTTTTACAAGCGTATGATTACCCTGAAGAGGTTCCTAAAATAATAGTTTATAACAATGAAGAAAACGGCAACTTATCTTTTGAAGATTGTATAATGCTTACATTTATGAATGCTATGGCAATAGATATAATTATCTATAATCCATCCGGATATAACGATATAGAAAATTTTATTTATCCTGAGTGTTATGATATTCATAGACTAGAAGATGTTACTTTTAAACTACAGTTCAGGGAACATGTGAAGAAGAAAAAAGGTTTTTTTGAAGGCTTATTCAGTAATTGATTTTTGAAAGTTAATATTGATTTTTGTGCTATAGTATAAAAATCTGAAAAATAAATTATGAAAACAGATAAAAGGAGCGATAAATATGGAAAAAGATAATGGAATACTAGTAATTGAAGATGAGAATGTTGAACAAAAGGCTAAAAGCATAAGTAATCAGCTTAAAGTATCACCACAAGTGAGACAAATTGCATCTAATATAAATATAAAGGATGCAAACGCAGTATTAGAATTTGGAAATGAGCCGGCCCAGCAAATATCTAAATTTGCAGATCAAATATTAAATTCTATTAAATCTAGCAGTGTAGAAAATTCAGGTGTTATGATAAAAGAACTTACTAGCATAATGAAAAAATTTGACAAGCAAGATTTTGAAGAGGCCAAAACTGGATTCTTTGCAAAGCTTTTTAGTAAACCAAGTCAGGCTATAGAAAAAATGTTGGGCAAGTATAAGACCATTGGAGGAGAGATAGATAAAATTTATACTCAACTTAGTAGTTATAAAGCAGAGATAAACAATTCTAATTTGTCACTTGAAAACTTGTACAATCAAAATTTTGAGTATTATGGAGAACTTGAGAAATATATTGCTGCAGGAAATATGGTGGTTGAAAAAAATGAAACTGAAGATCTTCCTAAACTTCAGGCTCTAGCAAATAATGGAGAACAAATAAATGTAATAAATTATGAAAATGCTAAAGCTACTATTGAAATGCTTAAACAAAGAATTTATGATTTGGAAATGGCAAAGATGGTATCATTACAAACTGCTCCTCAAATTAAAATGATTCAAAGAGGAAATTACAAGTTAATATCTAAAGTTCATTCTGCTTTTATAATAACAATACCTGTATTTAAAAATGGAATAATTCAAGCAATTGCTTTAAAGAAGCAGAAATTAGTATCTGATTCACTAGCTGAACTTGATAGAACAACTAATGAACTACTTATGAAAAATGCTGAAAATATAAGAAGTCAAAGTGTTGATATAGCTAAACTCGCTGGAGGAACAAGTGTGAAAATCGAAACACTAGAAAAAACGTGGAATACTATTATGCAAGGCATAGAGGAAACAAAGTCTATTGAAGATGAAAACAAGAGATTAAGAGAAGCTGGAATAATAAAATTGCATGAGATGACAGATAAACTAAAGCAGAAATCACTAGGTTAATAGACCATGAATTATAATGGAATAAGGAAAACAAAATGAAAGACATAAGGTGATTAAATGGATTTATTTGAATTACAGCAAGAAAAAAATTTGCGCATGGATGCACCCTTGGCTGAGAGGTTAAAGCCTGAAAGATTAGAAGACTATGTAGGGCAAGAGCATATTCTAGGTAAGGGAAAGCTTTTATGGCGAGCTATTATTGCAGATAAGATAACCTCATTATTACTTTATGGTCCACCAGGTACAGGTAAAACTAGCTTGGCTAAAGTTATTGCAAAATCAACAAAATCAGATTTTGTTAGACTAAATGCAGTTACAGATGGGCTTAAAGAATTACGCCAAGTAGTAGCGGAGGCTAAAAATAATTTAGGAATGTACAATATTAAAACTATATTATTTATAGACGAAATTCATAGATTTAATAAAGCTCAACAGGATGCACTTCTACCCTTTGTAGAGAAGGGAACAATAGTTTTAATTGGGGCAACTACAGAAAATCCATATTTTGAGGTTAATAATGCATTAATATCTAGGTCTATGCTTTTTAAATTGGAGCCTTTAAGGGAAGAACATATCAAAAAGATTATTTTAAGAGCATTAGAAGATAAAGATGTAGGATTTGGAAACACTAATATCTATATGGAGGGGGAAGCTATAAGCTACCTTGCAAATATGGCAAATGGTGATGCAAGACGTGCGCTTAATGCCTTGGAATTATCTGTACTTACTACGGATAGAGACGTAGATGGTAAGATAAACATAACAATGGATGTTGTTCGGGAGTGTCTTCAACAAAAGCATATAAAATATGATAAAAATAGAGATGAACATTATGATGTAATTTCAGGGTTTATAAAAAGTATGAGAGGCTCTGACCCTGATGCTTCGATTCATTACCTTGCTAGAATGATATATGCTGGTGAGGATCCAAAATTTATTGCTAGGAGAATTGTAATATCTGCATCAGAGGATGTTGGTAATGCAGATCCTATGGCTATCGTTATAGCAAATAATGCAGCGGAGGCGGTTAGGTTTGTAGGTATGCCAGAAGCTAGAATTATTTTAGCACAGGCAGTAATTTATATAGCCTGCGCCCCTAAAAGTAATGCATCTTATATGGCTATTAACAAGGCACTTAAAGATATAGAACAAAAAAATATAGGAAGTGTACCTGCACATTTAAGGGATAGTAGTTATAGTGGAGCAAAAAAATTAGGACATGGAATAGGGTATTTATACCCTCATGATTATGAGGGCAATTATGTAAAACAGCAGTATTTGCCAAGCGAACTTATGGGCAGTGAATATTATAAGTCATGTGACAATGGATATGAAAAGAAAATTAAAGAGAGACTTAAGATACTGAGACAGAAATCAAAATAAAAAAAGCAGGTAATATAAACATATGTTTATATTACCTGCTTTTTTTATAGAACTAGTTAACACTAGTTCTAACTAGTTAACACTAGTTAGACATATTCACAAATTTTTCTATATCTTCACAAATAAGATTTAGTGAACTTCTCCAAAAATCTATAGAGTGAATATCTACATTCATCATTTTTGCCACTTGTACTAAATTATTTTTTCCAGTAGCAGAAAGTAGGGTATTATAATCATTTACAAATGATTCTCCTCTTTTTAAATATTCAGCATAAAGTCCTTTAGAAAATAGTAGACCAAAGGCATAAGGAAAGTTGTAAAAATTACTGGAAGCATCATAGTAATGAGGTTTACACATCCACATGTATGGATGTAAAAAATTATGATCTAGACCTTCTCCATAAGCTTTTTTTTGTGAATCTAACATGATTTCTTTTAATTCCTGTACTGGCACAGAACTATCTTCTCTTCGTTTAAACAGTTCAGTTTCAAATAAATAACGGCTTAAAATATCTACAATGACTTGCGCACTTCCAGATATATCACTTTCAAGAATTGCAAAGGCTTCTTTCTCAGAAGCGTTTTTTAAAGCTGCATTACTAATTATTGTTTCACAAAAAATTGAAGCAGTTTCTGCAATAGGCATAGGGTAATCACTATTAAGTGCAGATTCCTCTGCTAAACATAGACCGTGATAGCCATGACCTAGCTCGTGTGCAAGTGTTGAAACATCGTTAAAACTCCCTGTGAAGTTAGATAGTATTCTGCTTTCTTTAATGCTATGTAAATTAGAACAGAAAGCACCGCCTAATTTACCAACTCTTGGCTCAGCATCAATCCAGTTATTAGAAAAAGCATAATCAGCGAAATTTGCAAGATTGCCACTAAAGGTAGCAAAATTTTTAACTATGAATTTTCTTGCATCTTCATAAGAAAAGTTCATATTGGCGTCACCAATGGGTGCAAATAAATCGTAAAACGGAAGACCAGAAGGATGTCCTAATAGTTCTGCTTTCTTCTTAAAATATTTATGGAAAGAAGGAAGGCTTTCCATCATGGCACTTAACATAGCATCTAGAGTCTCTTTATCCATTCTTGAATTTAAAAGAGTGCTATGCAGTGGAGATTCATATCCCTTAAGAGTGCTAAGTGTAATAACTTCTCCTTTGATACCGTTTAATGATGCAGCCGAGGATTCAGCAATTGAATCATAAGCTTTAAGTTCAGCTTCATAAGCATTTTTTCTGACTTTACTATCTTTATCATAGGCCATATTTCTAACCATAGATAGAGGGAGCATCTTATCCTCGCCATTTATAACAATAGACACTAGCAGTGTTGATGTTAGTGTGTTTTGAAGTTTAGACCAGGCATTTGATCCACTATTTTTCATTTTAGCTATGAGTTCTTCTTCAGAATCGCTAAGCAAATATTTAGCATTTAGAGCTAAATCCAATAGATAATAACTATGCGCTTTCATAAGCTCTGATTCTTCAATTAGAGCTTCTAAATCTGAAATTGAATTTAGCCATTTTGAAAAAACAGTATAGGGTTTAGCTAGCTCTGAAAGTTTAGTGGATAGTTTTTCAGAAATCTTATTGGAAGTTTCATCTTTCGTATTGACGCTTAAAGATAACTCTGCATAATTATATAATTTGTTTGTAAGGTCATTAAATTCATTCTCAAACTTAATATAATTTTCAATTTTTGTTTGTGGGTCCTTAGAATCACCACAATTTTTTATAGTCCACTTTTTTATGTGTTCTATAGAATTTTCAAAAGAAATCATGTCCTCTTTAAATTCATTACTATCAAAGGATGTATAGAGCTCATTTAAACTCCATTTCATATCCATACCAACACCTCCATTTACAAAATATTATATATTGTATATATTATACCACGTTTTAGATATCATATTAATAAATAATAGTATTATTGTATGTTTAAATTAAGGGTAAAAAAAGCAGGAGAACAATCCCCTACTTTTTATTTGAAAATATTTTTTTTATAATATTTAAGATATCTACTATGTATACTAAATATCTTTCTAGTGATTCTGTGGCGCCAACGGCAGTGGCAGTTGTTTGAACTACTACGTCAGTAACATCTTTTATATTGTCAGTTACCTCATATAAATTTTTAAATGTTTTTGGCAAAACATCTAATGCCTCATCAATATTTTCTTTATTTTTTTTAATAATTGAATTTACAGTTGTTATAGTTTTAATAAGCTTTAATAATCCCACTATCAGTACAATTAAAAGTATTATACCTAGGAAAATTAATAAACCTATTCCTAATACTTTAAAATCTATATACATTCCCATTTATACCACCACTATTCTTTCATAAATTTGATTATTTCTTTGCTTTCTTTTCAGTAAGGTCTGCTTGTACTACAATGTCAATTGCATCTTCAGAGTCTGTTGCATTTACAACATCATTTGTTTCGTTAGCTACTTTTGATCCTCTTTTTTCATTTAAGTATTCAGAAATTTTTACTTTAGCATCTGTTACATTTTCTTTAGCACCAGAAACTTTGTTGTCTATAGTTTCCTTAAGTTGTGCGCTTTTTTCTTTAATTTTGCTTTTTGCGTCAATTACATTATCTTTAGTATCAGAAACTTTATTGTCTATAGATTCTTTAAGTTCTATAGATTTTTCTTTAACATTATTTGTAATATCTTTCGATGTATTTACAATAGCTTTTCTATTTTCTTTACCAGATTTAGGTGAAAAAAGTAATCCTCCAAGTAGTCCACTAAGACTTCCAGCAGCAGTACCAACAAGTACCTTTTTTGCTGTTTTAATTTTTAATATTCTTTGTTTTTCTTTTTTGCGTTTTTTAAAATAATCTGTAAGTATCATAATTTTTTCCTCCTTAAAAGATAAAAACTTTTATTATCTATCAATATCTTTGTAATAGATAACGTAATTATACACAATATATGAGTAATTGTCAATGTTTGGTTTATTATGGAAGTTCTATTGAGGTACAAAATGCTATAAAAATATATCAATTTTTTATAATGTTTGTTAAAATTATAATGCAAGTTTAATTATAAGTTAAATTATATGGGGGAAAATTCATGACAAAATTATTATGGTATTTATATTTTTCAATTTATTTAGGTATATCATCTCTGAGATTAATTAAAATCAAGTACATGGGGAGAAAATCACCTAAAGAGTCTAAAATATATGCCTATAAAAGAGCACAAAACATTGCTAAATATGTTTTGAAGGTGACTAAGACTAGGATGGAAGTTAGCGGTATAGAAAATATACCGGTGGAGAATTGTGTTTTTGTAGCAAATCATCAAGCAATTTTTGATGGATTCGCATTGGTGGCATATATAGATAAACCTTTTGGATTTATTGCTAAAAAGGAAATACGAAAAATACCATTAGTTGGTTGCTGGTTAAAATCAATAGGATCTATTTATATAGATAGGAAGAACCCTAGACAATCAATTAAAACTATTGAGGAAGCAGTAGAAAAGATAAATAGTGGATATTCTATTATGATTTTTCCGGAAGGCACAAGAAGCCTCAAATCTAAAATGAACCCTTTTAAAAAAGGGAGTATGAGACTAGCAACAAAATCTAAGGTTGCGATTGTTCCTATAACCATAGATGGTACTTATAATGTATTAGAAGTAGGGAGAAAGGTAACCGGGAACAAAGTGAAAATGGTTATACATAAACCTATTTACGTAAGTACACTATGCAAAGAAGAGCAGCAAGATTTAGCGCAATATGTACAAGACATAATAGAAGAGGAATTAAATAATATATGTAAATTAAAAAACATTAGAGCTTAGGGTCGCACTATGCTCTAATGTTTTTTAATTAAAAATTATTTTGTGTGAACAACCATTTGTGCAATATTATTTGAATGGTCCCCGACTCTTTCAAGATTGCTTAATAGTTCTAGATATACGGAACCACCGGTTGGTGAACATTGAAATTTATTTAATCGAGCTATATGATCATTTTTAAGTTGTTTTTCCATGATATCTATCTTATCCTCTACTTCCATAGCTTTGTGTGCTGCTTCTAAGTCTGAATTCTCTAAAGCTGCTATTGCATTATCTACACAATATTTTACGGTATCGAACATATATGTAACATCAGATATTGCTTTTTCTGAAAATATAAGGTTTTTATCCATCCTGAGTTTAGCAAGCTCACCTAAGTTTTCAGCATGATCTCCAATTCTTTCTATATCATTTACTACATGATATAGGGATGTAATAATCTCCGATTGACGTTCTGACAGAGGAGTGTTTGAAAGTGCAACCATATAACCAGTTATTTCTCTTTCAAGATAATTTATTGTAGCCTCATATTCAATAACTGTATTCATTAAACCTTCATTAGAAGTTAAGAAAGCCTCCATGGCATTAGAAAGATTCTCAGAGGCAAGTCTTCCCATCCGACTAACTTCTTTAATAACTTGGCCAACTGCGATAGAAGGAGTTTCAAGCAGCCTAATATCTAGGTATTCAAGGATTAGAGCAGATGATTTTTCGTCTTCACCAGGTACCAATTTATTAACAATCTTAACTAAAATACCTATAAACCAAACTTGAATAAATACATTTGCAAAATTAAACATTGTATGAGCATTTGCAATTTGTCTTTGCGTATTCCCGCCAAATTGTGGAACGATTTTTAAAGTTAAAGGGAAGGCAAGCATAAATATTATAGTGCCTGTTACGTTAAAAATTACATGTATTAGGGCGGCCCTCTTAGCATTTTTAGTAGTACCAATACTTGCAAGAAGTGCTGTAATACAAGTTCCTATATTATCACCATAAAGTATAGGAAGAGCAACTGCGAGTGAAATACCATTATTTGCGGCAAGTGCCATCAAAATACCAATAGTAGCACTACTACTTTGAACTACAGCTGTCATGGCAAGACCGACGAAAACGCCCATTACTGGATGGGTGCCTAAAGATGAAATAAGGTTTTTAAAGCCTTCTAATTCTCTTATAGGTCTCATGGAGTTTTCCATCATTGACATACCAACAAATAGTATACCAAATCCTAAAACAATTTCGCCAATGTCTTTAGTTTTCTTCTTCTTGCTAAATATAACTAAGGCAGCACCTATTGCAAGAATAAAGGGTGCTACATCTGAAAGTTTAAAGGCTATAAGTTGAGCAGTCATTGTAGTGCCAATATTTGCCCCCATAATAACCCCAGCGGCTTGAAATAAATTCATAAGCCCTGCATTTACGAAACCTACAGTCATTACTGTAGTTGCGCTACTACTTTGAATAATTGCAGTTACCCCTGCACCAACAAGCACTGCGAAAAACTTATTGCTAGTTAAGATTTCTAGCAATCTTTTTAGTTTCTCACCTGCAGCCTTTTGAAGACCATCCCCCATTAGCTTCATTCCATAGACAAACAGTCCTAAACCACCTAAAAGTCCGAATATCATTTTATAATCCATTTTAACTCTCCTTTTAAAAAGAAATATATCTATGATATTCTATCATAGCAATGTTAAGTTATTGTTAAGTTTATTAAAAAATTTGTTGATTATTTAGTTTTTTTAAACATTAGCTTAATAAACAGTACTGTTGTTCTTTCATACTATGCACTCCATTTCTAAGTTTTAGACGTTTTTTTATCATGGTACATTCTATCATCCGCAGCCTTAAACATCTCATCAAATGTTTCATTTGCGGAGTAACGAGTGGCGTATCCAAATGCGGTGGTCACATTTATAATTTCATTTTCTGAAATTATAATAGGGTTCTTTGTTAAAGCTATTTTTATGGCTTTCATGATTTCTGTTGCAATTACTTCATTTGTATTTTCTAAAATAACAAGAAATTCATCACCACCCATTCGAATCAATAATGAGTCAGTAGGGCAGTTTTCTTTAAGTAAGTCTGCAAAATGTTTTAACAATAAGTCTCCTATTAAGTGGCCGTATTTATCGTTTGTAATTTTTAAATTATTGATGTCTCCAATTATAAAACTTTGAGGATAAACTAGAAAATCCAATGTATCCATTATTTTAGAACTGAAATAATTTCTATTATAGAGATTAGTAAGTGCATCAGTATTGAGTAATTCTTCCTTTTGTCGTAGTAATTCAGAAGAGAATTTTTCTTTTATTAAAGCCTTAATTAGTCTAACTACATATATGATTACAAATATCAATATAGTGCCGAGTCCTATTATCGTGAATATTAACTTTTGTAAATAGTTTTTATTTGCTACATGAGGGACTTCGTCATATCCTTTTCTTCTTAAATTATTTATATCCAACATGGGTATAACCTTATCAATGATACTGGAAAGTTCTGGTTTTTCTTTTGATATTCCATAGTACAAATAAGAATCAGTACTTGTGGCCCCTTTTTCTACTAAATCGAATAATTGTAGCTCTTCTGTGTAATATCTAACCACTGTGGGGTTTTCAATTAAATAATCAGCTTTACCTTTATGTACCATTAACATAGATTCTTGAATTGAGGAGGTCTCTATAATATTTACAGAGGTTAAGTTTTTTATAAGATGTTCATAATGCCAAAATCCTTTAATTACGGCAACTCTTTTTCCCTCTAAACCAAAAATATCTAGAACGTCTTTACTATCTTTTCTCCCCACAATAATATCTCGTTCAGTACTATAGGGTTGTGGGTATAATAGATATTTTAAACGATCCTCAGTTTTAGCAATATTTACAATATCTACTTGACCATTTTTTAACTTCGTATTTAACTCATCAAACTCACCATACTTATTAATAAATACTATACCAGTTTTTAGAGAGATTTCATTTATTATCTGTCCACTTATCCCTTTATATTCTCCAGCATGAAAATAGTCGAAGGGCAAGTAATCTTTAGTAATACCTACCACTGCTTGGCCATCATTTTCAAGCCAACTGATTTCAGCGGGGGTGAGATTCATTATTTTTAAATTATATTCTACTTCAGCTTCACTAATGATTTTAGAAAGAACATTTCCTTCTAAATGTTTAATTTCACTTTCGAGTATATTAAATAACATTTCATTGCTTTTTTTAGTAGAAAAAGTTAAGTCAGAGGTGATATTATTTAATTTGAATGCATAATTTAATTCTGGAAATCGGTATATATAATCAAAAACGACAGGTCCACCAGAGGTTATTAAAGCGTCAATTTCATTTTTGTTTATTGCTGCGATACATTCTTCTTGAGAAGCATAGAATTTTGATTTATATTTTATATTTTTATAAATTGTTGGTAGTATATCAATAACAATATCATCTTTTATAAATCCCACTGTTTTTTTATCAATATCGCCTATAGTATGAATGGAACCTCCCTTCTTTGAGATAAGTGCGTAAGGGATCTTATAAATAGGTTGAGTAAAAAGCATTGTTTTTTTTCTTTCAGGTGTTTCATTTGCTCCAAAAAGAATATCTATATTACCAGTGTGAAGAGAAGAATATACTTCTCCCCAACTTTTTGAGGTTTTAAGCTGAATAGTTATTCCCAAATCTTTTTCTATAAGATCAATGAGCGGAATTAAATATCCTCTTTCTTGGTCTTTATATATGAAGTATTCCATACCAAGTCCTGGATTAATTCCTAAAGTGAAAATTTTGTCCTTATTTTTGTGTAACCATTGTTCTTCTTCCACAGTCAATTTTAGTGAAGTATCTATGGATCCATAGGCAAAAGTGCTTCCTAAAATTAGTAGTAGATAAGTGAAAATAATAATTTTAATTGTGTTTTTCACCATAGCACATCCTATTCGTAACTGAGGCCTATTGTAGGCAAAGTTACACATATTTAATTTTTATAGTAATATATAATATATTTTAATACAGATTTGAAATATTTACAATGATTAGGTATAAAAGTAAGTGTATATTTTGTAATATATATATAATAAAAATTGTGCAAATATTATTTAGGTAACATTTGTTACCGACTTTTAACATGTACAAAAGTATACTAGAGATAGTTCAACAATAAATGTTGACTTACTTAGGTTTATATTGATCCATTTAATTAATAAAAACAATTAGGAGGAATTACAATGGGAATGTTTTGTTATCAATGTCAAGAAGCTTCAAAGGGCACAGGTTGTACAGTAAGAGGAGTTTGTGGTAAAACAGATGATGTAGCTAATATGCAGGATTTATTAATTTATGTTCTAAAAGGCATATCAATTTATAGTACAAAAGCAAGGGAACTTGGGATAGAAAATGAAGAAGTAAATAAATTTGTTGTAAATGGTTTATTTATGACGATAACAAATGCAAATTTTGATAAAGCTAGATTTGTAGATACAATAACAAAGGGATTAGAATTACGTGAAGTAATTAAAGCTCAGCTAGTAAAAGCAGGTGGCGTTATAGATGAAAATTTACCAGAATGTGCATCATGGACAGGTACTTCAGAAGAATTTGAAAGTAAATCCATAAATGTGGGAGTTCTTAAAACAGAAAATGAAGATGTAAGATCATTAAGAGAACTAGTAATTTACGGTATTAAAGGAATGGCAGCTTATGTTGAACATGCATATGTATTAGAGTATGAAAACAAGGACCTGTATGCATTTATGCAAAAGGGCCTAGAACAAACCACTAATGACAAGCTAACTGTGGATGAATTAGTTGCACTAGTACTTGAGTGCGGTAAATATGGAGTAGATGCTATGGCACTATTAGATGAAGCTAACACTACTACTTATGGTAATCCAGAGATTACAAAGGTTAATATTGGAGTTCGAAACAACCCAGGTATATTAATTAGTGGACATGATTTAAAGGATATGGAAGAGCTATTAAAGCAGACAGAAGGCACTGGAGTAGATGTATATACTCACAGCGAAATGTTACCTGCAAACTATTATCCAGCTTTTAAGAAATATGATCACCTTGTAGGTAATTATGGAAATGCATGGTGGAAGCAAAATTCAGAGTTTGAAAGCTTTAATGGGCCTATACTAATGACAACAAATTGTATCACTCCTCCGAAGGCTTCTTATAAAGAGAGAGTTTATACTACAGGAGCATCTGGATTTTACGGTCTTAAACACATAGCAGATAGAAAAGATGGAATGACAAAAGATTTTTCAGAAATAATTGAGCATGCTAAAAAATGTAGTGCACCAATTGAAATTGAAAGAGGAGAAATAGTTGGAGGCTTTGCTCATAACCAAGTAATAGCACTTGCTGACAAAGTTGTAGAGGCTGTAAAAACAGGAGCAATCAAAAGATTCTTTGTAATGGCTGGGTGTGATGGAAGAATGAAAGGCCGTGAATACTATACGCAGTTTGCAAAGGAATTACCAAATGATACAGTTATTTTAACAGCAGGTTGTGCAAAATATAGATACAATAAATTAGAACTTGGAGATATCGGTGGAATTCCTAGAGTTCTAGATGCAGGACAATGTAATGATTCATATTCATTAGTAGTTATTGCAATGAAACTTCAAGAAGTGTTCGGTCTTTCTGACATTAATGAATTACCAATAACATATAATATCGCATGGTATGAGCAAAAAGCTGTAATAGTACTATTAGCGTTATTACACCTCGGTGTTAAGGATATTCACTTAGGACCAACATTACCAGCATTTTTATCCCCAAATGTGGTTAACGTATTAGTTAAAAACTTTGGAATAGCTGGGATTGGAACTGTAGAAGAAGATATAAAAATGTTTATGGATTAAAAATTTCAAATAATCACCCTAGTTAATTTTACATAGAAATAATATTTGTGGGTAAAATAATTATGAGGTGAGATTGATGGATAAGGAACATTCAAAAGGATCTAATGATATAACTTACGCAAATTTATCAGAAGGAGAAACAAAGAAATTAAAAGAATTAGAGCAAACTTTTAATAATCAATTTAAGTGTGACTATTATCTTATGGTGATGAAAAAGTGATTAAATAAAACCCTGATAAATATCAGGGTTTTATTTATATTATAGAAATTTATAACAAAGTAAGTATTAATATCTAAATTATTAAAGAATTATTTTGAAAAACTCTTGAATAATTTACAAATGTATCTTAAACTGTAAGAGCGATAATGTTAATATAGGTATTAATTATAAAGTATAAAAAACCTGGTGAACTTATAACTAAATTTAAAAAACAAAGTTAATAATGTTAGGTGTGTTACTGACTAGCTCAGGCATGAACCATATAAAGTGATGTTAAAGCACCTTATTAGTTCGTGTTTTTTGTTTTAAGGATCTTTTTAAAAGAAGTTTTTAACTTTGACACTCTAGTGGATTATGCTACAACATGCCACTTGCCAGGTGGTTTCCCAATTTTATTGGGGTGGCACCAGAAATAGAGGAGGATGATGAATGTGTTTGGTTTATTTAGTAAAAATAAGCAAGATAAGGGTATAAGCTTAAAATCTCCAGTTGTGGGGAGATGTTTTGATATATCGGAAATACCAGATGAAGTATTCTCTACAAAAATGTTAGGTAATGGAATAGGATTTGAATCTACAGATGGAATATTATATTCACCAGCTGATGGTGAAATTGTTCAAGTATTCCCTACAAAACATGCTGTGATTTTAAGGACCAAAGACGGAATAGAAATGCTACTTCACATTGGTGTTGATACAGTCGAGATGAAAGGTGAGGGCTTTGAAACATTTGTTAAAAAGGCACAAAAAGTAAAGGCTGGAGATAAATTAGTATCTTTTGACAATGACTTAATTAAAGCTAAAGCTAAATCTAACTTAAGTGCATTAATTCTTACAGATAGCGATAGTATGGAGTCTGTAGAATTTAATTTAGGGGATGTAGATAAAGCTAATGATGTAGTAATAATAAAACTAAAGAAATAGGAGTGATTATATTATGATACAAAAAAAAGCAATAGTTAAAAGTGAAACCGGAATACACGCTAGACCAGCATTATTGGTAGTTAAAGAGGCTTCTAAGTTTAAATCAGAAGTTCTTATAGTAAAAGATGGAAATGAATACAATTCAAAAAGTATAGTTTCTATAATGTCTATGGGGGCTGTTAAAGACGATGAAATAACAATAAAGGCTACTGGTGCTGATGAAGAAGCTGCAGCAGTTGCTATGGTAAAACTTATTGAACAAGGGCTTTAAAAGAAGTTAATAATTATTTTCTTAAAAAGAAGGGTTACTAGGAGGTTTCAGTATGTTAAAAGCAATAGGTGCGTCTTTTGGAATTGCTATAGGTACAGCTTTAGTTATTAAAGAAGAATCCGTAGAAATAAAAAGTTGTAAGGTTGACGATATAGAGTTTGAGCTAAGTAGATTTAATAATGCTCTGCAAGAAGCAATAACTCAGCTAGAAAAAATAACCGAAGATATAAAAGAAAACCTAGGAAGCGAGAAAGCAGAGATATTTGAAGCACATTTAATGATGCTTTCTGATCCAGAATTCATAGGTGCTATTCAAAATAAAATTACTGAAGAAAAATTTAATGCTGAATATTCGCTACAAACAGTAAGGGATGAAACTGCAGCTATATTTGAAGCCATGGAAAATAAATATATGACTGAGAGGGCAGCGGATATAAAAGATGTAAGTAAAAGAGTATTAAATATATTACTAGGAATAAAAGTAGCTTCAATTGCTGAAATACAGGAAGAGTGTATAATAATTGCCAAGGATCTTACACCATCAGATACAGCACAGATTAATAAATCTAAAGTTTTGGGTTTTATAACTGAAATAGGAGGAAAAACTTCTCACACTGCTATTATTGCTCGTTCTTTAGAATTACCTGCAGTTGTAGGAGCAGGTAGTGGTTTGCAGAAAATCAAAGATGGGGATTTAATTATTTTAGATGGAGAACAGGGGATAGTTATTGTAAATCCAGATGAGAAAGCTTTAAATGAGTACAAAGCTAAAAGAGAAGAATTTATTGAATTAAAAAGTCAATTACTTAAATATGTTTCAATGGAATCTACTACTTTAGATGGTAAAACAGTAGAGCTTGCAGCAAATATAGGATCTGTGGAAGACGTAGAAAATGTTTTGAAAAATGGTGCAGAAGCTATAGGATTATTCAGAACAGAGTTTTTATATATGTCTAAAGATGCACTTCCGACTGAAGAAGAACAATTTGATACATATAAGTCAGTACTTGAAAAAATGGGTGAAAAACCAGTTATTATAAGAACCTTAGATATTGGTGGAGATAAGAAGTTGAACTATCTACCATTGGATGAAGAAATGAATCCTTTCCTAGGTTACAGGGCTATAAGAATATGCCTGGATAGAACCGACATATTTATAACACAATTAAGAGCCTTATTAAGGGCTTCTAAATTTGGAACACTTAAAATTATGTTTCCTATGATATCAAGTCTACAAGAACTTAAAATGGCTAAAAAGATATTACAGGATTGTAAAGATGAGCTTAAAGCAGAGAACGTAGCATTCGATGATAACGTCCAAGTGGGCATTATGATAGAAATACCTTCAGCGGCAGTAATGTCAGATGTGTTAGCTAAAGAAGTGGATTTCTTTAGTATAGGTACAAATGATTTAATTCAGTATACATTAGCTGTGGATAGAATGAATGAAAAAATAGCATATTTATATGATTTCTATCATCCAGGAGTTTTAAGACTTATTAAAACTGTAATAGATAATGGACATAAGGCAGGGATAATGGTAGGTATGTGTGGAGAAATGGCAGGAATTACAGAACTCATTCCAGTACTACTTGGGTTTGGTTTAGATGAATTCAGTATGAGCGCTTCTTCAATACTAAGAGCACGTAGAACTGTTACAGAGGCGAATTATGAAGAGTGCATAAAACTATCAAAGCCAGTATTATCTTTTGGAGATTCAGACAAAATAAAAGAATTTTTAAAGGTTGATATTAAAGCATAAGATAATATTAACTAAATATTATAATAAAAAGTAACCTATTCTTAAATTGTGGATAGGTTGCTTTTTTGTGCTAAAATTATATATAATATATTAGTAATATAAAATTTGATTTAGATAAAGGATGAGATGATATGGTAGAAATAAAGGAGAAACTTATATTTCATATAGATGTTAATTCTGCATTCCTGTCTTGGAGCGCTGTAGATAAACTTTTGAAGGGCCAGGTCATCGATCTAAGAGATATAGCATCTGTAATAGGAGGAGACGAAGAGTCAAGGCGTGGGGTAGTTTTAGCGAAATCTATGACAGCGAAAAAAGCTGGAATAGTAACAGGAGAAAGCTTATTTACTGCAAGGAAAAAATGCGCCAACCTTGTAGTGGTAGCGCCTGACTTTAATTTGTATGAAAGTTGTAGTAGAGCTATGCAAGAAATTTTTACAGATTATACACCATATGTGGAGAAATTTTCTATAGATGAGTGTTTTTTAGATATGACAAGCTATAATACATCAAAAGAAGCTGCGCAGTGGATAGCTGAGGATATTAAAAATAGGATAAGTACAGAACTAGGATTTACGGTGAATATTGGGATTTCAGATGTTAAGCTTTTAGCTAAGATGGCTTCAGATTTTGAAAAGCCCGATAAAATACATACACTTTTTAAAAATGAAATCCAAAAAAAATTATGGCAATTGAATGTTTCAGAGCTTTTCATGGTTGGCAAGAAAACTGTTCCTAGGCTTAATAATTTGAATATATTTACTATAGGTGATTTAGCAAGGTACGATGTGGAAATATTAAAATATCACTTTAAAAGTAGCGGACGTGTCATGTGGCAATACGCCAATGGTATAGATAGCTCAGAAGTGAAATGGAACAAATATGAGCTGAAGGGAATAAGCAATTCCACTACATTAAGTGAGGATATTGAAAGCAAAAATGAGGCTTATATAGTACTATTATCATTGGTAGATCATACATCTACAAGGCTAAGGGATATAAAGAAATGCTGTTACTGTATTTCTGTAACTATAAAAAATCACGAATTTATTAATTATTCAGCCAGTAAGACTTTAAAAAATGCCACTGATTCTACAGAAGAAATATTAAAAACAGTAAAAAATATCTTTGATGTATTATGGAAAGGTGAGCCCATAAGATTACTAGGCGTTTCGTTAAATAATTTGTGCATGGATAATTTTAAACAAATATCAATTTTTGATATGGATAACGGTAATTATGAAAAGCAAAGAGATTTAGACAAAACTATGGATAGTCTAAGAGGAAGGTATGGTAAAAATATAATTATGAAATCAGTATTTCTAAAAAAAAATAACTAGCAATTTTGCTAGTTATTTTATGTAAAAACTTTAAATTTATAGTTTTTCATACACGCAAAAGTCATCTTTTAATGAAGTTATTACATATGCCTTATGATTATCTCCAGCAGTTTTTACATACTCTTCAACAATTAAACTATAATCAATTTCCTTGTTTCTGAAAAATAAACTTTTATCAGTGATTATCTTTTCATTTAATGTTTCATCAGCGCCATCGTAAATATCATTCTTATTTCTAGCGCAATAAGTTGTAAGTGTATTACCATCTGCTTCTACGGACCAATAATAAGTGTCTCTTGTGTTTAGAATAAGAACATTTGATATAATATTCTCAGGCACACCTAGTTTACGTAAGAAAGTTCTTTGTTCCATAATTTTTTTCCCCCTCGAAAATTTTATAGTATATGTTAATATATTAACAGAATATCAATAGGAAAATCAACCTCTATGAGGTTAATTTACAAAAAGTTATAAAAATAACCAAATTTGCTGCTAAGTATTGTTCTATATTATAATAAAGCAATGTAAACTAGGTAAGAAGTACTATTTTTATGGAGGCCTAAGAATCATGGACAATAGAGCGCTGATACCATTATATTTTAATGAGAATATGATAAATAATTTATATACTATTGTGATAGAGGAGTTTGCAGAAATTAAAAGTGAAAGTGTTAGAAAGATGTTGACAGTTACTACCAATACGCCCTTATACGAACTTACTTGTGGTAAAATAAGGCAAGGAGATTTAAATGTTCAAGTTCTAAATGAATTTTCATCTCAAAGAATCGAAGAAAGAGTTTCAATTGTAATAACAATACTATCCAGATTAAAAAATATACTTAATAATCAAAGTATGTTGAAGATTATAAATAATGAGAATGATGTAAAGAATATAAAAGAATTTGATTTTGTACAGTTTACTATTAAATTATATAAAAATCCAGTTATTGAATATATAGAAGATATAATTAGGATTATGGAAATGCAGTTAGCCTTTTCACCTGCAAATGGAGAGAAGGGTAATGGAAGTGAAGAAGATATAGTTAAGAGACAAGTTATGAAAATTCTTAAGGATGATATGGGAAATTGTAAAAAAGAAAAATGTATAAAATACATTAGCAGTAGTATAGGTACTAGAAATACAAAGGTTATAGTACCCTTAGAAATAAAATATATGGCGGATAATTTAGATTACATTGAAGGTGCAAGTATTACTGTGCTTGGTAAAGTGGTAAGAATTTCAAAGGAAAATGAAAATAACAGCAATAGTTTGCTTAGTGGCACATACTTCGATTATCTAAATGAGGAGTATTTTCAAGAATTTAAGAATAGATTTTTGAAAAATACAAATTTAATTAGAGATTATAAAACAAATGAAATAGAAATTAATGAACCTATCATTGAAATTATACCTATAGCAATGTATATTTAAAATTTATATAAAGGGTGATTATAATGAATAAAAATAGCACAATATCTGAAACATCTATGGTTATACCTAAGGATGTAAAAATAATTTTAGATACTTTAAAAAATAGTGGATATGAGTCCTACATAGTAGGAGGGTGTGTACGCGATTTTATAATGGGGATATCTGTGCCTAAAGACTATGATATAGCTACCAGCGCCCTGCCAGAGGAAATTATTAGACTATTCCTAAAGACTATACCTACTGGTATAAAACACGGTACAGTTACTGTTATGATCAGTGGTGAGGGGTATGAGGTTACGACATATAGAATAGATGGCGAGTATATGGATAATAGAAGACCGGAAGCTGTTACCTTTGTATCAAATTTAAAAGAGGATTTAGCTAGACGTGATTTTACTATAAATGCACTAGCTTTAAATGCGGAACATGGTGTTATAGATTATTTTGGTGGGTTAGAAGATTTAGAAGAAAAAATAATTAGAGCTGTAGGAGAACCTAATAAAAGGTTTCAAGAAGATGCACTAAGAATGCTTAGAGCAATTCGTTTTGCAGCAAGGTTAGAGTTTCACATAGAAGAAAAAACACTTGACGCTATAAAAGTAAATTGCAACCTTATATTAAATATAAGTGGTGAAAGAATTAGAGATGAACTATGTAAAATGTTAGTATCTAATAATGCTACAAAAGCTTTAAGATTACTTGAGGAAACTAAGCTATTAGGGCTTATACTACCAGAACTTCAAAAGGCTGTAGGATTTAATCAGCTAAATCCTCACCATGACAAAGATATATTTAAACATACTTTAGCAGTTGTGGAAAACTGTCCATTTGAGCTTAATTTGAGAGTGGCAGCGTTGCTACATGACATAGGTAAACCAGATTGTTTTACTATTGATGAGGGTGGTGTAGGTCATTTTTATGGTCATGATAAAAGAGGGGTTATATTGGCCCAGCAAATTTTAAAAAGATTTAAATTCGATAATGATAGTATAGATAAAATTAGCATTTTAGTAAAGGAACATATGAATGTACTTGAAAAACCAACAACTACTTCTGTAAAACGTCTTATTAATAGAGTGTCTGTGAATTTAATATTTGACCTATTTGTATTGCAAAGAGCAGATGCATTAGGCTCACGTTCTCCTGAAATTCGTTTAGAACAGATTGATATAATGGAAGAAAAAACAAGGTCTATTTTAGAATCTAAAGTTCCACTGTCTATAAGTGAACTTGCAGTAAATGGTAGTGATTTAATGGTAGAATTTTCACTTAAGAAAGGGCAAGAAATAGGAAAGATGCTTAAATTTCTTCTAGAAAAAACATTAGAAAATCCAGAATTAAATAGTAAGGAACAACTTTTAGTTATAATTCATGATGAATATATAAAAAATAAACAATTACACTAAGTTTAGTGTGATTGTTTATTTTTTAATTTACTATTTAAAAATAGTAAGAATAAATGCTTCTCCTATTTCCTCAAGTAGAGGTTCTTTACTTCCTTTATTTTTCATGGTTTTTAGAATCATAGGAATTCCTCTTCCAAGCTGGTCAATATACCTCATATTTTCCATGTATTTAACTAAAAACGGATTTCTAGCATAAGATATACCTATTTTCATTTTTTCAATAGAATTTTAAATTATTTAATATACTTTTTAATAATTCAGAAAACACTTTACGACAATATTTGTGGGTGATGTTACATTTTTATCTAAAAGGAAAAAAAATTCTGAGGTGTTATAAAAATTTAGTATAAAACCTCCACTTAGGTGCAAAATAATAAAGGACGTGAAAAGTGAAAGGAGGTATTTACATGAAAGCAATTGAAACAATTACAGTAGTAAATGAATTTGGCAAGAATGTAGTTTTAGAGTTGATTGATGCTGTTAAAGTGGATGGAAGGGAATATGTGATAGTTGGTCCCAAGGATTCTGATGAGGCATATGCGTATAAGTCAGTTGTAAAGGGCGGCGAAACAGAATACTCGTCTGTAGGAGTGGGACCAGAATTTAAAAAGGTATTAGACGAATATAACAAGCATCAAAAATAATTTGTATATTTATAAGCAATATATAGTTAGGAGGCTTTTTATATGAAGAATCGTGAACAAGCTAGTAAGGAAAATCTACGTAATTATATTAATAAGGACACAAAGACCCAAAACCCACATTCTAAAAATCAATTAATTCAAACTATTGAAGAAAGTGCATATAATGAAAGTGTTTTTGAAACTAAAAAAAGTGAGTATGGCGGAACTAAGTCAGAATAACTAATAAGAATTTAATAAAACAGCAGGTGTTTATTATCAATAATATGATAATAAACATCTGCTGTTTTTGTTATACTATAATAGTGTAAAGTTTATAAATAAGAATAACAAGTGGAAAGGAATTAATTTATGATAAAAATATTTGAAGAATTTGAGAAGCATCTAATGGAAGATGGTAAACCTTCTATATATTTTAAAGAAATAATGATAAGTCGAAGCATTATTTCTGAATATCCAGTTTCATTATTAAAAGCCTTAGTAGAAACACCTCAATCTCCAGAGCATCACCCAGAAGGCAGTGCATGGATTCATACACTGCTAGTGGTAGATAATGCAGCCAAAGTAAAAGAGCTAAGCCAAAATCCTAGAGCCTTTATGTGGGGTGCATTGCTACATGATTTAGGGAAAGCACCTACTACAAAAATTTGTAAGGGCAAAATAACTTCTTATGACCATGACAAGGTAGGTGCAGAGCTTTGTAGAGAATTTCTTCGAGTGTTTACAAAGGACCAAGAATTTATTAAGGAAGTTACAGCTTTAGTTAGGTGGCATATGCAAACATTATTTGTAATAAAAGATTTACCTTTTGGAGATGTGAGGGGCATGGCATCAGAGACAAGCATTAGTGAAATTGCATTGTTATCACAGTGCGATAGATTGGGAAGAGGTCAACTTAGTGCCAGTAAAATCAAAGAAGAGAAGGAGAACATTAAATCTTTTGTTCGAAAATGCAACGAAATTTTATTGTCTTCGAAATAGGATTACTAAATAAAAGTATTCATTATTACAAATGCACTCACGTCGCCAAGTAATTCTAAAAATTATTTTATCGATATCTACTAAAAAACGCAAACTCGCTAACGCTCAAACATGCGTTTTTCTATACGTAGCTATAGATAAAATAATTTAAGAATTACTAAGGCTTGTTCGAATGCATTTTACATAATATATACTTTCATTAATAAATCTATAATTCCAAGAGATACTAATATAGTAATAAAGCTAATAGCTCAAAAGATGGTTATAAGCGTGTATAAAAAATATTCGAATCCTGTGGTATACTGATAGAGTATTTAATATAAAATATCATGTGTAGAAAAAGAAGCCCAGGACCTTGCAGGCATGGGGGAGATTAAGATAAGTGGAGATGATTTAATTGAGATATGAAGGAACGGTATATAGACCACCTAGTGAGGCGTATAGTCTTATAGTACAAGTTACTATTGGATGTTCACATAATGGGTGTAGTTTTTGTGGGATGTACAAGGATAAAAAGTTTAGGGTACGTGATTTAAAAGAAATTATGGAAGATTTGGAAGAGGCTAAGTTAAATAGTGGGATAATTAAAAAGGTATTTTTAGCGGATGGAGATGCACTAGTGCTTGAAACTGAAAAATTGAAAGCTATACTTTTAAAAATAAAAGAATTATTTCCTCAGTGCGAGCGGGTAGGGATTTATGCTACTCCAAAGGACATTTTAAGAAAATCCTTAGATGAACTTAGGGAACTTAAAGATTGCGGTATAGGAATTGTGTATCTAGGTGTGGAATCTGGAAGTAATGATATATTAAAAAATATAAATAAGGGGGTAACTGCCCAGGAAATGATTATGGCAGGGTGCAAGATTAAGGAAAGTGGAATAAAGTTATCTACTACCCTTATTTCAGGAATTGGAGGAAACTTAAAAAGTAGAGAGCATGCAATGGAATCTGCTAGGATCATAAGTGCTATAAATCCTGATTATGTAGGGCTTTTAACACTAATGCTTGAAAGTGGAACTCCCATATATGAAGATGTGAAAAAGTGTGATTTTAATTTATTAAATCCAGAACAAGTAATGGTTGAGACAAGAGAATTTTTGAAAAATGTAGAGGTTACTAATTGTATATTTAGAAGTAATCATGCTTCAAATTATATGGCATTAGCTGGAACATTACCAGGAGATAAAAATAAGTTATTAAGGGATATTGACCGTGCCATTAAAGGTAAGTCTAGTTATAAACAAGAAGAATATAGAAGACTTTAAAACAAAAAAAAGGGCGTGTGGGTCATATGAAGGGGAAAATTCTTAGAATACTAAAAGGCAGTGGAAATGATTTTGTGTCTGGTGAAAAAATCAGTGAAGAACTAGGTGTTAGCCGTGCTGCTGTGTGGAAATACATAAATGCAATTAAAGAGGATGGCTATGAAATTGAAGCAATTTCAAGAAAGGGTTATAGAATAATTTCGTCTCCAGATATTCTTACATCGGAGGAAGTAGAGAGCCTTCTAAGAACAAAGTACATAGGTAAAAATATAATTTATTACGAGTCTGTTGGCTCAACAAATTCTAAGGCTAAAGAATTGGCAGAAGGCGGACAAGAACATGGTACAGTCATAATAAGTGAAGAGCAAACATTGGGTCGTGGACGGTTAGGAAGGAATTGGGTATCTCCTAAATATAAGGGTATATGGATGTCAATAATACTTAGGCCAGATATAATTACAAAAAACATATCTCAAATAACTTTAATTGGGGCAGCTGCTGTTCAAAAGGCTATTATGAAAATGGGAATTAAAACTGGTATTAAGTGGCCAAATGATATAGTACTTAGTAGTAAAAAAGTATGTGGTATATTAACAGAAATGAGTGGAGAAATAGATCATATTAATTATTTGGTTATGGGAATTGGTATAAATGTAAACCTTAAAGAGGAAGATATACCTGTGGATCTAAAAAATGTGGCTACTTCTCTTTTAATAGAGAGTGGTAAACGTATTGATAGGAAAATACTACTTGCAAATGTATTAAACAATTTTGAAGAGTTATATGGTGATTTTGTTCTAAGTGGAAATATCAAGGAAACTATAGAGATTTGCAGAGAAAATTCTATACTTATAGGAAGTGAAATTAAATTAATTAATAGAGGACAAGTAACAATTGCTAAAGCAATAAATATAAGTGATAGTGGAGAATTAGTTATTGAAAATAATAAGGGAAATATAGAGAATATTGTTTCAGGAGAAGTTTCTATTAGAGGAATTTATGGTTATGGTAAATAAGTAAATAAGGCATATAATTTTATATAGACATATTAGCTATATTAAAGGTATAATGTTTTTAATAAGTTTGAAAGGAGAATGATCATGGAAGAGAATAAAATTATAACAATGCTAGATGAAGATGGAGAAAAGGTTGAATTTGAATTAGTTGAAATAATTGAATTAAATGAAAATAAATATGCACTGTTAGCTCCTGTAGGAGATGAAGACGATGCATATGTCTATAAAATTGAAGAGGTAGACGGTAAAAAGGAATATATTGCAGTAGAAGATGAAGAAGAATTTGAAAAAGTATTAGAAGAATATGAATCAACTTTTGATGAATAGATAAAAACCAATAAACCGCACGGTTTGTTGGTTTTTATTATAAATATAATTACAGTGGGGAGTTGAAATTTTGAAGCTACTAAGTATTAATATGAAGGCATTTATAGAAACAATTTCATCAGTGGATGATGATTTAGGAAAAAGTTTTTTAGATACACATACTGGTGAGGCTATTTATATACCATCGGAAGTATGTTTAGCCTTAGAAAATGAAACATTAAAAGAAGATACATTTGATACTTGGTTAAAAGAATTTGTTAGTGTAGCTATACTCATTAGCGAAGATGAGGATAATAGATATATAAAAACTCCCATTATTGATGATGATTTTTATATAGGCAAAATGAAGATATACGCTAATTTAATCAGTGATCTAGATTTAAAAGTAGAAGTACAAAAAGCATTAAATAGTGGTGAACCTATAAAAAGGTTTAAGCATATTTTAATGGATAAGGAAAGTGAAATAGATAAGTGGTATAAATATGAAGATAACTGTGTATACGAATTTGTTATAGCCTGGCTAAAGTCAAATGCCATTGAGTTAAAGTATTTAAATTAAATAGAATATGATAAATTTTACGGGGGAATGTAGATGTTAGCTTATGAAGTAGCTATTAGGCTTGTGCTGGCAGTTGTAGTTGGTGGCTTAATTGGATACGAGAGAGAATCTAAAAATAGACCTGCTGGTTTTAGAACACATATACTGGTATGTTTAGGTGCAGCAATCACCTCGATGATACAATTATATTCAATTCAAGATGCTGTGAATATTATTCTGCTGCATCCAGAACTCCAAAACGCACTAAAGGCAGATATTGGGCGGCTTGGTGCGTCAGTTATAACAGGAGTAGGTTTCTTAGGAGCAGGTACTATTATGCATGAAAAGGGATCCATAAAGGGACTTACTACTGCAGCAAGTATATGGACAGTGGCATCAATTGGGCTTGCAGTGGGGCTTGGTTATTATACTTTAACTGTATTATCAACTATAAGTGTTTTTATAGTATTAGTATTTCTTAAGAATATTGAAGGTAAGATCTTTAAAAATACTAAAATTATAAAAATAGAAATTCAATATGGAAACAAGAAAAACATGGTAGAGAAATTAGAACAATACTTTGATGGTATGGGGATAAAAGTTAAAAATATAGAATTTTTAATTGACGATGAAGATGAGGATGAAAATCTACATTATAGCACAACAATGTATACAGTTTTAGCGAAAAAGCATATTAGGAGCAGTGAGGTTGTGCAAAAATTATGTATTTTAGAAGACATATACAAAGCAACTATATTGGATTAGAAATGTGAATTGTTAAAATTAAACTCAAAAAGAGCCCTAATAATTAGGGCTCTTTTTTGAGCTAATACAATCTATCTTCTAGATTTAGCAACTTCAATATTAACTTTTCTTTTATTTAATTTCTGACCTGAGCTTTTTCTTAATATAGCATCAACTAGGTTTTCAGGAACATCTAGAAAAGAGAATTTATCTAGAATATCAATACGGCCAAGTTCATTTTTATTAATATTAGCAGTTTCAGCTAGGAAAGCTATAATATCTTTAGTCATAACTTCATCCATTCTTCCTATAGAAAGGAACAGTCTAACGTTATCTGCTGTTGATACAGTATCATCTGCATAGTTATAGTTAACTTCTTTATCAAAAATAATTTTGATTAGAGAAGCAGCTACATCTTCAGCACCAAATTCGTCAGTTAGTGTTTTACCTAGAGGAACAAAGTTATCGTATAAATTTTCTGTTAATGTTAATTTTATAGATTTTAAAATTGTATCTGATTTAGCTGCAAAAATATCTGGTATACTAGGTACAGCTTTTTTAGTTATTACGCTTTTAGTGTCACGTTCAATTTGTCTTATAGCAGATGCTTCTCTTCTTGTAATAAGACTATAAGCTATTCCTTCTTTACCAGCTCTTCCTGTTCTTCCAATTCTATGTACGTAGCTTTCTGTATCTTGTGGTAAATCATAGTTTATTACATGAGTAATATCATCAACATCGATACCTCTTGCTGCTACATCTGTTGCAATTAAGAAATTTAGATTACCATCTTTGAATTTCTTGAGAGTGTTCATTCTTTGGCTTTGTTTCATATCTCCATGCATACCATCTACTGTATAACCTCTAGGTTGTAATTTTTCTACTAACTCATCTACACCTTTTTTAGTTTTACAGAATAATATGCAAGTTTTAGGAGCATCAACATCAAGTATTCTACATAATGATTCAAATTTATTTTTTGAATTTACTTCGTAATAATATTGTTTAGTTTTAGAAACAGTCATAGATTTCTTTTCAATTGCAATAATCTTTGTATCAGGTCTCATATATTTTTTCGACAATATTTTAATAGCCCTTGGCATAGTGGCTGAGAAAAGTAAAGTCTGTCTATCTTCGCTTAAGTTACTTATAATACTTTCTATATCTTCTATAAAGCCCATGTTTAACATTTCGTCTGCTTCATCTAAAACAAGAAACTTAGCATTTGCGAGTTTTAAAGTACCTTTTCTAATATGGTCGAGAAGTCTTCCAGGGGTTCCAACAACAATATCTACGCCTCTTTTTAAAGCAGATATTTGTCTGTCAATAGATTGACCGCCATATATTGGTAATATCTTAATTCTTTCATGTTTTGCAATACGTTGAAGTTCTTCAGAAACTTGAACAGCAAGTTCTCTTGTTGGAGACATTATTATTGCTTGGATTTTTCCATTGCCTTTTTCCATTCTGCTTAAAATAGGTGCACCAAAGGCTAATGTTTTACCAGTTCCTGTTTGTGCTTGCCCTATAATATCAAAACCGTCTAATACAACTGGAATAGCTTTTTCTTGTATGTCAGATGGGTGTTCAAATTTCAAATCTTGTATAGCATGTAATACAGACTCGTTTAGTCCTAGTTCTTCAAATTTCTTTTTTACAGTTTCAGTTTTAGTCATTAAAATTCCTCTTTCTTTTCATAAAGTATCAAATACATCTCATATTAATAAGTATATGCAGAATAGCGAATATTAAACTAAAAAGCAAAATTACATTGCTTTTTAATAATTATTTCAAAAAATTCCTCAAAATTGGGTTCTTCTCAATAACATAAATAAGAGGTAATCCAATTCCATAACAGCAGACTAATTGTCCCCATCCAACTTGTAATATACAAAGTAAAAGGGGAATGTCTTTAACGTATAAAAGCTTTAACAGTATGCCTATAATAATGGCATTGACTACTACAGCCGGTAATGGAGCAAGTATTCTTTTGAATTTAAGTTTGCTTTTACCAATATAGTAGGTTGAGATTGCAGCTATAAACGTTGCAAGGGAACCGAAAATCATATCCATAATACCTACTGGACTCATGACATTAGAAACTATACAACCTATTACTAGTCCTGGGATTGAAAAGGATGCAAAGTAAGGTAAGATAGTAAGTCCTTCAGCAATACGATATTGAATAACTCCAAAGCTGAAAAACGATAAGCTTAGAGTTAAAGCCGCATAAATAGCAGCTACCATTCCTGCAAAAACAATTTTTCTTGTTTTTACAGACGTAGTTCCTTCATTTAATTTAATATTCATTTTTGTGCCTCCGTAGTTTTGTTTTCAGACAGGATGGTTACGAACTGTCTATGAGTATTCGACCGAACCTTAATTCTACTATATTTTTTAGTATTAGTCAAATATATTTATATTATTACATTGTCAATTAAATTGTGTTTTAATTTCCTGAAAAATGAGAGGTATACTATAATGTAATTAAACTTATTTTACATTATATAGGTGCTTGTACAAGAGAAGTTATACAAGAGGAATATATATTTACTTTTATTGAATGAAATAGTACAAATAATAAAGATGATATTCAACAATAAAGTAGTCTAAAAAAGTAAAAAGTGTGATATAGTTAATTTGTGTATATTTTTTATTTTTTGATGTTATAATCATTTAGAAAAGTTATAACAACATAGTTTTAGGTTAAAGGAGAATATGATGATTAAAGAGTGTTTTAATACTAGACAAACGGAATTAAGTAATGGAATTAAACTTATTACCATTAAAAAGGATAGTCAAATTTCAGCAGTACATGCTGGAGTTAATATAGGGTCTCTTTCTGAAGAAAAAAAAGAAAAGGGAATAGCCCACTTTATTGAGCATATGCTTTTTAAAGGCACTAACAGTAGGACAAATGAAAAGCTAAACAGCGATCTAGAAAATTTAGGCGGAGAATATAACGCATATACTGATTTTAACTGTACAGTATATAGTGCTACAATTTTAAGCGAAGAATTAGAAAATGCAATAATGCTTTTGGGAGACATGATTTTAAACTCAACCTTTCCAGATGTTGAAATTGAAAAGGAAAGGGGCGTTATATTAGCTGAGATTAGAACAAGTAAAGATGACATTGAAGATTTGAGTTTTAAAAAGGTTAATGAGATTGCATTTAAATATAGTCCACTTAGGGAAGATACTATTGGTAATGAAAGTATCATAAAAAAAATTACAAAGGAGCAACTTGTACGGTTTTATAATAAATACTATTTACCTAATAATTCTTTTATATCTATTGTATCTCCATTTGAACATGATGACATAATTAAGATGGTGAAGGAGTATTTTGGTAGTTGGGCTTTTAAAGAATTTGAAAAGAAAAAAATAATGTACGAACATCATCAATTTATAAAAAAGATTTCATATAAAAAAGAAATAGAGCAAAGCACCATACTTTACTTGTATACTTTTAATGGATTATCTAATGATGAAGAATTAGCTCTCAGAATACTAAACCATAAATTTGGCGAGAGTTCTAATTCTGTATTATTTAGAGAACTTCGGGAAGAACGGGGATTGTCCTATGATGTTTACACTAATTTAGATACTTCAAATAATGTTAAATCATTATATATATATACAGCGGTGTCTGAAGAAAACGTAGATGAAGCAATTCGTGTAATCGACAATGCTATAGAAAATATTGGAAGTGAAAAAATAATTTTCGATGAAAATACAATATCGCTTATGAAAAAGATATTAAAAACAGCCATAGCATCAACTTTAGAGGATTCTACGGATCTTGGTAATTATGTAATTCATCAAGCTATGGACAATGAAGACATATATCAGTTTGTTTTGGATATGAAAAATATGGATAATATTAAAAGTGAAGATTTATATAATATTTCAAGAAAAGTATTACAAAAGCCAACAATCCACGTATTCTTACCAGAAAAGAGAGGTTAGTATTGAGTAATATTATAACAAAAATAGAAATGCAAAAAAAGAATAAAGATAGAGTTAATATTTACATGGATGATGAATTTGCCTTTGCTTGTGATGCAGGCCTTGTATATATTCATAATATTACAAAAGGCAAAACAATTGACAAAGAAAATCTAGAACACATAGTTAAAGAAGATAATTATATAAAGGCTAAAAACTCTGCACTTCATTTTTTAGAAAGTAGCTTTAAGTCAGCTAAACAAGTAATTGATAAATTAACATTAAAAGATTTTGATGCTGTGACCATAGATAGAGTATTGGTCTTTTTAAAGGAGTATGACTTTATAGATGATAAGAGGTTCGTAGAACTTTTTATAAAAGAAAAAGTCAGGTCCAGTGGCAAAAATAAAATTAAATTCACACTAATTAAAAAAGGTCTACCACAAGAGTTAATTGAGGAAGGGCTTAATACAATAACTAGTGAGCAGCAACGTGCAGTAGCACTTAGATTAGGCGAAAAAAAAATTGCAGTATTATTTAAGAGTGAAAAGGATATAAGAAAGCTTTATAAAAAAACTGCAGACTATTTAGTTCGAAATGGATTTGATTTTGAAATAATAAATGATGTTTTAAATAGCGTCATTAAAAATTACAATAGCGAGGAGCCGTGTGGTAAGGTGACCTCAGAGGATACTTATGAAGAAAAATACTACAAATTACATGAATTAGCTAGCAAAAGATATAGCATACTAATTAAGTCAGATTCGCCAAAAATAAAGATATATAAAAAGCTGGGAGATTATCTTTTAAGAAGAGGGTATAAGTGGGATGAAATTAAAAATGTACTAAGAGATTTAATTGTTGATGATTACGAATAGTATTGTAGTAAGTACGTTGAATTTTAATGTTTTAATAATGAAAGCAGGTGATAGAGTTGTTTAAAGAGCCTCTAACTTTAGTTTTATTATTAGTGTTTATGTACCCGATAATTCAGGGGTTTATATTTAAATTTTCATCTCAAGATTTAAAAGGATCAATTCAGGGGATTATTGGTAGTGTTTCTTTTTTAACTTCATTATTTTTAGGTATTTACTTTACCAAAAAAGTTTTTATTCATCATAATGAAGGCATGTACCAAAAAATATATGAATCTATACCAATTCAAGTTGTAGAGTTTATAAATAGTAAACCATTAGTAATCTATGTATTATTTATGCCAATAGTAGTTTCAGTAATTTATAGCATAATAAGTTATGTAGTTAATTTCATTAGTAGAATTACTTTTTATCCACTGTTTGATACTATCGAGAATAAGATGAGAACAAAAAGTGTTTTTTTTAAGAGATTTATGGGTTCAATATTTCAAGTGCCTAGGGCATTAACCTATGTAATTGTCATTACTTTTATATTGAATTTTTTATCCCTTCTTAACATAACTGATACATATAATGAGTATCTAGAAGAATCGCAATTATATAATTATATATCCAAACAAGTAGTTATTCCGCTTACTAATTCGAAAATTGCTAAAAGACTTCCCAATATTGTTAATGATTCCTTTAAGATTGTAGTAAAAGAAGCTACTGAATCAGATAACAAATTGCAGAACAACACGCAGGATAGTTTGCCTAACAATTCAAAAGTAATAACTTATTACAATGGAGTTACACTAGAGCAAGGTATTAAATCTAATGAAGAAATTGATAAGTTTGCAATGAACCTTGTATCTGATGAAAAGCTCACAATAAAAAAAGCAAAGCTTATATATAAATGGGTGGGTAGTGAAATAGTTTATGATGATGAAAAAGCAACTAGAGTATTAAATAATGATTTAAAAGTTGAATCGGGGGCTATTCCAACTTTTAACTCAAGAAATGGAATATGTTTTGATTATGCTTGCCTTTTTGCAGCCATGAGTAAAGCTAATAATATAAAGGTAAGAATTATAACTGGTCAAGGATTCAATGGAAGTAATTGGGTTAGTCATGCTTGGAATCAAGTGTACATTGAGGATGAAAATAGATGGATCGATGTTGATCCTACATTTTTAATTGGTGGGGACTATTTTGATAATGAAAGGTTTGATATTGATCATAAAGAGGAAAGTATAGCTGGAGAATGGTAGAAATAAAATATAAAATAGCCCCCTAATTTATTAGGGGGCTATTCTATAGCTTTTTAATAATAAATTAATTGCCTTTTCGCAATCTTCATCATCATTATTTAGTGACCAAGCAGTATTAAAGTAATATAATGCTTTTGGCTTGTTAAGGCACATAGCATAGCAATAAGCTAAGTTGAAAAAATATTTGCTTTCCTTACGTAAAGATATAGCCGCGTGGAATATTGGAATTGCTTTTTCGTATTCTTTTAGGTGAATAAAACATACCGCTGTATTATAAAGTGCACCAGCCTCATTATCTTTCATTTCAGCAGCTTTTTTATATAGAGTTATTGCTTTGTTGTAATCCTTAGTATTGTATATGTCGTTAGCCTTTTGAAAATAATCCATTGATATCCTCCTCGTATAGTCTCTAATAGTTATAAATGCATTTAAATAAATATATTGCTATTTTGTAATTATTATTCCATTTAAATACTGCCCAAGGGATTTAATAATATTCACTTATAACAAAATATTATTTATTTTTGTTTACAACTTTTCTCTCTATAAACGCAACCACCTCATACATGAGGTAAGCTAAGATAGAAAGTATTACTATACTCATCATTACCATATCTAGCTGAGAAATTTGACCGCCAAAGATTATAAGGAATCCCAAACCATTTTTAGCCACTAAGAATTCACCCATTATTACACCAACCCATGACAGTCCAACATTAATTTTAAGTGCTGAAATGAGGGTTGGGATAGAAGCAGGAATAATTAAATTAATTAATATTTGGAGTTTAGAAGCTCCAAAGGTTTTTAAAAGCTTGATTTTATCTTGATCCACTTCTTTAAAACCATTTAGTATGCTTATTATAGTTACAACAATTGATATTAAAAGAGCAATTACTATTATTGCTTTTATTCCGTTGCCTACCCAAAATATAATAATAGGCGCAAGGGCTACCTTAGGTAGTGCATTTAATACTATAAGGTATGGATCCATTACTTTTGAAACAAAATCAGACCACCATAATAATATTGCAATTATGGCGCCTAATATTGTTCCTAGCAAAAATCCTATTATAGTTTCAAAACAGGTTATGGAAATAGCAGTTAGGAGTGTACCTTCAGCATATATTTGCATAAATGATTTATACATTTTTGAAGGAGTGCTTGTAAGGAAAGTATCAATTAAGTTAAGCCTTCCAGCTATTTCCCAGGAACTGAAAAATATAATTAATATAAGGATTCTTGTAAAAACAATATAATATTTTTTCTTTTTTAAATTTTTAATATAATTTTTGTGCTCATCACTTTGTATCAGCATTAACATTCAACTCCTTCCAAATTTCATTGAAATAAACTCCGAAATTTGGAGCTTCTCTGCGTTTTAAAGGATAAGAAAAATTTTCTCCGAATTCAAGAGGAATATTCTTAATAATTATTGCTGGGCGATTTGAAAGAACAATAATTTCATCTGACATAGAGATGGCCTCTGATATATCATGAGTTACCATTATAGTAGTTTTTTTTTCTTTTTTTATGATTGCGTATACTTCATCACTAATATTTAATCTGGTTTGATAGTCTAAGGCTGAAAAAGGTTCATCTAAAAGTAATATTTCAGGTCTAAGTGCTAGGGTTCTAATTAGAGCAACCCTTTGACGCATGCCTCCGGATAATTCCATAGGATGATGATTTCGAAATTCCCAGAGATTATAGTTTATTAGAAGGGATTTTACTATATCCTTATTGTCATCTGTAATACGATGGTTAATTTTAAGGCCTAAGAGCACATTGTCCCATACAGTTAACCAGTCGAATAGTTGATCTTTTTGAAACATATACCCAATCTTTGAATTTGATCTATCATCAAGGTGATTAATTATTACTTCGCCAAACGATGGAGTAATTAAGCCTGCTATTATATTTAATAGCGTAGATTTTCCACAGCCAGAAGGACCTACAATGCTTAAAAAATGTCCTTCTTGTACACTAAAAGAAATATTATTTAAAGCAGGGGTTTCTGCAGTTAAAGAATGGTAATTCATAGATATATTATTAATTTCTACTTTAATCACTTTATCATCTCCCTTCAACGTATAGTTTAGTATATGAGTTTTAATAATGTATTGTTAACCACATTTAATTTGATTTCTAATAGTAAAGGTTTCAAAATCAAATAAAACAATTATTAATTTTTTGTGAATGAGGTTGATATTTATAGAAAATATGAATAATATGTAATTAATAGAAATTATATATAGGAAGGTGAAAGTAGATAAAATAAATTGTATTTTTGAAGAATAAAGATATAGATATAGGAATAGTGCTTTATTTATTGCAATATGATATAATTTCAAATATTATGAAGATTGAATTTTAGCAAATAAGCATATATAATTAAAAATCAGGGTTATAAAATATAAAAAAATATTGACTTGCGGGGGAAAAAAAGATAATTATGAAAAAAATAATACATGTTGGATTAGATGTAGGATCAACTACTGTTAAAATAGTACTTATTAATGAGCAAGAAAAAATAATATATAGCAAGTATCAGAGGCATTTTTCTGATATAAAAAGTACAATAGCCGACCTTTTAAATGAGGCTTATAGAAATTTTATGGAATGTGATATTACTATTATGGTAACTGGGTCTGGTGGACTAGCTCTATCTAAATGGCTGTGCATTCCATTTATGCAGGAAGTGGTAGCCAGCACATATGCTATAGAAAATATTATTCCAAGAACTAATGTAGCTATAGAGCTTGGTGGGGAAGATGCAAAAATCATATACTTTGATGGAGGTATTGATCAAAGAATGAATGGAACTTGCGCTGGTGGAACTGGTGCATTTATTGATCAGATGGCGTCCCTTCTTCAAACGGATGCAACAGGGCTCAATGAACTAGCGAAGGCCTATAAAACTATATATCCTATTGCTGCTAGATGTGGAGTTTTCGCAAAAACTGATATTCAACCCTTGCTAAATGAAGGTGCGGCAAGAGAAGATATTGCTGTATCAATCTTTCAGGCAGTAGTTAATCAAACTATTAGTGGACTTGCTTGTGGTAGACCTATTAGAGGAAATGTTGCATTTTTAGGTGGACCATTATATTTCTTGTCCGAGCTTAGACAGAGGTTTATTGAAACTTTAAAGTTAACAGCGGAGCAAATTATTTTTCCGAATGATTCTCAGCTATTTGTTGCACTAGGGGCTGCTATGGCATCAAAGGATGAGGCCACGATTTCTTTTGAATATTTAAATGCACAACTTCCAAAATTAAAAGAGGCTACTAGTCATGAAATTCAAAGACTTAGACCGCTATTTTTGGATCAAGAGGAGCTAGATGTTTTTAATGAAAGACAAAGCCAATATAAGGTTGCAAGAAGAGAATTATCTAGTTATAGTGGGAATTGTTTTTTAGGGATAGATGCTGGTTCTACAACTACTAAAGTCACTCTTATAGATGATGAAGGTGCACTTTTATATTCTTACTATGGAGGAAATGAGGGTAATCCACTAGAGCAAGTTAGAAAAATATTAAAAGAGTTATATACTATTTTACCTAAGGATGCAATTATCTTGAATTCAGCAGTAACGGGTTATGGTGAAGGTTTAATAATGGCGGCTTTAAAAGTAGACATTGGAGAAATTGAAACTATAGCTCATTACAAGGCAGCCGAATTCTTTTTACCGGGAGTAGATTTTATATTAGATATTGGTGGACAAGATATGAAATGTTTAAAAATAAAAAATGGTGTTATTGATAGTATAATGCTAAATGAAGCTTGTTCATCTGGTTGTGGGTCTTTTATAGAAACATTTGCTCATTCTTTAAATATGGAAATAGAAGATTTTGCAGCAGTAGCATTACATGCTAAAAGCCCAGTGGACTTAGGTTCAAGATGTACTGTGTTTATGAATTCAAGAGTTAAGCAGGCTCAAAAGGAAGGTGCATCTGTAGGGGATATATCAGCAGGACTTTCTTATTCAGTCATAAAAAATGCACTGCTTAAGGTTATTAAGATAAGAGATCCAAAGGATATGGGTAAAAAGCTGATTGTTCAAGGAGGAACCTTTTATAATAGTGCAGTACTTAGGGCTTTTGAAATTATTTCAGAGAGAGAAGCAGTTAGACCAGACATTGCAGGTTTAATGGGTGCTTTTGGGGCTGCGCTTATTGCAAGAGAAAGAACTGAAAAAGGTAAAAACACTACATTATTATCAGTAGACGAATTGGATAAATTTACTGTAGAAACTACAATGGGTAGATGTAAGCAATGTGCAAATCAATGTCTTCTTACAATTAATAAATTTGACAAGAAAAGGGTATTTATATCTGGTAATCGCTGTGAAAAAGCACTGGGTAAGAGTACTAAAAAAGATGAAATACCTAATGTTTATGACTATAAATATAAAAGGATATTCGATTATATTCCACTAAAAAAGGAACAAGCTTATAGAGGGGTAATAGGTATTCCTAGAGTGCTTAACCTATATGAAAATTATCCATTTTGGTTTACCTTCTTTACTAATTTAGGATTTAGGGTGGAGTTATCAGAGAGATCTTCTAAAGTGGTATATGAAATGGGAATAGAGACTATACCATCAGAATCGGCTTGTTACCCTGCTAAAATAGTACATGGACATATAATGAGTCTTATAAATAGGGGAATAGAAACTATATTCTATCCTTGCATTCCCTATGAGAAAAAAGAGCAACCGGGAGCTGATGATCATTATAATTGTCCTATTGTAACTTCATATCCTGAGGTAATAAAAAATAATATGGATATTTTGAAGGAACGAAATATTAAATTTCTTTGTCCTTTTATATCTTTAGACAATAGTAAAGAATTAGTTAATAGATTAACTGATGAGTTAGCATGCTTTGCTATCCATAAAAGTGAGATTGCTAAAGCTGCTAAAAAGGCATGGATTGAAACTGAAAAGGTAAAATTGGACATTCAAAGTAAGGGCGAAGAAGTTGTTGAATATATTAGGCGAACTGGGAAAAGGGGTATAGTTTTAGCTGGTAGGCCATATCATATAGACCCGGAAATTAATCATGGAATTCCTAGCGTACTGACAGACTTTGATATGCCTGTACTTACTGAGGATTCTGTAGCTCATTTAGGTAAAGTTTTAAGACCTTTAAGAACAGTAGATCAGTGGGTATATCATTCAAGGTTATATGCAGCAGCTAGTTTTGTAGCAAGTGAACCCAATATTGAGCTTGTTCAACTTAATTCATTTGGGTGTGGGCTTGATGCAGTTACTACGGATCAAGTTCAGGAGATTTTAGCGAATAATGGAAAGATATTTACAACTTTAAAAATTGATGAAGGGAATAATCTGGGGGCAGCAAGAATTAGAATTAGATCCTTAAAGGCAGCTCTTAATGAAAGAGACATAAATGGAATTCTTCCTATAAAAACTGGGGAGGTTTACAATAGAATTATTTTCACTAAGGAAATGAGAAAAAAACACACGATTCTATCTCCCCAAATGTCTCCAATACACTTTCAATTTGTACAAGAAGCCTTTAATTCATCAGGTTACAATTTAGAAATATTACCTTCGGTAGATATAAAAGCTGTAGAGGAAGGCTTGAAATATGTAAATAATGATGCTTGTTATCCTACAATAATTGTAGTAGGACAAATAATTGAAGCCTTAAAATCAGGAAAATATGATATAGAAAATACCTCAGTTATAATTTCTCAGACTGGTGGGGGCTGTAGAGCAACAAACTATATTGGATTTCTTAGGAAGGCACTTAAGGAAGCAGGGTTCCCAAAAGTTCCAGTTGTATCACTAAATGCATCTGGTCTTGAGTCAAATCCAGGTTTTAAATTTTCTTACTCATTGGTTAAAAAATCAATAATGGCTTTAGTATATGGGGATTTGCTTATGCGGGTTTTGTACAAAGTTAGACCTTATGAGAGGGTACTGGGTTCAGCAAATATACTATATGAAAAATGGGTAAAAACATGTAAAGCATCTGTAGTAAATGGCAGTAGTAGGGAGTATAAAAAGAATGTTTCTGCTATAGTAGCACAGTTTGATAATTTAGAACTTAAAAATATTTTAAAGCCTCAGGTAGGTTTAGTGGGGGAAATTTTAGTTAAGTTCCATCCTACAGCTAATAATAACATTATAGATGTTATTGAAAATGAAGGTGGAGAGGCGGTTATGCCAGACTTTATTGACTTTTTCTTATACTGCGCCTATGATGCTAATTTTAAATATAAATATTTGGGCAAGAGCAAAAAAGATAAAATACTAAATAATTTGGCTATTGGATATATAGAAAGTTTTAGAAAACACATGAAATCAGTTTTAGATAAAAGCACAAGATTTCATGCTCCCAAAACTATACATGAATTAGCTGATGGGGCTTCGCCTATTTTATCACTAGGTAATCAAACAGGTGAGGGGTGGTTCTTGACTGCTGAAATGGTTGAGCTTATTGAAAGTGGAACGAAAAATATAATATGTATGCAGCCTTTTGCTTGTCTTCCTAATCATGTTACAGGAAAAGGAATGATTAAAGAGTTAAAGAGAAGGTATCCGGGCGCTAATATTACGGCTATAGATTATGACCCAGGTGCTAGTGAAGTAAATCAAATTAATAGGATAAAACTAATGATGTCTGTTGCATTCAAAAACCTTGAGAGTAATGTAGAAATTGAACATGCTCATGGCGAGGTAGCTAGTGACAAAAAGGTGGACTAAGAAAAGTATGAAGTCTCACCTTCGTGGCTTGCAATGCGAACTCAAAACGTGAAATTCCATTAAGGAATTCTAAAGTTTTATCGTTTCGCATTGCAAGTCACTTCGGTGAGATTTCATACTTGTTAGTTCTGAGCAGTATTATGAAGACTTCTTAGGAAGGCATAATAAATTATGCTTCCTCGGGTGATTAAGTAAAGTTTTCATTACTGGGGAGATGTATGTGAATATATATAAGTAACTATAATTTATGAAGGTTCGGCATTTAGAGCCTGTTAACGAATTATCGACTATCGGAACACCCCTAAATGATGAACCTTCATTTTATAGACTTTATTTTAGATCTTTTACTACTTTTTCTGCAAAGCTATTGTTGACAATTTTATCAAATGCTGGCCTTTGAGGAATTAAATCTGCTTTGTAGGATTGGATAATATCCATAAGTCTTGTTAAGTCATCAGATTTTAATATTGGATCTGGTGAAAAAGCATCTATATTCCTGTAGTTTTTAATAGAGTCAACAAGTATTGCCTCATCTGCACCGGGGAAGTAGGACTTAATTGAACTGACTACTTCTGCATCAGAGTGACTATTTACCCATTTTTGACCTTTATAAATTGCTCTAGTAAATTTTTCAATCATTTCTGGGTTCTTTTCTATATAAGATTGTGTAGCATAAAAACAGGTATAAGGCATGGTTCCAGCAGAAGCTCCTATGGAGGCTACAATATGTCCAGAATTATCTTTTTTGAGTAAGCTAGCAGTTGGTTCGAAAAGAGATACGTAATCACCTGTGCCACCCTTAAAAGCACCAGCAGTAGCTGTGAAAGCTAAGTTGGTAATAAGTTCAATATCGCTAGTAGGGTCAATGCCATGATTCCTTAAAACATACTCTAAAGCCATTTCAGGTACGCCACCAGGTCTTCCGCCTATTATAGTTTTACCCTTTAAGGATTCCCAGTTGAAATTTGCTTCAGCATTTCTAGCTACAAGGAAAGCACCATCTTTTTGTGTTAATTGTCCGAAAATAACGGGATAATCAGCGCGGTTTTGATTGTAGATGTAAATAACCTGTTCTGGTCCACTGAAACCTATATCTACAGCATTACTTAAAACTTGTTGCATGGTTTTGTCTGCTCCTTGACCAGTTGAAAGGTCAATTTCAATGCCTTCTTCTTTAAAGAAACCTTCGGAAATGGACGCATACATAGGAGCATAGAAAATAGAACGAACTACTTCATTTAATTTTACTTTTACTAAATCTTCATTATTATTTTTCTTACATCCAGAAAGTAAAGCGATTATTAAGGCAAGTGAGAGAAGTAGGGAAAGGATTGAGAGTTTTTTTATCTTCATAGATACCTCCATATTATAAATTTGTTACTAGTTTATAATATGAAAAATTATGTAGATGTGACTTTTTAAATAAAAAATTAAATACATTGACATATAAATACTAAGGTGTATAATATAATATAAATGAAAAAATTATAAAAATTTTAAAAGCTTAGATGAAGAGGAGTAAAGGAAAACTAATATTAAGAGAGGAAGATCCATAGGCTGTAAGATCTTCTATATGAAAAACCTTGAAGGTAGCTTCGGAGCTTCTTTGTTGAATTTGTAAGATTATGAGTAGTAGACAAAGACGGTTATCTTAATCGTTAAATTGTAAAGAGTCTGTAGATTTGCAGGAAAAAAGGTGGTACCGCGAGTTCTTCGTCCTTTAATAGACGAAGGCTCTTTTTGTTTTTTGAAAATTAGAAAATTAGAGATATTAAAAATAAGGAGGAATTAATTATGGAAGAAAATAATAATATTGCTAAGAATTATGACCCAAAAGATTTTGAAGAAAGACTTTACGCTTGGTGGGAAGAGAGTGGGTACTTTACACCTGAGGTAGATAAAAATAAAAAACCCTTTACTATTATGATGCCACCACCAAATATTACAGGAAAGTTACATTTAGGGCATGCTCTTGATAATACCCTCCAAGATATTTTAATAAGAACTAAAAGAATGCAAGGATATAGCACTTTGTGGCTTCCAGGACAAGACCATGCTAGTATTGCAACAGAAGTAAAGGTTGAAAATGAACTTTTAAAACAGGGTCTAAAGAAAAAAGAAATGGGAAGGGAAGCATTCCTTGAAAAAGTTTGGGAATGGACTGATGAATATAGAGAGAAAATAAGAGGTCAATTAAAGAAGATGGGTTGTTCTGCCGACTTTACAAGGGAAAGCTTTACTATGGATGAGAATTTAAATCACGCAGTAAGAGAAGTTTTTGTTAAATTATATAAAGAGGGACTTATTTATCAGGGGAATAGGATAACAAACTGGTGCCCTAAATGTATGACAGCAATTTCTGATGCAGAAATAGTATTTGAAGAACAGAAAGGTTATTTTTGGCATATAAAATATCCAATAGCAGGTAGTGATGAATTTTTAGAAATAGCTACCACAAGGCCGGAAACTATGCTTGGAGACACAGCAGTTGCTGTAAACCCTAAAGATCCTCGTTATGCACATTTAGTAGGTAAGAAAATAATTCTTCCTATAGTAAATAGAGAAATACCAATAGTTGCGGATGATTATGTTGATTTAGAGTTTGGTACAGGTGCAGTTAAAATCACTCCAGCACATGATCCTAATGACTTCCAAATCGGAAAGAGACATAATCTACCTGAAATAGTGGTTTTGAATGAAAATGCAACGATATGTGAAGGTTATGGGAAGTATTCAGGTCTTGACAGATATGAGGCAAGAGTGGTTATTGTAGAAGATTTAGATAAGCAAGGGCTACTGGTTAAAATAAAAGACCACGCTCATAATGTAGGCACCCACGATAGATGTTCTACCACTGTAGAGCCACTGTTATCGAAACAATGGTATGTTAAGATGGAATCACTTGCAAAGCCAGCTATAGATGCTGTACGGGAAAAGAAAACCAAATTTGTTCCAGAGAGATTTGAAAAAACCTATTTCAATTGGATGGAAAATATTCAAGATTGGTGTATATCAAGACAATTGTGGTGGGGACATAGAATTCCAGTATGGTATTGCAAAGATTGTGGGGAAATAATTGTTGCTTCAACTGAGCCAACAAACTGTACTAAATGTAATAGTAAAAATTTGGAGCAAGATAAAGATGTTCTTGATACTTGGTTTAGCTCAGCATTATGGCCTTTCTCAACACTTGGTTGGCCTAGTGATACAGAGGACTTAAAATATTTTTATCCAACAAGTGTGCTTATAACAGGATACGATATTATATTCTTTTGGGTTGCAAGGATGATTTTTTCAGGGCTTTATAATTTAAAAGAAGTACCTTTTGAAACGGTATTAATGCATGGAATGGTTAGAGATGATCAGGGAAGAAAAATGTCTAAGTCTCTTGGGAATGGTACAGACCCACTTGAAGTAATAGAAAAATACGGTGCAGATGCACTAAGATTCTCACTTGCTACAGGAAATGCACCAGGCAGTGACATGAGATTCTTTGAGTCAAGAGTTGAGGCAGCAAGGAATTTTGCAAATAAAATTTGGAATGCATCTAGATTTGTTATGATGAATGTAAATGATGAGTTAATGAACAAGTACAAAGATAATAAAAACTACAGTGTAGCGGACAAGTGGATATTGTCAAGGATGAACACTGTAGCATACGAAGTTACAGAAAACATCGAAAAGTTTGAAATAGGAATAGCTCTTCAAAAGACTCATGATTTTATGTGGACAGAATTCTGTGATTGGTATATTGAGCTTGTTAAGCCAGTACTATATGCGGAAGATGGGGAGTCGAAGGGTATAGTATTAAATGTATTAAACACTGTACTCAAAACTGGACTTAAACTTCTTCATCCTGTTATGCCATTTATAACAGAGGAAATTTATACTCATTTAGACAATGAATATGAATCTATAACTATTGCTAAATGGCCAGAGTATGAAGAAGTTCTTAAAGATGAAAAAGCTGAAGAGTGTATGAACTATATTATAGAAGCTATAAAGGATGTAAGAAATGCTAGAGCAGATATGGATGTACCACCTTCAAGAAAAGCAAAAACATTTATCTATGCAACAGAAAAAAAAGAAGCCTTTGAACAAGGAATGGTATATTTTCAAAAACTAGCATCAGCAAGTGAGGTAGTATTTTTAAATTCCAAAGATGAAGTACCAGAAAATGTAGTTACAGTAGTAACTAAAGGCGCAGAGGTTTATATGCCACTACTTGAACTTGTAGACTTAGAAAAAGAATTAGAAAGATTAAATAAAGAAAAAGAAAAATTAGCAAAAGAAATTGAAAGAGTAGAGAAGAAACTTGATAATAAAAGATTTACAGATAAAGCTCCAGTAGAAGTAGTTGAGGAAGAAAGAGCTAAAGGCGTTAAATATCAAGAAATGTACAATTCAGTAATTCAAAGTATAGAAAATCTAAAATAAGCTTTAATTTGAAGTTCTCCTATGTTTTAATGAAACATAGGAGAACTTTAAAAAAAGTGTAGCACTGCAAACGATGAATTAACCGTTCTTAACCTATTTTGAAAGGAAAGATAAATATGAATTATACTGAGTCTATGGAATACATAAAAAACACAGCTAAATTTGGCAGCAAACTTGGTCTTGAAAGAACAGAAAAAATATTAGAGCTTTTAGGAAATCCACATAAAAAAATAAAGTGTGTACATATTGCAGGAACTAATGGAAAAGGGTCAACAACTGCTATGGTAGCTAACATTTTAGTGGAAGCTGGATATAATATAGGTACATATACCTCTCCGTTTATTGAAGAATTTGAAGAACGGATTCAAATAAATAATAAAAATATATCTAAAGATGATTTAAGTCATATTGTAACAGAGGTTTCTAGTGCAGTAGAAAAGGTAGTGGAACTAGGGTATAGTAATCCAACAGAGTTTGAAATTATAACCTGTGCAGGTTTTTTATACTTTTTTCAGAAGAAAATAGATTTTGCAATTGTTGAAGTAGGGCTTGGAGGAAGACTTGACTCAACAAATGTAATTATACCTGTTTTAAGTGTTATTACTTCCATTAGTTTAGACCATACTCAAATACTCGGAGATACCTTGGATAAAATCGCTTATGAAAAAGCAGGAATAATTAAGGAAGGAATTCCTGTAATTATGTTTCCTCAGGAAAAACAAAGTGAAGAAGTAATCGAAAGAATATGTACTTTAAAAAAATGTAAATTAATAAAAGTACCAAGAAATTCAGCTGTATATTTAGGTAAAGAGAATTTAAAACAAATTGCAATCACACAGGTAGAAGGAACGATATATACCGATAACAAAGCGATAACACAAAAAATAGAAATTAAAACTACAAAAAATAATGATTATATTATTGATTTGTCACTCCTTGGAAAGCATCAAGTACTAAACTGCTGCGTGGCAGTACATGTTATAGAGGAACTTATTTTGCAAGGGGTTACAGTAAATAAAGAGAATATATTAACAGGTCTAAAAACAGTTAAATGGCCAGTAAGGCTTGAGGTAATGCATCAAAAACCATTAGTTGTTATAGATGGAGCACATAATATAGATGGTATAAAAAACCTTACCGAAAGTATTGACATGTATTTTGACTACAATAAGATAATATTAATTTTAGGAATTCTTGCGGATAAACAAGTTGAAGAGATGATAAAAACTATAGTACCAAAGGTAAGTAGAGTTATTGCAGTTACACCCCATAGCATACGGGCAGAGCTTTCAGAAGAACTAAAAGTTCAAGTGGAAAAGTATACCACTAACTGTGAGTCCATTGAAAATTATGAGAAGGCTTATGAAAAAGCTCTCAGCTATTGTCAGGAAGAGGATTTAGTACTAGTAGCAGGTTCGTTATATATGGCGGGAGATATGAGAAGGATTATACGAAATAAACATAACTATTAATAGTTTTTTAAAAAAAGCAAAAGACACATATTATAATTTAATATGTGTCTTTTTTTTTAGCATTTATAATTAAATTTTAATAAAAGATTGTTAGCATATTATTACTATTTTCATATTATGGATGTGAGGGGGTGATGAATTTGAGAAAGCTATATGTATGTAATACTTCGTCAGATTGCATATCAAAAGTTAATTTGGATTTGTTTATAGAAGAAGAAAAAATATATCTAGGTAAAGATAGTCTCAAAAGAATTGGTCCTCATGGTATATATATTCATGAAAATAAAATTATAACAGCTAACAGCTATGATAATAGTATTTCTATGGTCAACATTAATAGTTATGAAACTGAAAGTTATTTTATAGGAATGCACTGTAATGATTTATCAGTGTATGATAATAAAGTTTATGTTCTTTGTGGAGATTCTGATGACATAATAGTATTTGATTTAGCAAAAAATCACATTGTAGAAGCAATACCTTGTGGGAATTTACCACATAGTATATATATTTGTAAAAAGAAAAATATTATTATAGTAGCAAATATGAATAGCGATAGCATTACAATAATTGATTGTGCACAAAATGGAAATATTAAAAGCATTAGGGTGGGAGCTTATCCTACTAAAGCAGTAATTACCGCGGATGGAAATTATATTTTAGTTTGTGAGAGCAACATAGGTATGGATAGCAAGGGAAGTATAAGTATTATTTCATTAAAGAACTTTAATGTATTATATAAAATACCCGTTGGTAATTCACCTGTAGACATGTATTTTAATGAAAGATTTTGCTATGTATCAAATTTTGGAGATGGTACCGTGAGTATAGTAGATATAAATAATTATAAAGAGATAGAAAAAATAGAAGTTGGAGGCATGCCTAGAGGAATACACGAAGATGAAAAATATTTGTATGTAGGTGATAATTATAATAACTTACTTATTCGGATTGATAAAATAACTGAAAATAAAAAAGCCATTACTATTGGCGGAGAACCTACAGGAATGGCACTTCTATAGAAGATTAAGCTTCTATAGAAGATTAGTCATCAATAAGAAGGTTTATTATCTTAGTATAAAGCTCTGATGGATTGTCTTTCCACTTAGCACACAGAGCTCGTGCACGCTTGTTAGAAGCAACACTAAGTTTAATGTCTATAAGTGTAAAAGTATCTTCTGATGCAGTTAGATTAACTAAATAATTATTGCTGTTTTCTATTGTATAATCAGCGCTAACTCTTAGCTCTTTTTTGATATTGTCAAGATGAGCTTTCAAGTAGTCATCAATAAGTTGTATCTTATTTTCAGAAATTCTGTCTTTAAATAAGGATAGAACATTATTTCCCTTTGGGGTAATGACTAATCTATGTTTGCCTTGCTTTTCATTATGCAAAAGCAAGTTAGATGCTATGAGTTCAGTTATATATTGTTGTAATGTAAAATAATTTATAAAATTATTTTCTAGGATGATTTGCGTTATTTGAATATTAGAAATAGGGAGCTTTATTTTGTAAAATATATAAAGTAAAAGAAGCTTATTTTCAGCGAGTTCTAAAGCATCTTCAAACATATCTCTTCCTCCTTGTAGTCTACATGCGAACAAAACAATTATGACTATCTATAAAATTAACTATATATATTATAACATAAAAAACACTAATACTTATTGGTGTTTTTTATTTTTAATAATTATATAAATAGAATTATACATATATAATAATTTTTAGAATATAAATTTAAGTATAAATATACAGGGGATGTAAGGAGGAAGTGGCAGAGGATGAATTATATAAAGAAAGTGTTAGTAGTATTTTGTTTGCTTTTTATTGGCATTTTAGGGGCTTTAGGTGTTTATAACACAAAAATCAGTGGTATTTTTTTTGGTGAACAACGCAGATTACCAATTTACAACGTAGATACTAAAGAGAAAAAGATTGCAATATCATTTGATGTAAGTTGGGGGGAGGATAAAACAGGTGATATACTAAAAATATTAGACAAGTACAATGCTAAAGCAACATTTTTTATAGTGGGCGCGTGGATAGATCAGTATCCGGATAAGTTAAAGATCATGTATGAAAGTGGGCATGAAATAGGAAATCATTCTAATAAGCATCCTATGATGACTACAATATCTAAAGAGAAAATGATTAATGAAATAGCCATAACGGATGCTAAAATAATGTCTATAACAGGGCAAGGAACCACGGTTTTTAGATGCCCATCTGGCGAGTATAACAATTTAGTAGTTGAAACCGTAGAATCTACAAATCATAAGTGCATTCAATGGGATGTTGATAGTATTGATTGGAAAGAACAAGGGGCAGAAATTGAGTATAATAGAATAGTAAAGAAAACTAAGCCAGGATCCATACTTTTATTTCATAATAATGCAAAATATACACCAGAAAATTTGCCTAAAATTTTAGATTATTTAAAAGCTGAGGGTTATGAATTTGTTAAAATATCAGACCTTATATATAAAAGTAATTATTATATAAATGGCTCAGGAAAACAAATACAAAAATAAATATTAAATGTATTGGTAATTATTATGTATTTGTATTATAATGTAAATACCAATAAGTGATAATTTTGGCAAAATACATACTAACAAAATTATCTCAGTATTAGGTATATTACATTATAAAACTGAATACTTATATTCTAAGGAAAGCTTATTAAAAAAAACTAAGGGAAAGAGGGGTTATGAATGGATAATATTATGTTAAATAACAAGATTTATTTAGAAGGAAAGATTGTATCTGAGTTAAAATTTAGTCATGAAATGTATGGGGAAGGATTTTATGTATTTGATTTTGAGGTTTGGAGATTAAGTGAAACAACGGATATTTTAACTATAACAATCTCAGAAAGATTAATTGCAGGTATTGATATCAAAATAGGAAATGAATTTATAGTGGAAGGCCAGCTTAGATCCTATAATAAATTTGTTGATGGATCTAATAGATTGATTTTAACGGTATTTGCTAGAGATATAAAAATTTGTGAAGAACGCAGTAAAAATCCAAATCAAATATTTTTAGATGGATTTATTTGTAAAAGCCCAATATATAGGACGACTCCTTTTGGAAGAGAGATTGCGGATATGTTACTAGCAGTTAACAGATTGTATAATAAATCTGATTATATACCTACAATTGCTTGGGGGAGAAATTCTAGATTTTGCAAAAGTCTTGAAGTAGGGGATAATATAAGAATCTGGGGGAGACTTCAAAGTAGAGAATACCAAAAGAAATTATCAGAGGATGAAGTTATAAAAAAAGTGGCATATGAAGTATCTATATCCAAAATGGAAAAAGTCAATAAAGATGGTGAAAATATAGAAGAATCAGATATGAATGATGAGGAGCATAATTTTGATGCTCTAGACGTTATATAGTATTATTTTCATTTCATACAGTCCCATTGGATTCATTTAATATGTTAAAGAAGCAAGTAATACGTAAAATGCATATGAACAAGCTTTAGTAATTCAAATTGATTTTAATGAAGAATGCGTTAAGAAAAGTACATGTTTGAGCACACAACAATTGAGAATTGTTGTGCCCCCATGAGGAATACTAAGGGGTAGCGAGTTTGTACTTTTTAGCATTTTTCATTAAAATCGGTTTAGAATTACTTAGCACAGTGAATTGCATTTGTAGTAATACTTGCCCTTTTTTAACCTCTTAAATCGTCAAGCAGTTTAGTTTTTTCTTTAGTACCATTATCAACATTTTTTATTATTTTTGCTGGAGTTCCAGCAACTACAACATTTTCAGGAACGTCATTTACAACTACGGATCCTGCTGCAACTACAGAGTTGTTTCCAATTTTCACACCTTCGAGTATTACAGCATTTGCACCAATTAGTACATTGTCTCCGATTTCACAAGGGTTTTTGTTAGGTGGTTCTAGAACTCCAGCAACTACGGCACCTGCACCTAAATGGACCCGTCTGCCAAGTTTTCCTCTTGCACCTACAACAGCATTCATATCAATCATAGTTTCATCGCCAATTTCAGCGCCTATGTTAATTACAGCACCCATCATTATAACGGCATTTTTACCTATGGTAACCTTATCTCTTATAATCGCACCTGGTTCAATTCTTGCATCAATGTTTTTCATGTCAATTAGTGGAATGGCAGAGTTTCGTCTGTCTTGTTCAAGTTTAAATTTTTTAATTTTGTCTTTATACTTTATTAAAAAATCTGATACCTCTGTACTTTCTCCAAAAAGTATATAGAAACTTCCACTTCCAAAATTCTCTATATTTCCAAATTGGCATTGTGATAAATCTCCATCGATATATATCTTAAGTGGAGTAGCTTTTTTAGCTTCTTTTATATACCTTGCAATTTCATATGGATCTGTTAAATCATAATTCATAATTTTTCTCCTCTCGTACTCTAAGTATTAAGTCAAATTGTTGTTTTTATACATTTACATAAAACAAATTTATCTATAAAGCATATAGCAAAACCAACATTTTTTAAACATAAATATTATTTTTCTTTACAAAAGCTTGAAAATTACTGATTTTTATCTGTTTTTATAGTAAAATGTTAATAATTTAAAAGCTTAAGTAAAGGATGGTAATTATGAATAATATATTTTCGAATAATGTGTGTAATGTGGAAGTTTCAGGAATTAGAAAATTTTTCAATAAAGTTACAATGGTTCCAGGAGCAATTTCACTGACTCTTGGTCAACCTGATTTTCCTGTGCCAAAAAATATTAAAAAGGCTATGATCTCAGCTATTAATGAAAATAAAACGGAGTACACTTCAAATGCGGGTATTTATGAATTGAGAAATGAGATTTCTAAGTTCTTATGTGGCACTGGTATTGATTACTCAGCTGATGAGATAGTTGTTACTGTTGGTGGAAGTGAGGCACTACTAAGTGCATTTGCAGCCTTTTTAAACTTTGGAGATAAAGTTCTGGTGCCGTCGCCAGCTTATCCAGCTTACGAGAGTTGTGTGAAGCTTTTCGGAGCAGATGTAGTTAATTATAACCTTAATAGCGATTTTACTATTAATTTTGATGAATTAAATAAAATTATTAATGAAGAAAATCCTAAACTTTTAGTGGTGTCATATCCTTCTAATCCTACCGGTGCTGCATTATCCTGCAAAGGGCGAGATAAACTTTTTCAAATTTTAAAAGAAAAAAATATTTATATAATAAGCGATGAGATATATAGTTCCTTGTGTTATGAAAAATACTATTCTTTAGCTCAAATTAATGAACTTCGAGATAGAGTGATTTTGGTAGGAGGATTTTCTAAAATATTTTCCATGACGGGTCTTAGGATAGGATATGTTTGTGCTAGTACATATATTATGGATAATATAATCAAAGTGCATCAGTATAATGTTTCTTGTGCACCTTCAATATCTCAATGGGGTGCATATGAGGGGCTAATCTCATGTATGAACGATGTAAATAATATGAAAGTTGAATTTGAAAAGCGGAGTGAATATGTTTATAAAAGATTGAATGAAATGGGTTTGGATGTAACAAGGCCTAGGGGTGCCTTTTATATATTTCCTTCTATAGTGAAATATTCTATGAAAAGTGAAGAGTTTTGCGATAGACTATTAAATGAAGGTAAGGTTGCTGTGGTGCCTGGGTCAGCTTTTGGACTCGGAGGAGAGGGCTTTATTAGAATTTCATATTCTTACAGTTTAGAAATGTTAAAGGAAGGTTTAGATAGAATGGAAAAATGGCTTAAAACTTTAGAATAAAAAAATCAACCTTCAAAGTACTTTGTACTCTAGAGGTTGATTTTCTTTAAAAAGGTTACATATTAACTACATCATCCATACTGTATAAGCCACTCTGTTTTTTGTATATATATTCACAGGCTTTAAGTGCACCTACTGCAAAAACTTCTCTTGATATTGCAGTATGCACAATTTCAATACATTCTCCTTTGCCGGCAAATATGATTTCGTGATCGCCAATAATATTTCCACCTCTTATAGCATGAATTCCTATTTCCTTATGATCTCTCTTGCCTATGCCATCGCGTCCTTTGACGAAGACAGTTTCATCTTTAATAGAATTTTTAATTGTATTTGCAAGAAGTAGAGCGGTTCCACTAGGTGAATCTACCTTTTGATTGTGATGTTTTTCAATTATCTCAATGTCAAAATCCTTATAAAGCGTATTACTAATCGTTTTGAGTATATTGTTAACGATATTTATACCTATAGACATATTTGCAGAGTGAAAAACTGCAACTTCACTACTAAGAGAATTAATTTTGGATAAATCTTCTTCTGTATAACCAGTAGTGCAGAAAACGATAGGAATATTCTTTTCTTTAGAATATTTACATAGTGAATCTAAAGCCTCTGGTCTTGAAAAATCTAAAATAACATCTACATCATTATTACAATCATTTATATTGTTATAGCATGGATAGTTTAAATTTGATGAATTTTTATCAACACCAGCAATAACTGAAATAGTTGAGGAAGAAGAAGCTAGTTCAGAAATAATTTTACCCATTTTGCCGTTGCACCCATTTAGAAGCATTTTAATCATTTGATGTCCTCCTTTAAAGGAATATTATAAGCTGTTAATTCTTTTTTTAGAATCTGTAAATTTGTTTCTTCCATTTCGCATAATGGTAGCCTTAAAGGACCTACTTCCATACCCATAAGATTCATAGCTGTTTTTACTGGTATAGGATTAGTTTCTATGAACAATGAATTATTAAGAGCTAGAGACTTAAGCTGAATTTTTAGCGCCTCTTCATGATTACCCTGGAAATATAATTCACACATGTTATGAATGTCCGTTGGAATTATATTTGCAGTAACAGATATAACTCCCATAGCTCCCAAGGAAAGAATAGGTATAACTTGGTCATCATTACCAGAATAGATATCTAAGTTGTCACCACACAATGCCTTGATTTGTACTATTTGACTTATATTACCGCTTGCTTCTTTAATTGCTACAATATTTTGAATTGCGCACAATTTTAGAAGTGTGGATGGATTAATATTAAGACCTGTTCTTGAAGGAACATTATATATTATTATTGGTGAAGATACATTACTAGCAATTGCAGTAAAATGTTGAACTAAGCCTTTCTGAGTAGTTTTATTGTAGTAAGGTGTAATTACAAGAAGTCCATCCACACCTATTTTTTCTGCCCATTTACTCATATTTATTGTGGCGGCAGTATCGTTACTTCCAGTGCCGGCAATTACTGGAATTCTTTTATTAACCACATCAACTACAAATTTTATAGTTTCTTTTTTTTCTTGATCCGACATAGTAGAAGCTTCTCCCGTAGTGCCACATACTATAATAGCATCTGTCTTGGAATTAATGTGCCATTCTATTAATTCTTCCAGTTTTTCAAAATTTACTCCCCTCTCATTAAATGGAGTGACTATTGCAACACCAGAACCTTTGAAAATATGCATAATATTACCTCCAGGTAGTTATATAGAATGAATAACAGGTATTAATAGTTATTCTCTATAAACTATTTTTTATATTATTACTATATATTTATTAATTGATATTAGGATTAGTGAAACATTTTTTTATGTTAATGAATAATACATTAAAAGAATACTCATATTATCACGACACCACTAAATGTTTTTCTTTATTATATTATATAGCCCTTAAGTGAAAATTTATATACTTTTAAAAAAATAATCCGATTCATAAAAATAAAATTTTGCAAGGTAATATTCAAAATATTATTGAATATGAATTAATAAGATGATTAATTCTTAGTTGATACTATATTTTAAAGACTACCACTATTGTAGCATTATATGAAATTTATGCTGATATACCTTGATACGAATGATAAAACCTATTTATATTGTATCATCTATATAAAATTTTTTTCAAAAAAATAATTATACTGGAAGTTTGTAAGTGACTGAATTAGTGATTGAAAATCATGCTATAATTATGTAAAGTGATTGAATTCATTGACAACTAAAAATATTTATGATAATATAAAAAAAAATAAGATTAATAATTTGTACAATTGCAAGCATAAGCAATGCATGATTCAGACAGATGATAATTAATACATACGATCCATAAGCTTTTTCTATTATCAGAATAAATTTACAGGAGATAAATAAAAATTTATTTTCTTGTGATTTAGATATATCAAGGAAACAATTGGTTATATTGACTAAACAGAGGGGGATTATGTAAAATGAAAAAGAAAAAATTATTGGCGTCTTTGGTAGTAGCTATGCTTGTATCCACGACTGTACTTGCTGGATGCAACAAAAAAACAGATGAGGTAAAGAAAGAAGACAACGTACCACAGGTTTTAAATTATTATTCTTCAGATGAACCTGAAACTTTGGATCCACAACAGATGACGGGACAAATCGACTTCCAAATTGCAAATATGTATATGGAAAGTTTAGTTCGTTTTGGTAAAGAAGAAGGTAAATATGAACCTGGAGTTGCATCAACATGGACTTTAGATGAAGCAACTAATACTTATACTTTTGAACTTAACAAAAATGCAAAATGGCTTGACGGAACACAGGTTACAGCTAAGGATTTCTTCTTTGGATGGAAGCTTGCACTTGATGGAAACAGTCAATATGGATTTTTGCTGACTGATTACATTGAAGGAGCAGCAGACTATGCAAGTTTTACTGCTGAATCTTACTATGCTGAAAAAGATTCAAAATTTAAAGCTTTAGTTGAAGAACGCGATGCTGAGAAAGATAAAGATAAGAAAGCAGCGTTGAGTTCTACGGTTGGTGATGCATTTAAAAAAATGCCAGCAGATATGATGACAGCATATGATACAAAGAAAGCAGATTTATGGTCAAAGGTTGGAATTGCTGAGAAAGATGGAAGTATTGAGATTAAACTTTCAAAAGTAACACCATATTTTGTAGGATTAACTGCTAATTTTGTTTTTGCACCTGTAAATCAAGCTTTTTATGAAGCTCATAAAAGTGACTACGCTCTTGAAACTACAGGATTAAACAGTAATGGAGCATGGAAAATTACAGAATGGAAGCATAAAGACAGCTTTATATTAGAAAAAAATCCTAATTATTGGAATAAGGATAATGTAAAAATTGATACAATCAAACTTAAAGTTGTTAATGATGTTGCTACAAGAACAAATCTTTTAAAGACAGGAGCTTTAGACGGTTCCGCAATTCAAGCTAATGACTTGAAGGATTTTCAAGATAAAGCAGTGCTTGATCAAAATAAACTACAAGATTTAATTGATAAGCCTGATTATAGTGTATTTTATCTTGAGTTTAACTTATTTAACAATGCAGTAACAGAAAATGTTAATGTAAGAAAAGCTATATCTTTAGCACAAGATCGTAAGGGTTTAGTAGAAAGTATCACAATAGGAGATGGTGCAGCATTTTCATTAATTCCAAATTTCTTCCCTGGTCTTGAAAAGTCCTTCCGTGAGGAAAATACCAAAGCTTTAATTGAAGATCATCAAGTAGATAAGGCTAAAGAAGCTTTAGCACTAGGACTTAAAGAATTAAAACTTGAAAAATTACCAATACAAGATGTTTTAATAGATCAGTCAGATATCTCTAAAAAACAAGGTGAAAAATTACAATCAGATTTAAAAGCTATTGGAATCGATGTTAAACTTGTACCAGTTGCTTGGGGTGACAAATTATCTAGACTTAAAACTGGAGACTTTGGTATTTGCTCTAGTGGTTGGGGACCTGATTATATGGATCCAATGACATACTTAGATCTATTTGAATCCACTAATGGAAATAATCATGGTAAGTATAATAGTCCAGCATATGATAAATTAATTCAAGATGCTAAGAATGAAGCAGATCCAAAAATTAGAATGGGTTACTTATATGATGCTGAAAAAATGTTAATGGATGAAATGGTTATTGTACCAAAATATTTCAGAATAGCTCATTATACTTTTAAAAATTACTTAACTGACGTTGTTACTAGAGGCGCAGGTCCAAGTGTAGATTTCTATTGGGCTAATGTAGATATGGCAGCAAAAAACGCAAAATAACTTAAGTAATATTATCAATTAAAAATAAGGGAGTGGGTATATGTGTTTAACGTATACCCTTCCTTATGTAAATAGGCAATTGAAGAAATTTGTATTTTTCTACATAAAGGAGGTAAAAGGATGGTTAGATTTATTATTAAAAGAATATTTTTTGCAATTATAACAATGTTTTGCATAGCAACTATAACTTTTGCGCTAATGAAAGCGTTGCCAGGAGATCCTTTTCATAATCCAAAGATGAAGCCGGAATTAAGACAAGCTTTATTACAAAAATACGGATTAGATTTGCCTGTTTCTCAGCAATATGTTAAATATATGAATAACTTAGTTCATGGAGATCTTGGACTATCTTATAAATATCTTAATCGTCCAGTAGTTCAAGTAATAAAAAATAGTTTTCCAAAGTCGCTTGCTTTGGGTTGGAGGGCTATGTTGTACTCGTCATTTTTCGGACTGCTTTTAGGGGTTATTGCAGCTCTCAAACATCAGAAAGCGGCGGATTATATTGTAATCTTTATAGCAATTGTAGGGGTATCTGTTCCAAGCATTGTTATGGGTCCACTGCTTGCTTACTATTTTGGCGTGGTTTTAGGTTGGCTTCCGGTTACCGTAACTAGTAGTCCACTTTCAATGATATTGCCATCATTTGCTTTGGGACTTGGTACTTTAGCTTTTGTAGCTAGATTAATGCGTTCAACTACTCTTGAAGTACTTGGTCAAGATTATATACAGACTGCAAAATCCAAAGGTCTCACAACTACTAAAATTATATGGGGTCACGTAATTCGAAATGCTATTATGCCTGTTATTTCGATACTTGGACCATTGTTTGCAGCTATCATAACTGGATCTATTGTTATTGAAAAGGTTTTTGCTGTTGCAGGACTTGGCGAATATTTTGTATCTACTATTGTAGATCAGGATTACTCTATGACCATGGGCATAACAATGTTCTATGCCTTACTAATAATATTTTCCCTTCTTATGGTTGATATATTATATGGATTAATAGATCCAAGACTTAGAGTATCGAAAAAAGGGGGCGAATAGTTAAATGGACAAAATGGAAAAGGAGCAATTCGAACTTGTTGGTAAAAACCTCGAAGCTGCGCAGAGCATAAAACGCCCTAGTATGTCTTATTTACAAGATTCATATAGAAGATTAAAAAAGAGTAAACCATCTATAATATCCTTTTGGGTTTTAGTTTTATTAATTGTTTTGGCATTGGTTGGTCCAATAATTTCAAAACAACTATATGGACATAATTATAGAAGGCAAGTATTAAGTTTAAAAGATCAAACCTTTATCCTTTCAAATCAGAGAAGTTTAAAATTATCTTCCAATTCTGTATTTGAGTATAACAGGTATAGACCTAACCTTAGAAAGACTAAATTGAAATTTACTAGTGCTAAACTTAAAGAAGAAGGTGGAAAGTTAGGTTTTATTGTTGGGGATGAATCTGAATCATCTTACCAAGGAGACAAAAAAGAGTTTAAGTTAGAGATAACAACAACAAAAGAAGATGATTGGGATTCAATTGTAGATAAATTGAATATTGAAGGTGAAAAATTATTAAAAGAAGACCCTGATTTTAGAGGGGTAACTTTCAAAAAAAGTTTCAGTAGTTTAGTTATAGAAACAAGTGGTGATAAGAAATTCAACAGCAAATATTGGCTTGGAACTGATGACCTTGGCCGTGATTTATGGACTAGGTTATGGGAAGGCACAAGGGTTTCTTTCCTTATTGCAGTAACATCAGTGCTGTTTACAGGGTTATTTGGAGTTGTATATGGAGGGATATCTGGGTATATTGGTGGAATGTCTGATAACATAATGATGAGAATTCTTGAAATTCTTATGGTTATCCCGTCTTTGCTATATATAATGTTATTATCCATTATAATGACGCCAGGTATTGTTACCATTACTATTGTGCTTGCATGTACAGGTTGGATGTCAACCGCAGTTTTGGTTCGTGGAGAAGTTTTAAGATTAAAACACAGTGAATATGTCCTTGCATCACAAACATTAGGTGCAAATGCAAGGAGAGTTATTTTTAAGCATTTGATACCAAATTGTATGGGACCAATAATAGTTAATATGACTATGATGATTCCAAGAATGATTTTTGCAGAAGCATTTTTAAGTTTCATCGGGCTGGGTGTACCAGCACCATATGCATCACTCGGAGTTCTAGTTAATGATGGAGCAAAGATTTTTTATCAATACCCACATTTACTTATAATACCAGCAGCTGTACTTTGTTTAATTATGCTTGCATTTAATATACTTGGTGATGGTCTAAGGGATTCACTTGATCCTAAATTAAGGAAATAGGAGGTTACACACATGAAAAAGAAAATATTAGAAGTTGAAAATTTGCAAGTTTCTTTTGATACTTATGCAGGTGAGGTTCAAGCAGTTCGTGGCGTTTCCTTTGACTTATTTGAAGGAGAGACTTTAGCTATTGTTGGAGAATCTGGTTGTGGAAAATCTGTAACTGCAAAATCTATAATGAGGCTAAACCCAGAACCACCTGCACGTTTTAAAAACGGTAAGATTATTTTTAATGGTGAAGATATAGTTACTAAGTCCGATAAGGAAATGAGGAAGATTAGAGGTAAAGAGATAGGTATGATATTTCAGGACCCAATGACTTCTCTTAATCCTACTATGACCATCGGAAAGCAAATATTAGAAGGACTTAAGAGTCATAAAAGCGATATTACCAAAGCCGAAGCGGATAAAAAGGTCATTGATATGTTAAAACTTGTTCAAATACCAAATGCAGAACGACGAGTAAACGAATACCCACATCAATTTTCTGGTGGAATGCGTCAGCGTGCTATGATTGCAATAGCACTCGTATGTAATCCTAAGCTTCTTATCGCTGATGAACCTACAACTGCTTTGGATGTTACAATTCAAGCTCAAATACTTGAGCTTATGAAGGATTTACAAAAAACTATAAATACTTCTATTATAATGATTACTCACGATTTGGGAGTTGTTGCTAATATTTCAAAAAGAGTAGTAGTTATGTATGGAGGGAAAATCGTAGAATATGCAGATACTGAAGAATTATATTATAACCCAAAACATCCATATACTTGGGGACTTTTAAGTTCAGTACCAAGAGTAGATGTTGTTAAGGCTGGTAATAAATTATCTTCAATAGAAGGTACACCCCCAGATTTATTTGCGCCTCCAATTGGATGCCCATTTGCAGATAGATGTGAATTTTCAATGAAAATTTGTAGAGAAAAAATGCCTCCTAGTTTTATTATTAGCGAGGGGCATGGGTCTGCTTGTTGGTTAAGTCATCCTGATGCACCTAAGGTAGAAGCTCCTATTATTTTTAAAGGACCAATAGAATCTATTGAAAAAAGAGGTGACAATTAAAATGGCTGAACTGGATAAAAAAGAAATACTTCTTAGTGTAAGAAACTTAAAAAAATACTTTTATGTTGGGAAAAATCAATATTTAAAAGCTGTTGATGATATAAGCTTTGATATTTATAAGGGTGAAACACTAGGTCTTGTAGGAGAATCAGGTTGTGGAAAATCAACATGTGGACGTACTATTTTAAGAATTTATGAGGCTACAGGAGGTACTGTGGAGTTTGAAGGCAAATCTGTGCATAAGCTAAAGGGGAAAGATTTAAAACAATATAATAGACGTGCACAAATGATTTTTCAAGATCCCTATGCTTCTTTAAATCCTAGAATGCTTGTATCTGATATTGTTGCAGAAGGTATTGACATTCATAAGCTTAGTTACGGAAAAGAAAGAAAGCAAAGAATTGATGAATTATTAAGTTTGGTTGGACTTAATAAGGAACATGCAAATAGATTTCCTCATGAATTTAGTGGTGGACAGAGGCAGAGAATAGGAATAGCTCGTGCCCTTGCAGTAGATCCTGATTTTATAGTATGTGATGAACCTATATCAGCTTTAGATGTTTCTGTTCAAGCTCAAGTAGTTAATTTACTTCAAGAGCTACAAGAAAAATATGGGTTAACATTTTTGTTTATTGCTCATGACCTTTCAATGGTTAGATATATTTCAGATAGAGTATGCGTAATGTATCTTGGAGCACTTGCAGAAGTTGCTAAAAGTAATGAGTTATATGAAAAACCATTCCATCCTTATACTCAGGCACTGTTATCATCTATTCCAAGGCCAGATCCAGTGCTTGAAAAGACTAGACAAAGGATAATGCTTGAAGGTGATGTTCCTAGTCCTATAAACCCTCCTAATGGATGTAAATTTGTTGATAGATGTAATAAGGCTATGGATATGTGTAGAGAGGTTAAGCCTGAGATGATAGAGATAGAACCAGAACATTTTGTTGCGTGTCATTTATATGATAATAAGTTAAACTTAAAAAAATAACTTTTACTATTCTAAAATGTTAAACAGCAGCAATGAATTCATTAGTGGGGTAATAAATATTACCCCACTATATTTTTTTTGTAAGAAAAGTATTGTATACTTTTCTTTTTTTATTATGAATAAAATAACTCCTAATTGTAAAAAATATTAGATAATATTAAAACTTTAAAATAATATATATTACAATTTGGAGGGATATCATGGGTAAAACACCTTTAAAAAAAATTATAAAAGCTAAATTAAAAACAAATAAACAGCTAACTAAAAATGAGACTATGCGTGAAACCTTAAAATATGAAATAGCCGAAGAATTAGGATTAACAGATAAAATAGAGGCTTATGGTTGGAGTGGACTGACAGCAGAGGAAACTGGTAGAGTTGGGGGGTTAATGACAAAAAGAAAGAAAATAATAAATCTTCCTAAAAACGAAGACTTTTAAAATAGTTTTTGTGGAATATTTCACAAAAGATTTATATAAAATAATTTGGACAATAGCTTATGTATAGGTTAAAATATTATATACCATTATAGTTCTAAAAGGTTCTCCTTTTAGTTCTAAAAGGAGAACCTTTTAGTTTTAGAAAGGAAATGTCTAAAAAAGGAGAAATGTTTGTATGGATTGTTATAGAGAGTTCGCTCATATATATGATAAATTAATTAATTCTGATATTGATTATAAATCATGGGCTTTAAATATAATGAGTATTTGCAGTGAACATAATATCGAATATGATAGTTATTTAGATTTAGCCTGTGGTACAGGAAATCTTACTGTAGAAATTGCAAGTGAATTTAAGAATATATGGGCAGTGGATTTATCTTCTGATATGTTAAGTGAAGCAGAGCAAAAAATGAGAGAGATAGGTATAAAAGCAAAATTTATATGCCAAGATATTTGTCTTCTTAATTTGAATAATACATTTAATCTCATAACTTGTTGTTTGGATTCTAGTAACTATATATTAGAAGAAGAAAATTTTAAAAAATATTTATTAGGTGTTTATGATTTATTAAAAGATGATGGCTTATTTATTTTTGACATAAATTCTTATTATAAACTTACAAGCGTGCTTGGTAATAATACTTATAATTATGATTCAGACGATGTAGTGTACATGTGGGAAAATTATTTAGAAAATGACATAGTAGATATGAATTTGATATTTTTTGTAAAAGAGGGACAAGTATATAGACGATTTGATGAGCATCATGCAGAAAGAGCTTATAGTGAAGAATATATAGAAAATGTTTTAAAGGAAATAGGATTTAAAGTGCTAAAAAAACTAGATAACTATGAAGAGAAGGTAGTGGAAAGGGATACAGAGCGAATATGTTATGTGCTAAAGAAGCTAAAAAATAAAAATGATTAATAGGGGGCATATATATGGATAAATTAGTGAGAGCTACAGCTAAGGAAGGTCAAGTTAGGATAATTGCAGCCATAACTACGGATTTAGTAAATGAGGGAGTTACAATGCAAAAGTGTGCTCCAACAGCAGCGGCTGCACTAGGAAGGATGCTTACAGCAGGTGTTCTTATGGGAACTATGTTAAAGTCCAAGAGTGATAGTTTAACGCTTCAGATTAATGGTGGAGGAGAGGCTAAAGGAGTGCTTGTAACAGCCCATGCAGATTCAACCGTAAAAGGATATATAGGAAACCCCAATATAGATTTACCTGCTAATAGTAAGGGGAAACTAGACGTAAGTGGTGCGGTAGGTGTTGACGGTTACTTAAGCGTAATAAGAGATTTAGGGCTAAAGGAACCATATGTAGGGCAAGTACCTATTAGCACAGGTGAAATTGGAGATGATTTAGCTTATTACTTCACTGTTTCAGAGCAAACCCCTTCAGCTGTGGGACTTGGAGTTTTAGTAGATACAGACATGAGCATCAAAGCTTCAGGTGGGTTTATAATTCAGATGATGCCTGGTGCTGATGAATTTTTAGCTGATATAATAACTTATAGACTTGAAGAGGTTCCTTCTATAACAGAGTTTATATCTAAAGGGATGAGTATTGAAGAGATTTTAGAATTTATTTTTGAAGATATGCAGCTTAAAATACATGAAGAAATTGTGCCTATGTATAAATGCGATTGTTGTAGAGAAAGAGTTGAAAGGGCATTAATAAGTATAGGCAAAGTGGATTTAGAAGAATTATATAATGATGGTAAAACAGAAGAAATTAAATGCCATTTTTGTAATAAGAATTATGAATTTAATCATGAAGTTATTGGGAAATTATTAAAAAGTGTAAATTAATAAATAATAGTAAAGCTTTTTCAAGGAAACTACTCAATATATGAGTATATTACCAAATTTTTAAAAACGATGTAAAGTAGAGTAAATGTTCTAATTGTGAAGCATAAGGTAAATGGCTGTGAATATCACTATTATTTGCTATTGACAACTCTAACAAAGTTTTATAATATAGTAATGTGCTCATTGGATAAAAAGTAAACATTTAAATAAAAAAACACTTAAGTAATAAAAGTGTTGACAAGTTTTATGAAATAATGTAAACTGTAAAAGTCTGATGAAGATATGTGGGAGCATAGCTCAGCTGGGAGAGCATCTGCCTTACAAGCAGAGGGTCACAGGTTCGAACCCTGTTGTTCCCACCACATATGGCCCAGTGGCTCAGTTGGTTAGAGTGCCGCCCTGTCACGGCGGAGGTCGACGGTTCGAGTCCGTTCTGGGTCGCCATTTAAAATTTATAAGGCTGGATAGCTCAGTCGGTAGAGCAGAGGACTGAAAATCCTCGTGTCCCTGGTTCGATTCCTGGTCTAGCCACCAAATGTTGCGGGGGTGGCTCAGTGGTAGAGCGTCACCTTGCCAAGGTGAACGTCGCGAGTTCGAATCTCGTCTCCCGCTCCACAATTTAAATAATGGCGCTATAGCCAAGCGGTAAGGTCAAGGTCTGCAAAACCTTTATTCCCCGGTTCAAATCCGGGTGGCGCCTCCAAAGTAAAAGAAAAGTAGCCTAACTATTGATATTTAAGTAGTTAGGCTACTTTTTTATTTTGTAATCATAAAGTTAGTTATTTCATCATATGAATTAAATAATGATTTAGTATGGAGATGATATTTATGAAAATGAAATCAATAACAATAATATTAGAAATACTTTTATTTATCAGTGGTTTGGCTGGATTTATAATGATGATAATGAAAATTGAATTACCAACAATGATGGTACCAATAATTATAATACTATTAGTTATTATTAGTATGTCTGAATTCGTGAAAACTCGAAAACTTATAAAATTAGCATACCCTTTAATCACAATCTATTCGCTCTTAGCAATGCCTATTATAGCGAATTTTATAGAGAATAAAATTCTGTCTTTTAGTTTTATTATATTAAGTTTAGTAATTATCATTATATTTATATATAGTGAATTATTAACAAGCAGTAAAGAAAAAGAATTATCACATTAAGTAAGAAAAACTCAGACTCTAAAAATACTTCCTCTATCGATTAGTTTTCCATTTCTTAAGAACACAGGTTCTACCTTGTGTTTTTTTAAAAAACTCAATACCTCTTTTCGATACAAATAGTGATCTAAGTGACCATAAAAAGCCAACACGTTAGTTTCGATAAGCCCGGTTGCACCACCTATAAAACCATAGTCAATACCTGGAAGTATAATATCGCCAGGGGGGATTAATAGTACATCTATTTTTTCGAAAGTTAATGCATTGGCAATAGAAATGTCGCTAGTTATAACTGCACGATCTGTGACTACACAAGTAGAACACTTTGTATAACCTTGATTTACATTTATTAATTTTTTATCTTTTAGAAGTGACAAAAGATTAGTATCGGTTAAATTAATTGAGTGAATAAAAAGGTTACTTATAGATAGTGAATTAAGAAGTACATCGCATGGATATTTGTTTTGAAGTGATGCATTTGTTTTATAAATATTATAATTTAATGATTCTAAGGTTTGTATAAAATTTTCATCCATATCTTTATGCACTATAATATTGTTTTTAACAATGTGAATGAGCATATCAGGGTGACCACATATGGCTTCGTATAAGAGATTGCTAGGAGGGCAAATTAGTACGTTATATCCTAGTGAAATTAAATGTAGTTTTTCTTCATTATGGATTCTGAAATCAACAATAACATTTTTCATTACCGCACTCCTTTTAAAAAAAATAATAAAACCTACTTTATACTTTATATCATGAAACTACTGCACTTTGCAATATGTCGATAATTGTTATATCTATTTTGCATATACGCAAGTATTACACACATACTATCTTATAAGAAAGGAGTGTGCTAGATGCTTTTATTAACTGTTGTATATAATAGCAGTATGGAATGCATTATGGATGAAATTAAAGACATTAAAAAGTGTTTTGAAAATAAAAAAGTAATTATAGGTATATCGGAGTGTATAGTAGAAAATACTCACTTTATAAAATTCTTTTGTAGTGATGATAACTTAAGTCGTAGTAGTATCAAAACATTTAATTTGCATGTTGCAAATATGTTATACAAAATAGTAGTAAGGGAATTTTGTAAAAGCGGATTGGGTAGTTTTTTAACTGAAACGTATTTTTTTCTGGGCCATGATGAAATAAATCAACTTGAACCTAAAATTTTGGAAGCACTTCTTAGTGAAGGGTCTATATCTGGTCCTAGTATGGTATATTATATGAATAGAAAAAATATTGTTATTGATAAAATAACTAATTGCATAGAAGAAAATAATGAGATTAATATAAGGGGATTCTTAACCTTTAGGGCAAAAGCACTAAGATTGGATTTAGAGTGTGTAGTTGATAAAGTTGTAGAAGAGTATATGATAGAAAAAGAATATGATGAGTTTATAAACCTTTTAAAATACTTTGTAGAAGTTCAAGAGAGCAAGGTAGATGAAGTTAATATTATAATTGGAAAAAATGGGGAGTATTACTTAAGAGATATAGAAGGAAATGATTTAATGGAAAATATGATTATGGAGCTACCTGGGGTTAAATTTGATTCGGAAGAAAATCAAGAAGAACTTATAATTAGCACCATAATAACCAACGCTCCTAAAAAAATAATTATACATTGTGTAGATCATTGTAAAAATAAAGAGTTAATACAAACTATAAATAAGGTTTTTGTGAACAGAGTCTATTATTGTGATAAGTGTTCTGCCTGTGAAAATATAAAAAAAGGAACGATGGGTTGGTAGTAAAATTTTTATATTTATAATAAACAAAATAGTATTGACAAGCAAACATTAAAATAGTATAATATGAATTGTTGTGAACGAAGATATAAAAAATAATTTAATATAATAAAATTCTGTATCACAAGAAGAAACAGCCGTTTCTCACCTAACAGTTATGCTAGTCAGGTTAATTAGTAATTTAAAACTGTTACTATTAGGACGGCACATGCCGTCCTTTTATTTATTTAGATAGTTATAATTTTTTTAAAAGACTTAGGAGGTGAAAACTATTAGTAAAAACAAAGATTTCATGATGAATGAAGATATAAGGGATAGAGAAATAAGAGTTATAGGAGCTGATGGATCCGCATTAGGTATATTGAATACCAAAGATGCTCTACATCTTGCTGAAGAAAAGGACCTAGACTTAGTTATGATGTCCCCTACAGCAAAACCACCAGTATGTAGAATAATGGATTATGGTAAGTTTATTTATGAACAACAGAAAAAAGAAAAAGAAGCTAAAAAGAAACAAAAGGTTGTTAATCTTAAAGAAATACGATTGAGTGCAACAATAGAAGACCATGATATCGCAATTAAGGCTAGCAATGCCAAAAAATTCTTATTGGATGAAGATAAGGTAAAAATAACAGTAAGATTTAGAGGAAGAGAAATTGAAAATTCAAAAGTAGGACATAAGATATTGAGCTCTTTTGTAGAAAAACTCGGTGATATTTATATTGTTGAGAAACCAGCCAGGCAAGAGGGAAGAAATATGATAATGATATTAGCTCCTAAAAGAGCATAACCGAAAGGAGGAATTTTATCATGCCTAAAATGAAAACACATAGAGGCGCAGCAAAAAGATTTAAGAAAACAGGAACAGGAAAGCTTAAAAGAGCGAAAGCTTTTACAAGTCATATATTAACAAAGAAAAGTCCTAAAAGAAAAAGAAATCTTAGAAAAACAACATATGTTTCAACAACTCAAATAAAAGCAATGAAGAAATTGTTACCATACTTATAATTGAATGGTGCTTAGGAGGTATTATAAATGGCAAGAATTAAGAGAGCAGTTAACTCTCGTAAAAATCATAAAAAAGTATTAAAACTTGCAAAAGGCTACTATGGTGGAAGAAGTAAGTTATTTAAAACAGCTAATGAAGCAGTAATGAGAGGACTCAGAAATGCTTATATTGGAAGAAAATTAAAGAAAAGAGATTTTAGAAAACTTTGGATAGCTAGAATCAATGCAGCTTCTAGATTAAGTGATCTTTCATATTCAAGATTTATGAATGGAATGAAACTTGCAGGCATAAATATTAACAGAAAGATGCTTTCTGAAATTGCAATAAATGATCCAAAAGCTTTTGCTGAATTAGTAGAAGTTGCAAAAAAACAATTACAAGCTTAAAAACATTTATAAATGTAGCCTTTAGGCTACATTTTTTCTTGCATTTTGACAAAAACAGGGTAAGTGATATAATATAGCAATATACCACTATTGGTAAAATTTAGAGGTGATTAATTTGGCTTCAACTATTAAAGTTCTTAAAAGGAAAAACATCTATACCCCAGTTCAGATTCTTGCAATAGGTTTTGCTGCTATAATATTTATAGGTGCAATACTTTTAAGCTTACCTATAGCATCTGTAAGCGGTGAATCTACACCACTTATAGATTGTATATTTACGTCTACGTCTTCTGTATGTGTTACGGGTCTAGTAATTGTAGATACGGGAACATACTGGTCCTATTTTGGTAAAACAGTGATAATGTCACTTATAGAAATAGGCGGGCTTGGATTTATGTCTGTTACTACACTGGTTTTTTTGGTTTTAGGAAAAAGAATAACCTTAAAGGAAAGGCTAGTAATGCAGGAAGCTATGAATTCAAATTCGTTACAAGGCATAGTAAAAATGGCTAAATACATATTGTTATTTACACTTTCTGTTGAGATAACAGGTGCAGTGCTATTCTCTACTCAATTTATTCCTGAGTTTGGTATAGCAAAAGGAATTTATTATAGTGTATTCCATGCAATCTCTGCTTTTTGTAATGCTGGGTTTGATTTGATGGGAAACTTTAATAGCCTTACTGGTTATGCTAATAATGCTGTAATCATACTTACAGTGTCAGCTTTAGTAGTGGTAGGTGGGCTAGGATTTTACGTATGGGTAGAAATCTATAACAGCACGTCAATTAAAAGGCTCTCACTTCACTCTAAAGTAGTTATTTATATGACTTTAGGGCTAATTGTTGGAGGAGCAATATTTATGTATCTTTTTGAGATGGGTAACCCATCCACTATGCAAGGGATGTCTATAAAAGGCAAATTTTTATCTTCTATTTTTGCAGCTATCACGCCAAGAACAGCTGGATTTAATTCTATATCAACGGCTGATATGACTACAGCAGGGAAATTCCTAACAATGATTTTAATGTTTATTGGTGGATCTCCAGGTTCTACGGCTGGTGGAATAAAAACTGCTACGGTGGTGGTTCTCCTTATGACAGTAGTGTCTGTGGCCCGCGGACGTGAGGATACTGAAATATTTAAAAGGCGAATAAATAAACATCTTGTATATAAAGCTTTTGCAATAGTTGCTATTTCTCTAACACTTGTTATAGTAGTTACCATGGTATTATCTATAACAGAGCAGCGAAGTGTTCCCTTTGAACATTTACTTTATGAAGCTACTTCAGCATTTGCTACGGTAGGGTTAAGCTTAGGTTTAACTACAGAGTTATCATTTGTAGGGAAGATAATAATATGCATTACCATGTATGCAGGGAGAGTAGGGCCACTTACTATAATACTTGCATTAGCTAATAGAAAATATAAATCTGGAAATATAAAATATCCTGAAGGAAAAATTCTAATTGGATAGGGGTGTAGTTAATGAGTAAAAGGCAGTTTATTGTTATTGGTCTTGGAAGATTTGGAACGTCTGTTGCGGAGACATTATATGCTTCGGGAAATGATGTATTAGCAGTTGACTTTGATGAAGAAACAGTTCAAAACATATCAGATAGCGTGACTCATGCAGTTCAAGTTGATGCAAATGATGAAAATAGTTTAAGAGCACTTGGTATTCGTAATTTTGATTGTGCGGTTATTAGTATAGGTTCGAATATTCAAGCTAGTATTTTAGCAACGCTTCTAGTTAAGGAACTGGGAGTGAAATATGTAATTACCAAGGCAACGAATGAGTTACATGCTAAGGTATTATATAAAATAGGTGCAGATAGAGTAGTTTTCCCAGAGCGAGATATGGGTGTACGAGTTGCTCATAATTTAGTGTCATCCAATATATTAGATTATATAGAATTATCTCCAGATTATAGTATAGCTGAAGTTGTTAGCCCTGAGGAATGGCATAATAAGACACTTAGAGAACTTAATATAAGAGCCAGGTATGGCATAAATGTAATGGCTATAAAAAGAAATGATGATATTGACATTTCTCCCTCAGCTGATAATATTATTGAAATAGGTGATGTTATAGTGGCAATAGGTAATATTGAAGAACTAAATAAATTAGAAAATCTAATTAAATAAGGGGTATTCAATTTGGAGTATATTGGTAGTAAGGATAATTCAACAATCAAAGAGATTAAGAGATTAAAAGAAAAAAAATATAGAAAAGATAATAATATGTTTTTAGTTGAGGGATTTAGGTTTGCGGAAGAGGCATTAGATTCCAATTTTGAAGTAGTTCAAATTTTCATAAGTGCTAGTGGTGAGTTTAAATATGAAAACTCCGCTGTGAAAAAGAAGATACAGAAAAACACTAAAGTTTTTAGCGTTAGTGATAGCTTATTTAAGTGTATTTGTGATACAGAGAATCCTCAAGGTATTATTGCTACAGTTAGAAATAAATCAGTAGAGATTAAATATGACAATGGATTTTATGTGCTGGCTGATAAAATTCAAGACCCTGGAAATATGGGGACTATAATTAGAACTGCCCACGCAGCAGGAGCACTTGGAGTTATAATTACAAAAGGGACAGTTGATATTTATAATGAAAAAACACTAAGAGCTACAATGGGATCTATTTTTAAAATGCCTGTTATTTATGATAGTGATTTATCAACAGTAAAAAAACTTAGAGATGTTGGCTTTAAATTAGTTACTAGTTCACTGGAATGCGATAAAAATTTCTACGATATAGATTTAAGTGGAAAAGTTATTATATCAGTTGGAAATGAAGGAAATGGAATAAGCCAGGAAGTATACAACTTATCTGATCTTAAAATAAAAATTCCTATGCCTGGCGGGGCAGAGTCACTAAATGCAGCTGTGGCAGCGTCAATTATGATTTATGAAGTAGTGAGACAAAAAAACAATTTTAATTTATAGTTGAAATCTTTACTGGTTACGGTTATAATATTTGATATACTTTCATAAATAATAAACTGTGATGGAGATAGTAGATATAAAAATTGGTACAGGGATAAGAAGCCTTTGACTGAGAGCTTACTTAAAAAGTTTTTATATTGAAGTTCACTCCGGAGTTCTAACAGTGAAACAAAGTAACTGTTAGCGGGTAGAATCGATAATTTTATCTAAGAGGACTGGTTTCCAGTCAATTAGGGTGGTAACGCGGATATTCCGTCCCTTTATAAGGGGTGGATTTTTTTTGTTTTATAAAAAAGTACAGAATCTAAAAATTACATAAATATGAAAGGGGCATTCATCATGCAGGAAAAATTAAAAATTATAAAAGCTGCAGCTTTAAAAGAATTAAAAGTAGCTGCTATTAAAACGGAAATAGAGAATATCAGAGTTAAGTATTTAGGTAAAAAAGGAGAATTAACACAAATATTAAGAGGAATGGGTAAGTTATCAAGTGAAGAGAGACCAATTATTGGTAAACTTGCAAACGAAGTTAGGGAGGATATAGAAACTCTTATAACTAAAGCCACAGATGATTTAAAAAATATTGAAAGAGAAACAAAGCTAAAAGACGAAGTGATAGACATATCTATGCCGGGGAAAAAACAAACTGTAGGTAAAAGACATCCATTAGAATTAACTCTCGAAAAAGTAAATGAAATATTTTTATCTATGGGATTCGTTATTGAAGAGGGGCCTGAGGTAGAAAAGGATTACTATAATTTTGAGGCTTTAAATATACCTAAGGACCATCCTGCAAGAGGAGAACAAGATACTTTTTACATAAATGATAGCGTAGTTTTAAGAACACAAACTTCACCAGTACAAATAAGAACTATGGAACTACAGAAGCCACCTATAAAAATGATTTCTCCTGGTAAGGTGTATCGTTCAGACGCACTAGATGCTACTCATTCACCAATTTTTTATCAAATTGAAGGACTTGTAGTGGATAAGGGTATTACTTTTGCTGATTTAAAGGGAACTCTAGAATTATTTACGAAAAAAATGTTTGGAGATAAAATGGAAATGAAGTTTAGACCACACCATTTCCCATTCACAGAACCATCAGCAGAAATGGATGCAACTTGCTTTGTGTGTAAAGGTGAAGGTTGCAAAGTTTGTAGTGGTAGCGGCTGGATAGAGCTTTTGGGTTGTGGAATGGTTCATCCACAGGTTCTAAGAAATTGTGGGATTGATCCAGAAGTTTATAGCGGGTTTGCATTCGGGTTTGGACTAGATAGAATTACAATGTTAAAATACGGAATAGATGACATTAGAGCACTTTATGAAAGTGATATGAGATTTTTAAAACAATTCTAAAATATTAATTGCTAGGAGGATGTTAAATGAAAGTTCCAGTTAAATGGCTTAAAGATTATGTAGATATAGATATTTCATCAAAAGAACTAGGCGACAGGCTTACAATGTCTGGTTCAAAAGTAGAAGAGGTTATTATATCAGGTGCTGAAATTCAAAATGTTGTAACAGGCAAAATAATTGAAATAGTAAAACATCCAGATGCCGACACGCTGGTTGTATGTCAAGTTGATATAGGACTAAAGCAGCCAATACAAATTGTTACAGCAGCCACTAATATGGGTGAACAAGATATTATACCTGTTGCACTTCATGGATCAAGTTTACATGGGGGATTAAAAATAAAAAAAGGCAAGCTTCGTGGTATACTATCAAACGGCATGTTCTGCTCAGAAGAAGAACTTGGAATTGCAGGGGATGAACCTGTGCATGGACTAATGATACTTCCAGAGGATACAGCTATTGGTAAAGATATAAAAGAAGTTTTGAAACTTCAAAGTGTAGTGATAGATTTTGAAATAACTTCTAATAGACCAGATTGTAATAGTATTCTCGGTATAGCAAGAGAAACTGCTGCAACTTTAGGCGTAGAATATAGAAAACCAGCGCTAGATTATAAAGCTACTTCCGATGAGAATGTGGAAGAAATATATAAGGTTCAAGTTAAAGATGAACTTTGCAGAAGATATATGTTAAAGGGAATAAGAAATGTAAAAATAGAGCCATCTCCACAATGGATGCAAGAAAGACTTATTGAGGCAGAAATTAGACCAATAAATAACATAGTTGATATTACAAACTTTGTTATGTTAGAGCTTGGTCAGCCTATGCACGCATTTGATGCTAGGCAAATTACTACTAATAATATAGTAGCTGAAAGAGCTAGCATTGGAGAAAAATTTACTACCTTAGATGAAGTAGAAAGAGAATTAGATGAAAGCATATTAACTATAAAAGATGGAGACAGAACTATAGGCATTGCAGGTATTATGGGAGGCTTAAATTCTCAAATTAAAGAAGATACTGTAGGAGTAATATTTGAAAGTGCAAACTTCGATGGAGTTAACATAAGACTAGCTTCTAAAAAATTATCATTAAGAACAGATGCATCTACAAAGTTTGAAAAAGATTTAGACCCAGAACTTGCAAAAATGGCAATAGATAGAGCCTGCAATTTAATTCAGGAATTAGGTGCTGGTGAAATAATGCAGGGGTGTATCGATGTATATCATAAAGAACTAAAGCCTCATAGTTTAGAAGTAGACTTTAAATGGATTAATAGCTTTTTAGGAACTGAAATATCTAAAAATGATATGAAGACATATCTTGATAGATTGGAATTATCTACAGAAATAATAGGCAATTATCTGATTATACAGGTACCTTCATTTAGATCTGATATAAATATAAGAGAAGATGTAGCAGAAGAAATAGCTAGAATATATGGTTATGATAATGTACCATCTACTTTTCCAAAATGTGAAACTTCTAGGAGTGGAAAAAGTGAAAAGCAAAAATTAGAAGATAAAGTAGTGCTTTCGCTAATTAGTAGTGCGCTTAATCAATCTATAAGCTATTCATTTGTAAGCCCTAAAATGTTTAATAAAATTTTAGTTCCAGAGGATAGTGAGCTTAGGAATGTAGTTACTATAAAAAATCCACTAGGAGAAGATTATAGTATAATGAGAACTACAACTATAGCATCTATGATGGAATCATTAGGTAGAAATTATTCAAGAAATAATGAAGAAGCTAGATTATTTGAAATAGGTAAGGTTTATATACCTAACGAAGACCTTAATAAGCTTCCAGAAGAAAAAAACATATTAACAATAGGAATGTATGGAAATGTTGATTATCTTGATTTAAAAGGTGTGGTTGAAAATGTAGTAGACAGTCTAAAAATAAAAAATACATCATTTAAAAGAGAATGTGAAAACCCTACTTACCATCCTGGGAAAACTTCCAACTTATATGTAAAAAGAGAACTAATAGGAGTGGTTGGAGAAATTCATCCTGTGGTATCAGAGAATTATGAAGTGGAAGAGAGATGTTATATAGCAGAATTAAACTTGGATTTATTATATAAACATGAAGACTCTAGTAATAAATATAAGTCGCTTCCGAAATTTCCAGCTGTAACAAGAGATATTGCACTTATAGTTGAAGACGAAATTCTAGTTCAAGACATTGAAGATGTAATTGTAAAACAAGGTGGGAGTATATTAGAGAGTGTTAAGTTATTTGATGTGTATAAAGGTAAACAAATAGCTGAAGGTAAGAAGAGTATAGCCTATGCTATAGTATACAGACGCGAGGATAAGACATTAACGGATGAAGAAGTAAATAAGGTTCATGAAAAAATATTAAGGACCCTTGAGCATAAATTAGGTGCTGAGCTTAGATAAAAATTATAAACATAATTCCCTTAGTGATAAGGGGATTATATTTCATTTCATAATTTGAAAATATTGGTTTTAATAAAATCTGTATTGTGGTACAATGAATGTAACTAATCTGTCTAAGAGGGTGTTTTAGATGAACATTGTAACAATAAAGATCAATGGTATTGAATACAATTTAAAAGGCAACGAAAAAGAAGAATATTTACATGTTGTAGCTAGCTATGTTGACAAGAAAATAAAGTGCATTATGGGTAACAATGAAAAGCTTAACACTTCCTCAGCAGCGATTTTAACTGCTCTAAATTTAGGTGACGAAACGTTTAAAAGTAATTCACTTTGCGACGAACTTTCAAGTAAGGTTGCAGATTTAGAAAAGCATGATGAGGAATTAATGGGGCAGTTAGAAGGTCTTAAAAAACAGTTAAACCATATGGAAGCATATAACCAGGAACTACTGGATAAATGCAAAAACATAGAAAATAGTGACTATGTAAAAACCTTAGAGCAAGAGAACGTAAAAAGTAATCAAGAGCTTACAGCTATGAGAGATTCTGCTAAAGAATATATTGGAGTAAATAAAAAAATTAAAGTAGAAAATAAGGAAATGAGATTTCAACTACAATCCTCTAAGTATAAAGTAATTGATTTGCAAAACAAACTAGTAGAGTATCAAATAAGTTTAGCTAAACAAAAGAAAATTAATAATCCGCTTTTAAATGCGTATAAAAAATAAAATCATTTTATAGTGTAATAAAAAATCTTCGCCGAAAGGCGATTTTTTTATGCGTATTAATATACACAAAGAAATAACAAAAAAAATTTAATATTTAGTGAGCTGAAAAAGTATTTTATTTAGAAAAAAATTATGTGACTTGAATTTATAAAAAATAAATAAAATTAAAAATAAAAATTATTAACTTAAAATTCACAATCTAAACAAAGATTGTGAATTTTTTTTAGCAATTTAATCCGACAAACACAGTATTTGTAATAGTTATTAGAAACACATGATAATAAATAATTGATACAACTAAAATGGTTAAGCTAACTTTATTAATATAATAAATGGGATATCTTAATATTAATACTATATTATGACTAAATATTACATAATATTAAATTTGAAGTAAAAACCAGTAAATAAAGAAAAATTTGAGGTCGAAGAAAATATATTGAAAGTATAGAATATATAAGCTATAATAATTTAAATTGATAAAGCAAAGCATTCAAATACTGGCTTTATCAAATGGCAAAAAAGAATTTATTATAAAATTAAAGGGGGAAAAAAGTTGAAAAAGAGAGTAGTTGGATTTTTAAGTTTAGCCATGTCTATGACGTTATTAATCTCAGGTTGTGGTAAAAGTGGTGTAGGGGGAACAGCTAAAGATTTAAAAGCACAAGAAGTTATTGCTGCTGTGAGTCCAGAAAAATTGCCAGCAACTGCAAAAGACAGAGAGGATACACTAATTGTCGGATTTACAGCACCAGAAGGGAAATTTAATCCTATATATGCGAGCTCAACGGATGATTCTTATGTTACTGAGATAGTTTTTGATGGATTAATGTTAAATGATGTGCAAGGAAATCCTATAGCAAATGTAGCTAAAAAATGGGATATCTCAGAGGATAATAAAACTTATACATTCTATTTAAATAAAGATGTTAAGTTTAGTAATGGAGATGAATTAACTGCTAAGGATGTAGAATTTACTTATACAGCTCTTTGTGATCCAAAGTACGATGGATCTAGAACAGATGCAGTTGATAAATTGGTTGGGTACAAGGAATACCAAAAAGGCGACGCTAAAACAGTGTCAGGCATAAAGGTTATAGATGATTATACTATTTCCTTTACACTAACAGAAGTTAAGGCACCAGCTTTAAGTTCTGATTTTGGATATGGAATTATGAGTAAAGCCTATTATGGATTTGAAAAGGGAGATATGGCTAAATTAAAAGGCTTATTTTTAAAACCAATGGGTAGTGGTGCATATTTATTTAAAGAGTATAAAGCAGGTCAAGAAGCTAGTTTTGAGAAAAATTCTAATTATTTTAAGGGCGAACCTAAAATTAACAAGGTAATATTTAAGGTTACTAATTCTGAGACTATGGTTCAATCATTATCCACTGGAGAAGTGGATATGGATAGAGTTGGAACGTCACCAGAAAATATTCAAATGCTTAAAACAGCAGGATTTATAGATATGCAGCTTTATCCACAGAATGGATATGGTTATATAGGCTTAAATCTTAAAGATGAAAAATTGAAAGACGTAAAAGTGCGTCAAGCTCTTGTTTATGGTTTAAATAGAAAAGGGTTTATAGAAGCTAGATATAAAGGCTATGCTGAAGTTTGTAATGCACCAGTATCACAAGTTTCTTGGGCATATACTGATGATATACCTAAATATGAATACAGTCCTGAAAAAGCAAATAAATTATTAGATGAAGCAGGTTGGCTTAAAAAAGATGATGGTTTTAGATATAAAGATGGTAAAAAATTAGAAATTAAATGGATGACATATCAAGGAAGTAAATATGTAGAACTCTTAATTCCAATAGTAAAAGAAAATTGGAAAGCTATTGGAGTAAGTGTTGTTCCTGAATTAATGGAATTTAACACCTTATGTACAAAGGTTTATGACGAACAAAAATTTGAAATGTACAATATGTCTTGGAGCTTAAGTATTGATCCAGATCCATCAGGAATATTCTCTAAAAAACAAGCAGAGCTAGGGGGATACAATCCAGGAAATTGGGTAAATGAAGAAAGTGAAAAAATAATGGCAGATGCTCTTAAGACTACAGATGTGAAAGAAAGAACTAAACTATACAAAGAATGGTTAAAACTTTTCGCAGAACAAGTACCATATATTTTGCTTGATCAAAGTAAAGAAATGTGGGCTGTAAGTTCAAGAGTTAAAGGTATAAGTATATCTCCATATATTAGGTTTACTTATCAACTTTATGAAGCAGAATTAGCTCCACGTGAGGCTAAAAAATAAGTAGATAAAACTAGAATCAAATTATATATTTTACTATGCTTGGGTTAACCAAGCATAGTTTAAAAAAAGGAGGATTATCATGAGGCAGTATATAACTAGAAGATTGCTGCAAATGATACCAGTTTTAATAGGGGTATCTATAGTAATATTTCTCATAGTTCAATTGGCACCAGGGGATGCATTAACAGGCAAAATGGATAAAGGCTTAACAGCAGAAAGAAAGATAGAGTTAAGACACCAAATGGGGTTAGATAAATCAGTACCTGAGCAGTATATTGCATGGGCAGGTGGAATACTTAAGGGTGATTTAGGCGAATCAACTAACTTTAAACAACCTGTAGGTAAAGTTATGAATACATATATATGGAATTCTTTTTACCTATCTATATTATCATTAATACTTAGTGTATTAATAGCAATTCCTATAGGTGTAATATCTGCTACAAAGCAATATTCAAAATTTGATGGCTTTTTCACAGTCTTTGCTTTGATAGGTATTTCGATGCCTTCTTTCTTTTTTGGTATGCTTCTTATTAAATTATTTGCTGTAGACTTGGGAGTGTTACCGGTTTCTGGTATGACTACCGCTGGAAGTACAGCAGTGGGAATTGCTTATGTGTTAGATGTAGGGCGTCATATGATACTACCGCTAATTGTTCTTACGCTAGGTAGTGTTGCAGGTCTTATGAGATATACAAGATCAAGTATGCTAGAGGTAATAAGGCAGGATTATATAAGAACTGCTAGGGCAAAAGGCCTTAGAGAAAAGGTTGTTATATATAGACATGCTCTTAGAAATGGAATGATTCCGGTTATTACACTATTAGGATTTTGGCTTCCTATTTTGTTTTCTGGAGCTTTTATCACAGAGAAAATTTTTATATGGCCAGGTATTGGTCCTATAGCACTTAATGCAGTAAGTGGACGAGATTATCCACTGCTGATGGGAGTAAATATTTTATTTGCGGTGTTAACTTTGCTTGGAAACTTAATTGCAGATGTTACTTATGCTGTAGTTGATCCAAGAATAAGGCTAAAATAGGGGGTGTTAAAATGCAATCAGAAATAAAACTAGATATGAAGGATATGAGAAACGAAGAAATTTTGAGTCCATGGAAATTAATACGTAAAAGATTAAAGAAGAATAAATTAGCGATATTTGGAATGTATATACTTCTTTTTATGGTGCTTATGGCTGTTTTTGGCCCAATGTTATCCCCTTATAGTATGGAAACCATAGATTTATTTAATGTATCTGCACCTCCATCTTTTACACATCTATTGGGTACAGATGATGTTGGAAGAGATGTTTTGGTAAGAGTAATGTATGGAGGCAGAATATCTCTTTCTGTAGGAGTACTAGCTGTAGTTATCGAAGTATTAATTGGAAGCATACTAGGTGGAATAGCAGGCTTCTACGGTGGAATAATAGATGGAATAATAATGAGGTTAGTTGATGTATTTTTATGCTTTCCGGGACTTCCACTACTTATAATGCTAGCAGCAGTTATGTCAGATTTAGGGGTTCCTACAGAGTATAGGATGTATGTAGTTATGTTTATTATTGGACTACTTGGATGGCCAGGGCTTTGTCGTATTGTTCGTGGTCAAATATTATCTTTAAGGGAACAAGAATTTATGCAGGCAGCAGAAGCATTAGGTCTAAAAGATAAGAGAAAAATATTAAATCATTTATTACCAAATACTTATGCGTCAATAATAGTTTCAGCTACTTTAGGCATAGGTGGTGCAATTTTAACTGAATCAGCCTTAAGTTTTTTAGGACTTGGAGTTACTCCACCAACACCATCTTGGGGTCAAATGGTTCAAGCAGTTACTGACCTATATACATTACAATTTAAACCTTGGATTTGGGCGCCTCCAGGTATATGCATTTTCTTAACAGTAATGGGTATAAATTTATTTGGAGATGGACTTCGTGATGCCATCGATCCAAAACTAAAGGTTTAGGAGGCATAATATGAGTAAAAATTTAGTCCAAGTAAAAAAATTAAAAACTTATTTTTATACAGGTGATGGCATTGTAAAAGCTGTTGATGATGTTAGTTTCAACATTAGAAAAGGTGAAATATTAGGTGTGGTTGGAGAATCAGGCTGTGGTAAAAGCGTCACAGCAATGTCTATAATGAGATTAATTCCATCACCACCAGGAAAAATAGTTGCGGGAGAAATTCTATTTGAAGATGAAAATATATTAAATATCAAGGAAGATAAAATGAGAAAAATTAGAGGAAATGATATAGCTGTAATTTTTCAAGAACCAATGACTTCCTTAAATCCTATATTTACTATAGGATATCAGATAGAAGAAGTAATTCTGCTTCATCAAAAAACTAGCAAAATTGAGGCTAAGAAAAAAGCAGTAGAAATGTTAAAGCTAGTTGGGGTACCAAGAGCGGATGAAATAGTAAACTGTTATCCACATGAGCTTAGTGGAGGGATGCGCCAAAGAGCTATGATTGCCATGGCAGTGTCATGTAATCCAAAGCTTTTAATAGCAGATGAGCCAACTACTGCATTAGATGTAACAATTCAAGCACAAATACTTGATATTATGAGGGATTTAAAGAAAAAACTTAATACTTCAATAATGCTTATTACTCATGACCTTGGAGTTATAGCTGAAATGGCAGAGTATGTAGTAGTAATGTATGCTGGTAATGTTATTGAGGAAGCATCTGTAACGGAATTATTCAAGAATCCAATGCATCCATATACTGTGGGTTTAATGAAATCTAAACCATCACTAGATAAAGAGGTAGATAGATTATATTCCATACCAGGACAAGTTCCAAATCCTATTGATATGCCAGATGAATGTCATTTTTGTGATAGGTGTCCAAATGTTATGGATATTTGTAGAAAAAGTCAACCGCCTATAAGGGAAATAACACCAGGACATAAGGTGGCTTGCTTTTTATATAAGGATAAGGAGGGGAAGTAAGTGGAACAAGCAATAGTTAGAGCAGAGAACTTAAAAACATATTTTCCTATTCGAGGTGGAATACTACAAAAGACAGTAGGATATGTGAAAGCTGTAGATGGAATATCTCTATCTATAAAAAAAGGAGAAACATTAGGTCTTGTTGGTGAATCTGGCTGTGGTAAAACTACAGTTGGTAGAACTCTTCTAAGGCTTTTAAATAAAACTGAAGGCGAAGTATATTTCAAAGACCAAAATGTTTTTGATTTATCAAAAAAGGCATTAAGGGACATAAGACCTAAAATGCAAATAATTTTTCAAGATCCATATAGTTCGTTAAATCCAAGGCTTACTGTAGGGGAAATAGTTGGAGAAGCACTTTTAGATCATGGTATATTACCTAAGAAGGAAATAGGGGGTAGAGTTCAAGAGGTACTTGAAATTTGTGGACTTGCTCCTTATCATATAAGAAGATATCCCCATGAATTTTCAGGGGGGCAAAGACAAAGAATAGGAATAGCAAGGGCTCTTATATTAAATCCTGAATTTATAGTTGCTGATGAGCCTGTATCTGCACTTGATGTGTCTATTCAATCTCAGATAATAAATTTAATGTGTGATCTTCAAGAAAAAGTGGGCTTTTCATACTTATTTATTTCACATGATTTAAGTGTAGTAAAACATATTAGTCATCGAATAGGGGTTATGTATCTAGGGTCTTTAGTAGAACTTGCACCAAAAAATGAATTATATAATAATCCTCTTCATCCTTATACAAAGGCATTGTTATCTGCGGTACCATTACCGGATCCAACAATTAAGAGGGATAGAATTATTTTAAAGGGAGATATACCCAGCCCAGCAAATCCACCTTCTGGCTGTAAATTTCATACCCGTTGTCAGTATGCTACGGAAAGATGTAAAATTGAAGCTCCACAGTATAGAGATGTAGGTGGAGAACATTTTGTAGCTTGTCACTTGATATAAGGTAATGAGATAATCATATTGCGTTACAAGGGGGAGAATCTGTGAGTAAGGAAAAAGAACTTGGTAGGATAAAAGCCAATGATTTAGAAGGAATAAATTGGAAGGATATTGTAGCCATTGTTATAGCACAAGTTCAAATATTGATGCCTATTGTAATTGGTGCAGCCATAGTTATGGCACTTCTATTATTCGTTATAATGAAGGTATGGATCCGATAACAACAAATAAAAAATCTATATTTTTAAATAATACATCAAAGGGTTAGTGGAAATTTGTCTAAGATAAATTTCCACTAGCCCTAAGGTGTTTTTTTGAGTATAATTAGAGTATAAAGTTATAACATGAAAAGGATGGTATATATGAATTTATTAACAATAGAAGAAGTGAGCAAAAGTTATAGTGAGAGAATACTCATTAATAGTGCATCGTTAGGCATAAGTGATGGCGATAAAATTGGATTAATCGGAGTTAATGGCACAGGTAAATCTACACTCCTCAAAATAATAGCTGGACTTGAAGTTCCTGATACCGGAAGGATTTTAAAGGGCAGTATGGTCAATATAGAATATTTATCTCAAGACCCTGAATTTGACCCAGAAGCAACAGTGATGGAGCAAATCTTTAAGAGTGATACTGACGTTATGAAGGTTATAAGAGAATATGAATCTACTATAGAAAAATTACAGGAGACTCCAGAAGATGAGTCCCTCCAAAAGTCCTTAATGAATCTCAATAATAAAATGGACGCAATTAATGGATGGCAAGTTCAAAATGAAGCTAAAATTATACTTACAAAGCTTGGCATAACAAATTTTAAGGAGCACATAGGAAACCTTTCCGGCGGACAAAAAAAGAGAGTTGCCTTATGTAGTGCACTTATTACTCCTTCGGATTTATTAATTTTAGATGAGCCTACAAATCATATGGACAATGAAATAATAGATTGGTTAGAGAACTTTTTAAATAGTAGAAAAGGTGCGCTACTTATGATTACCCATGATAGATATTTTCTAGATAGGATAACAAATAAGATTCTAGAGCTTGATAAGGGTATTTTATATAGTTACCAGGGCAATTATAGTGTGTTCTTAGAAAAAAAAGTTGAAAGAATGGCTTTGATGGATTCCCTTGAGAGGAAAAGACAAGGTTTATTTAAAAAGGAATTAGCTTGGATAAGACGTGGAGCAAAAGCTAGAACCACAAAGCAAAAAGCTAGAATAGATAGGTTCGAAGTACTTAAAGAAGGACAAATTGACATATCAAATGAAAAGATAGAATTATCTTCGGCTTCCACGAGACTTGGGAAGAAGATTATTAATGTAGAGAAAATTTATAAAGCCTATGGTGAAAATAAGCTAATTGCAGATTTTAGTCATATCTTTACTAAGAGAGATAGAGTGGGTATTATAGGACCTAATGGTATCGGAAAGTCTACGCTTATGAATATTTTAAGTAAAGTGATAAGCCAAGATTCTGGGATGATTGAGTGGGGCGAAACAGTCAAAATTGGATATTTTCATCAAGAAAATGGTGCTATGAATGAAAATATGAGGGCTATTGATTATATTAAAGAAGGAGCAGAATATATATCTACTAGCGATGGAGAAAAGATTACAGCTTCTCAAATGCTAGAGAGATTTTTATTCGATGGAACAACGCAGCATTCTTTTATATCTAAATTATCTGGTGGAGAAAAAAGAAGATTATACCTTGCAAGAATTCTTATGGAAGCTCCAAATGTGCTGTTTTTAGATGAACCAACCAATGACTTTGATATTCAGACGCTAGCAGTTTTGGAAGATTACTTAGATGGATTTGCAGGGGTTGTAATAGCTGTATCTCATGATAGGTATTTTTTAGATAGAGTTTCCGAAAAAATATTTAGCTTTGAAGGAAATCAGCAAATAGTTCAATTTGTAGGAAATTATTCTGAGTATAAAGAATATATAGAAAAGAATTCTAATTTACTTGTGGATAATGATGTAGCAGATAAAGATGATAAAAAAAGTAAAAATGACGATGGCAAGAAAGATAAGCCTTTGAAGTTTACTTTTAAAGAAGAGAAAGAGTTCGCGGAAATTGATGATGCAATTGAGAAAAAAGAAATAGAACTTGAGGAAATTAATGAAAAAATAAATGGTGGAAGCAGTGATTTTGAATATTTAGAAAAACTAGTAAAGCAGCAAAAAAGTGTAGGAGCTGAAATTGAAAAGCTAATGGTGCGATGGACGTATTTAAATGAATTAGATGAGGAGATAGATTCTCGAAAGAATAACTAAAATTTATACATGAAGATTTTATTTATTAAAGAAGGTAGAGTTTATGGAGAAAAATAAAGATATAAAAATATCAGTTCGTAATTTAGTAGAATTTGTACTAAGGTCTGGTGATTTGGATATGAGGTTTAGGGGTAGCAGTAGGGCTGTGGAAGGTACCAAGGCACATCAAAAAATCCAAAAAGAAAATAGAGAAAAGTATTCTATAATATTTGGACAAGAATACACAGCCGAAGTTAGTTTAAAACATAGTATACCATATAATGGTGGTACAATTGTAATTGATGGTCGTTGTGATGGCATTTTAATTGAGAATAAGGTGGTCACCATAGATGAAATCAAAACAGTTACTAGGGATTTAGAACTTATAGAAGAGGATTATAATGGACTCCACTGGGCTCAAGCTAAATGTTATGCATATATATATGGAGTTCAAAATAATTTTGAAAGTGTTAATGTTCAATTAACTTATTACGAAATAAATACTGAAAAAATCAAGAGATTTATTAAAAGCTTTACTAGTAATCAGTTACAAGAGTTTTTTTACGGAATTATTTCTAGCTATTTTATATGGGCAAATATTACAAGTCGGTGGAATGAAGAGAGAGATAACAGTATAAAAGATTTGAAGTTTCCTTTTTCAGATTATAGAGAAGGGCAAAGAGAGCTTGCTGTATCTATTTATAAAACAGTTGTAGAGGGTAAGAAAATATTTCTGCAAGCCCCTACAGGGATTGGTAAAACTATATCCACATTATTTCCAACGGTAAAGGCCATGGGAGAAGGTCATACTTCAAAAATCTTCTACTTAACAGCTAAAACTATAACAAGACAAGTTGCAGAAGAAGCTTTTGTAAAAATGAGTGAAAATGGACTTAAATTAAAGACTATTACACTAACGGCAAAGGATAAAGTATGTCTTAGTAAAGGCAGTGCTTGTAATCCAGAACAATGTAAATTTGCAAAGGGGCATTTTGATAGAGTTAACGCGGCTCTTCTTGATATTCTAGACAACGAAAATACATTTACTAGAGAAATAATTGAGATTTATTCAAAAAAGTATAAAATATGTCCTTTCGAATTTTCACTGGATTTAACGTTATGGTCTGATTGCGTTATATGTGATTATAACTACGTATTTGACCCTAGGGTATATCTAAAGAGATTCTTTATGGATAATAGTGGAGATTATACTATATTGGTTGATGAGGCCCACAACTTAGTAGATAGGGCTAGAGAAATGTTTTCTGCTACAATTCATAAAAAGCTGCTTTTAGGACTTAAAAGAGACATAAAAGGTGTGGACGACCATTTATACAAGGCACTGAATAAATTAAATACATTTATGAACAGTATGAAAAAATTGTGTAATGATGAGGGATATTATAAACAGAAGGCTGAGCCTGTGGATATATATAATCTTCTTAATAATCTTACCAAGTTATTAGAAGTATGGCTTACTAAAAACGAAAAATCTGATATATATGATAGTTTTTTAGAACTGTACTTTAATTCTCTCAGTTTTATTCATATTGCTGAATTTTATGATGATAAATACATAACCTATGTAGAGACTACAGACAATGACGTGATCCTTAAAATATTTTGTTTAGACCCATCTAAGCTTTTAAGAGAGGCATCCAAAAGGGGAAAGTCTGTAGTGTACTTTTCTGCAACACTACTACCACTATTATACTTTAAAGAAATTTTGGGTGGAGAAAGTAAAGATTACCATTTAACTTTAGATTCACCCTTTGATAAAGATAAACTTAAATTAATAATAGCAAAGGATATATCTACAAAATATAATTATAGAGAAAATAGTTATCTTAAAATAGTAGAGTACATATATTCAGTAATAAATGCTAAGAACGGAAATTATATGGTGTACTTTCCTTCGTATAAATATATGGAGGTAGTGGGTAATAAATTCAATGAAAAGTATCCCAATGTTAAGCTATGTATTCAAACAAATTTTATGACAGAAGATGATAGAGAAGCGTTTCTTCAAAACTTTAATAGTAGCCCAGATGAGAATATTTTAGGCTTTGGAGTTTTAGGTGGTATATTTTCTGAAGGCATTGATTTAAAAGGTGACAGATTAATTGGTGCAGTAATTATCGGCGTAGGGCTTCCTATGATTTGTTTTGAAAAAGAAATAATCCGGGAATATTTTGATAATAAAAATAATTTCGGTTATGAATACTCATATATGTACCCAGGTATGAATAAAGTGCTACAAGCAGCAGGAAGAGTAATTAGAACAGAAGAGGATCGAGGAATCGTCCTTTTAATAGATGATAGATTTCTACAACGGAGATATAGAAGGTTATACCCAAAGGAATGGGCGCATTATGATAAAACAAATAATAACACTGAGGCAAAAAATAAGGTTTCTGAATTTTTTAAAAAGTGAAATTAAGTTATTTAATAAAATACATAAAGTAAAAAACTTGAACTTATGATCAAGTTTTTTTGTTTAAAATACTTTTACAGAAAGTTAATAATAATTTGTGACTTATAGTGATAAAATAGATATAAGACTAATAAGAGAGATAGAAAAAAATAGTATCTTTCCTAGAATAATAGGGGGAATAATATAAATGTCTGTTAAATTTGCTAGAGAATTTTATGACTTGGATAGTTTTTTAAAAATAACCTTAATAGGAGGTATATTTTTGTTTTTAACCGGGTATTTATGGATTTTAGGTGCAGCACTTATTGTCTATTCAATTTGGCGAAGTAAGTCTATAAATATGTATAAGGTAAATAAGGGAAAATATATTTTCAAAAGTATAAAAAAAAATTTTAATCATAAAGTTAAAGATCTAAAAAAAGTTATGGAACAGTATTTGAAACAAAATAATAATAAAATCAAAAAGTATAACCCTATGGATAAATTAAGAGAAAAAAGAAAATATATAATAACTAACTGTCCTAAATGTTCACAGAAATTAAGAGTACCAAGATCTAAGGGTAAAATTATTGTTACTTGTTCAAAGTGTGGTAGCGAATTTAGATTAAAAACATAAAAAAAAGAGGTATCCATAGGATATCTCTTTTTTTTTTATGTTTTATAAATTATTTGCCTGAACCTAATTCAGCAAGACATTCTTTACAAATGTTTTTACCTTTGTAGTTTACAACATCTCTTGCGTTTTGACAGAAAATACAAGCTGGCTCATATTTCTTAAGAATTATTTGATCGCCATCCACATAGATTTCTAAAGCATCTTTGATATCTATATCCAAAGTTCTTCTTAATTCTATAGGAATAACAATTCTTCCAAGTTCATCCACTTTTCTAACAATACCGGTTGATTTCATAATAAATTCCTCCTCAAACATCTTTCGACTTATTTATAATTAAATTGTAGCAAATATAACATAAAACGTCAATAGGTTTATCAAAATATTTAATTAAAAAAATAAAATTTAACAAACATTTACGTATTATGCTAAATATTTATAATTGACTGTCATTTTAAACAGTTTTGTAATACCTTATATAGTATACCCAATTTTTAGAAAAAATACAATAAATTTAATAAATTCTAATTAGTGTAAAATTATACTGATTATATCACATAATTCAATATAAAAAGGTTAGTATATTTCATATTGAAATATACCAACCTTTTATATGTAACTTATCTATAATTAGTGAATTGTAGTGCAATATCAAAATCTTTTGATTTTACAAGGGCCATTACTTGTTGCAAATCATCAAGGTCCTTACCAGTAATCCTTAGCTGATTATCCATAATTTGAGCTTGAACCTTAATTTTACTTGATTTAATTTCTGCAATGATTTTTTTTGCTTTTTCTGTAGAAATACCTTTTACAATTTTAGCGGTTTGTCTAGCAGAACCTAGTGTTTCAGGAGCCTGTTTATCTAAATCTAATGCTTTTCCAGATATACCTCTTTTTATAAGTCTACCGATAAGAACTTCTATAACTGCTTTCAATTTAAAATTATCATCAGATACTATTTTAATTTCATCTTTACCTAAGGTAATTTCAGTAATAGTGTTTTTAAAGTCATATCTTTGTTTGATTTCTTTTAATGCTTGATTTATTGCATTATCTACTTCTTGCATATCTACATCTGATACTATGTCAAACGAATGTGCAGTTGCCATAATTATAACCTCCTCAATATTTTAGACTGTAATTAATAGAATCCTCTTAATTAATAGTAAATTAATAAGCTCAAAATGTCCAGTGATTAATGGCAAAGATTATTAATTTAAATAGTTTACATATAAGACATTATTTTTTACTAAAGGTATAGAGACAGTACAACGATATAGTATTAGACATATTATAATATTTAAATGTAACGTTTCTGTCTAATAAGCGTAGCATAAATAGTTAGAAGGAGAAAAAATTGTGGGGATACATAAGGAAAATAATTTATATATTAATCAACATTTTTTGTTTAATACTTTAAATGGTATATTAGCACTTTGTAGGCAAGATCCTGAAGAGGCTAGGAAGGTTGTTCTAGAACTCACTAGTTATTTAAGATTTAATTTTAATGCAATGGAGGAAATTGTTTTTTTATATGAGGAAATAGAGTATATAAAATCCTATTTGTACATTCAAAAGGTTAGATTTGGCCAGCGGCTAAATTATAAATGTTTTATTCAAGAAGATGTAAATTTTTTAATTCCGAAAGACTCGTTGTATAATTTAATAGACAATGCAATTAATCATGGAATTTTGAAAAAAAATCAAGGTGGTAATTTAACTTTTATTGTTAAAAAAGATAAAGAAGGAATAGTAATAGAAATTAATGATGATGGTGTTGGCATGGAGGAAAAACAAATAATGGAGACACTCCATGATGAAAATTGTGGGTCCATTGCAACTTCTACTTGTAAGTATAGTGAATTATATAAAGCTAAATTAGAAGTAATTAGTAAATTAAACATTGGAACACACATAACTATATATATACCAATGGAGAACATAAAATGTGTTTAGTTTTTACTTATTACTATGATGAAATTTAAATATGGGTGGGATATATATGCTAAGAGTAGTTTTGGTGGATGATGAACAATTATCTTTAGACGAACTAAGTTTTATTTTGAGTAAAAATAGTGAAATAGAAATAATAGGTAAATACTTAAATCCTTTAACGGCTTTGGAATTCATAAAAAAAACAAAACCTGAAATTGTGTTTTTAGATATAAAAATGCCAGATATTGACGGGTTTACATTAGCCGAAGAAATATGTAAGATGGAGTTTCCAGTGAGTATTGTATTCGCAACAGTATTTGACAAATATGCTATAAAGGCTTTTGAAATAAAGGCTATTGATTATGTCTTAAAACCATTTTCAGAGAAAAGGCTCCAGATTACCATGGATAAAATACATGAAAGATATAGTTGTAATAAAAGTATACCTTCTTATAGTTATAGCAATATAAGTTCAGAACAAGTGAGGATTAAAGGTATAGTGAAGTTGCCACTATGGAAAGATGAATGTATTTTTCTTGTGAGTCCTCAGGATATACTGTATTGTACTGTGCTAAATAAAGAGGTGTTCGTTTTAACTAAGGATAAAAGGTTTACAACGCAATATACATTAAATCAATTAGGGGATAAACTGGAGGAACATAATTTTTTTAGGAGTCATAAAAGTTATTTAGTTAATTTAGATAAAATTTATAAAATAATTCCTTGGTTTAATAGTACTTTTGTACTGAAAATAGAAGGCTGGAAAGAAGAAGTGCCGGTGAGTAGACACTATGTTAAGGACTTTAAAAAAATAATTAACATGTAAGTTTAAGAATTCTTAGAAAAAAGGTAGTGAGACGCAAATGAAAAAAATATTAATAGTAGATGATGAAATTAACAATAGATTATTATTAGAAGAGATCCTTGAAGATTTTAAAGAAAGAGGTGTAAAAATATTTCTGGCGGAAGATGGCAAACAGGCACTTGGGATCATTATAAGTGAGAGGCCAGACTTGGTGTTTTTAGATATTATGATGCCAGAAGTAAATGGATATGAGGTATGTAATACAGTGAAAAAGGAACTAAAACTGTTGGAAATTTATATAGTACTTTTAACAGCTAAGGGACAAGAAGAAGATAAAAATAAAGGGTTTGATGTTTTATGTGATAGATACATGACTAAGCCATTTTATTTTAATGAGGTAATAACAATAGCTGAAAGAGTGCTAGGATTAATAATTCATTAAATTAGTCTTTTATAGATTTACTATTTTATTTTATGGGTTATTATAAAATAAAATAGTAAATCTATTTTTTATTCTATAATAAAAATTTAGTAGTATGTTTTAAACATCATAAAGTTGACGAAGATAAATAAGAGTATATCGTTTGTCTAAAGTATTGTGAACAAACTTTTTAAAATAATGTTATACTATTATAAGTGATTATTATAGATGAGAGGAAGAAATATATGTTGCATGAAGCACAAGAAAAATTAAGAAAATATTATGGGTATGATAGTTTTAGAAAAGGGCAAGAAGATGTAATCGAGAGTATTATAAGTGGACGTGATACTTTTGCTGTAATGCCTACAGGAGCAGGGAAATCCGTGTGTTATCAGATTCCCGCACTAATGCTTAAGGGGGTAACTCTTGTAATATCACCACTTATATCTCTTATGAAGGATCAAGTGGATACCTTAAATAGTGTAGGTATATCGGCAACATATATAAATAGCTCACTAAGTGTTAATGAAGTTAATGAAAGAATTGATAAAACTTCAAAAGGAGAGTTTAAGCTTCTTTATGTTGCCCCTGAAAGACTAGAATCAGAATTTTTCTGTAACATGTTAAATAGATTAACTATATCTCTTTTGGCTGTTGACGAAGCTCATTGTGTATCTCAATGGGGTCATGATTTTAGACCTAGTTATTCAGCAATCTCTAGTTTGATAAAAAAATTATCTATAAGACCAATTATATCGGCCTTTACTGCAACTGCAACAGATGAGGTAAGGCGCGACGTTATAAAGTTATTGGAACTAAGAGAACCAGATGTTTATGTAACTGGTTTTAATAGAGAAAATTTGAGTTTTACTGTTATTCGTGGAGAAAACAAAAGAGATTTTGTTTTGAAATATATTGAAAATAACAAGGACAAAGTAGGAATAATTTATACTTCTACAAGAAAGGAAACGGATAATCTTTATGAACTTTTGAATAAAAAAGGATATAATGTTGGGAAATATCATGCAGGGCTAGGAGATAAGGTTCGAAAACAAAACCAAGAAAAATTTTTGTTCGATGATATAGATATTATTATTGCTACAAATGCTTTTGGAATGGGAATAGACAAATCAAATGTCCGATATGTAATTCATTATAATTTACCAAAGAGTATGGAAGCATATTACCAAGAGGCAGGACGTGCAGGTAGGGATGGAGAACCTAGTGAATGTATTTTGCTATATTCAGCAGCAGATGTTTTACTTCAAAAATTTCTTATGGAACAAGGCGTTGTGTCCGCTGCGCGAAAGATAAATGAATATAAAAAACTTCAAGCTATGGTAGATTATTCACATACCTCTAGATGCCTTCGAAAGTTTATTTTGGAGTACTTTGGTGAAGAAGATGTTCAAGATAAATGTGATAATTGCAGCACCTGTAATGACGACAGTGAACTTGCAGATATAACTATTGAGGCTCAAAAAATATTTTCTTGCATCCTTAGGATGAAGGAAAGGTATGGTACTACCTTAATTGCAGAGGTTTTACGCGGATCTAAAAATAAAAAAGTTTTGGAACTGGGTTTCGACGAATTATCAACCTATGGAATAATAAAGCAATATACTGTTAAAGAGATAAAAGATCTTATAAATGTTCTTACTGCAGAAGACTATCTTATGCTAGAGGGTGGTAAGTTTCCAGTGGTTCATTTAAAAGAGAAAGCAATACTTGTTCTAAAAAGTAAAGAAAAGGTATATCAGAAGATTGAGAAAAAGAAAGCTAAAGCAGTTGTGGATACAGGGCTCTTTGGAATACTTCGTGGTGTCCGAAAAGAAATTTCTGAGAGGGAAAAGGTTCCGCCATATATTGTTTTTGCTGATAGTGCCCTAAGAGAGATGAGTGAATATCTCCCAGTAGATAAGAATGCAATGCTTAATATAAAAGGGGTAGGAGAATCTAAACTTAAAAAGTATGGAGAAGAATTCATTCAGGTTATTAAAAAGTATATGTCAGAAAATAATATAGAACTTGAGCCAGAAATATTATATAATGAAGAAGCTGATAATAATGACAGCGTGGAATGCGCAGTAGAACTGGAAAATGATGAAAAGATACCGAGCTATGTAATTACTTATAATATGTATAAAGATGGAAAAAGCATAGATGATATAGTGTGCCATAGAAAGTTAAAAAGTCTCACAGTACAAGATCATATATTAAAATGTGCTTATGAGGGTTTTGATGTCAATTTAGATGACTTTATTCCCAAACATCATGAAGCACTTATTATTGAAGTTATAAAAAAAATTGGAGCTTCAAAGTTAAAACCTATCAAAGAAGCCTTACCAAAGGAAATAGATTATTTAGCTATAAAAGCAGCTATATTCAAATATTCTAACAATAAAATTTCTTAGAAAAAGAGGAGAAAACATGGATAAAACATTTAATGAACTAGGTTTACAGGAAAACCTTATAGAAGGTCTAAAAAAACAAGGAATAGAAAGCCCTACTGAAATTCAAGTAAAGGCTATTAAAGTGGCACTAGAGAACAAAGACATCATAGGAGAATCAGAAACAGGTACAGGTAAAACTCTAGCTTACTTATTACCTATATTTCAAAAAATAGACACATCGTCAAAGGATATAGGAGCAATTATACTTGCACCCACTCATGAACTTGCAGTTCAGATACATAATCAGATAGAGCTCTTATCACTGAATACAGGAGGCCTTGTAAAATCTACTTGTATAATTGGTAATGTTAACATTAAGAGGCAGCTAGAGGCAATTAAGGGCAAACCACACATAGTAGTTGGGTCTGCAGGAAGAATTTTAGAACTTATAGCTATGAAAAAGCTGAAATCACACTTTGTTAAGACAATAGTAATAGATGAAGGCGATAGAATGATAGATGAAAATAATATTGATGGAGTAAAGGCAGTAATAAAAACTACTCTTAGAGATAGACAGATTATGTTATTTTCAGCTACGGTATCACTTAAAGCCATAGAAATTGCTAAAACACTAATGAATGAACCTGAGGTAATTAAGGTAGGCGACAAAAGTCATGTAAATCCTAATATAGATCATATGTATTTCCTTGTTGAGAGGAGAGATAAAATGATCCTTTTGAGAAAACTTATAAGTGCTGTAAGTCCCGAAAAAGCAATAATATTTATAAACAAAAGTGATGAGGTGGAAATTACAACTTCAAAGCTTAACTATCATGGATTAAAAGTAGAAGGAATTCATGGAAGCTCTGAAAAAGAGAATAGAAAGAAAGCTCTCGAGGATTTTAATTCAGGCAAAATCCAACTTTTAGTGGCATCTGATTTAGCAGCTAGAGGACTTCAAATAGATGGAGTATCACATATATTTAACCTTGATATACCAGAGAATTCAAAGGACTATTTACATAGAGTAGGAAGAACAGCAAGAATGGGCAAAACAGGTGTAGCCATATCCATAGCAGAAGAAAGAGAGCTTGAACTTATTAAAAACTATGAAAGAGATTTTAATATAGAAATTCTTGAAAAAGATATATATATGGGAAAAATTATAGAACCTAGGACTCATGGAAAAACATCAAGATTTAAAAAGTAATATGAAAACAAATAAGAAAAAAATTACATTAGCCTACTGTCCCTCCTTGTGATATAATGGTTGAGTAGTTTTGACTACAATGAAATTACTTAAATATACGGAGGTAGTTATAAAGATATGATTAGTACAAATAATATAAGTTTAAGATATGGTGCACGTAAATTATTTGATAATGTTAATATAAAATTTATTCCCGGTAATTGTTACGGATTAATTGGTGCTAATGGCGCTGGTAAATCAACGTTCCTTAAAATATTATCAGGAGAAATTGAATCTAATACAGGTGAAGTTTTTATTACTTCTGGGGAAAGACTTGCAGTACTTAAACAGGACCATTTTGAATTTGATGAATATGAAGTTATTGAAACAGTAATGATGGGACATGTAAGACTTTATGAAATAATGAGACAAAAAAATGAATTATATGCAAAACCAGATTTTACTGATGAAGATGGAATTAAAGCATCAGTACTAGAAGGCGAATTTGCAGAACTTAATGGATGGGAAGCTGAATCCCAAGCTTCAACACTTCTAATGGGACTAGGTATACATGATGAACTCCAAAGCAAAAAAATGAAAGAACTAACAGGGGCAGAAAAAGTAAAGGTACTTTTAGCTCAAACACTTTTTGGAAAGCCAGATATTTTACTTCTGGATGAGCCTACAAACGGTTTAGATATTAAATCTAAAAATTGGCTTGAAAATTTCCTTATGAACTTTGACAGTACTGTCATAGTTGTTTCTCATGATAGACATTTTTTAAATAAAATATGTACTCATATTGCAGATATAGACTTTAGTAAAATTCAACTATTTGTTGGAAACTATGATTTTTGGTATGAATCTAGTCAATTAGCTCTTCAGATGTCCAAAGATCAAAATAAGAAAAAAGAAGAAAAAATTGCTGATTTACAAAACTTTATTGCTAGATTTAGTTCTAATGCTTCTAAAGCAAAACAAGCTACTTCTCGTAAAAAGCAATTAGATAAATTAACTTTAGATGATATAAAACCCTCTTCTCGTAAATATCCTTTTCTTGGTTTTAAGCCAGAAAGAGAAGCTGGAAATGATTTATTAATAGTTGAAAACTTGTGTAAAACTGTGGATGGAGTTAACATTCTTGATAATATAACTTTTATAGTTAACAAGGGAGATAAGATTGCATTTACTGGCATAGATGAAATAGCAAAAACTACCCTATTTAAGATATTAATGGGTGAGATGGAGCAAGATTCTGGTGAGTTTAAATGGGGAGTAACTACAACTCAATCTTATTTGCCAAAAGACAACACAGAATATTTTAATAATGTAGATTGTAGCTTAGTTGATTGGCTTCGTCAATTTTCAGAGGAAAAGGCAGAAAGCTTTATTAGAGGCTTTTTAGGTAGAATGCTTTTCTCAGGAGAAGAAGCTCTTAAACAATCTAGCGTGCTTTCTGGTGGAGAAAAAGTTAGATGTATGCTTTCTAGAATGATGCTTAGTAATGCTAACGTATTAATTTTAGATGAGCCAACTAATCATTTAGACTTAGAGTCCATTACGGCATTAAACAATGGACTCGATAGTTATACTGGAACAATTTTGTTTGCATCACACGATCATCAATTAGTTGATACAGTTGCAAATAGAATTATAGAAATTACACCTAAGGGAATAATAGACAAACAAATGTCTTATGATGAATTCATAGAAAATGATGAAATTCAAAAACAATTAGAAACTATGTATAAATAATAAAAGAGAAGCACTGCTAATAATAATTCTATTAGCAGTGCTTCTTTTTTTAGTTAGAAGTTAAAACAAACCGAAACCGCCACGTCCACAACCGCCACCGCAGTTGCCGCCGCCGCCAATTCCTAAAAGTAAAAGAATTAACCAGATACCAGAACCACTGCCACAACCTCCGCCAAAGCCGCTTCCAAAGCTATTACCACAGTTGTTTCCACAGTTGGAAACAGGTCTGCTACAACAACTATTACAACAACAATCGTTTCTATGTCTATGACTCATATAAATTACCCCCTTTTAAAAAGCAATGCTCAAATAAATGAAAGATCTGTATGCTAGTCTATTTATTTGAATGTGTCTAAGCAAAAGTTCTAAAATCAAACTTTTACTTAAGTACTAGGGTTATTTATAAAGGTTGTATCTGATACTATAATATATTCTGTATTTTACTAAATGTGAATTTTATTGTGCAAGTCTTAAAATATTGTATACATCTTTTTTAGTCAATTTTATAAAGTTACCTACCGTTGATGTATCGTCTTTCGTAGCCTTTGAAGCCATTTCCTCTAATCTGTCATCAGTAATCCCTAGTTCTTTTAGACTAGTTGGAAGACCTAGTGATTTAAAGAAGGTTTCAACACGTCTAATTCCCTCAAGAGCCGTTTGTTCTGGTGACCAGAAAGAATTTTCTACATTCCAAACTCTAACAGCAAACTGAGCAAATCTATTAATATCCTGGGTGTAAACATATTGCATCCAAGCAGGGAATATAACTGCAAGACCAGCTCCGTGTGCAACATCATATATACCACTTAGTTCATGTTCAATACCATGTGAACCCCAATCGCCTACTCTTCCAGTGTTAAGCAAATTGTTGTGTGCAATAGTTCCTGACCACATAATTTCAGCCCAAGCATCGTAGTTATCAGCCTCATCTAAAACAGTAGTAACGTTATTTATAACAGTCTTCATTGTAGCTTCAATCAATCTGTCAGTAAGCTCAACGTTCTCTGAATTAGTAAAGTATCTTTCCATTAAATGAGCAAGTATATCGGCAGAACCACATGCCATTTGGTATTTTGGTAAGGTAAAGGCAAGCTCTGGATTTAGTATTGAAAATTTAGGATATACCAAATTAGAATTAATAGCACGTTTATAGAGACCATCTTCATTTGTTATAACACTACCTGTACTTGATTCACTTCCAGCAGCTGGTATAGTTAGAATAGTTCCAATTGGTAAAGCCTTTTTTATACGTGCTTTGCCTAAATAGAAATCCCAAACATCTCCACTGTAAGGTACACCTATGGAAATAGCTTTTGAGGAATCAATAACACTTCCGCCACCAATTGCTAATATGAAGTCAATTTCATTGTCACGGCATAGTTTTATACCTTCCTCCACAAGACTTAATCTTGGATTCGGTTTAACTCCAGCAAGTTCTACATAGGAGACACCAGCTTTTTTTAGGGAAGCTACAACTCTATCATAAAGTCCAGTAGTTTTTATGCTACCGCCACCATAATGAAGAAGTACCTTATTACTATATTTTTTGATTTCCATTCCTACTTTATTTTCAGCGTCTTTCCCAAATATGATTTTAGTGGGATTTTGAAAAGTAAAATTATCCATAATATTTTGTTCCTCCTAATGATTTTAATTGTTATATAATACTTATTATAACATAACCTAGGTATTATGAAAAGCAAGTATACACAAGCTTATATGGGTTATATCTAATCATCTTTATGAAAGATGGTGCGAACTTAAGTGAATTGTTAGAATAATACAATAATTATTTATTATATTATTTAATAATACCTATTGACAAGCAACTCGGAAGTTAGTATAATAAAGACACACAAAGAAAAGAAGAAGAAAAAGAAATTTTTCAATTCAGAGTGTAAGGAAATAATCTTTAAAAAGAAGGGGTGTGGCCGCAAAATCAAAAATATAAATAAATTTCCTAATGTATACGAAAGTGTGGTGGTTACATCGAAGAAAAACTAAAGTAGGTTTTTAACCTAAGCATCAAGATTTTAGAAAAAGTATAAACAAAAAACTCAATTCATAGGTAGAAATTGGTAAGGAGAGTTTTATTGAAAGAAAATTTAATAAAGGATAGAAGCTAATTCCGTGAAGATTAATTAATGGGAATTAGCTTCTATTTTTTTTGTGTTTTTATTTTGCAGATATATTTAAATAAAGCTGAGACTAAAGTGTTTCGGCTTTATTTTGCTATGATATGTTATAATGTATAGGTTGCTGTTTTTCATGGGAGGTAAATTATGATAGGAAAATTACTTTTGAATAGATATGAGTTGTTAGAAAAAATTGGCGAAGGCGGAATGGGAATTGTCTATAAAGCAAAGTGCCATTTATTAAATAGGATTGTAGCTGTAAAGATATTAAAAGCGGAATTGTGCAAGGATGAAGAATTTGTTGCAAGGTTTAAAAGGGAAGCTACTTCAGCTGCAAGATTATCACATCCAAACATAGTTAACGTTCACGATGTTGGTGAAGAGAATGATGTTAATTTTATAGTTATGGAATATATTGATGGAAAAACATTAAAACAAATAATAAAGGCAGATGGTAGAATTAGTTCCCAAAGAACTGTAGAGATAGCACTACAAATATCCAGGGCGCTAGATTGTGCACATAAAAATAATATAATTCATCGGGATATAAAACCGGATAATATTTTAATTACAGAGGATAATATAGTTAAGGTAGCGGATTTTGGAATTGCGAAAGTGGCAGATTCAAGAACTGTAACCAATTCAAATAAAATTATTGGAACTGCACATTACTTCTCACCAGAACAAGCAAAAGGAAACTTTGTGGATGGTAGAACAGACATATATTCACTAGGAATTCTTATGTATGAAATGATTACAGGAAAAGTGCCTTATGATGCAGAGAGCTCTATAACAATAGCTATGATGCATATTCAGGAACCTGTTATTCCACCTATAGAAATAAATGCGGATATACCTGAAAATATAAATGGGGTAATATTAAAGGCAATAGAAAAAGAACCTATGAATAGATATCAAGAAGCTAAGAAAATGGCAAAAATTTTAAGTGCAATCAAGAAAAATCCATATTTTAAATTAGAGTCAGACAATCGTAAAAGTGATGCTACAAAGATTATGAGCGCAGTAGTAGCAAGTGATATAGGAAATGATTTCACAACGGTTATGAACCAGCAAACAAATTATGAAAAGCCAATAGGCGAAGAAGATAAAAAAATATTATCACAAAGAAAATCGCCTAGTAAGAATAAAAAAATTATGATAATTATTGCAACAATTCTTTTAGTTATGATTATAGGAGTTTTAGGGAAAGGTATTAATAAAGGGAAGTCTAATGATGATCAAACTACTACTGCAAAAGAAACTATTCCAAAAGAAATCGAAAAGACACCGGAAGTAAGCGAAAAAACACCAGAAGTAAGTGAAAAAGTTCCTGAAATTGAAAAGAAATTTGTGCCTTCGACTATTGGAAATACGGAGAAAATTGCAAAGCAGACTATAGTTAATAATGGATTTTTGCTTGGCGATATTTTATACGACTATAGTGAAAGTGTAGCTAAGGGTTTAGTTATAAGTCAAACGCCTAATGTAAATACATCTTATGAAGAAGGTGGCAAAATTGATTTAGTTATGAGCCAAGGAAAAAAAGTTGTTCAGGTTGCTGTGCCGGATTTAAAGGAGAAATCCTTAGATGATGCCAAAAATATTCTAGAGGACCTTAAGTTAGAACTTGGCGAGCAAACAGCTGTAAAGGTAAAGAAAAAAGATAAGGATAAACATTCTAAAGATGAGGATGAGATAATATTCAAACAAGATAGCCAGCCTGATACACTTGTAGATGTAGGAACAAAAATAAATGTTTCTTATTATGAGAACTAAAAAGGCTTAAGAAATAGTTTGTGTTAAACTTAAAAAAATACTTTGATATTTTGAAATTTTTACCTTAAACTTGACAAATATCTCATAAAATGCTAAAATAATATATAATAGGAGGTGCTTTATGAATAATGCACTAATTGAAAAAAGAGTAGGAAGAACGCCTTTAGTGAGGGCTAGAAATTTAGAAGAAAAATTAGGTGTAAAGAATATTTACTTAAAATTAGAAGGTAATAATCCTTCAGGCTATCGTATTGATAGGTTAACATATATACTGATAAAGGATGCATTAAGGGTTAATAAAAATACAATTTGCTTGAGTGTTGGTGCGAATTTTGCAAAGTCTCTTGCACATTTATCTCAATTTTATGATATGAATTGTGTTTTTGTAGTTATGGATAAGAATGATTATAAGGATGTTGAACTATTTAATAAACCTAATATTGAGTTTGTTGAATATGCTGGAACATCAGAAGAACGTGTTGAACATGTTACTGAAATATGCAAAAAAAATGCATGGTACAATGCTAATCCAGGAATGAATAATTCAATGATAAGTAGTATAGCATTTTCAAAAATTGCAGACGAATTATATGCCAAAATAAAGGGCGAAGTTGACACTGTATTTTTACAATCAAGATACGGGTATTCTCTAGAAGGACTTGATTTAGGATTTAGAAAATTATGGGTTGGCAATGAAATTAAAAAATTACCAATTCTAAACAGTTGTTCAAAAGATACAGATAACTCTGTTAATGATACTGTTGGGAAAGTAATAGAGTTAACAGAAGACGAAGTGAAACATTATGTTTCTGAATTTGAAGAAATTGAAAATATTAAGCTTACTGTTGCAAATGGATATTCTATTGCAGGATTCATGAAACAAGTTGAAGAAAAAAAATTACCTAAAGGTAATCACGTTATATTATTAAATGATGGTAAAATAGATATAGATGTAAGAAGAGCTACAAAAGAGGAATGTTTAGATAATGATGAGATTATAACTTTAGTACATGATTGGCTTAATGAATTTACAGATCCAATTTGTGAAATTGAAGAAGCTTATCATAACGCAGTAGAAAAAGGATTTATTATTACAGCTGTTTATGATGGTGAAATATGTGGTATAGGAATCGTTGTTAATTTTGGATTTGAACATTTTGCGTCAAAATATCATTTAGCATATATCGCTACGGTAGATCATATAGAAGGTAGTGGAATAGCAACTATGATATTAAATGAAGCGGTAGAGTTATCTGAAGGAAATATATCTCTTCATGTAGAACGAAACAATTATGGGGCGATTAAATTATATGAAAAAATGGGATTCAAAGATCATTATTCTAGAATGATTCATTTAACAAAAAATGATTAGGTAAATATAAAGAGTTTTGATAAAATTTAAATTTTATCAAAACTCTTTTAAATTATTATAGATAATTTTATTTAATTAAGGTGTTTTTTAAAGAGTTTATTCTAATAATAAAAAAATAGTAATACAAAAATACAGTATATTGAGGGAGAAATAATTATGTTAAATATAGGTTGTCATTTATCTGTATCAAAAGGGTATAAAGCAATGGGACTGGATGCTCTTACAATAGGAGCAAATACATTTCAATTTTTCACTCGTAATCCTAGAGGTAGTAAAGCGAAGGATATTGATCCGAGGGATGTAGAAAATTTATTAGAACTATTAAAAGAAAACAACTTTGCTAAAATACTTGCTCATGCTCCATATACTTTAAATGCTTGTTCGAAAGATCAGCGTACAAGAGAATTTACAATTGAAGTTATAGCTGATGATTTAGAGAGAATGGAATATTTTCCGAATAATTATTATAATTTTCACCCAGGTAGCCATGTAAAACAAGGAGCAGAGATAGGTATAGAATATATTATAAATATGCTTAACGCTGTACTAAAACCAGAACAAACTACCACAGTGCTACTTGAAACAATGGCTGGTAAAGGAACAGAAATAGGCCGTAGTTTTGAGGAGTTAAAACAGATTCTAGATGGAGTTATCCTTTCAGAGAAAATGGGTGTATGCTTAGATACTTGTCACATTTATGATGCTGGCTATGATATTGTTAATGATTTAGATGGAGTTATAAATAAATTTGATAGAATAATTGGTCTTGATAAGCTATATGCAATTCACTTAAATGATAGCAAAAATCCATTTGAAAGTCATAAAGACCGCCATGAAATAATCGGTGAGGGTTCTATTGGAAAAGAAACTATCTTTAAAATTATTAATCATCCTAAGTTACGTCACTTGCCATTCTATTTAGAAACCCCCAATGAATTACCAGGTCATGCTGCAGAAATTAAGATGTTAAGGGAAGCATATGTGGAATAATAAAAATATTTTCAAAATCACTACTAAAAGGTAGGAAAATAGTATATAATAATTACGAACATGTGTTCTTATCATGGGACATAAAAATAGGGGGCATGGTTTGTAATGAAAATTGTAGCAAGACCAATTGAGGTGGTATCTTACACAGATGAGAAGGGTTCTATAAGGCCGATTAGATTTAGAATGCAAATAGATGACGAACCTATGCAAGTTATAAAAATAGACAAGGTTCTAGTTAAAGACACGGAGAAACTTGCAGGTAATATTATGTTCGTCTATAAGTGTCAAAGTTTAATCGATGATGTTATGAGACGGTTTGAAATTAAATATGAACTTAATACCTGTAAGTGGATGTTGTACAAAATTTAGTAGTTAAAGCTTATTTCATTAATCTAATGGATAAGCTTTTTTCTTTTTAGAATAATTTTTTAAATGAATTAGTATTGGATTTTGAAATAAATAAGTGCGGATGTATTTAAATTAGCTATTGGACTTGCTTCAAACTTGCATATACAATTGTTTATAGATAATTTATTTAAAAGGGGTATAATAAAATATGAAAAACGAAATTAGTATTAAAAAAATCAGAAGAGACGCAGAGGAATCATTTAGAAAAGGTGATTATTTTTGTTCGGAAGCTATTGTTAGCTCAATAAAAAATAATTTTGAAATTCCTATGCCAGATGAGATGATTGCAATGGCTTCAGGATTTCCCATTGGAATAGGTAAATCAAAATGTGTTTGTGGTGCTGTATCGGGTGGAGTAATGTGCTTGGGTTATTTCTTTGGTAGAACAACAGGTGGAGATACTAAAGTGCAAAATACGCTTAAGCTGGCTAATGAATTGCAAGAAAGTTTTAAAAATAACCACAAGGTATTATGTTGTAAAATACTCACTCATGGAATGGATATGGCTTCTGGAGAACATAAAGCACAATGCATTTCCTTTACTGGAGAGATAGCAGAAAAAGCTGCACAAATTATAACTCGAGAATTAGGTCTTATTAATATTGATGAGTAAAGGGTGAAAAGAATGAAAAACTTGATTAAAAAAATCCCCGTACCAATTGGAGGGTTAATGTTAGCCTTGGCAGCATGTGGTAATTTGCTATTATCTTATGGTGATATATACAGGAGAATATTTGGAATTATGTCTGTATTAATATTATTACTCCTTATATTAAAAGTGACGTTTGATACAAAGAGTGTAGTAGAATCATTTAAAAACCCAGTTATTGCCAGCGTAGTTCCTACTTTTACTATGGGGTTAATGATTTTAGCGACTTATATAAACCCTTATGCTCATTCAATATCATTTGGGATTTGGGTTATTGGTTTATTACTGCATTGTGTATTAATAATTAACTTCACAGTAAAATTCATTTTTAAATTTGATATTAAAAAAGTTTTTCCAAGCTATTTTGTAGTTTACGTTGGTATTGTGGTAGCAAGCATAACTGCACCTGCCTATAATTTAATTAGCCTTGGAAAAGGTGCTTTCTGGTTTGGATTTATAACATATTTATGTTTGTTACCTATAGTTATTTATAGAACATTAATTATTAAGTCAATTCAAGAGCCCGCACTACCAACTATTGCAATATTTGCAGCTCCAGCTAGTTTGTGTTTATCTGGATATCTAGCATGTTTTGAGGTCAAAAGTGTTTTTATAGTAGGACTTTTAGGAGGTTTATCCGTTCTAATGTTCCTAAGGGTAATTTTATATTTGCCAAAGATGCTTAAAATTAAATTTTACCCAAGTTATTCTGCTTTTACGTTTCCATTGGTGATAAGCGCAATTGCTATGAAGCAACTTAATGGATACCTAGTTAAAAGTGAACAAGCAATTTATATACTGAAATATTTTGTTAAATTTCAAGAAGCACTAGCTGTTTTAGTTGTCCTTTATGTTTTAATAAGATATTTTAAATTTATTTTTCCTCAGAATGAAATTTTGAAAAACTATATAACATAAAAGTTAAAAGACTGTAGTTAGATTTAATTTATAAATCTAACTACAGTCTTTTGTTTAACTTTAATAATAGGAGTGACTTTAAAAATTATTTTTTAAAGTCACTTATAAAAAACAAAAAAGTGTTATATAATGATAATATGGGAACATACGTTCCAATACTCGAATATTAGTGGTAGGGAGGAGGGTGAGTTATATGGGTAGGTTAATATTTCACATAGATGCAAATAGTGCATATTTATCCTGGGAAGCTGCTTATAGACTTCAAAGGGGTGAGAGCTTAGACCTCAGAACTGTACCGTCTGTAATAGGCGGTGATGAGGAAAGTAGGCATGGTATCGTATTAACTAAATCAATACCTGCTAAAAAATTTGATATTCATACGGGAGAAACACTATATAATGCTAGAGCAAAATGTCCAACTATAGTAGTAGTACCACCGAGGTATTGGCTTTACGTAAAATGTAGCCTAGCTATGAATCAAATATTTCAGGAGTATACTCCACAAATTCAAAGATTTAGCATAGACGAAAGCTTTTTAGATTTTTCTAACATGGAACATTTATATCCTGATTATATGAAACTGGCTGAAACTATAAAAGACAGGATAAAGAATGAACTTGGATTTACAGTGAATATTGGAATATCAAACAATAAATTACTGGCAAAAGTAGCTTCAGATTTTAAGAAGCCAGATATGATACATACGTTATTTCCTCATGAAATAAAACAAAAAATGTGGCCACTACCAGTAGAAGATTTATTTATGGTTGGTAGATCAACTGCGATCAAATTGCATAGTTTAAATATCAATACTATTGGAGAACTTGCCAATTATAATTTAGAGATTTTAAAAAATAAATTTAAGAGCCATGGTCAGTTAATTTGGAATTATGCTAATGGTATAGAAAGTTCAGAAGTCCGAAAGAGCAATTATATTGAAATGAAGGGTATAGGAAATTCTACAACAATATCTTTTGATGTTGAAGATAGTGATACGGCTCATAGAGTACTTCTATCCTTGTGTGAAACAGTATCTATGCGTTTAAGAGATTCACGCAGTTGCTGCACTGTAGTAAGCATAAGTGTCAGAGGTAGTGACATGATATTCTATTCTCGTCAGAAGAAATTAATAGTAGCTACTGATTCTACTCGTAAAATACATGAAATAGCTTGTTATCTATTTGATAATGTTTGGAAGGGTAATCCAATAAGGCACTTGGGGATACGTATAACAGATTTTTGTAGTAATGAGTTTTATCAGTGTTCTTTATTAGATAATTTTGATTATGAGAAAGATAAAAGGATAAATGATACTGTTGATAAAATAAGATTAAAATATGGACCAAAAGCTGTAGTTCGGTCCTGCTTTCTTCATTCAGGATTAGATGGTATGTGTGGTGGAATGGCAGATGGTGAGGAAGATTATCCGCTGATGAGTTCTATGCTTTAAAGTCACTCTCGCTAGGGTGACTGTCACTACTCGAAAAATATCGAAATATGTTAGGACCTCCGAGGTTGTAGTAAGATATTATTAAAAAATTATTACAAATCTTAAGATTCTATTACAAATCACAAATTTCGTTGATATCAAGAAATATATAGTATAAGATTAACCTGCTTGAAGTTTTATAACAAACAGTTAAGGGGTGAATATAGTGAATGTATTAGAAGTGAAAGATGTGTACAAACATCTAGGTAAAAGCGAAATTATTAAGGGAATAAGTTTTTCTGTAAAAGAAGGAGAGATATTCGGATTTTTGGGGCCAAATGGAGCAGGTAAAACAACCACTATTAGAATGATGGTAGGTCTAATAGCTGCAAATAGTGGAACTATAACAGTTATGGGACATGAAATAGGTAGCGATAGAGAAAAAGCATTAAAAAATATCGGAGCTGTAGTAGAAAACCCGGAATTATATACATATTTAACTGGAAGGCAAAATTTAATGCAGATTGCAGCAATAAGAAGAATTTCTAAAGCAGATGTAGAAGAAGTAATTCAGCTTGTTAATTTAAAAGATAGAATAGATGATAAGGTTAAAAAGTATTCGCTAGGTATGAAGCAGAGATTAGGTCTTGCAGCAGCACTGATTTCAAAACCTAAATTGCTTATTTTAGATGAACCTACAAATGGTCTTGATCCAACAGGCATAATGGATTTTAGGGATATAGTTAGAAAGGCTGCTAAGGAACTTAAAACAGCAGTATTTATATCTTCTCACATGCTAAGTGAGGTTCAGCAGCTTTGTGATACAGTTGCATTCATAAATAAGGGAACAATAAAATCAATAGAAAGCATAACTTGCGGAGATATAAAACAAGACAATGATACCGTAGTAGTTGTTACTAAGGAAATTGAAAAATGTGAAGAAATATTAAAAACATTAGCATTTGTTCATGAATCTCATAGAGATGAAAACTCCTTAGTGGTAGAAATTGACGAAAATTCAACTCCAGAATTGATTTTCTCCTTGGCAGAAAATAAGATTCGAGTAATAGAATTATATATAAAACATAAGGGGCTTGAGGAAAGGTACATGGAGCTTGTTGAGGGGGGCATGAGATTATGATATTTATACTTATTTCAAATGAAGTAAAGAAACTTATGAGGAGAAAAAAGACGCTTATTATATTTGCAGCGTTTGTACTATTAACTGTTGCTATAGGATATGGATCTTACAAAGAAAACTTAAACAGAAAGCAATGGGATAGTCCTGAATATAGACAGCAAAACTTAGAAGATTCTATAAAATACAGGAAGCAAGATTTGGAAAATTCTAATACAACAGAGGAAGATAAGAAATATGGAAAACAAGAGATTGCTAATATGGAAGAAGAATTATCACGAGTTAAACTTGAGCTAAGTGGTAAACCTGTGGATTGGAAGATAAGTTTAAAAGAGCAAATAGATAATACTGAAAAAACTTTAAATGATAAGAGTTTGGGATTAGCGCCCAGTGACAAAGATAGAATGAAAACAGATTTACAACAGGCTCAATATTTATATGCTAATAATATAAAACCTGAAAATGGAAGTACATTTGACGCATTTAGCTTTATTAAAACACTATTTATGATTCTAGGAACTATTTTTATAGCTGTGGGGGTAATGGTGTTTACTGGAGATATAGTTTCAGGGGAATTTACGCCACCTACTATGAAAATACTGCTTACTCAACCGGTCTCAAGGGCTAAAGTATTAGCTTCTAAGTTTATAGCGGTGGCAGGAGTAGCTATTATATTAATACTCGCAGTAGAGATTTTAGCATTTTTAATAATGGGGCTCATATTTGGTTTTGGAAATCCAAATTACCCAATGATAACCGGAACGCTTTATAAATTGGATTTAACTCAGAGCGTTTATGGAGGACATCCCTTAGTAGCAGTGGCAGGTTCTTCTTATATAATTTCTACGGGGTCATTTGTGCTTAAAATGTTCTTGTTTCAGACATTATTTATAATAACTTGTGTGTCAGTTGGGTTTATGTTATCTTCTATAGTAAAGAGCAGTATGGTTTCTGTAAGTGTAAGCATAGTCATTGTAGTTGCTGTTACTATATTATTACAAATGTCAGCACTTAAAAAATTCGCACAATATATATTTACCTCCTATGGAACCGTAGGACAAATTTTTACTGGTGATGTTGTAATGGGCTATAATAACCCTCATTTAACCACGTCATTTGGAATAAGCACTTTAATAGTTACCTCTATAGTTTGTTATTTAATATCACATATTGTATTCACAAAAAAAGATATTTTAATTTAGAAACAAGGTAAGGCAGGGCTCGTAAATATGAGCACTGCCTTTTATTAATATTATTGCATTAAAGAGGAATTTTTCAATAAATATAGAATACTTGATATTATTATACTTTATATTTTGAGGTGATATTGGTGATAATAACAGAAAAATCTAAAAAAGTTATTCTATTGGATAGCTTAAATCCTTTTATAGATATATTAAAATTACTTGGAAGATACTAAAATATTCTTGATAAGGTAGGTGGACAAATGTTAATTTTAGAGTGTGAAAAATTGGCACCTGGTATGTTAGTTAGTGAGACAGTGTATCTTGGTTTTACAGATAAAATATTATTAACTAAAGGTACCAAATTAACAATTAAATTAATACGTTTATTAATAAAGAGAGGGGTAAGTCACGTTACAGTAAGTGAAAGATACACTCTTGATGTACATCCAATTGATGTAGTACACACGGAATTAAAAAGTATTTTGGAAAATGAAATTATAAGGCTTGCACCTGAAAGTGTGGAAGGAAACACTACAGACGATATGGTGGAAATTTCAAGACTTGCTCGTAAAATTAAAGACGAGCTTTTAGAAAATGAAATATTATTAAAAATATGCCTTGAAATGAAAATTAATAGTAATGATTACTTGTACAAGCATTGTGTAGGTTCTTGTGCTCTTACATTACTTGTAGCAGCAGCTATGAAGTTACCTGATAGTGAAATTTATGACACTGGTGCAGCAGCATTGGTGCACGATCTTGGAATGTGTGAAATGCCATTTTTAATTAATCGTAAAGACATGAATAAAGCTGAAAGTCTTCTTTTTCAAGAACATCCTAAATATGGGTATTATTTTGCCAAGGATGCAGGATTATCAGAAGGAATAGCCAAATTGATATTAAATCATCACGAAAGGTGGAATGGGTCAGGATTTCCTAATGGACTTTTAGAAGACAAAATTCCAATGGGTTCAAGAATTATTGCAGTGTGTGAGAGTTATAACAGACTAATAGTTTATCAGCATAATCCGGAGTACTTGGCTATAGAATATTTGTATGGTAGTGGGAATTATTTGTTCGATGCAAATGTAGTTAATGTAATGACTAATCATCTTGCCGTTTATCCATTAGGGTCTATTGTAAGGCTTTCCACAGGTGAAGTTGGAATTGTGGTCAATGTAAGACAAAATATAGGACCTAGACCAATAGTTGCATTGCACTTTAATAAAGTAAATAAGCCCATAACAAAGTCTAAGTATATTGATTTATCACAAGAAAATACAGTTTTTATAACAGAAGTACTAAAGTAATCATAATTATTTACTAATTAATTAAAAGAAACAAGTAGCTCTGGATAATCCAGGGCTTTTTTAGTTAGGAGATATACAAACTATTCAAGAAAATATGCTAACAATGGGAATATATGTTGACAATACCTAATTACAGATGTAAACTTAATATATAGATTACAGTTGTAAACAAAGTGGAGGTAGAATAAAATGCGTAAATTTCCTAAAATATCAAATGCGGAGTGGGAAGTAATGAAAATAATATGGAATCATTCTGAAATTACATCAATGGATATTATTAAGGAACTAAAGGATAAAGTGGAGTGGAAACCAGCTACAGTTAAAACCCTTATAAATAGATTATTAAATAAGAATGTAATTGGTTTTAATAAATTATGTAATGAATATTTATATTACTCTTTGGTGTCAGAAGATGAATGTATAAAATTAGAAAGTCAGTCCTTTATTAATAAAGTATTTGATGGTTCAATCAAGTCTATGATCTTGAACTTTGCTAAATCTGAGCAACTATCTGAAACTGATATAGTTGAACTTAAAAATATACTAAATAAATCAAATAATAAAGAGGGGTGATGTAGATGGATGTATTAAGTATCTTTGAGATAATTGTACTATCCTCATTAATTGGTAGCGTGATAGTACTAATGATATTAATTATTAAAAGTATATTTAAAAATAAATTAAGCCCTAACTTTCACTATTATATATGGTTAATATTGATCATAAAACTAATAATTCCTATAGGCCCACAAACTCCGTTAAACATTTCTAATGTATATAAAAAATTTTATGTGCAAAGTGCCACAAATGAAAATACACAAATAAACTCTTCAAAACAACTTGATAATTCCAGCTTAGATGGTTCAACATCAATAAGTGAAAGTGTAAACGATAACACTATTAACGTACCTCTAAAAAGCAAAATTAATACTGAAAAAGTGTTCTGTTTTATTTGGATATTTGGAGTTCTAATATTAATAGGGACCTTAATTACAGGACATAAAGAACTTAAAAATATTGTTAGTTCGTCTATAAAAAATATAAATAGCATACATAAAGAAATTCTACATATTTGCATGAAGACTATGAATATAAGAACGCAGGTAGAACTATCCTATTCTGAAAAAATAAGTAGCCCCTCTTTATGTGGGATGAATAAGCCAAAGATATTAATTCCAGTAAGTGTTGCAGACAATGTTTGTGATGAAGAATTTAAGTATATTATAATGCACGAATTGACCCATTTAAAAAACAAGGATATATTTATTAATTGGATAATAACATTATTATCCATGATTTACTGGTTTAATCCAATCTTGCTATACGGCTTTCATAAAATGAGACAAGACCTTGAAATTTCCTGTGATGCAAGTGTAATTTCTTATTTAGATAAAGGGAAAAACCTTCAGTACGGAAATGCAATAGTAAGAGTACTAGAACTTAGGAGCAGTAACAATAGACTAATTGGAACCACTTCAATGGTTATGAATAGTACAGAAATAAAAAGGAGGATTATTATGATTTCAAAGTATAAGAAGTCAAATGTGAGAAATATAATACTAGGAGCTATTATTGTTGTTATCTTAGGAGGCATAGGGATTGCACTAAATACTTCAAAATCAAAAGCAGAAACACCAGCTAAGTTTGCCAAAGAATTTGTTGAAAGTATTTACACAGTAGATGAAAAAGAAGTTGCTGATTTTAATATACCTATGCCAAAGTATACTGGCGAACAACCAATGACCCAAGAAAGTTCTAATAAACACGGTGCTATAGTCCTTGAAGTAATGAAGTCTATTGATAAAAACATAGTACCTTTAATGACAGAAGAAGGGTATACAGTGATATTGATGAATCAGTTCAAATCTGTGAGTACGAAAATATGTAGCAAGTATAATTATACATCTAAAATTACATCAATTAATTTAGGTGAAAACGTGTATAAAGATTATAAAGATAATGATGCAGGCAAAGTAAGGTATCCTTATGAGGCTGCACTTGATTTTGTATCTTCTGAGGGGAAAGTAATACAAACAGATACAGTCAAAGGAGCTGTAGAACTAGTAAAAGTAGATGGCACGTGGAAAGTGAGTTCGTTTGGTATAAGTCAATTCCCGAAATTATACAAATAGGGGAGATAACTATTTTTTCATCATTTAAAAAATTTTAACATTATAGGCAGCTTAAGTCACTGATATCAGTGGCTTAATCCACTTATATCAGTGACATAAGCTGTTTTTTTGTACGAATCACTAATAAATATCCGATAACTCTACACGTATATTTTCATTTTTAATGGGTAATTTGTTAATGTATAGCTTGCTCTCTTTAATTACCTTTTTTGAAGGTAGCCTAACAGTAAATTTACTACCTTCCCCAAATACACTTTCAACAGATAGACTACCACCATGTAATTCTACAAGTGATTTAACTAAACTTAATCCAATACCCGTACCTTCTGAATTTTTTGATAGAGATTTATCTACCTGCTTAAACCTATCGAAAATCATAGCTAAGTTTTCGTCTTCAATGCCAATACCATTATCTTTTACTGATATTTCAACAAATTCATTATTATCATTTATAGATACAAATATTTCATCACCGTCTTCTGAAAATTTTATCGCATTTGATATAAGATTTAAAACTATTCTATCTATCGCTTCTGGGTCACAAGCAATAATATTTTCTTCCATATCTGTATCAAAAATGATATTCAAGCCTTTGATATCAGTGAAATTAGTTAGTGACATCACTATATCTTCTACAAGGACCACTATATTATTATTTGATAAATTCAATTTGTAGAATCCTGCTTCAATTTTAGATAAATCAACTATGTTGTTAATAAGTTTAGATAATCTATAGGAATTTTGCTTGATGGAATCTATATATTTAATAATTGAATCCTTCTTATCGTCCAGTGAACCACTATTGCAAAACAAATCAAATAACTGAGCTGTGGCAAATATAACATTTAGTGGCGTTTTAAGTTCATGGGATATGTTAACGAGAAATTCTCCTTGTAATTTCAACGCCTTTTCCATGACTATATTAGACTTTATTTCAGCAGTAACATCAATTACAATGATTAATATTTCTTGGATTTCCCCATCTACTTTAAACAGGGGTTCAAAAATAATATTCCAATATATCTGCTTTCCATTTAACAAAACTTCTTTTTTATTCAAATACTTAGTTTTCTTATCTTTTATTACTTCATTAATATATTGGTAGCATTTACTTGTTTCTAATAATTTATATGTTTTAAATAGTTCTTCAAGCTTATTTTGCGTTAACTTACTAACTGATAAAACATCGGGTTTTAGAAGTTTAATGATATTAAATGCTTTTTTATTAATATCCACAACCTTTAAATCTGGGCATGATATTCTAACAACAGGCAAATCAAAAGTATTTATCATTCTGTTTAAAAATTTATATTGGTTTCTTATAGCTTCTTCACGCTTAAAATAGGCCGTCATGTCTTGGGTGCAAAGTACTCCTAAAGTAAATTTTCCTTCACTATCATAAATAGGTGTTCCACTAATATCTATTTGTAATGTTTTATGAGGGAATCTTACTTCCATTCTCATATTTTTAAATTTCTCACCTCTCATAACTCTACAAATTGGAGTGTCTTCCAAATCAATCTCATTTCCGCTTATATCAAAAAGTTTAGCTTCGTTGTAACTATCGCTTGTCTTATCTATATATACATAATACCTTTCATTTGTGTGGGTATTGTATTCATAATATGGAAAAAACATTTTTCTTTCTGATTTGTTAAATGATATATATTTGCCTTTATTATCAAAAATAGAAATACCATCAGATATATTTTCTATGATAGCCTCTAATTGCTTTTTCTGTTCTTCCAACTGCTCCGTTTGCTTTTCAATTATCTTATTTTTTCTTAGTAAACTTTGATTTTTAAAAAAACTTTCAGCAATTTCAGAAGCAGTCTCAAATATATATTTAATCTCTCCATTTTCAAATATAACTGTTTGAGCAAAGGTCCAATAAGTTACGTCTCCCTTGAAATTAATATTCTTTATATAACTATTCTCTTTTGTTTCAAGAATAGAGTTCCAAATAGTTTCGGATTCACTACCCACAAATCCTTCTATAATTTCTCTAATAGGGCTACCTATAATATTTTTATTATTATTAAGAGGACAGTCTACTAAATCAAGATACTTTTGATTAGCTTTAAGCAATATTAAATCAGGAACACTGTATACAGCAAAACCTGTTGTATTATCTATATATAATTGTTCTATAAAAACGAGCTTGCCTTCAAGTCTAGAATTTGGCTTTTCAACAAAAGTATATACTTGTCCATTTGTCACTTTGTCATGAAAAATAGATATAATCACTTCATGAGCGCAAAGGGATTTTGTAAATATATATACCGAATAACTATTGCTAATCTTATCAAGAAGTCTTTGGGAATTAATTTTTAGCATGGTAGCCAGTTCTGTAAGTGATTTATCTAGAAGTTCATCCATTGTAAAACCTGTAAAATCAATAAATTCTCTATTCACATCTGTTATAATACCATCAAACGAATAAAAATATGGTTTTATTATTTTATTAGAAAAGGTATTTTCCACATATTGTAGACTTTGACGGACATATAATTATAATTAAAGGTGTGCCAGCTAATATTTGTAAGCAATGTGGTGAGTATTATATAGAAAATGATGTAGCATTAAAGCTTGAAAAAATAATTGAAGATGCAAAAAAGAATAAAGCGGAAATATTAGTTATTAATTATTCGGAAATGGCAGCTTAGGGAGTTAAAGCTTAAGTAATTTCTTACTAAAAAATAATGCATGTAGATTGAATCTGAAATAGAATAAAGAATTTTAGATAGCTGGTGAAGGTGATGTGAAATCATTTTTATCAGTTTTTTTGATAAGATACAATATAATCAGTTGATTTAGTATATTAGTTCAGCTATATATAATCACATAATAGGACATAATTGCAAATGATAAGAAAGTATTAATGGAGGTATAACAATATGGACTATAATGAGCTAAATTATAAGTACAAGAGGCAATTAGAAGAAAACCAGATCTTAAAAATAGAAAATGAGAATTTCAGAAAACAATTAGGGCTACAAATAGCAGAAGTTTGTATAGATAATGAGTATAAAGCAATAAGTGAGCCAAAGGATAATATATCAATTCTAAAATATGAACTTGGAGAGGTATGTAATAGTAGTTCATCTCAAGAAAAAATAGAATTATACATGGGATTATTTAAGGGTAGAGAAGATGTATATGCTAAACGTTGGGAGAATAAACAAGGTAAAAGCGGATACTCTCCAGTATGTATAAATGAATGGGCAAAAGGAATTTGTGATAAACCTAAAATAAAATGCTTCGAATGTAAAAATAGAAAATATGTAAATTTAGATACAAATTCTATTAACAGACATCTAAGAGGAATAGAGGTTTTAGGTATTTATGCTATGACAAAAGATGAAACCTGTTATTTTCTTGCAATAGATTTTGATGACGAAGGGTGGGAAAAAGATATTTCAGTTTTAAGAGAAATATGTGAGGGGAAAAAGATACCTTTTGCAGTTGAACGTTCTAGATCTGGGAACGGGGCACACATATGGTTCTTCTTCACGGAAAAGATAAAGGCATTAGCTGCTAGAAAGTTTGGAACATCACTTCTAACCTATTCAATGATGCAAAGGCATGAAATCAAATTTCAATCATATGACAGATTATTTCCAAATCAGGATACTATGCCAAAAGGAGGACTTGGAAACCTTATAGCACTACCAATGCAAAAGGCCTCTAGAAAAAATAATAATAGCATTTTTATTGATAAAAATTTAGAACCTTATAAAGATCAATGGAATTTTCTAAGTTGTATAGGAAAGCTTACGAAAGATGAAATTTATTATTATACTTCTGAATTTTGTGTCGGAAATGAACTCGGTGATTTGAAAGAAAGCGAAGATGAAAGCAGAAAACCTTGGGAAAAAAACAAAGAAAGCTGTAAATTAAGCATAACTGATTTTCCAGATACGGCTTTAATTACAATGGCTAATTTGATATTTATAAGTAAAAAAGGATTCTCTAATAAAGCACTAAATTCTATTAAAAGAATGGCGGCATTTAAAAATCCTGAATTTTATAAAGCTCAGGCTATGCGACTACCAACATTTGATAAACCAACAGTTATTTCTTTATCAGAGGAAACACAAGAGTATTTATGTATACCAAGAGGCTGTGAGGTTGATCTTACTGATTTTTCAACTAACAATAAAATTAACTATAAGTGTGACGATAAAACTTACATTGGTAAATCAATTTGTGTTGAGTTTAATGGACAGTTGAGAGAAGAGCAGATACTTGCAGTTGATGCAATGTTGAAATATGACAATGGAGTATTATCAGCAACTACTGCTTTTGGAAAAACTGTTATCGGAGCAAAATTAATAGCTGAAAGAAAAGTAAATACTCTTATAATAGTGCATACTCAGCAGTTATTAGAACAGTGGAAGGAAAGATTAAAACAGTTTTTAACTATAAATGAGCCTTTACCTATAAATGATACTAAAAAAAGATGGGGTCAAAAGAATATTAGTATTATAGGACAAATAGGTGCAGGTAAAAACACCTTAAGGGGTATTATTGATATTGCTACAATGCAATCTTTGGTAAGAAAAGGTGAGGTTAAAGAAGTAGTAAAAGATTATGGGATGGTTATAGTTGATGAATGCCATCATGTTTCAGCTTTTAGCTTCGAACAGATATTAAAAAAAGTAGTAGCTAAATATGTTTATGGATTAACGGCAACACCAATAAGGAAGGATGGGCATCAGCCTATAATTTTTATGCAATGTGGTCCAATTAGATATAGAGTGAATGAGATTAAGCAAGCTGAGAAACTCCCATTTGAGCATTATGTCATCCCAAGATTTACTTCTTTCAGGAAACCAGTTTGCATAGATGAAAAAGAATGGTCAATAACAAAAATTTATTCTGAAATAAGCACAAGTCAAATACGAAATGAGATGATTATCCAAGATGTTATTAATTGTGTTAATGAAGGAAGAAATCCAATAGTTTTAACTGAAAGAACTGCACATGTTAAATTACTTTCTGATGCTTTAAAAGAAAAACTAGCTAATGTTATTACACTAACAGGACGAATGTCAAAAAAAGAAAAGAAATATCAAATTGAGAAGCTTTCAAGTGTGCCGAAAGAAAGTAGTATGGTAATAGTTGCTACAGGTAAATTTGTAGGGGAAGGATTTGATAAACCTAGATTAGACACTCTTTTTTTAGCTATGCCTATATCATGGAAAGGAACTTTGCAACAATATGCTGGTAGGCTTAATAGGTTATATGAAAATAAAAATGAGGTTCAAATCTATGATTATATCGATGTTCATGTTGGTGTATTAGAAAGAATGTACCAAAAGAGATTAAGTGGTTATGCTTCAATAGGTTATTCTGCTAAAAGTGATACGAACCCTTTGGAGACAATAAATTCAATTTACAACAATGACAATTTTCTAACGGTATTTAGTAACGATATTTTATTAGCAAAAAATGATGTAGTTATAGTAAACCCATATCTTTCAATTAAAAGAGAATCTTTTAATATAATAGAACTTTTGGCGAATATAATAAAAAATGGGATTGCAGTTAATATATTTACTTCAGCAGAAATAGATCATAAAGAAGATGAGAGAACTGACTTAAAGGATATGTATGATTATCTAAGAACAGCTGGGATAAATATAATTATAAAAGCCAATGTACATCAAAAGTTTATTATAATTGATCAAAAAATAGTTTGGTATGGAAATATTAATTTTTTAAGTTATGCAACTGAAGAGGGAAATATTATGAGACTGGAAAGTTTAAACATTGCAAATGAATTAATGGATACTATTGAAGAAAAAATGGTCAACGGAAAATCAGAAACTGCAATACAACAAAAATTATTCTGGGAGTAGATACGTTTAATTAATTCTACTCCTTTTTTATTGTAGGGACTTAAAGTAGTTGCTCTCGGGTATATTATATTTAAATATAATAATAGAGAATGTGCTCTTATGAACAATTTAACAAGTGTAACCAATAGATTAATAAATGAAAAATCTCCGTACTTATTGCAACACTCACACAATCCTGTAAACTGGTTTGCATGGGGTGAGGAAGCATTTATAAAGGCCAAGGCTGAAGATAAACCAATCTTCCTTTCAATAGGATATTCTACTTGTCATTGGTGTCATGTGACCTAAACACTGCAATTTATAAAAAACAGAAACCATTGAAACTAAAGGGGTTAAGCTTAGTTTGTATTGAACTTTAAGTTTTTATATAAGCACTAACATAATTGTTGGTGTATTTTTTTATGCTTTTTAAAGGTTTTTAAGTGATATAGTTATAAAATAAATAGGTTAACTAAAGTGACTTTGTGTACGGAGATATTTATTAAAGTATATAGAATTATGAGAAATAAGGTTATAATCTTCATAACAGTTGTTTCAAAAGTGCAATATAATGCTGTCCTATATCTACGACACAATTGTCGGAAATGCTAAGAGTTATATAAAATGAAATGGTCTTTCTAATACAAAGCACATACTTATGTATAAGATTTATATTAATTAGAGGTTTTGTTTGGGCAAGCCGTTCACCTTTTGCTTGGATATTATTTTATAGTTTAAATTGAATTACAGGTGAAAGAAATATTTGAGGAAATTAAAATTTACAAAGGAGAGAAAATGATATGTCGAAAACTATATCTGAATTACAACAAGTTCTTATACTAGGGCAAAAGTTATCAATGCAAGGTTCATTGGATAGAAGAAAATTCCCTAGAGAATCTAATTGACCAGGTGTTAACTCTAGTTCTTCCCACTGAGATTGACATTGCTAAAAGTAAAAAGTCCAGGATAGTAAAAGCTATTCAAAATCAGGGTGGTTTTTGTGATTGTGAAGTTCTTGCAAATGTAATAGATTAGTATTTAAATCTCAGAATTTAAAATATACAGAAGGAAACCATGAAACTTCATATAATAAAATACTCCAGTTTATTTGTATGAAAAGACTGTAAAATACGTCTATGACTCTATCCTATTTCGTGCTAAGGGTATAGGTGTATGTAGTGAGGAAAGTTAGACGAATGCTAAAGCAACGCCGCTACTGGTATAAACACAGTTTAAATTGATATAAGTTTTAGGGGGTGGGAATAATGTTAAATATATTTTAAAAAAAGCGTGAAGAAAGTATTACTGACAGATTTCTAAGATTAATAGACGAAGATAAGCTATCAGAGGCATTAAAAGTGATAGAGGAAATAATATTGATAAATCCAAATATAAGTACAAGCTATTTTAATTATGGTTTATGTTTATCGAATCTTGGATGATATGAAGATTCTGCATCAGCATTTCTAAAAGCATATGAGTTAGACGATACTAGTGGTGGTGCACTATATCGAACTTGTATCTCTCTGGCAATTTCAAATAATAAAGAAAAATTATATGAGGTATTCAAATCAGAGCTAGAATGGAATCCATATATGATTAATGATTTTGTTGAAGAGAAAATGTTTAAGGAATTCTTTTCTGAAAATAAATTTATTAATTTGAAAGAAAAATACGTAGATTATGTAGGTAAGCAAGAAGATGATTAACTAATATACTGATACAAAAATTGATGCTAACAAGTACTGAAAAGATTGGGTGTAAAGATTTAAGAGAGTAGGCGAATATATTGAATAGTGTAGAAAGTGCTAAAAAAATAATAGAGCAATATATTGAGTATTCAAATATTGAAGGTCAATCAAAATTGAATGGAGATTACAAAACAGGGAATAAAATGAGCAAAAAACTAAATAAGCTTGAATCATATCTCAAGGAGAATAATGATTTAGCTAAAATAGTTCTAAAAGAGCTATTAAAATCTAATTCAATTAGAGCTCGCTCAATGGCAGCAGTAGATTCTTTAAGATTAAATATGTATGTTGAAGAGTCGCTTAAAGTATTAAAAGAAATAGCAAATAATGAAGAATACGGAATACTAGGGCTTGGACCTGAAATTTCACTAGAAATTTGGAAAGAAAAAGGACGCCTTGAACCATAACCCTATATCATATTATTATTATTATTATTATTTGATATTTCATAAGAGTTATTTCATAGGTGTATTTAATTACGTTACAAATATTATTTATTATTTTAGGAGGCGGAAGAGATTGCTTAAAGAACAGTTGCAAGAGGAATTAGAATTATTGGGATTAAATAATCTTGAACACCCTATTTTTTACAATGGTAATAACGGAATTCGTTTTGAAATCGGTATGGGGAGTGTATATGGCAAACACAATAAACCACGAAAAGTATACATTGAAAATGCATTACGTCGTGCCATTAAGATATATAATAAGGGTATACATTCCCCAGGGATTTTAATGTGGGAAATATACTCAAAGAGTGATAAAGAAAAACATAGTTTTGAGATTCTATTCAATAAAAAAATCTCACCAATCTTACCACAGGAAGAATTTTCGCAAGATATTGATATGGAGGATGGATATAAGCTTAAAAAAACATATTTTTATTGGAATTTGGAAGAATCAAAAATTCCAATTGACAAATTGTTTCGAGAAATTTTACTCGGCGATTTAGGCGGGGTGAATGCATTTGTTTCATCGATTTATCTGTTTGATATTGATGCCCATGTTATGTTGCATCTGTACGACGATAGAGGACTTGATATTGTAGCTCATGATAAGAATACATTGATGCCACTTTATCAAGAACTAAATGCATGGATACTTGATTATGACCGTGAACAAATTGATGAAAGATTCTCGAATTAGCATCGCATAGAAACATAATCTATATTTGAAGTTAAGTCACAATTGTATTTTATGACTAACAGATATTATATTAAGGAGGTTACTATAATGTATAACACATTTATTAGTTTAGTTATTATAGTTGCAAGCTTAATAGATATTCTTATGACACTCGATAGGTCTAAAAAACTAATAAAAATGAATACTAAAAACAATAATGTAACAAATAAAAGTCACTTTGTTCAAAGATTAATAGAATTAATAGCGGGATTTTGTTATATTGTTTTAGGTCTAACATTGCTTTTTAAACTATTCAGTGGACTAACATTTGGATTTTTGACCTTAGCTGTTGTGCCATTAATCAAAATAATCAAAATTATAATTAGTAAAAAATACAAAGACATAAAGTGGTAGGTAATATTCTATCATAGTGCACCGAGCGTACTTCTGCAATAGATGAAGAATAGTAGAATAATGAGAGGTGGTATGAATTTATATTATGAAAGGAGGAGTTAACTTCTATGTTAAAACATTACCTGAAAATGAAAAAATAGAATTGGAGCAAAGATTCAATAGAATAAAAGAATTACAAGAACAAGGCATATGCTTCGGATGTTATAACTTTAATACAGGAGATATATTCCCTAACGAGGGTTTAATTTTTTACGAGGATGAAAAGGTAAGGTGTCAATTTGAAAAATACCCACGAGCAATTGGACAGACAATTATTGTATCAAAGTAACATTATGAAGACATTTCTGAAATGCCTCTTGAATTAGGAACACATATATTAAAAATAGCAGATGCAATAATTAAACTTCATAAAGAAATTATTGGTGCAGAAAAAGTGTATATGTGTACTATATGTGACGGTAAAAGGAATCACTTACATTTTCAACTTTTACCACGATTAAAAGGAGAGCCGAGAGGCTATGGAAATTTTGTCAGAGAAGAAGGAATTATTATGGATTATCATGAAACGGTAGAACTTTATAAGCTTAAAATGAAAGAATTAATATAAGTCAAGAAGAAGGAACAACATTTGATTCACAATATTCATAAAGACGAATTAAAATTAAGAGGTGATAATAATGATAAATGATGAAATCCATGTGATTACAGTTAAAGATATAGAAGAAACTTTAGAATCATTGACTAAGGATTATGGAATGAGCACTGAATGTCTATCTCATTTGTTGGGAGTGAAAAATGATGGACGCAAGATTAAAGTACCATCAGGGTTTGCTGAGCGTTCTTCTTTTTTCAATTTAATAGGGATGTTAGAAATTATTTCAGAGGAAGAACCAGATTTTAAATTTAAAGCATTTTTAGAAGTTCTAATTGAATATCATAAGATTAGTGCTGACACCATTGCCAAATTTGCAAAAATTCCAACACAGTATGTTTTAGATTTCATGATAGATAGTGGCACAGTGCCAATTGATATAAAATACAAGCTTGCATCAGTAATAATGACATTAAGACTTATATTTAAAACTGTTGAGCCTAAAATATAATATAAGTTATATTAAGAGATTTCGGACATACTGAATATTATTCTTTTACAACGTAGCAGCTCCTATTTAAATTCTTGGCACATATAAAGAAGTAATAAGGTTATATTGCTTCTTTATTTTTATGGACTTAAACTAGCTACCTTGTGCATAATATTGTTAATACATATTTGATAGGAGTTGTTATAGCTATGACTAAATATGATACTATTAATGAAAACAGAAAACCAAATAGATTAATTAATGAAATGTCTCCATATCTTCTGCAACATGCATATAATCCCGTAGACTGGTTCCCTTGGGGCGAAGAAGCTTTTCAGAAAGCCAAAGAAGAAGATAAACCAATCTTCCTTTCACTCGGATATTCGGTCTGCCATTGGTGTCATGTAAGCTAAACGCCGCAATTTATAAAAAAAGAGAACCATTGAAAACAATGGCTTAAGCTGAGTTTAAATTAAATTTGAAATTTTTATATAAGCACTGACATAATTGTTGGTGTTATTTTTCGTGCATTTTTAGGCGGATTTAAGATATAGTTAAAATTGGTGTGGATTTTTTCGTGTTAAAGGACGTCAATACCCCCTACAATTTCCAGTGGATTATTCAAGAGAAATCACAGTATAATTATATTATTACGAGTGTCATAATAATATTCTATTGTTCACTGAAAAAAGCCATAACCTTGGAGGGTCCAATGCATATATTGTTTAAAATAACTTTCGTTATAATAACAACAGCAACTTTAATATTCTATATTATCGGTAGAAAGTATCTGAAAAAGGTTAAAGAAGGTCAAGTCAATAATGATGAATACTATAAAAAGGGGTTTAAATATATAGTGATTTTTTTTATGTTCTTGCTCCTGAGTATGATTTTAAATGGCATAATTATCTTCAGTATGTAATGCTATAGTACTGAATATTTATAAAGCTTCTATTTAGAAAAAAACAGCCAAGAACTAAAAAGGGTTACCGTGGGGTGGTGGTTCTATTGTATATAGCATACTTACTATATTCTTCAACCCGAATCCAAGAAGTCATAATATTACTGGTATAATTTCTAGGTTTATTCACTTAAGGAGGAAAGGACATGAATAAAATAAAATGGAACATATGGATAGATGAAAAAGTATATATGATTGAATTTGAGTACAGTTCCATCCTTATGAAAAAAATAAAAATTTATGTAGATGGTAACCATATTGGGGGCGTTAAAGTAATTTTGGATGAGATTGGTGCAGACTATTATTTCAATATTAATGATAATAACATTTTAATTTATTATAGACCAATTAAAACAAACCAAAATCGTTATAGAATTGCTCTAGACGGATTTGATTATAAAACAGATGAAAAAATAAAAGGTATAGACCTAAAAGCACGTAGAAAAGAAGATAATCTGGAGTCCAAAGTAATGTTATTCCTAATAGTTCCTTTAAATTTGCTTTATTTTATAATTTATAATGAGATTGTTGGATTTGATACCCTATGGATTACAGAACATAACTTAATTAGATATCAATTCGTCTTATATATTATTTTATATAATATTTTTTTAGCGATTTTTAAGAAGGTTGCAAAAAAAATAATCAAAAAGCTAAATTGAAATCTATATTCAGTTTATTATAAATAAGGATATACAAACTAAAAAGATTTAAGGAAAGTATGTTTTTATAAGGAAACTTAAATTAAGATTAAGTGATGAAGAGTATTTGTATAAAAGGGAGATTATTAATGGAAATATTAAAAATGTTAGGACAAGGAATCCTTAGTTATATTGGGACAGTTATATTCGCAGTAGTTATTTCACTTACAGCAATGTTTGGTTATATGTCTTTACAGCTCATCTTATTTAAAAATGGAGATTATCTATTGTTTATATCTAGCAATTTAAACATAATACCTATAATTATGATTATAATTTTATTTGTATACCTTTCGTTTGTAATAAGAGATAAGTTTTTTGAAAAAAAAGAGAAACAGCTAGAGATAATAGAAGATGAAGAAGATGAAGAACCTTTAGATATCGAAACACTCAGCAAACTAGAGAGATTTTTCTTTAAACTTTTCATTAAACTAACGGATAAAGTTATAGCACTTGATGATGCGTTCTATAACAAAATTGCTAAAGCATTTAAAATATTAAAATCTTTATTTGTATTAATTTTAATAATAGCTATATATTGCAGTATGACGAGTTACGGTATTCTGTATACTGATAGTGTTAAAATAAGCTCGCCTTTATCCCCTAAAGGCATTATTTATAAATACAACGATATAAAAAGTATTAATGTTGGTATTGCAGATGTTTATAAAAATTCTTATGAGCCATATTATAAAATTTTTTTTAATAATAACAAATCTATCGATTTAATTGGTGGAGGTGTACAAGACGAAAGTGATATAGATTCTGAGGATGTATTAATTAACTTAGATGAAAAATTAAGAATGCATGGTGTTATTAAGAGTGTAAATAAAAATAATTTTAAAGAATATTCTAAGGAATTGGACAAAGATTATATAAATAAGTTAGAGAGACTATTTAATGATAAATAGAGCATATAAACGATATAAAACACATAAGAAATCGCATATTATTAGCATCAAAATCACTGTTTAGTAAGATGAATGGGCTTTAATAAATAGTGTATTATGAATTATATAATAGTTCACATGTATAAAAGATGAAGCAAAGATTGTTTTCATATTTTATTAGTAAATCCCATTTTAAAAAATATATTTATATGGATAGAAGATATGAAACCAAAACTAAAACAACGATAGGGGATAACATAACATGAAAAAGAATAATTTCTTAGAGCTAAGAAACATCGTATATGCCTTTTTTATAGTAAGCACAATAATTACGATATTTATTGTGTATAAGAATATTGATAATTCATTCTCTATTAAGTTTGCAATAGGATATGTAATTTTTCTTTTACTTTATTCAGGTTACTTAACCTTTGTAACAATTAAAAATATGAGGACATTAAAATGGTTAGATATAAGAAAAAGATTGTTTAAAACTATCGTTTCTTTTGTTTTATTTTATTCTTTGATTTTTATCTCTAATTATGTATTTAAACATAAAATAGATTTTCTAAGTGGAGTGGATTCCTCCTTAGGACTGTCTGTAGGGACGTATTTTTATGACCTAGCGTTCTTAAAAAGACAAGATTGATAAAGTAATTTATAGTAATAGAAATTACAAAATATTTCATAATAATTGTAAGTTACGAATTAAGTAGTTAAAAGTTATTTAGCATCTTTCATAGATTGTTCATCTATCTTAAAACTAAGATAGATGAACAATCGTATTTTAAAAAGCAACAACTTTATATCACAAAAGGAAATTTTATTTATTATTAAGAATTGAAGGAGATGTGAAGGTGTATATTGAAGATAATAATATTTGGGTAATTATTGGTTTAGTAATAGTAGTAAGCTTATGGAGTATTAAAAGTAGTATTGATAACTCGCGGAGTGAGATGGAGCGTATAAATGTAACTTTGAATAAGATTGCAAATCAAATTGGAGTACCATATACAATTATAGAAATTATAGATGATGATGAATTTAAAAACCTTATTTCAAAAGGTAAAAAGATTAAAGCAATAAAAAGGTATAAAACGCTTACTGAAGATGGGCTACAGAAATCCAAAGAGTATGTCGAATCCATAATTAAGCAGGAGTTGAAATAGTTTATTTAACGCTATAAAGTGAAAAGTTACAACATATTATCTTAAGAAGTAATAAGGGTATCTTACTTCTTTATTTTTATGGACTTAAAGTAGTTCCCTTGGGCATAATATTGTTAATACATATTTAATAGGAGTTGTTGTATCTATGACTAAATCTGATAATACTAATCAAAACAGAAAACCTAACAAACTAATTAATGAAAAGTCTCCATACCTTCTTCAACATGCATATAACCCCGTAAATTGGAATCCCTGGGGAGAAGAAGCCTTTGCAGAGGCTAAATCACAAGACAAACCAATATTCCTTTCAATCGGCTACAGCACTTGTCACTGGTGCCATGTTCATAAAAGATATTACGCATTAATTCCTTTGTTCTTATAAGTGAAAAACAATATAAAATATATTTTAAAAAAGTTAAATGTAATTCAATCACGTTTGTTATATAATTATAGTCTATAATACTACTTGGTAAGACATTAAATATATAGAAGAAGCTTAATATTATATGTGCAGTGTAACAAGAACATTAGTATGGAGATACTTGTGATATTTTGCAAACTATTAGGAGGTAATATTTGGGACAAAGTGTATTATATAACAGATATGGAGGATGAAAATGAGCATATATAAAAATAATAAAAAGCTTCAAATACGAAATAGTACAGCGGAGTTTCTAATTTTTACTTCACAAGCTGGTGAAGATTCTGTTGAGGTTAGATATGAAAATAAAACTATTTGGTTAACTCAAAAAATGATAGCATTGCTATTTGATTGCAGTGTAGATAATATTTCTCTACATTTTAAAAATATTTTTAAGGACGGAGAGCTAGAAGAAAATTCAGTTGTCGAGAAATTCTCGATAACTGCTTCTGATGGTAAACAATATAGTACAAAGCATTATAATTTAGATGCTGTTATATCTGTTGGTTATAGGATAAATTCAATTAAAGCTACACAATTTAGGCATTGGGCAACTCAGGTTTTGAGTGAGTATTCAATAAAAGGTTATGCTTTAGATAAAAAAAGATTAAAGAATGGTTCTTTTATAGGAGAAGATTATTTTGAAACCTTGCTTGAAGAAATTCGTGAAATTCGACTAAGTGAAAGAAGATTTTATCAAAAAATAACTGATATTTATGCTACGGCTATGGACTATGATCCAGCATCACTGACCTCGAAGGGATTTTTTGCAAAAGTTCAAAACAAAATGCATTATGCAGTACACAAACATACTGCAGCAGAGTTAGTCGTAGAAAGAGCAGATGCTAATAAAGAACATATGGGGCTTACATCTTGGGAGAAATCTCCTAATGGTAAAATACTAAAAAAGGATGTTTCCATAGCTAAAAACTATTTAAACAAAGACGAAGTTGAAGCTTTAGAACGTGTAGTTTCATTGTATTTAGAATATGCAGAAGATCAAGCACTAAGAAAAATACCTATGACTATGGAAGATTGGTCTTCGAAGATAGATGCATTTCTACAATTTACACAGCGAGATGTTTTATATAATTCTGGAAAGGTTACAGCAGAAATAGCAAAAGCCTTTGCTGAATGTGAATTTGAAAAATATAGAATAGTGCAAGATAGGTTGTTTGAAAGTGATTTTGATAAGATTATGAAGGAAGCGCAAAAGGAGAGAAAATGAGATAAGTAGCAATTTATACAACCACAGCTAAGCAATTGATTTTACTGTCATCTCACCTATTTTAAAAGCATATCTTGATACAAATCAATGGTATGAAGATTTAAAAACGAGGAGGTAGTAAGGTTGAATTGTATTTTATGTAAATCAAATTTAATTAAAGGTAATGTTAATCATATTGTAGATTTTGATGGACATATAATTATAATTAAAGGCGTGCCAGCTAATATTTGTAAACAATGTGGTGAGTATTATTTAGGAAATGATGTAGCATTAAAGCTTGAAAAAATAATTGAAGATGCAAAAAAGAGTAAAGCAGAAATATTTGTTATTAATTATTCTGAAATGGCAGCTTAGAAAGTTAACATTTTAGTGATTGCTCACCTTAATAAAGGCATAGAGATTGAAAATAAAATAGAAAATAATTTAATAGCTAATTGAGGTGATGTATTCATTCTAATTAGCTATTTTGGTTTTTTATAATTTTATAATTGAATAATTTTATTTAATATGGAATCTTAATCTTATCATAAAAGTATGTAACTTTATACATACAATGAAAATTTCATATATTAATATAATTAATTTATTATAATTATCCTCATGATATAAAATGCCATAATAGGATATAATTTTAGATGAGATACAAATTTTAAAAGTTAAGGTTGGAGCAGCGACACTTTACTATGTAAATAACGAAATTTTAATTTCTTATGGAAATAAGAATAAAAGTATTTTAGAATTACTATATAATTCAAATAAAATAATTTTGATATATATAATAATAGATTTGAAATAGTTTCTCTAGGAGGAATAAGAATATGGATTATAATGAGCTTTATAATAAATACTTGAAGCTATTAGAGAAAAATCAGATATTGAGAATAGAAAATATGGATTTCAGAAAACGATTAGAATTACAAACAAAAGAAATTTGTATGGATAATGAATATAAAGCTATAGTTGAGATAAAGGATGATATATCAATTCAAAAGGATAAGCTTAGTGAAGTAAGTAATAGTAGTTTGCCTCAAGAAAAAGTAGAATTATATATGACATTATTTAAAGGTAGAAAAGATGTACATGCTAAACGTTGGCAGAACAAACAAGGCAAAAGTGGATATTCGCCAGTATGTGCAAATGAATGGGCAAAAGGAATTTGTGATAAACCTCAAATAAAATGTTCAGCATGTAAGAATAGAATGTACACCGATTTAGATGCAGATGCTATTAATAGACATTTACTATGTAGATAAAGTTGATGAAGATAGTAAGTTAGTATTTGAAATTACAAGTGACCAAAGCTATATGCTTAAAACAGTAAATGACTTGGAAAAATTAATGAATAAATATTGCGATTTAAAGGGGATAAAAGGGTAAAATAATAATTGCTTTTAAAACATGTTCGTATTTAAATTACGTCACAAATATTATTTGTTGTATTTTGGGAGGGGAAATGGATTGCTTAAAGAACAAATGAAAGAGGAGTTAAAATTGTTGGGATTAAAAAATCTTAAACACCCTCTATTTTACAACTGTCATAACGGCATTCGATTTGAAATAGGTGTGGGAGATGTGTATGGCAATGATAGGGAACCACGAAAAGAATATATTGAAAATGCATTGAGCCGTGCCATTACGATATATAATAAAGGAATACAATGCCCTGGGCTTTTAATGTGGGAAGTATACCCACAAAACGATAAAGAAAAACATAGTTTTGAAGTTCTTTTTACAGAAAAGATTGCACCATTCTTACCACAGGAAGAATTATCGCAAGATGTGAATATGGATGGATGTACTATTAGGCAAACTCAATTATATTGGAATTTGAAAGATTCAAAAATTCCAATGGGCAAGGTGTTTAGGGAGATTTTACTTGGTGATTTAGGCGGTTTGCAGGAGTTTATCTCATCCGTATACCTGTTTGATATTGAAAACCATGTTATGTTTCATCTGTACGATGATAGAGGACTCGATATTATTTCTCATGATAAGAATACATTGATGCCACTTTATCAAGAACTAAATGCATGGATACTTGATTATGACCGCGAACAAATAGATGAAAGATTCTTTGATTTCCTATAATTAGGGACTTAAACTAGCTACCTTGGGTATAATATTGCTAATACATATTTGATAGGAGTTGTTGTAGCTATGACTAAATCCGATACTATTAAAGAAAGCAGAAAGCCTAACAAACTAATTAATGAAAAGTCTCCATACCTTCTCCAACATGCATATAACCCCGTAAATTGGAATCCATGGGGTGAAGAAGTCTTTGCAAAGGCAAAAGCACAAGATAAACCAATATTCCTTTCAATAGGCTACAGTACCTGTCATTGGTGTCATATTCATTTGTTGCACAGTTGTATAATTACTGAAAACACTACGTTACAGTGTATTGAGTAATATTATATAAAGTTTTAAGGCGATATCTATGCCTTTTTTTTATGAAAAAAGTGATTTCTTTATTTTTTAAGGAGTCATTTTTTTACGTTTTATTGATATTTAAGCTTGCGGGAGCATATTTTATGATATAATGAAAATTGAGTGTGAAATTGAATATAATAAGATTAAACAGAATAATACAAAACTATTATTCCGTTTAGGTCGAAAAATGTACGTTATGAGGCTTTTGTATTGATTTATTTAAAAAAAATAGTAAAATATAAAATATTATAAATAAAATTAAACATTGTTGTATAAAAAAACACAATTATAGATAATAAAGGGGATGAACCGTTGGGGTGCAAAAGATATTTAATTAAACAACTAGATGCAACTGATTGTGCGGCGGCATGTCTTGCTACTATATGTAGGTATTATAAAAAGCAAATTACAATAACAAAGCTTAGAGATATTTTAGGCACGGATATTAAAGGGACAACCCTTAAGGGATTAGAAGATGGTGCTAACAAACTTGGATTTGATACTAAAGCCATTAGAGTGGACAAGGAAGGCTTTGGAAGTAAGTTTACATTGCCAGTAGTAGCACATTTAATTACAAAGGAAGGTCTTAGCCACTTTGTTATAGTGCACAAGATAAAAAAGGACAAAGTTATAATACTTGATCCTGCAAAAGGTGTAATTAAAAAAACAATTGATGAATTTTTTGAAGAATTTGATGGAGTACTTCTTTTGCTTATACCAAATCATGAGTTTAGTGTAAAAAAAGATAAAAAAGAGAGTATGCTTTGGAAATTTGTAAGTATACTTTTGCCTGAAAAGAATTTATTCATATATACCATAATTGCTTCAATAATACTAACAATACTTGGAATAGCATCATCCTTTTTCAACAAAATTTTAATGGATGAAATTCTTCCCTACGGTTTAAAAAATCAACTTCTCACTTTTACTATAGGTTTTCTAGTAATAGGGATTACACAAATATTATTAACAGCAATAAGGACACATATGCTATTGTACTTATCACAGAAAATCAGTATTTCATTATTGTTAGGTTATTTCAGGCATGTATACAAATTGCCAATGAAATTTTTTGCATCAAGAAAGGTGGGAGATATTCTCACAAGATTTAGGGATGCGACTACTATACAAGATATATTAACCTCGGTTTCATTGTCACTAATTATGGATATTACATTAGCACTAGCGTCTGCAGTAGTACTATACATAATGAATCAAACACTATTTATAGTTGTTTTAATTCTTACAATTGCAAGTGCAGCACTTATATATATATTCAAAAGACCTTATAAAAAGATTAATCTTGAACAAATGGAAGCAGAAGCAAGGCTAAGCAGTCATATAATTGAAAGCTTAAAAGGAATAGAAACAATAAAGGTTAATGCAGCTGAGGGAAAGACATTAGAAAAATTAGAAGTGGAATATGTAAGAAATCTCAGAATTGGGTTTAAAACAGGAGTATTATCTAATGTACAAGGCTCGATATCCTCAGTTATATCAACTGTAGGAAATTTAGTTCTTATGTTTATAGGAGCAACAATGGTAATAGACGGAAAAACTACCTTAGGAAGTTTAATGGCATTTACTTCATTATCAAGTTATTTTATGGGACCAATAGGAAGACTAGTAAGTCTTCAGCTCAGTATACAAGAAGCAAGTATATCTCTAAAGAGAATATCAGAGATATATGAAGTGGAAAGAGAACAGGATGAGGAGCAACATAAAATTAACGTAGAAAAAATTGATGGAGATATTGAACTTAACAATATTACCTTTAGGTATGGCAGTAGAGCACCTGTTCTGAAGAATCTAAGTATAAAAATACCAAATGGAAAAAAGGTTGCCTTAGTTGGTGAGTCTGGTAGTGGGAAAAGTACCATATCAAAGTTACTTTTAAAATACTACTCACCTGAGGAAGGAAATATAAAAATAGATGGATATGATATAGAAGAGCTTGATTTATACGATTTAAGAAGGGAAATAGCTTATGTACCTCAAAACATAGAATTGTTCTCTGGTAGCATAAAGGAAAATGTAGCTTTAGGTAAAGAAAATTTTACTTATCAGGATGTTAAGCTTGCCTGTGAAAATGCAGGTTGCAGCTCCTTTATAGATAAGCTTCCAGGAAAATATGATACATTTTTAGAGGAAGCAGGAGGAGGCTTATCTGGAGGAGAAAGGCAGAGGATAGCACTAGCCAGAGCATTTATAAAGGAAGCCGATTTTTTAATACTGGATGAAGCTACAAGTAATTTGGACTTTATAAGTGAAGCAAAAATATACGATACTCTTTTTGTAAAAGGGAAGAATACTACAATGTTAATTATTGCACATAGACTTTCAACCATAAGAAATTGCGACATAATATATGTACTTGATAAGGGAAATGTAATGGAGGAAGGAAGCCATGAGGAGCTTTTAAAGAAGAAAGGATATTATTATAAGCTTTATGTGAGTCAAGTTGGGAAAATAGAAAAGGATATTGAAGAAGCAACAAATAATGAAATAACAGCTACAAAAGAAATTACAAAGGAAGGTGAAGAGTATGAATACGATTGAGAAAATAGTAGTAAAAGAAAATAAAATTCTAAAATTAAACAATGTACTTATAAGGGAAGTAAGTCAGAATGAATTAATTGATATAGATAAAATTACTTATATGATGGATAGTTATATAAAGTCAAAGGGGAATTCTACAGTGGGACCAATGATTAATTATTCAGCTGTGGAAGGCGACGAAAATGGTCAACCTAAAATAATAATAAAGATTATGATACAGATAAAAAATCCAATTCATAACATTGAAAAGCCTTATGAATTAAAAAACCAAATTAGAGTTAAAAATTGCTTATTTGCAAGATTTACTGAAAAAGAAGAAAACCTGCAGTATGCATATTCTAAATTAGGTTTATTCGCCTTCGAAAATAATATAAAATTAAAAGGAGACAGTTACACGGTTTTCGTAAATAAAAATGAAGAAGAACTTGTGGCAGATGTATTTATGGAGCTAAAAGAAGGAGTAGATAAGCTTGAAGCTATATAATTTGAATGAATTAACTGATAGTAAGGTTCTTTATGACAAGAATCCTCCTAAATTCATGATATATATAATTGCAATAGTTACAATACTTTTAGCACTGTTTTTGGTTTGGGCAAATAAATCAACAAAAACTTATATCGTAAAGGGACAAGGCATAGTAACTACAGAAAATAAGTCACAGATTATGGCTGCGGTATCTGGATCAGTAGTAGAAGTAAATACATTAGAAGGAAAAGAAGTAAAAACAGGAGACGTACTCTTAACACTAAATCCAGTAGAACCCAATCTGCAATCAGGACAAGCAGAGGATCAAATTGTACTGCTTAATAAGAGAATAGCATTACTTATAAGGGCAGAAAATGATGCCACTAACCAAACTAATACATTTAAACAATATGATGATCAGGAAGAAGAGTTTTATAATAAATTAAGAATCGGATACATAAAAAGAAAAGAATTTGTAATAGACGAAGAGGCTTTAAAAAAACAGGGTGGTACAAAGTATCAGATAAAAGAATATAAAAGGACACAAAAAATTAAATTAGATGGAAATTACTATGATACGATTTTACAATTCACTACAGAAAAAACGCAACTAGAACTCGAGAGAGATAAACTTGAGATTCAAAAGGTAGCACTAGGAAAGAGTGCAAAAGAATATAAAGTTGTTGCACCAAAGGATGGTAAACTACATTTAAGTACCCCTATCACAAATGGGATGGTGCTACAAGCTGGAAATGTACTTGGTAGTATAACTAATAATAAAGAAGAATTAATCATAGAAACTTTACTTCCGTCTAGCGAAAGACCAAGGATACACAATGAGGACGAAGTTGCAGTTGCTGTAGGCGGCTTAAACCAAGCAGAGTATGGGACTATAAAAGGCAAGGTTTTAAGTATAGATCAAGACGCTACTATAGATAGTGAAAAGGGAAATGTATATTTTAAAGTAAAGGTAAAACTTGACAAAACGTACCTTGCAGATAAAAAAGGAGAAAAGGTTAACCTTACATTAGGTATGGTTACAGAAACTAGGGTTAAGTATGAAAAAATAACTTATATGAAGTATTTTATGGAGCAAATTGGGATAAAATTTAATTAGTTTTTGGGTAGTAAAATAAGAGGTATTTATATTATGTAAATTATTCGAAAAATATCATTTAAAAGTATGCGTTAGTCTTCTTAGGTTAAAGTCGAAGTGTAAGGTGTTTGTATTATATAGCAAAATAATAAGTAAGTTTGTTTTTTTTAAGAAAAAACATAGAGAGATAATATATAATAGGGGGAATGTACAATGATTAAAAGTTTGGAATTACCAGTTAGTTACATTGGTGTTGATGAAGAAGAGATGGAATATATAGATGGAGGTTATTACTTAAATCCTACAGCAGTTGATGGGTTACTTATGTCGGTAGGTGTAGTTGGTGTTTCAGCAGCTTCTATACCTATTATAACAGCTGGCATATATAGCATTGCAGCTACTATGGCAACTATTCCAGGTTTAGGATTCGTTACTGGAGCGTTATTAGCTGCAAATGCTGTACAATTTGCATGGGCCTGTGTTAATGCATCATTAAAAAACAAAGGTGTTGCTATTACACTTGGGCTTCCAACAGGGTTAGATTTTGCAGTTTGCTAATTATTAAGGTTGCATAAAAACAATTAATATCCAACACTTCGACTTTAATCTAAGAAGATTTATATACATATTTATATTAGTGATAATAATCAAAAAAAATTGAGGTAATTTTAAGCACTTATGTCAAAAATTTAATTATACAGATAGGAGAGATTATTAATGAAAAAAGCTGTTAAGTTATTAATGTTATTAAATTTAATGAGTTATATAAGTAATTTTGCATTTGCATTTATATCTGCTTACGATAAAATTGCATTGAAAAGTAATTTTAAAATTGAGATAATTTGGGTATTGTCACCATTTATATTTTTAATAGCTACATCATTTATATTAGCTACTGATAACAAAGAAGAATATAAAATATTTAAAACAGAAGCAATAATAGATTGGTTTATAAGAGTTGCATCATGTTGTGTTGTTTTTCAAGAATTCAATTTCATATTTTTATCATCAGAGTATATTATTCAACAAGTCATATTAGCTACATTATTAATTGTAAATATATGCTTGGAATATAAAATGTATAAAAAAGCAAAAAAAAATATACCAATTAAAAAAGAAAATATGGAAGTAGAAAAAATATCTGAAGAAGAAAAACAAAATATAAGAGAAATGGGTAAAGCAGCAACTCTTGGAATGATTTCATTTTTTATATTTGCAGGCTTTGGAATGTCTATATCACAAACATATCAGACTGGTACTAAAGTATTAAAAGTATTTATTATGTTTGTTTCTATTTGTGTGTTTATGTGGTTTTTAATTGCTAATTATAGAAAGTGTTATTTATTTTATTTAGATAAATCTTTAGCAAAGAGAATTTTTGTTAGAGATGCTTTATATGCATCTCTTGGATATATAATAGTTCTTATAGCAGCATTTGGATTATTTGGAATAGATACTTTTCTTGAATCTATAGTTACATTTATTGGATTTTTATTATTATATCCAACAATACGGACTGATAGAAAAATAGGGCTTAGATATACAAAAGTTAAGAATATTTTAGGTGAAAACTTTTATTTGTACTTTAATTGTAAAGAAAAAAATTTGTAGCAAGGAGTTAACTTTAAGTTACCTCTTAGATTGATGATATTGCCCCCGGGGGTTTTTATGAGCAAAGCGAATTTGCTACCGGATATCGATGTCCCACGATATATAAAAGTTGGAACAGGTGAAAAAGTATTTTTGGGAATCGAGAAAAAGAAAAAAGTTCAATCTGGATATCTAATTGATGATGTGTTCAGCAACATGATAGAGGACTATTATAAAGCTTACGCTCGTTTTTTTTGAGATGCTTGAAAATTAGCAAGAATGTAACTTCTAGTTACATTCTATGGGGGAGTGTCAGACACCTAAAGAATGGGAATATGTAAAGTAGGAGAAAATGAAACATTGAATATGAGTTTAGAGCTAGTAAAATCGTTTATAGTTCATCCCATCCCATGGCGGCAATCTAATATAGTTAATAAATAAAATTTAAGAGATTTTACATCTAATAATGTAAAAAAATCATGTGCAAATTAATTACAAGTTGAAAATTATTATGCTTATTCAATCACCATATGTTTCATTTACATTTTATAGGCGGATGGTACAACCCCGTAGTAAAATTTGGGAACGCTAGTGAACAGGTTTTACTTTCTAAGTGTAGTGATATTGAATTATGTGAAGTTTAAAATGATTGACATATGTAAAATTGTAAATCGAAAGAGAACAATATTTTATGATAATATAATTTTAATTATAAATATTCAAACGGTAAACCTTTTTATGGTTGATATTAAGACCATAGTCGGCCGAGAGTGCCGCTGTCATCCTCTCCACACCATACCTCCCATAGTGTTTAATATAGAGTTTCTCAATGAATTTAATAACTTGTGCATCCTCTTTTAATTTTTTGGTCACCACCATTCTCTTATTTAACCACCGATAATATCCTGATCTGTTTATTTCAGCAACTTGAAGCAACAAAGTTACAGGGTATCTGCTACTTAGTTTCTCAATTATTTCATATTTCCTTTTTTTTTAATATTGTCGTGATTTACTTGAAGTAGCTTTTTAAGATATTCATTTTCAGCTTTTAATTTTAATATTTCTTCTTCAGGAGAATCATATTTTTTTTGGGGCGACCTCTCATTGGTGATGGAGTCTTACCTCTTTTACTCTCAAGTCAAGTTATTCCAGATTCATTATACTTTTTCAACCATTGAGTTAACATGTTAGGAGATCTAAATCCAAGTTTTTTTGAAAGGGATTTTACTCCCCCTTCATCACCACTATTATATCTCTCAATTACATTAATTTTAAATTCAACAGAATAGAAGTTCTTTTTTTTGCCCATAACAAAACCCCCTTAATTTAGTCTACACTACTTTTTAGTTTCGTGTCTACTAAAGGGGGTATAGTTCAACACAGGGTCCATTATAAATATACAAGAGGTGAAAATTATTAATGTGCTGAAAACATCTTTTTAAATTGAGATTGAGTAATTCTTGGTAAATTAACTTCTCAAGAAAAGGGTATATCAATAATTTTAATAATATATCTATTTGAAGAATATATTAAATTTTGAAACTATAATTAATCGGTAGCATATTTATGATATGCTACTTATTTTTATGTGATTTTTTTTATTTTATAGTGCAAGTATTAATATTTTGATAGGGAATTTCTATTAAGTCAAAGTTGATATAGTAAACCTAATGAAAAGCAAAAATCAATAGAGTATCTTCAGCAGAATTTCGGGTTATAATAAATGCAAACAATGAAGGGAGCGTGATAATATGTCTAATCAGAAGATGCGTGAAAAGCCTAATAGATTGGTTAACGAAAAGAGTCCATACCTGTTACAACATGCATATAACCCAGTAAATTGGAATCCCTGGTGTGAAGAAGCTTTTGCTGAAGCAAAAGAACAAAATAAACCAATATTCCTTTCTATTGGGTATTCGTGATTGGGTCTAGTTTTTGACTTGCCATTGGTGTCATGTCATGGAAAAGGAATCCTTTGAAAATGAAGAAGTAGCAGCAGTTTTAAATAAAAATTTTGTAGCAATAAAAGTAGATCGTGAAGAACGTCCAGATATAGATAGTATTTATATGACTGTATGCCAAGCACTAACTGGAAGTGGTGGATGGCCATTAACTATTATTATGACTCCTGATAAAAATCCATTCTATGCGGGAACTTATTTTCCAAAGGATAGTAAGTATGGAAGACCAGGTATAATGGATGTAATGAATTCAATTGCGCAGCAGTGGAGTGAGAAAAAAGAAGACATTGTAAATTCTAGTGAAAAAATAGTGGAGTATATTAAAAATAGTCACACACAGGTTAACGAAAAAGAATTGCAAGAAATAGGAGAACAAGAGATACATAATGCATATAACAGCTTTAACAATGCATTTGATAATAATTATGGTGGATTTGGTAGATCTCCAAAATTTCCATCACCTCATAATTTGAATTTTTTATTAAGATACTGGAAAAATTATAAGGAACCTAAGGCGCTTAAAATAGTAGAAAAAACATTGGAAGCAATGCATTCGGGAGGAATTTTTGATCATATTGGGTTTGGTTTTTCTAGGTATTCCACAGATGAGAAGTGGCTTGTACCTCACTTTGAAAAAATGTTATATGATAATGCACTTTTAGCATCAGCATATATTGAGACTTTTGAAGCTACAGGTAATGTATTTTACAAGGGTGTTGCTGAGAAAATTTTCACTTATATACTTAGGGATATGACATCAAAAGAAGGAGCTTTTTATTCAGCAGAAGATGCGGATAGTGAAGGAGAAGAAGGCAAATTCTATTTGTTAACACTAAAGGAAGTAAATTTAGTTTTAGGTGAGGAGTTTTATGAAATCTATTGTAGACATTATGATATAACAAAAGAAGGTAATTTCGAAGGCCACAATATTCCAAATCTCATTGGTAAAAAAAGCGGCTCCTATATAGATGAAGATTTAGAAAATAAATTAGAAGAAATGAGACAAAAGCTATTTAAATATAGAGAAAAAAGAGTTCATCCTTATAAAGACGACAAGATATTAGCATCTTGGAATGGGCTTATGATTGCTGCGCTTGCTTATGGTGGAAGAGTTTTTGAAAATAGTAGTTATATTGTGCAAGCGGAAAAGGCTATGGATTTTATCTTAAATAATATGATTAATGAAAAAGGAAGATTAATGGCTAGATACAGGGATGGTGAAATAGCACACTTAGGATATTTAGAGGACTATGCATTCGTGGTTCATGCCTTAATTGAACTATATGAAGCTACTTTTAATGTATCATATTTAACCAAAGCACTAGAACTTAATGAAAATATGCTTAAGCTATTTAAAGATGAAGATCAAAGTGGACTCTTCTTATATGGTATAGATGGAGAGCAGCTAATTGTAAGGCCGAAAGATATATATGATGGCGCAGTGCCTTCAGGTAATTCGGTGGCTACACTAAACATGTTAAGGCTTGCTAGATTAAGCGCTAATAGAGAATTAGAAAATGAAGCATACAAGCAATTTGAAGTTTTTGCTTCCAAGGTTAAAACTATAGAAAGTGCTCATGCTTATTTTATGACTGCACTATTATATAGTAAGGTGCCTGGAAAGGATATTATTATTTCAGGTGAAGAACAGGAAGCTAATACTAAAGTTATGATTAATGAAATTAACAGCGTTTATCTTCCTTTTGCCACAGTAATTTTAAACACTGGGGATGAAGAGTTAAATTCCATTAATCCTGAAATAAAAGCGTATAAACAGTTGCAGGGAAAAACTACGGCTTATATTTGTGAAAACTTTAATTGTAAACAGCCTATTATTGATTTAAAGAAGTTTATAGAAAATATTAAAGGGTAAGATTATCATGAATCTTAATTAAGGTGGAACAGTTATCGAAGACAGTGAAATTGATTAAATAAAATTCGTTTTATTTATTTATACAATTGAGGATTTGTTCTTGGTTTTTAAAAGAATTGACAAACATTCACTATTTAGAGTATAATGTAACATATTATTGAACAAATATATTACATCAAATTCTGTGAAGAGGACAGTACTTTCTTATTAATCTTTAAGCGAGCAAGGGTAGAGTGTAAGCCTTGTAAGGTATAAGAAGTTAAATATTATTTAACAAAATTAATCCGTTAATTTTAGGAAAAGAACCTTGGAGAAGCTGCCTCAACAAGTTAGAAGTATTAATTTTTGACTCTTATAGGGCATGCCGCTAATTAGCGTTAAAATATTGAGTGGACTTTATAGAAAGCTAGAGTGGTACCGCGGAAATATAACCCGTCTCTTTATTTAGAGATGGGTTTTTGTTGTATAGTAATGAACATTAGTTTTAAAAACAGGAGGGAAATTTATATGGATTATAAAAAAATAGTTGTAGAGAGAATTAAACAATTGGTGGATTTAGAAATAGAAACAATAGAGAATTTAATTGAAACACCACCAAGGCCTGAAATGGGGGAATTTGCTTTTCCGTGTTTTCAATTAGCTAAAACCATGAAAAAAGCACCAGCTATGATAGCTAAGGATTTAAAAGAAAAAATTGAAAAAGAAGGCTTTGAAAAAGTAGAGTGTTTTGGACCTTACTTAAACTTCTTCTTAGACAAAAGCGTATTTATTAAAAAGACTGTAGAGAAGGTGTTAGCAGAGGGAGATAGTTATGGTTCATCTAAAATAGGTGAAGGCAAGAATATGGTAGTAGAATACTCATCACCTAATATAGCAAAGCCATTTCATGTAGGCCATTTATTTACTACAGCTATTGGTAACGCGCTTTATAAGATACTTTCTTTTGAAGGCTATAATTGTACAGGAATTAATCATCTTGGAGATTGGGGAACACAATTTGGTAAACTTATTTACGCGTATAAAAACTGGGGTGACGAAGTAGCTTTAGAAAAGGATCCTATTAGAGAATTATTAAGGATTTATGTTAAATTTCATGCAGAAGCTGAGCTTGATGATACACTTAATGAAGAAGGAAGAATGTACTTTAAGAAATTAGAAGAAGGCTGCGAAGAGGAAGTTGCACTTTGGAATAGATTTAAAGATTTAAGCCTTGTGGAATTTAAAAAGCTTTATGAAACTCTAAATGTTAAATTTGATTCTTATGCTGGAGAAAGTTTTTACTGTGACAAGATGGATGATGTAATTAAAGATATAGAATCTAAGGGACTGCTTGTAGAAAGTAATGGAGCTAAGGTTGTAATGCTAGATGAGTACAATATGCCACCTTGCATCATTAGAAAAGCAGATGGGGCTACAATTTATGCAACTCGTGATTTAGCAGCAGCAACTTATAGAAAGAAGACTTATGATTTCCATAAAAACATATATGTTGTTGGAAAAGATCAATCCCTTCATTTTAATCAAGTATTTACAACGCTAAAGCTTATGGGTAATAAATGGGCAGAGGATTGCGTACATGTACCATTTGGTACAGTAAGATTTTCGGATAAGAAATTATCTACAAGAAAAGGTGATGTTATTTTCTTAGATGATTTATTGAACGAAGCGGTAGCTAAGACTCTTGAAATAATAAATGAAAAAAATCCTGAACTTGAAAATAAGGAAGAAGTAGCTAAAAAAGTAGGAATAGGAGCTATTATATTCACTTATTTAAAAAATCATAGAGAAAGAGATATTGTCTTCAATTGGGAAGAAATGCTTAGCTTTGATGGGGAAACAGGTCCTTATGTACAATATACTTATGCAAGAGCTAAAAGTATATTAAGAAAAGTTATGGAAAATAGCGACACTGATGAAACTAATGTAGAGGTGGACTATAATACGCTAAATTCTAAAGAAGAATTTGAACTTGTAAAACAATTAGAAGGTTTCCAAAGTTCAATTTTGTACTCTATTGAGAAATTAGAACCGTCTGTAGTGACAAGATACGTTATTGATGTAGCTAAATCTTTTAATAAATTCTATAATCAGCACAATATAGCAAATTTAGAAGATAAATCGGCTAAACTTGCAAAAATTAAAATGGTAGAAGCTACTTGTACCGTAATAAAGAATGCATTAGGCCTTATAGGTATAGAGGTTGTAGATAGAATGTAAATTATGAACGTTATTGCATTTGCAATAACGTTCATTTTAAGGTATTATTATATTATAGAAAAATGTGAAATTTATACGTTTCTTTTTTTATAGATTAGGGGGAAGTATGTTTATCAAAGAATATGAAATTAAAGTTGTTTTACCTAAGGAAATTTTCAAAAGATTTAAGATGGGTACTATTGCGTATTTAGATATTGAAGCTACAGGTTTTGATTTGGAATATGATAAAATAGTGTTGATATCCCTAGGGTATTACTTAAATGAAGAAGAATTTAAAGTTATTCAATATTTTGCAGAGACGCCTTATGAAGAGGAAAATATTTTAAAAGAGCTTAAGAAAGCTATGAGTAATTTTAAAAGATGGTGTTCTTTTAATGGCACAGCCTTTGATGAACCCTTTGTAATTAGAAAGATGAATAAATATAATTTGCATTTTAGATTGCCTGGTGAACACATAGATTTATTTAGAATTATAAGACCCTTTTATAAAAGAATGGGAATGAAGGGTTGTAGTTTGAAGAATGTAGAGCAGTTTATAGGTATTTATAGGCAAGATGAAATAAGTGGAGCTAGAAGCGTTGAGATTTATAATGAATATCTAGAAAAACATGATGACAAATTGAAGGAAATTCTTATGCTTCATAATTATGAAGATGTTGCAAATTTGCCTAGAATTTTTAATGTAATCAACACAATTGAAAATGATTTGGATGTTAAGAGGAAAGAAAAACTAGCTAAAAAACAAATGGCTCTACAAAAGAGCAATAGAAATAGAAGTGAATCATTAAAAGTAGTCAACAGCCAACTATAAAAAAGTAGGTGGAAAAGTTAATAACACATAAAAAAAGATTGATATAATACACAGTGTATTATATCAATCTTTTTGTTTATTTTTTTATTTCTTCATCTTTTTTGTTCTTGTCACTAGAAATCTTTAAATTGCAACTATGACTACAATTTTTGCAGCCACTACCGCAATCACCGCTTGCTTGTTTTTTAATGTTGGAATACAAGAGATATGCAGCTACGATAACAATAACACCAACAATAATAAATTCCATAATCACATCACCTCTTTTTATTTTGTACTATTAGTTCTTTAATTATCCTATTATAAGACTACCTACATTAAATATTATAAAAGAAACTACCCAAGCGAGTATTAGTTGATAGACTAGTGAAAAAGTAGCCATTTTACTTCCATATTCTTTTTTCATAGTTGCAATTACTGATACACAAGGAGTGTAAAGTAATACAAAAGAGAGAAAACTGTAAGCGGCTAGTGGTGAAAAATAGTTAGGCAAGATATGTGTTAAATTGCCTCCGTATATGACACCCATGGTACCTACAACAACTTCTTTAGCCATAAGACCAGTTAGAAGAGCTATAGAATTTTGCCAAGAAGCAAAACCAAGTGGAATAAATATAGGGTTTATAAATTTTCCGATAGCAGCAAGGAAACTAGAGTTTATATCAACCATACCTGTAGTGTTAAAATTTGATAAAAACCAAACTAATACTGAAATCGAGAAGATTATAGTACCAGCTTTCTTCAAGAAGCCTTTACCTTTTTCCCAAGTATGAAGTAGCAAAGTCTTTGGATCTGGTAATTTATATTCTGGTAATTCTATAATGAAAGGTTCTTCATCTTTTTTAAACAGTGTGTTTTTAAATAAGATACCAATTCCAAAGGCGAGGCCAATACCCATTAAGTATAATGAAAATACTATTAAGGTCTCGCGTCCAGGAAAAAATACTGATGCAAAGAGTGCATAAACTGGTAGTCTAGCATTGCAAGACATTAGAGGTACTAAAAGAGCAGTTAATTTTCTATCTTTATCACTTTCTAAAGTTCTAGCAGACATTATAGCTGGCACAGAACATCCAAATCCCACAATTAAGGGAATAAATGCTTTACCGGATAAACCCATTTTTCTCATTAATTTATCCATTATAAAAGCAGCTCTTGCCATATAGCCACTGTCTTCTAAAAATGATATACCTAAGAATAATGCCAATATAACTGGTAGAAATACTACTACAGAGCCTACTCCTCCTACAATACCATCGATTATAAGAGAAGAAAACCATCCGCTATTACTTGCAAGTACATTAGTTAAAAATGGAATAAAAGAATCATTAAGTAAGGAATCTAATAAATCAGCTAAAGGTTGTCCAACCCAATTGAAAGTGAACATAAAAATTAAAAATAAACTACCGAAAAAAAGCGGATAAGCCATAAATCTATTTAGAACAATTTTATCTATTATTTCTGTAATAGAAATTTTACTATCATTACTTTTGTTAGTGCAGGATTTTAATAAAGTTTCAATGTAACCATATGTTTCTTTTTCATCTTTAAATTTTAAATTGTTAGTTGTTGTAATAATGTAATCCTTTTTAAGTATGCAATCTGTAACTTCTGATATTCCCGTGCCTTTTGAAGCTATAATAGGTATTATTTTCATCCCTAATTTTTCTGATAAAAGGTTATAATCAATATCAAAGCCTTTAGATTTGGCAACATCAACCATGTTTAATACTAAAATTATTGGTATATTAAATTGCTTTAATTGCGTTGTAAGATATAAATTCCTTTCAAGACTTGATGCATCAACAATATTTATAATTATATCTACGGTTCCATTTTCTAAAAACTCTTTGGAAACTTTCTCTTCGTTTGAATAAGTATCCATTGCATAAATACCAGGTAAATCAACAATTTTAATTTGATTATTAATTATGCCTTCTTTTTTATCTACGGTTACTCCACCCCAATTACCTACATGTTGATTGGATCCTGTAAGTGCGTTAAATAGTGTCGTTTTACCAACATTAGGGTTACCTAATAGTGCAGCAGTAATCATTTAAGTCCTCCTTCTTATGCAGTTTTAACATGTATATTTTTAGCGTCATTTTTTCTAATGGCCAAGTTGAAACCACGTAAACTAATAATTATTGGATCGCCTAGAGGAGCAGTTGCTTTTAGTGTTATTTCTGTGCCTTCTATGCAACCTAGTGCGAGTAATCTCTTCATAAATTTTTTGTCGCCATAAATTGATTTTATAAGTGCTTTATCACCAGGTTTTAAATCGTAGATGCTCATAATAATCACTCCTCATTGAAAATAATTCTCAATATCATTTTACCATCATTATTTGTTGGTGTCAATATAAAAATAATGCTCAAATGTACTATATTTTTAAAAATACTTCATATAATAAGAGAAACTGTGATAACATATAAATAGAAAAGAGTTGTAAAAAAGTTAGTAAACTTAGTAGAGAAGAGTGATAATGTGATTACAAAACTTAGTAGTATTAAAGTGGGGGAAATTTCAACAGAGAAAGCCCTTGCAATAGATGGAAATAGAGATCTCTTTAAAGATGCATTGTTTTTTGATTTAGAACATTATATTTATAAAAAACCCATATGTATTGGAGTTTTTGGATGTTGTGCTTATGATGAAAACTCAAATGAATTAAGGGTTACTCAATACATGGCAGAGAATAAAAAAGATGCTATACAAATATTGTCCTTAGCTAAAGATTATTTTGAAGAAATGAAGAATAAATATAACAAAAAATGCATCGTTACTTTTTCAGGAAATAATGATTTTACTGTTATAAATTATTTGTTAAAGGCACACAAAATAGACTTTTTATTAGAAGGATATTTTCAAGAGGTAGATCTTCAAAAATGTTATGAAAAAGCTGAAGGAAATTGTATTGGGCTTAAAGCACTAGAAAAGATATTTGATATTGATCGTGAAAGTGAATTAATTAGTGGTTCTAATTTAGCTAAAACTTTTGGTAAAATAGTAAAAGATGAGGACTATATAAATAGAATGCCTCAGGAGAAGAAAGATAAAATACTACTATATAATCAACAGGATGTTGTGAGTTTATTTTATATATATGTGGATTGGTTTAATAAAGTAAAATTAAAAACAGAACAAAGCGAAACACAGCAATAGCTGTGTTTTTTTTATTGAGAATAAAAATGTATAGTAAGTTCTTCTGCGTGCCTTGAAATAGAGCTCGAAACTAGGAATTTCATTAAGAAACTCTAATCTTTCGCTCATATAAAATCCTCTAACGCTCACATTCGCCTTCCTGGCTCAGGTTCGCTGGGCTGACGTCCTGTCAGCACTACGAGAGTTTTACCTTCGTAAAAGAAGAATTTCTAAATGGTATTTCAATAGTTTCTTCGCTTCTGTTTCAAGTCACTTCGAAGAACTTCTATACATGAGTTAGCAATAAAAAATGCGAGAGTGAAGTAATAATAAATGTTGATAGCATTTATATAAAATTAAAGTTTTAGAAAACTTATAACATTTAGATAAAAATAAAGTAATAAAAAATGTTGACAACATTTATATAAAATTGAGGGATAAAAAATAGTGATAATATTTATATATAATAATTTGTTAAAAGGGAATAATGGGAACCTTTACATAATAATGTAGTAGAAAGTATATGCAAATAAATAACAGGTAATTGTGCGGTACATATTCATGTTTAAAAGAGAGTGACGCAAATTATTAAGGGGGAGAGAGTATGGAGAAGATTCGAAGGAACATTGATGCGGCTATGGGGAGGATTAAATCAGATTTGGTATTAAAGAATGCAAATTTTATTAATGTATTTACTGAAACAATGGATAGTGGAGATATTGCTATAGTTAATGATACTATTATTGGTATTGGGAATTATGATGGGGAAATTGAAATTGATTGTTCAGATTTATATGTAACACCAGGATTTATAGATGCGCATGTGCATATAGAATCCTCTATGGTTATGCCGCAGCAGTATGGGAGAACTGTAATTAAAAAAGGTGTAACTACCGTAATAGCAGATCCACATGAAATTGCTAATGTAGATGGAATGAAGGGTATAAATTTCATGCTGGAAAATAGTGCGAAGGCTCCTATAGATATTTTTATCATGCTACCTTCTTGTGTTCCAGCTACTAAATTTGAGGATAGTGGTTGCACTATTAACGCACAGGAGTTAGAAAAGTTAATAGATAATAATAGAGTGCTAGGCCTTGGTGAGGTAATGGATGTTGCCGCAGTTATAAATAAGGATGGTGAAATATTAGAAAAAATAGAAATGGCAAAGCATAAACATATTGACGGTCATTGTCCGAGTGTATCATATAGAGAGCTTAACGCATATTTAAGTTCTGGTGTTAGAACAGATCATGAGTGTACTAGTGCTAAGGAAGCCTTAGACAAAGTTAGCATGGGAATGTACGTTATGCTAAGAGAAGGGTCTGCTGCAAGAAATTTAAAAGATCTACTTCCAGCAGTTAACAAACATAATTTCGGGAGATTTTTGTTTTGTACTGATGATAGACATATAGATGACGTATTAGAAGGTGGGTCTATAGATAATTGTATTAGAATGTCAATAAAACAAGGGCTTAGTCCTATAATGGCATTTATAATTGCTTCATTTAATGCAGCTAAGTGTTATGATTTAAAGGACAGAGGTGCTATAGCCCCAGGATATAAAGCTGATTTGGTTATATTTGAAGACTTAAAGGGTTTAAATATAGTGAGAGTTATTAAAGATGGCAAGCAGTACACAGAGCTTCGGGATGTAAAACAGGAAAAATTAAAAATAAGCTCTTCCATGCATATGGAGTTTATAAATAGTGATATATTTAAGGTGGAAAGTAAAACTAAAACGGTAAATGTAATAAAATTAATTCCAAAATCCCTAGAAACTAAATTGGTACAAAGAAAAACAGAAAATGAACTTGGTTATATAAAGAGAATGGTGGAAAAAGATATATTAAAGATAGCAGTGTTTGAAAGACATCACAACACAGGTAAGCATTTTGTTGGATTTATAGAAGGCCTGGGATTAAAGCATTGCTCTATAGCACAAACAATATCTCATGATTCTCATAACGTTATAGTGGTGGGAGAAAATGATAAGGACATGGAGGTGGCGGTTAATGCTCTTATATCTATTGGTGGGGGAATAGTCATGGTGTCCGAGGGAAGGGTTATAGCTCAATTAAGCTTGCCAATTGGAGGTATAATGAGTTTTGAAACCCCATACATGGTGGCGGAGAATCTAAAGAGGCTTAGTAGGATTGCTAGAAACTTCGGAGTGCGAGAGGAGTATGATCCGTTTATAAGCTTATCTTTTATGGCGCTTCCAGTAATACCACAGGTTAAAATTACTGCTAGAGGACTGTTTGATTATAATAAATCTGAGTTTATTAACCTCTTTGTCGAATAATAGGGAAAGAAAATTTTTCGTAAAAAAAATGAGATTTATTTGTGCTATTCTTATACTTATTTGTACTTAATTAGGTTAGACGTTAATAGATCAATCATAAAAACAAAGATAAAGGATTGAAAATACACATATAAGAGCTGTGTAATTGTTAACTTTAAAAGTGACATATTTAATTGTAAATATAGTTTAATTTAATAAAAAAGTAGATAGCCTAACTCTTTTAAGAGAAGGGCTATTTTTTTTGTGAAAAAATTACAATATTTTTTATTATTGAATTGAATTTCTTTAAGAAGTGATATATAATAATTTAAATAGTAAAATAATGCTAATCTTTATTATAAAAAAGAATTAAACTTTACATCTAAGAGGTCGATAATATCTTTGAGTAGTGTATGTCTTATAAGTGTAAGGAGAAAAATATGTTTGGATTAAAGAAAAGACTGGGAGATCTATTAGTTGATGCAGGGAAATTGACTAAAGAACAATTAAAAGAGGTTCTAAGTATTGCTAGAAAATCATGAACTAATGATATAAACATAGAACCTTTTGAAACTTATTTATGAAATACTATTTTCAATAAAGGGGCATGACTAATGAAGATTATGGCAAAAAAAAGACTAGGAGATTTATTAGTAGAGTCAAGAAAGATAGCTCCAGAACAACTTAAGAAAGTACTTATAAAACAGCAAGGATCTGGTAAAAGGCTAGGAGAACTTCTTATCGAAGATGGTATTTTAAGTGAAGAAGATATCTTAGAAGTTCTAGAACAACAATTATGTATAAATAGAGTATACCTAGATATGGAACATATTGAGCAAAAGGTTGCACAATTAGTTCCGGTAAGTATTTCAAAAAAATATAATTTAGTTGCTTTTGGTATGGAGAATAATAAACTAAAGGTGGCCATGTCTGATCCACTAAATATATTTGCAATAGACGATGTTAAGATATCTTCAGGTTTTGACGTTGAAATATACATTGCAGCAACAAAAGATATTGAAGATGCGATAGATAGATATTATACAAATCAAAATGCTCAAAAAGCTGCTGAGGATTTATCAAAATCTCAAGGAACAAATGAAGGTAAGGAAGAAAACAAAGTACAATTAGATGATATAAAAAGTGCTCCGGCAGTGAGACTGGTTGATTCTATAATAAGTGATGCAATAAAGTTGAAAGCTAGTGATATTCATATAGAGCCTTTTGAAAATCACATAAAAATAAGATACAGGATTGATGGCACATTAAAAGAAATATCTAAGTATAATAAAGATATTTTTAATGCTTTTATAACTCGTATAAAAATACTTGCAGAATTGAATATTGCAGAGAAGAGAATTCCACAGGACGGTAGAATTTTAACTGTTGTAGACGATAAGAAGATAGATTTGCGGGTATCAACGCTGCCAACAATTCACGGTGAAAAAGTTGTAATCCGGGTATTAGATAGAGAAAATTTTTTAGTAGGTAAAGAAAAACTAGGTATGAATGAAGATGACTTAGAAAAAGTAGAAAGAATACTTAAAATCCCATATGGAATAATTTTGGTTACAGGACCTACAGGTAGTGGAAAATCCACTACACTATATACCTTATTAAGTGAACTTAATGACAACAGTAAGAACATTATAACAGTAGAAGACCCTGTAGAGTACGTAGTAGATGGAATAAATCAAGTAAACGTAAATGCTAAAGCAGGACTAACTTTTGCATCGGGCCTCAGGTCGATTTTAAGACAAGACCCTGATGTAGTTATGATAGGTGAGATAAGGGATAACGAGACAGCAGAAATTGCTACCAGAGCATCTATAACAGGACATATAGTGTTAAGCACAATACACACTAACGATGCACCATCAGCGATAGTAAGGCTTATAGATATGGATATACAGCCTTACCTAGTAGCTAGTGCCATAGCGGGAATTATATCTCAAAGACTTGTAAAAAAGATATGCCCCATGTGCAGTGAAATTTACGTAGCAACTGATTTTGAAAAAGAAATTCTAGGAATTCACTCAAATGAGGAGTTGTTTCTTCACAAGGGTAAGGGTTGCGGTCACTGTAACAAAAGTGGATATGCAGGAAGAATAGGTGTATACGAAATAATGGAAGTAACTCGTAAACATAGAGAATATATAATGCGCAATGCCAGTGTAGATGAAATAAGAGATATAAGTGTTGAAAATGGAATGAAAACGCTAAAAGCATCTTGTATTGATTTAGTTTTAAAAGGAATGACAACTATAGAAGAACTGGTTAAGATAGCATTTTTGAAAGAATAGGAGTTTTAAAAAAAAGGGGGTGAGAAAGTGCTTACTTTTAAGTATAAAGTTATGAATCACCAAGGTGAGAAAATAGAAGGGACATTTAAAGCTAATAGTCAAAATGAAGTATTAGCCATGATAGAGGATAATAATTACTATCCTATAGAAGTAAAAGAAGTATTAGAACGTGAAGAGCAAGATTTATTCGAATCCTTTGCGAAGGTTAAAACAAAGGATATATACATTTTCTGTAGACAGTTTCACACCATGATAAACGCAGGCGCTAATATTTCTAATGCATTAGATGTTTTAAGAAAACAAACTACCAATAAAAAACTAAAGAAATGTTTAAATGAAGCACATGATGATGTTCAAAAGGGAATTTCTCTATCAGAGGCATTTGGAAAGCATAATGATGTGTTTCCAGATTTACTTGTAAATATGATTAACACTGGGGAAGTCAGTGGTAATTTAGACATAATAATGTCACGAATGGCATCGCATTTTGAAAAAGAAAATAAAATAAACAACCAAATTAAGAGTGCTATGGTTTATCCAATAGTGTTAGCAAGTTTATCTATAGTAATAGTAGCCTTCATTTTGACCTTTATAATGCCTACCTTTGTAGGAATGTTTGAGAGCTCAGGGGTAGCGCTACCAGCACCAACAAGGATAGTTATGGGATTAAGTAAATTTATAACAACTAAATGGTATATTTTAATTGCAGTTATAGGTGGAGGGATTTATGGTATGAAAACTTATGCTAAAACTCCAGCAGGTAGATTATCAATAGATGGATTAAAATTAAAATTACCAATAATTAAAGATATTACAGAAAAAGTAATAGTATCTAGATTTACTAGAACACTAGCTACAGTACTTGCTAGTGGTGTATCTTTGGTACAAGCACTAGAAGTAGTGCAAAAGGTAGTTGGAAATAAAGTAGCAGAGAAAAGCTTAGAATTAATTAAAGAAAAAGTGCTAAAAGGTGTATCTTTAGGTGAAGCACTAGGAGAAGAAAAAATATTTCCAATGATGTTGCACTCCATGATAAAAATAGGTGAAGAATCAGGATCACTAGACGATATATTAGATAAGACAGCAAATTTTTATGATGAAGAACTAGAATCATCGCTGAAAAGAATGACTACAATGATAGAGCCACTTATGATAATAATAATGGGGTTTTTAATTGGAGGAATAGTTATTGCTATGATGTTACCTATATTTGATATGGGTAATACAGTTCAATAATAGTTTGAATACAGCTCCACAGGAGATGATTAATATGATAAAGCTACAAAATTATGTGCATGGAAATTATAAATATTAGTAATATGATAATTTTGTAGTTTAATCATTATTATATATTTTAAATATTAGTTTATAAGGGGGAATTATTAATGAAAATGGATTTAATAAAAACAAAAAAGAAAAAGGGGTTTACGCTAATAGAACTTATTGTTGTTATTGCAATTATAGGAATATTGGCAGCAATTGCAGTTCCTAGGTTAACTGGTTTTCAAGATAAGGCAAGGAAAACTCAGGTGGTTACTGATGCACACCAAATTACCACAGCTATTGAGTCATTATTAACTGAATCAGCTAATGGTGCTATTACTACAACGATACCATCAAGTGCAATAACGATTTCAACTTCTACTAATGGGTCAGATCCTGTTTTAAAAGTAGCTGGGATTACGCCTGGTGGTACGGATACCGCGAAGACATTAATTTATGGTGCTGATGGCAATTTTACTCTAACAGAAGTTATAAATAAAAAAACTTATACTGCTACTAGAGCAGCAGGATTAGCACCAGCTGTTAGTGATGGGGTTGTAGTAGCAGGGCCATAACAAGTTGATTTTAGTAGCAAGTAGTAAGGAACTGACTTCCAGTTAGCAACCATTAAACGGATTCGCTCCGCTAATCCATTTAATGGAATGGGGTCGTGTCAGCCACCTAGAAGCAAGCTCAGTCCCTTCGCAAGGCCCCCCGGGGGTCATGAACAAATTGTGAATGACTGCTGTTAAAGCAATTTACTCAGGCCAATAAGTCAAGGTTACAAATCAAAACTTCCAGTTCTTGTTACCACCTCATGGCGGGTAACAAGAACTGGAAGTATATATTAAACATTTTAACTAAACAAACTAAAAAAGAGGTGACCACCAATGTTCAACTCAAAAGTCTTATCCCTAGATAAAGCAAGCTCAGTCCCTTCGCAAGGCCCCCCGGGGGTCATGAACAAATTGTGAATGACTGCTGTTAAAGCAATTTACTCAGGCCAATAAGTCAAGGTTACAAATCAAAACTTCCAGTTCTTGTTACCACCTCATGGCGGGTAACAAGAACTGGAAGTATATATTAAACATTTTAACTAAACAAACTAAAAAAGAGGTGACCACCAATGTTCAACTCAAAAGTCTTATCCCTAGATATAGGTTCAAAATACACAAAAATAGTTCTAGGAACTCAAAGTAAAAAAAATGTAATCATAGAAAAAGCTATCACCATGATTACTCCAGTAGGATGTTATCATGATGGGAATATTTTAGATATAACTAAATTTAAAAATGAAATTTTTGAAGTGCTTCAAAAGGAAAATATAAAATGTAAAAGTATTATAATTACATCAAAAAGCACCTCAGTTATAGCCAGAGACATTGATATTCCAGTAGCTAAAAAGGAAGATATGGATGCTATAATTAAGTTTCAGATGGAAAGATATTTACCAATAATGTTTGATGATTATATAATGCAATATAAAGTATTAGAAGAGTTTGAAGAGGATGACATAAAACAAGCTAAAGTTACAGTTGTAGTGTATCCTAAAATTATGGCAGAGGCATATTATAATTTAGTAAAGGAATTAAAGGGTAATGCGATTGCATTAGATATTAGTTCAAATAGCATCAATAAGTTATTTATTGAAAATATAAAAATTAATGATGAAAATTACAGTTTAGAAGATACTGTTGCGGTTATAGATTTAGGATATGATTTTATAAATGTTAACATTATTTCAGATGGGAATGTACAGTTTACTAGAATTATTAATTATGGTGGCTCTAATATAGATATAGATATTGCTAAGCAATTATCAATATCAGAAGAGGAAGCTGAGGATCAAAAGCTTGAGCAATGTAATTTAGAAAGAGAATCGTCAAGTGACATGCAAAGTTCAACCATAAACGATATTGCAAAAGCACAAGTAAGAAATTGGAATGAAGAAATAGAACGAATGATTAACTATTATAAAAATAAGGATCAAGGAAATAAGGTAGACAAGATATATATTTACGGAGGAAGTTCAAATATTAAGGGTATAGAAACATTTATAAAAGAAGCATTAAACTTACCAGTTACTAAAATACAGAGTTTAAGCAATGTTAATTGTACTAAAATGAATGAATCTAAAGTAGGTTTATTTAAAGCAGATGGAGAATTAAGCAAATATTTAAATGCTATAGGAGCAATAATAAGACTGAGGTAGGTGAAACTTATGAAGGATTTTAACTTTTTTGATTCATATAAAGGAAGTAAAAAAGATTTCGAAAAAAAATATTTGTATGCTATTATTTTATGTTCCGGTTTAGTCTTATTCATAACTTTTACTTATGCTTTTAATTATTATAAAATAAGTAAGCTAAATTCAGGGATAGTGGTCATACAGCAAAATTTAAATTCAAAAGAAAATATTATTAAATTGAAAGAAATAGAAAATGAAGAAAAAAAAATAGCTATAATGAATCAGTATTATAGTGTAGTATCAAATATTAGTGATGGCATAAATAATAGTGATTTTGTAGGTAGTAAAGTAATAAATAAAATAAGTACTTGCGTTCCTGAAGGTGTGTATTTTAAAGTTATGGCTTTGGATGCTAGTTCAGTGCAACTTCAGGCTGAAGGAAAAGATAGAGATACAATAGCAGTATTTGAGCGTACTTTAAGAAATTTAGACATTGTAAAGGATGTTTATATTGCTACTATAAATTCATCATCTGAAGAAAATAAAAACTTTACGTTTACTGTAAATTGTAATTTAAAGGATGTTGATAATTATGAAGGTAACTAAAAGGGAACAAATGCTACTAGCAGCTTTATTAATAGTGTTATTAGGTTATGGATTTTATCATTTCGTTTATGCAAAACAAAATGAAAAAATAACGCAGTTAAAAGCCAGTAAAGATACGTATTCGCAAAAATGGGAACAGGTTAAAGCAAAGATTGCATCAAAAGATAAAAAAAATGAACAGTATAAAATTTTAAATGCTAAAATAGTTAGTAAAACAGATATGCTGTTCCTATCAATAGAGCAGGAAAAAATCATAGTGGTTTTAGATAAAATGATTAAAGACAGTAAGCTTCAAGTAGAGGTATTGGGGTTTTCAGAAGTAAGTAGTGATAACACAACAGAAGATAAGAGCAAAATAAATACAGAAATTAAAGAAAAAATTACTATTAATGAATTAGACAAGTTAGTAAACGACTTTAATGGTACTTTAGACAAAGATGCGATTACAGAAAAAACAAATACTAGCAAGGCAGAACTAAACAATGCAACTACTAAAACTGTTGACTCAAAGATTGTAGGTGCATATACAATGGAAGTTACACTTGCTTTTAAAGGCAAATATGATGAACTTATAAGTTTTATTGAACAAGTAGAAAATTACGATAAAAAGATAATTATAAATAATATAAACATGGCTGCAGTAGAGGGCAGTACTGTATCAGGAAATATTATATTAGAGTTTTATGGTATTCCTAAATTTAATGATAATGATAAATTTAAGTGGGATTATAAAAAACCTATCGGGAAGAAGAATCCTTTTGTTGGAGGAAATATTTCAGTTACTGGTTCACAAGTTTTAAATACTGTAGTTACGAAAAAAGAGGATATTCAATATGATTTTTTAATGAGTGTTAGCTCTATTACCTCAGATTTACCAACTATAATGCTTGGAAAGTCCAAAGATAGCTTAAGGAATACTTATGTATACGCTGATAATGAGGGTGAAGAAAATGTTGAGATTTATTTAGTTCAAAGCGATGGAAAATATTTTTATAAGTATAAAACTATTGGTGATGCCTATCCAAAAGATTTTAATACTCAAAAAGAATTTATACCTTATGAAAAAGATATAAAGTTTAAAATTTATACTAACAAAAGAAATTCGGGCGTAGATTTAGCAGGAGCTAATATAAAAATATTTAACAAAACCGATTTAACAGTTAATATAGACATTGAAGATGATGATAAAGATAAGCCAAGAGTTAAAATTAGTAAAGAAACAGGAAATATTAATGTTAATAAATTATAAAAAACAATAATAGTTTAGAATTTTGGGAGGACGGGTTATGGAGGGGATAAAATATAAAAAAGGATTTACTTTAATCGAAGTAGTAATAAGTATAGCAATTTTAAGTATTATCATTGCCCCAATATTATCCCTTACTTTATCTACCTTAAAAATAAACAAACAATCTGATGATAAACTTAAAGCTATCAATATTGCTCAGAAGAATTTAGAGGAAATAAAATCTTTTGATTATAAATTACTACCAGGTGCTACGTTCCCAATTAAGGAAACTAAGACAGAAAATAGTTTTAGTATTGAGAGAACTATAATTCCAATAGAAGAGTATAAATTTGATGTTAGTAATAATGATATTAATATAATCTATGATGCAGAGGTAAAAGATAGTGTTATAAAAAATAATATACCTGGAGTTTTAACTACAAACTATATTACTAATAATAATTTAGAAATAGATTTTAGTGGAATCACATCTAGGGAAATCAATGTAAAAATTGAATTGACTGGAAATGATAGTGTGAATATTGATTTAAATAATATTAATAATAGCGATTCAAATAATATTATTAATAATACTGAAGGAATGAACGTGTATTTTACCAAAGGTTCAAGGTATTCTATTACTAGATGCAGTGGTAAAGTAAATATATTCACTAACATATCAGAAAATACAGACTTAAATGATAATTATAGATTATATAAAGTAATTATAGAAGTTAAAAAAGGTAGTAAATCATTACAAAAAATTGAAGGTTATAAAACTTGCTTAAAATAGGAAGTGATAATTTTGAAAAAAAATAAAAAGGGATCATCTTTACTATTAGTACTTATTGTGTGTTCAATATTAAGTATTTTAGGAATGTCTATGATATCAATGGCAACATCTAATTATAAAATGAAGATTTTAAAAGGAAATATTAAAACTAATATGTATGCTTCTGAGTCGGGTATTGATGAATCATATGGGATAATTGGCAAGATGGTAGATGAAGCTATTATAAAAGGTAATGATGAAGTTAAAATATTTATGGTTACACTTGATTTAAATGAAAAAATAAAAAAGAAAGAAACTCTTAAGTCAAAAATGATTGAAAAGAGGGTGGTTGAGGCACGATTAAATAATTTAGATGATGATGATGCTGAAAGAGTAGTTTTAAATGAAAAATCTCAAGAACTTGATAGTTATATTAATAATGATGATAATGATAGCATTTATGTAAAACCTACTGACTTGGTAGATTTATATAAAAAAGATATGGATATATCACAAATAAATTTAGTTGTAAACTTGGAATATATAAAAGAGAAGCAAAATGAAAAATTTAAGGAAGCTTATACAAAGTATATAGTTGGTAAATTAGATTTAATTGATGTAAGTATTGTACCTGATGATACTAAAAAAGAAAATTTAATAGCTGCGTTAAATACGAAATATACTTTTATAATGCCAGAAGACCAAAAATCAGTTGTGTATATAGAAAATTTTGACACTAGTAAAGCTTTTAATAATATGAGTTTTACTAATGATATATTAAATGTTAAGTTAGAATCGGTATATAAAAACAAAAATATAGAAAAGATTATTAAAGCAGATTATGAAATTGGTATTCCTGATTATGAAGATGCATTATCCATTGAAAATGATAGCAAAGATATAAGCAAAAACATTGTATGGTCTAAAGCAATATGTGCAGATGGTAATCTAGAGGTCAAAGATACAAGCAAAATGGATATTAATGGAAATGTTTATATAAGAGGTGAAAGCAATGTTAGTAATAGTGGAATTTCCATAGAAAATTCTGAATTCAATGTAAATGGTGACATCTCAACTTTAAATGATTTGAATTTAATATCAGCTAATAATACAACTAATGTTGATGGAAGTATTTATGCTAAAAATATCATATTAACTGAAACCGCAAAAAATTCGAATTTAGTTTCTACTGGAAGTGCTTATACTAGCGATGATTTAGAGTTGAATTCTACGGAAAAAGGTGTAATTGATATAAAAGGTGATTTTTATGGTCTTCAAAAGGGAGATGTTAGTACAACAGATGATGCTTCTAGCTCTATAATAATAAATTCAGATGATTTAGGAACGGGGTCAAGTTTAACAATTGGTGGTAAAAGTATTATTATGGGAACTTCTTATATAAATACTTCACCTGAAAAGTATCAAACGGGAGAGGCTGTATCTATTAAAGGGAATTATAGGGCTTATATGGAACCATTAACTAATATTGATGAAACTGATAGACTTAAGAGTGGAAAGGAAAGTTTAAAAGAAGAAAATATTATTTTTGATGCTGATAAATATAAACCGCTTATACCAGCAGATAAGTTTGTAAGTGATAATTATTTAAATGTATTTGATAAAAGTGATTATATTAAATATTATATTCAGCAAAAAGATAAAAATATGAAAGAAAATTATTTAAAAACTAAAGGGGTAAATATAGATTTGGAAAAATCGTATCATATTGGAGCAATTATAGACGAGGATGGACAGTGGAAGGAATCAAAAGTAGAGCTTGATATTTTAAGTTTAGTAAAGAAAAAAAATAATAAATATAAAAAAATGGCATATTTCATGGGTGAAGAATCAATAACTGACAAAGAACTTGATGATTTTGATGATTTTAATGGAACAGTAGTAGCTAAACAGCTTAGCTCATCTAGAATTGCATCAAATACAATCGAAAATAATAAGTTTATTATTAAAAAAGATGATTATGCTTTAGTATTTTCGAATGGAGATACAAGCAAGATTCCTACAAGTTTATCAAATGAAAGTATAAAGCCAATGAGTAGTATTTATGAAGGAATAATTATAGTGGATGGTGATTTGTATATATGTGGTGAAATGAATTTTACTGGAACTATAATATGTACAGGGAGTATTTATATTGTAGATGATAAGTATAAAAAAATAACTTATGATGAAAATGTTGTTAAAAACATTATAGCTACAAATTATGATGTATTTAAAGATATATTCAAAGAATCAAGTAATAAAATAAACGTTGTAACTGATGCTAAAATAAGCAGTACTGGTAACAGTTCTTTAAGTGTAAATAGTAATAAATTAATTAAATTAAAGAATTGGTCATTGGTAAAATAAGCCTGCGAAAGTGAGTTGGTTAAAATGTTTAGACATAAAATGAAAGGATTTACTTTGATAGAAATTTTGATAACTTTAGCTATATTAGGTGTAGTCCTTTCAGTAATATACACATTTTTTTTTAACAATTATAAAACTATAAATAAAGCCCAAATTGAAATTGAAATACAATCTGAAGGGGAAAAAGTTATTGAAAAAATTTCTAATGTAGCTATTCAATGTAGTGAGATGAAATTAACAACCCTAGATAGTGATGATAAAATTGATAATATAGATGATTCTATTGAATTTATAGTTAAAGAACGGGATGAATCCATAGTTACAGAGCCTTACACATTTATAGTTAAAGAAACTCATACATTTACTTTAATAAGTGATAATAGGCTTTGTTTAGATGGAGTGGTATTGGGACAATTTATTCAGTATATTGCATGTACTAAAATTACTAATGGTGTTCAAATTGAAATAAAACTAAAAAATATGGATGTAGAAAAATCTATTAGCACCACAATTTATTTTAGAAATGCTATGTGATATGTTATGGACATAATTTGAATAAAAATTTAACTCCAGTAGTATTTATTACCTCAATAAAATTTATAAAGATGTCTTAACAATTATGGTAACACCATTAGCGTTAGGTAAAAGTTTTACCGAGTGTAAGTGAATAAGAATAGAAATGAAATTGGAATTAGATAAGATAGAGAAAAAAATTGTTAGTGAAGTTTATTTAAGAAATATAAGAGGGGGGTTATTTAAATGTATTGGAACAGAAATTTTAAAAAACTAATAAGCTTGTTTGTAAGTGTTTTCATGTTAATTAATTTGATTGTTTTTGTACCAGTTACAGTATCAGCAGTAACTACAAATTTTGACGGGAATTGGAGTTTCAAAAATGCAGTGCTTAAAGATACTTCTGAAGCACAATTAATGGTAAGAACTGGAGATATTGATAATTTTGGATTTGGATGGGCTTCAAATTTTAATCCTTTTTCTGGAAATAACACAGTCTCACACGAATTTCCTTGGAGTACTCCCAATGATGAACCACAAGGTCTAGATAGAATTATGGTAGTGTCAGGGTATGGTTATGGTAATGGTAAATCAACTGATGGATATACATCATCAACTAATAGGTCTACCAATGCTGTAACGCCTTTACAACTAAATTATACAAATGAATTAGCTGGAATAAATGTTAGAAGTGCAGTTTTACAAATGTTTGTTGATGATTTTCAGCCACTAAAACCTAATGGAACAAAACCATCAGGAATTTTAGAAGGAAATAATCATTACACAACTACAATTATCGCTAGTGTAAACGGACAAGTACGAGTGGAGTCTGTGCCAGAAATAGACAATATTATTAATAATTTAGATCAAGGAGGACCTATAGGAAAATTAATTACAGTTCAAATTCCCGAGAGATTACTGTGCATGGTCCAAAGTGGAAGTATATCATTAAAAATTGATGATGCAAGAAGAGAAATTACAGGAGATGGATATGCAATAGATTTTGTTAAACTATTAATTAATTTTAAATCCTTTGCAAGTACTGCAACTGTAGAAGGGTATGTTCGAAATAGTAATAATACTGCAAATTTATCAGGAGCTACAGTAACATCTGGAGGTATTGTTACAACAACAACAGATGGCAATGGATATTATAAACTTAATGGAGTCCCAGCAGGTCAAGCTATAATAACAGCTACTAAACCAGGATATATGTCACAGGCTATCACTATTGAACAAGTTGTTGCTGGTGGAGGATATGCAAATGTAAACTTTAGTTTAACTGGAATAGCTAAACTAGGTACTCCTACATTTACACAAAATCCATTAAATACGGTTATAACTAATAATGATGTTAGTGTAACTATAGATTATCCAAGTAATCCAACTATAAAAGAATACAAAATTGGTGAAAGTGGATTATGGCAATCGTATATTGGGCCAGTTGTAATAAGTGGAAACACAGTTATTACAGCTAGAGGTAAGGCTGTTTATGAGAATTACGAAAATATTTCAGATGTAGCTAGTCATTTTGTAACTAATATAGATAAAATAAGCCCACCAATTACAATAACAACACCAGTTATGGGTGATGATATTGTATCTTCTGATGAAGAAAGTAATGTAACAATAAAAGGGACAACAGAACCCAATGCAAAAGTAACAGTAGAAATTACAGATGAAGATAATAAAAGTGTGAGTAACTCTATTGCTGTAATTGGTGATAATTATATTGTAAATAATCTAGATGTAAGGGGATTATCAACAGGGGAACTTACAGTAACTGCAACTGCAGAAGATGCAGCAGGAAATTCGTCTAAGGTCACTAAAAGGATACAAAAAAATGGAATCATACCAGAAGTTAAAATAAGCGTTAGTGATGTCAGTGGACTTAAGGACACATACTCAGTAACAGCTCAAGATCCAAATAAGAGTGTTAATAAAATTTTACAACCCAATATTAAACTTAGCGGAGATTCTTTTGCTGATATAAATGTTAAAGGAAATAATGTTGATTTTTTTAAATACCAATTCATTGCTGGAACTGAAGTACCGGCAGTAATGCCTGTAAATGGATGGAGTGATATTGATTTAACTAAAAAAACAACTAATGAAGATGTTATTTTAGAACAAAAGGGACATTTAAATCAAAGAGCTTATGATGTCAGTCTTATGCCGCTTCTTACTAATGTTAGTATGTGGAGTGATGCAGAGGAGGTTTTTAAAACTCCATTTGATGCTACAACTGTTAAATCGGCGACATATTCACAAAGTCCAAGTGAGTATGGAAAATACGAGGATTATTTTAAAAGTGATGGAACTAAAGCTAAAAGATGGGAAACTAATTCAATGTTTATGAGTAATATGAGCATTGGGGGAGACTATAAGGAAGCTTCAAAGTTTTGGGGGTATATTAAAGTTCCAACAAATGGCGACTATAAATTTGGGGCACTCTCTGATGATGGATGCAGGGGATATATAACTGTTGATGGGATAACTAACCCTTTTGTTGATATGTTTGTGCCACAAGGGTCAACTTTTGGAACTACAAACAATGTATATAATTTAAAAGCAGATAAATTTTATCCGATTTATTTAGAATATTTTAATTGGGGTGGATCGGCTAATTTTGAACTTAGATATAGTGATAACGGGTCCGTAACATCCAATTCTTTAGGAATTCCTTCAGACTGGTTTTATCCATCTGAAAATATTACTCCAGGAGAGTATGCTACAACTACATTTACTGGGAGTGAGGGTGTTAAATTTCCAAAAGAGTCAAATGATTACTACATTGCTTACAAAACAGGTAAAGGAAATAATATTACTAGAGAAGGTTTTTATGGACCGTTTACTGTAGATGGAAAAACGAAATTAAGCTTATCAAAATCAATTGTTGGCACAAATAAATTAGAGACAAATAAAGATTTTATATTAGAATATACTATTCAAGCTGAGGATGTAGTTCCTATAAGTACATTCAAAGATCCAGATGGAACATTTAAGAAAAAAATATATTTAAATAGTGTAAAATTACAGGATGAATACCCTGAAAATATTGATATAAAATCTATTGCTAATGATTCTACTATAGTTGAAAATGATCAGATTACTGTTAGAATTCCTAACATAGAGTATAACTTAACTACAAAAAATGGAAAAGCTATATACTCTGCACAACCAGTAAAAATTGGAATTTCATTAAGCGCTAAAAAGGTAGGAAAATACACTTTAAGTGAAACGGGTAAATCAATAATTACTTTTGGAGATTTCAATGGTGCCAATGCACAAATGGAGTTTAAGCCTATTGAAGTTAATGTAATTAATGTTGATAATTCCACAATCAGAACTGGGTTATTTTTGAATAATAAATTTAGTGAAAAAAGTAACATCAGTATAGTAAAAGGATTTAAAACTAATTTAGCTGTTGAAATCAAAAATTTGAATAATCAAACAGTTAAACTATATATGAAGAATGATGGATTTATTACAATGTCCAATGTATTAGTATATGCAAGTACAAATTTGAAAAATCCAATTAGAAATATCACAGTAATTGAGAATACTGTTACTATTAAAAATCTACCAGCGAGTAATGATACCTATATATTTGTATTAAAAGCAAAAGCAGTTAATATAACGACTACTACTATTAGTAGTGAAATTAGGATAGGAGATATTCCAAAAGATGAAAAACATTCAATTGAGGTATTGAAATTACCAATTTTGAAATAATCATTAAGTCCCCGAAAGGGTGACTGGCACTTGTCGAAAGCTGCGAGAACTACCGAAATATAGAAATATATTTCGGTAGTTTTTTCATTCCCCCAGTGAATATAAAAAATGTTGTTGTCTATAATTAAAATAAAACTAAAAAACATTTAGGAAGTGGATTATAGATGACTCGAAAAAATAGGAAATGGTACCCAAATGTCATGATGCATATTACTTCTAGAGGTAATAGAAAAGACAATTTATTTAGGGATGAGGAGGATTACCGAATATATTTAAGTACTTTAGAGTACATGTTGGAAAAAACTAATGCTCAGTTTGAAGTGATATGTTATGTTTTAATGTCTAATCATGTGCATTTGCAAGTACAAACAAAAGAAATGCACATAAGTTGTTTTATAGGAAGATTAAATAATTTATATGCTAAATATTTCAATAATAAATATAATTATGTAGGTCATGTTTTTCAAGAAAGATATGGATCGGAAATAATAGCTGATGATAAATATGTATTAGAAGCAAGTAGGTATATTCATCTAAACCCAGTAAGGGCAAATATGGTAAAATTTCCAGAACAATATCTATGGAGTAGCTATAGAATGTACATAAGTCTTGTTCCTGAAAAAACTATAGAAACTCTTAGAATTCTATCATATTTTAAGGGTGAAAATAGAATGCTATATAAAGAATTTGTTGAGAGTGCAATCAGACCACAATGGTGACTGGCACTTGTCGAATGTGTCGAAATGGGTGACTGCCACCTGTCGAATACATGTCGAATGTCTAACAACCCAAAAACATGTCAATACTTCTAAATGAGGTGATGGACATGTCTTTTAAAATTTCATGGAAGACTCATGTAATATGTATATTTATAGCATTTATAATAGTAAAACTTTTAGGTAGTAACGCAAATAATATAATGGACAATTTCTTTCTAAGGCCTTTTATTTTTTATCCAACTGAATACCTAGCAATTAATTTTTTTATATATGTTCTACTTTTAATGGTTCCTATATCAATTATCCATGAGTGTATTCATGGACTCACATTTATAGCTTTTGGCGGAAAGGTTAAGTATGGGTTCAAAGGGATTTATGCTTATACTATGGAAATTTCTGAGCTTCCTATAGAGCGTACTAAATTTTTAATTATTCTTCTAGCACCAGTAACGGTAATGTCTATTGCATCGTTGTTGTTGCCGATTTCTCTTGGAGGTGTAATATTCCTATTTAATTTATTAGGGGCATCAGGAGACTTATATATGTCCTTTAAGCTTGTGAAATATCATTGGAGTAGTAAGATAGTTGATAGAATATATGGATTTGATGTGGTGTAGAAAAGTTATTAAAATATTTTTGATGAGAGTGAATTTTATCCTGTTTTTAGGGTTGAAATTCATTCTTTTTTAATATGACTAAATTAATAAAAATAAATTTTATATTTATTTACAAAGTTATTAACATAGCGTAGGGCTTGATTTCAAATAGTTTGACTTAGAATAAATTCACGAATGACATTAAAATTAGGATTGTGGATGGTATATTTTTATAAAAGTATGGCTAATATTCTTTATATACTCATGAACCTAGGATATTGATTTTCTATAACTGGCTTTAATTTTAACGGGAATAAGCAACCCTCATGCTTTAAAAATAAAATTGCTAATTATAAAGATATTAGCTCTCATAAGGAGTTAAAATAAAAAAAACAACAGGAGGAATAAAAATGATAAAAAATGTAAAGAAGAAAAAAGGATTTACCCTAATCGAACTTATAATTGTAATTGCAATTATAGGTATACTGGCAGCAATTGCAGTACCAAAGTATAGTAGTGTACAAAAGGATGCTAAAGTGAAAGCTGATATTGCTAGTGCAAAGGTTATTGCTGATGCTACAGTGATAGCAATGAATAATAATGAGACTTTTACAGCACCTGCGGCACCTGTTGCAGCCGATATAGTAAAGTATCTACCACAATATCCAACACCTCAGCTAATATCAGGAGTATTTACAATAGCTGTAGCTGATGATTTAGTAACGGTAACAGTTGCTTCAGATGAAATTCAAACTATTGCAAGTACTTCTATTACCGCAACAAGCACGTTTCAATTATATCCGGAACTAGCAATAAAAGTAGAACCCTATAAAAAATAATAATAAGGTTTACAAATTAAAAATTGATAATTCTATTTAGGTTTAAATCTGATTGTCCAAAGAGTAAATATCTTTGGACATTAATTTTTTCATATTCATATCTACTTATATATGTTAAAATAAAACAATAATATATACAAATAGAGCAATAAAATACAAAAGCCAAATTCAAGGGGGATACACTTATGGAAAGTATTTTTCCAGTAACAATTTTTATTCTAGGACTATTAATAGGAAGCTTTTTAAATGTATGCATATACAGGATTCCAAAAGGAGAAAGCATAGCATTTCCACCTTCGCATTGCACCTCTTGTGGTAATGGTATAAAGCCTTATGATCTAATACCAGTAATTAGCTGGATCTTCTTAGGAGGGAAATGCAGAAGCTGCAAGGAGAAAATATCTAGTAGATATGCCCTAGTAGAATTATCCACAGCTATACTTTTTTTATTAACTTATTTTGAGTACGGATTAACTATAAATCTTTTGAAATTTTTAATACTCATACCTTTTTTAGTAGTTATAGCTATGATAGATTATGACACTATGGATGTATATAGCACAACTACTTGGATGGCTATAGGGGTTGGCATTGTTTTTCTAGGGGTGAACTTTTATTTAGGTCAGCCTGTACTAACCTACGTTTATGGTGGATTAATTGGAGCAGGTACAATAACCTTTATTATTTTAATGTCCAAGCTTATTATAGGACAAGAGGGCATGGGCTGGGGCGATGCCGAGATTTGTGGACTTTGTGGATTGTTTATAGGTTTTAAGCTAACATTTATGATGTTGTTTTTCTCTTTTATAATTGGTGGAGCTGTTGGTGGTTATTTACTGATTTTTAAGAAGAAAAAGGGTAGATCAGAAATGCCCTTTGGACCATCTATTATAATGGCTACTTTTTTGATAATTATTTGTGGGGATAAAATTCTAAATTGGTATTTAAATTTATATCTATAAATATTATTCATAAATCTTCTGTTATTTGCGCATAATAAAAGTAAATTATCAAACAGCAGTCTAAACATGTGGACTTTAACGTAAACTAGAGTATAGCTTGAATAGTTTCATTAATCCTCCAACTATCTAAAATGGCTCTGTTTGGCTATTCTCAGTAATCAGTGTATAATAAACTATAACTGAATTAGTTGTGAAGGGTTGATATAATGCAAAATGTATTGCAGAACATGAATAGCAAATGGAAGGATAAAACCATGAAAGCAAAGAAAAGTGATTATCTTCATAAGATTTATGAGAAAAATCCTACTACCGGAAATTATGTTATACAGGTAGCTCTAGACAAGTATAATGATATATTTAATGATTGGGACCACGCTCCTTTCAAAAAAAGAGATATGGATCCGGATTTAGCAATTTTTCTTGAAAATTGTTTTGAAGAAATTCCGGACAAATATGGAGTGGATATATGCTTCTACTTACCCAAAGAGGGAAAAGACGTAAATAGAGAAGAATCTTTAATTGCAGGTATAAAAACTTATTATTCTTTTTATTTGCATCAAGAAATTAAAGTTTTAAAAGAGAATTATCACAAGATATTTAAATATATAATAACATCACTTGGTCTTTTGGCAGTGTCTGTTTTTTTAGGTACAACTGTTGGTGATAATATATTCCTTGGAACTATACAGCAAGGATTTAATATAGGTGGATGGGTGTTCTTATGGGAAGTTATTTCAATGGTTTTCTTTCGAGGACGTGAAGTTAGTTCTGAGATTACTAAATATCAGAGGTTTTTGAGTTCATTAATCTATTTTAAATATAATAATTAGTTATTAAATAAAATAAGAAATTCAAACCCCTTCTATCAAGTTAAACTTAGAGGGGGTTAGTTATTTTATCAATGTGAATTAGTGAAGGGAGAAACCTATGATTAAAAAAATAGGACTGTTTATAAAAGTGAAGTATAAGAGGAACAATAAAAGAATTATAGCTAATATGAAAAGTTTGGACAAGTATACTAGTAATATAAACCTAGCGTTAATTATAACTACAATAATAATATTTGCCATAATAGGAGGATATGTAAACACAGGGCTTGGAAAAGTAGTGGATTCTGCTATTTTAATGTGCATAGGGGTAATTGTACTTCTTCTTAGTATGATTCTTATCAAATTAATTTTTAGAGTTTTAAGCCATTTGCCGAAAAAAACAAGCGTCATTTTACTTTCGGGAGTTATATTATTAACAATTGTTTTCGAAGGCTTATTGTATTTTGAACTCTATGAAGCGGTGATTTGTGCTTTTTTAATTGTTATAGTAGAAGCATCCATGGCTATTAGTATAGGGAAATTGATTCAAAAGGATGCTAAAAAAGTTAAAGTACTATTTTTTTTATTCATTACTATAGTCATAAATGTATATTGGGGTATTTGGGCATTTACTAATGTGGATCTTAGTTTTAAGAAGGTGAATGAAGCTTTAATAGTAAATGGTGTACAAGCAATTGTAGATAATGATTTTACAAATCCACTAGATGATAGTAAATATACTGTAGGCTCGCTAACATATGGAAGTGGTGATGATAAAAGACCTGAATTTGGAAAAGATGCTAAGCTAATAACGGGAACTGTAAATGCTACTCCAATGCTAGGAGAAATATCAGGATTAAAGGGTAAAGTGAGAGAATTATTCTGGGGTTTTACTGAGCAGGAATATCCAATAAACGGTACAGCGTGGTATCCTAAATCGGAAGGTGTGCACCCGCTTGTTATTATAGTTCATGGTAATCACGCTATGGAAGATTATTCAGATAAGGGATATGAGTATTTAGGAAAACAGCTTGCTAGTCAAGGATTTATAACGGTATCCGTGGATGAAAATTTTTTAAATGGATCTTGGAGTGGAAACATAGGAAATGAAAATGACGTAAGAGCGTGGATGCTTCTTAAACATTTAGAGGTTTTCAAAAATTGGAACCAAAATAAAAATAATATTTTTTATGAAAAGGTAGATATGGAAAACATAGCCCTTATAGGCCATTCAAGGGGAGGAGAAGCAGTTGCTACTGCGGCAGCGTTTAATAAACTTGATTTTTATCCCAGCGATGCTGATATAGGTTTTGATTTTAATTTTAATATTAAATCTGTTGTAGCTATTGCGCCTACAGATGGACAGTACAAACCAGGTGGAAAGCTAACACCAATGGAGAATATTAACTATCTGGTGCTTCAAGGTTCTCAAGATGGAGATGTATCTAGTTTTTACGGTGATTTACAGTATAATCGTGTTAAATTTACTGATGATAATGAGTATTTTAAAACTTCCTTGTATATTTTAGGGGCTAACCATAGTCAGTTTAATACTACTTGGGGTAATAAAGATTTAGGTGGGCCTAGTGGATTGTTTTTAAATATAAAGCCAATGCTGGAACCGGAGAAGCAAAGAGAAATTGCCAAGATATATATATCAGCTTTTTTACAAAGCACACTTTATGATCAAAAGGATTATATTAAATTATTTCAAAATTATAATTATGGTGAAAAAATATTACCTGAAACAAAATATATTAGTAGATTTGAGAATTCAAATTATAATGTAATAGCAAATTATGAAGAGGACATTGATATAACGACTGGTACACTTAAGGGAGCAGAGCTTAAAGGTGAGAGGTTTGTGTTTTGGAGGGAAAAGGATACGTTTCTAAGATCAGAGGAAGAAAAAAACAATACTGGGGTACTTCTTAGGTGGGAGAACGCCTCTGATATTCAAATAGAACAAAAATATGACTATCCAACATATAAGGTTAAATTGCCAAGAGACTTCTATGAAAAGAAGCTAGCGCCTAACAGCATATTAAATTTTTCATTGGCTGATACAGGATTTAGCGAAAATACAGATAATATTGATTTAACTATTCAGGTTAAGGATAAGAACGGATTAATTGCAAAAGTAGCACTAAGTGAGATTTCAAATTTAAAACCTGCAATAAAAGTGAAGTTTGCAAAGTGGTCATTTTTAGAGAAAATATATGATAACGAAATTGAAACATGTCTTCAAAGTTATGGAATACCACTTCAAAAATTTATGGAGAAAAATCCTAAAATAGATGCTAGTAATATTGAATATATTGATTTTATATTTAATAAAACTACAGATGGGGAAGTATTATTAGATGACATAGGTATTAGCAGTTAAAATAAAGATAGAGCTACCTACTATAACAGGTAGCTCTATCTTTATTTCTATTTATTTTTTAAGCTTTTCAATTCCAATTTTAACTCTTTTAATACTTTCATCTTTACCTAATATTTCAGCAAGTTCAAAAGCACCGCCTGGGGATGAAGCTTTACCAGATAGAGCAGTTCTTATTGGCCATAACATTTGACCGTTTTTAACTCCTAGAGTTTTAATGAATTCCATTATTGTAGTGTGTAATGAATCAAGTGTCCAATCATTTAGATTTTCTAGTACAGGTAATACACTTTCTAGATTTTCTAATGAATTTTCAGGTGTAGTTTTCATTTTTTTATGCACATACAAATCAATATCATATTCTGGTAAATTTTCTATAAAGTCAATATGACTAGGGATTTCAGTTAGAAGCTCTACTCTTGTTTGAACAAGAGGGCTTATTTTCATAAGATCTATGTTTTTGTCAGTTATTAAATCATTGTAAAAAGGCATAGCCATCTTATGGAATACTTCTAATGGTAGTTTTTTAATATATTCTCCATTCATCCATTTTAGTTTTATAGGATCAAAAACTGCTGGAGATTTACTCATATTCTTGTAATCAAAGGCTTTAACTAATTCCTCTAGAGTGAAAATCTCTTCGTTAGTTCCAGGATTCCAACCAAGTAAGGCGATGAAGTTAATTATTGTTTCCATCAAATATCCAGTTTCAAGTAAATCCTCAAAGGACGAATGACCACTTCTCTTACTTAACTTTTGATGTTCACCATTTGTTATTAGTGGGCAGTGTACATAAATTGGAACTTCCCATCCAAAAGCCTGGTATAATCTATTATATTTTGGAGAAGAAGATAGATATTCATTTCCACGAACAACATGAGTAATATCCATTAAATGGTCATCAACTACGTTTGCAAAATTATAAGTAGGAAGTCCATCAGATTTTATAAGTATCATATCATCTAGTTCTGAGTTGTTTACTGAAATTGAACCATAAATTGCGTCTTTAAATGAGGTAAATCCTTCAGTAGGATTGTTTTGTCTTATAACATAAGGCATACCTTTAGATAAATTATCTGCTATTTCTTCTTTGGTAAGATTTAAGCAGTGTTTATCATATCTAAAATTACCACTGTTTCCTTCTACTTCAGATCTTAATTTATCTAGTCTTTCTTTTGTGCAGAAACAGTAATAAGCTTCACCACTATCAATCAACTGTTTTGCATACTTAATATATATGTCACGTCTTTCGCTTTGTACATATGGACCATAATCTCCACCAAGGTCAGGGCCTTCATCATGCTTAAGGCCTGTGAGCTTTAGAGTGTTATATATTATATCTACAGCACCTTCTACAAATCTTTCTTGGTCTGTGTCCTCTATTCTTAATAGAAAATCTCCATCTTCATGCTTAGCTATTAAGTAGGCATATAGTGCAGTTCTCAAATTACCAACATGCATTCTTCCAGTTGGGCTTGGGGCAAATCTAGTTCTTACTTTTTTAGTGCTCATTTTTTTCACTCCTATTGTCTAATTTTTGCTATATGCTATATAAAAACATAAAATTCTTTCAAATACTGGTCAAAATCTACAATATCATAGTACAATACTGTGCATTTTATGTCAAGATTATGCATAGGAAAGCTGGCTTAATAGATGATTTTGTGTTATAAATTAAATGCCTCATCTAAAAATGTGTATTTTGGAAGGCCATTTTCTATTGTTACTTTAGGTTCACCCATTATTAATGGCAGTGTGTAATCATAGGCTTCTCTTGTAACATTATTGCCTTCTTCGTTTATCCACTCCATAGGGAAATACTTAATATTATTAGCAACTTTTGAAGCTTCAAGTACAAAAGTTTCTGCAATATAAGGCGAATTTGATATTCTTTTTATACCTATCATATTTCCGCTTATGCCATCTATTGAATAAGTAATTGCAGCTTTGCCAACCTCAAAGGCTTCATCAATATCCCTTTGAGATGCACAGTGCATAGAACAACGTTGAATTGTAGAAAGTTCTAAAACCCTGACTTTTTCAGCGGTATTAGTGCTTAATAGTGACTCTTTAAGATAGCCACAAACTCCACCTAACTGGGCATGCCCAAATTTGTCGTTAACTGTTACCATAGTTTCACCTAAGAATTTACCTTCTTTAGTTCTAATTCCCTCAGATACTACTACGAAAACATGGTTTTTCTCAGTAAGTTTTTTACTTACATCAGAAAGGAATTTGTCTGTATCAAAAGCTACTTCGGGTAGATAGATGAAATCAGCAGCAGGTTTTCCGTTAATAGTTGCAACACAAGCACTAGCTGCAAGCCATCCAGTATCTCTGCCCATAGTTTCAAGGATGAATACTCCTTTTGCAGGATATACACTAGCATCTAGAAAGTTTTCAAGAACTGATGTGGCAATTAGTTTGGCTGCGCTTCCAAAGCCAGGGGTATGATCCATAATAGGTAGGTCGTTATCTATAGTTTTAGGTATGCCTATAAATTTAACAGCCTTATTATGTTTCTTTGCGTAGATGCTGAATTTATGCACAGTATCTTGTGAATCATTACCACCTATATAGAAAAAGGTTTTAATTTGGTATTCATCTAATATATCGAAAAGTTTTATGTACTCGGAGTCGTTTTCTTCATGAGATTTCAGCTTATATCTGCAAGAGCCAAGACCTGAGGACGGAGTATACTTTAATCCGCGAATCTCATCATATAAAATGTTGGATAGGTTTACAATATGTTTGTCTAAAATACCTTGTATTCCATTGATGCCAGCATAAACGTTATCATAAAAGTGAAGACTATTATTGGTGGCTAGAATTCCCATGGCGCTAGCGTTTATTACAGAAGTTGGACCGCCTGATTGTGCTACTATACAATTTTTCATATATTAATTTCCCCTTTCATAGGACAGAAGTTGTGATTAGAATCTATAGTATATCTACCTAATTATAATATATAAGTTTGAGTTACTCAACATAGAATGAAACTTTTAACCTGTTTTTAGCAATTAAAATGACTTTCTAATTGAATAAGCTATAAAATATGTAAAAATATTGATATAAATTAAATTGTCGCAAAAAATTCAGAGACTAATTTGGTTATTAATGATAAAATATATATATAGTATTTGAAACATTCTGTAAAGTATTTGTTTTATAAAATCAGGAGGGATACAATGGCAATTCATTCAAGTAATCATGGTAAACAATTGAAAAACAACATAATTTTAAAAGAGGTAAATATTAGAGGAAATTTATGTGGGGAATTCGCAGAGTATACTATCGACCATGTTTATGAAAATAGAGGAACAAATGATGTAGAGGCTGTTTATACATTCCCAATTCCAGAGAGAGCAGTTATATCAGGATTTGAAGCAGTACTTGGTGGAAGGACTATAAAAGGGTTAATACAAGATAAGGAAGAAGCCAGTAGGATATATGAGAATTTTGTGGGTAAAGATAATACAACTATTCTTTTAGAGGAATTTAAGGATAATATATTCAGAATAGTTATTGGCAAGATAATTCCTAATGAAGTTGTAAAAATAAAAGTGTCTTATATCGAAGAACTTAGCTACGAAGATAATAATATGAAATTAATTATCCCAGCAATAATTACTCCAATAAATCTTTCTAAAGATGATGAATTAATTTCTGGTGAAGATAGTAAAACAGGTAAAGCTTATAATTATAAATTTACATTAAGGCTACTTGTTGAATCACTAACAAAATTAGAATTTAAGAGTTCATCTCATAAGTTAAAGGTTGAATATGAAGAAAATAATCTATACAAAGTAACTTTAGATGGAAAAAATCAAAAAATGAATAATGATTTAGAAATAATACTAGAAGAACAAGAAAAACTAGAAACTACAGGAATGATTTATGATTATCCTAGGGAAGATAAGGGGATTTTATATTTAAGATTTATACCAGAAATTGAAATAGAGCAGGAAGTATACGGATCAAACTATATATTCCTTCTAGATCTATCTGGGTCAATGGGGGGAAATAAATTAATAGAAGGTAAAAATGCTCTCCAGCTATGTTTAAGAAATTTAACTATAGGCGATACCTTTAATATTTCAGCTTTTGGAGACGAACTTCACCACTTTTCTAAAGAGTTAAAGGTTGATTTTAACGAAGAAAATCTAAGTAATGCTAGTAAGTGGATTCAAAATCTTGTGGCAGAAAAAGATGCAGTTATTTTTGATGCAATAAAATATGCATTACTTGATAAAAGTGAAAGTGAGGAAAATATAATATTCCTCTTTACAGATGATTTGGTGGAAAACGAAAAAGAAATATTAGATTTTGTAGAAGCCAATATCAAAGAAAGTAGAATATTCCCTTTTGGAATAGATACTTCGGTAAATAGTTATTTCATAAATAAATTAGCTCGGATCACTTATGGCGTAGCGGAAGTTATTTATCCTGGGGAGCGAATTGAAGACATAGTGCTTAAACAATTTAATAGAATTAAAAATCCTCAAATTACAGACATTGAAATAGATTGGGGTAAAATGAAAGTAGAAACAACGTTCCCAAGAACAATTAGCTATATGTATGACAAAGAGCCATTTTCGATTTTTGCTAAAATCAATGGAGAAGTGGAAGGAGTTGTAACCTTTAAAGGGAAAGTTGGCAAGAATAGAATTCAAAGAAGAATTATGCTGAACGATTTAGAACTAGAAGAAAATGTTAATTTAATCGAAAAAGTATGGTACAAAAAAAGAATAGAATCTCTTCAACATAGAGTTAAGTATGAACGGGGAGAATTGCAAGAAGCAATGAATAACAAAATCATTGAAATTTCTAAAAAGGTTGGTATAATTTGCAAAGAAACTTCGTTTATTCTCTATGAAGAGATGGAAGATCCAATACTCGGAATAAGAATAAGGGAGATATTGCCTGTTAAAACCACGAAAAGCTTAGAGATTTCCTATGATAAATTAGATGATGATTCTGAATCAACCTCATTTTATTATACAGATTTATCACTGTTAAAAGATGATAATGCGAAATATGATAAGTTTCAAAAGAGTGAAATGCTAAGAGTTTTAGCTTCTAATCAATTAGCTAGTGGAGCCTTTGGTATGAATGTTGAAAGTGGCATAGAAAGCAATATAAAATATACTATTAAAGCAATGTTAGCATTTATAATAGGTAATCATGACGTTAAGCTGTATACTAACCAATTAAACAAATCATTGGAGTTTTTAACAAAAACCCTTAGAAACTCTGATATTAATTTAAGTAAAGAAGTGTATACACAATTATTATTAGTTTTAAAATTATCTATCAAAAAAAATATAGTTTTATCTTCCTCCAAAGCAGTTATAGAGAAGAAAATTCATGAAATAGAAGAAACATTTGCACTAAGTGATGTTGATTTAATGAAAATTCAAAATGATTTTCTTAATGAGTTAAAAGAAAGTTCAAATGAATCAAAAGATACATTGAATTTTATAATTAACACTACCATTTTAAAAACTGTTTAAAGTTAGCATGAAAACCCTATATGCGGTGCAGGTAGGGTTTTTATGTTGGAAATGAAAATAAGCTAGGAGTAATTATTATGATATTAGAGTATATAAAAAATGTAAAATACGACAAAGAGGAAATAGCCCGGAAAAGAAATGTTATAAGAAATGAATTCATTATTAAATCTAAAAATGTGAGTAGCGGCAAACTAGAGCGACTGTCAAATGAGGATCTAAGAGTTTTATTTTCTTTGTATGACCAAGGATTTTTTGGTGGTTACTTTAATAGAAATTTTAAAGGGTGCTTAAAATTTTCATTATCCACTAGGATGACTTCTGCAGCAGGAAAAACCATATACAGTAGAAAAATAAAAGAGTTACAAGAAGATGAAGAAAATTATGAAATTAGAATGGGTATAAAGTTCTTTTTTGAGTATTATGTGGTGGAAAGAGAAAAAATAGTATCGGGTATAAATACTAAAGATTCTTTAGAGGCATTTCAAATAGTATTTGAACATGAATTATGCCATTTATTAGAACTACATATATTTAAAGAATCTAGTTGCAAAAAACAAAGATTTAAAATTATGGTTTATAAATTATTTGCTCACACAGAGGTGAATCATCAGCTTCCAAGTCAGAAGGAAATAGTATCACAAAAATATGGAATAATAATAGGACAAAGGGTTAGTTTTTTGTGTGAGGGTAAAAAATATAGTGGATTTATTCATAACATAAATAAGAGAGCGACAGTTATGGTCTTAGACACGAAGGGTACTTATAGAGATGCACCTGGAAATAAATATTCTAAATGGTATGTAAGCTTTAAAAATATAATATTGACTAAGAACAATCATATAGCAATATAATGTATGATATAATATAAACATATTTTACAAAGGATGGTGATAATAATGAAGAAAATTCTTGCAACAATATTATGTAGTGTTTTAATCTTTACAGTAGCAGGGTGTGAAAGAACTGAGGCAAAAAAAGATAATAATTCAAAAGTTATTAGCAAAGATAATTCAGCTGAAGCTGTAGAAAAAGAAAAAAACACAGAAGTAAAAGTTGAGGAAGTAAAAGATGCAGAAATAAAAACTAAAGAAGTGATACTATATTTTAGCGACGATCAAGCTATGTACTTAATGGGAGAGAAAAGAAATATAGAAGCCCCCACAGCTAAGGCTATTGTGCTAGAACTTATAAAAGGACCAAGCGCACCAAGTGAAGGTGCAGAAAAATTATATGAAACACTGCCTTCTGATTTAAAATTAATAGATGTGCAGGTTAAGGAAGGAATAGCAAGCGTTGATATTAGTGGTGACTCAGTCCAAAAGATATCAGGTGGATCTGCGGGAGAGGGAATGGCTCTATATTCAATTGTAAACACATTGATTTTAAATAAAAATTTAGGTATCACAAAAGTTCAATTCCTTGTTGATGGAAAAAAAGTGGATTCTATTAAGGGCCACTACGATGCTAGTGTACCTATGAGTGAAGATAGTGAAATGATAAAAAAATAATTTTATCAAAATTTAATAAGTTAAAATAAAAAGGCAAGTTATTAATTACAACTTGCCTTTTTAACCTAGGATTTTTTCGACAACTCAAAGCAATCTACGCTACAACCTATATACATACTTACATACCCATACCCAATCTTCCGACAAAATAAGAGCATTACAGCACACATACACATCTTTACTTGACAATATAGAATACCTTGGGAGCCAAAAATAATCTCTCGACCAAGAATAACCCCTAGTTTGTTTGAAATAAACCTGCGGCAACCTATACCATCTTAGCTCGACTATTACACATCCGGGAAAACCATATATATACAGTTGGGCACATATACAGCTGTTAAGAACCCATAATAATCTTCCCTCCGGCATATAAAAAACCCTTTCGGATATCGTATACACCTTTGGCCGAATACTCAAACGCCAAATCTAGCATAAGAGCACTCTTGGCTCAACCACTTTAAATCATCATTAACGTTATTTTATGCTTTTTTGAAATTAATATACTATGATAAATATGGAAAATGAAGATTAATTTTTAGCGAAAATATCTTTTATAGAGTCTACTACAAAATTAACATCTTTTTCAGAAACCCAATTGTGAGTAACAAAACGCATTAACCCATCTTCTTCTCCATTGATTTTAATACCTTTACTATAAAGTTTCTCTACTAATATCTCGCTACTAAATCCAGTTCCGCTCATATCAAAAAAAACCATATTAATATGGATATCTTCCATATTTACCACTATACCTGGAATTCTAGATAACTCTTTTCCAAGGAGTATAGCATTTTTATGATCTATTTTAAGCTGTGGAATCATTTCCTTTAAAGCCACAAGTCCAGCTGCAGACAAAATACCACATTGCCTTAAACCACCACCTAAAAGCTTTCTTTTCTTTCTTGCTTTATCAATAAATTTTTTATCACCACAAAGCATTGAACCTATAGGTGCACAAAGGGCTTTAGACAAGCAAAACATAACAGAGTCGCAATATTTAGTGATTTCTTTTGCATCTACATCTAGGTGTGCAGCAGCATTAAAAAGTCTTGCTCCATCTAGATGAACTGGTACTTCATGATTTTCCGCAATGCTATAAATTTTTTTCATTATACTTAGTGGCATTACCCTGCCAACGGAATGAGCATTTTCGAGGCATATGAGACCAGTGCTTGGATAATGTATATCTTCATCTTCTTTTCTTATTTTAGCTGCAATTTTCTCAGGATCAAGTTCTCCCTTGTTACTTGTAATAGTTCTAAGCTGAACTCCTGCAATTATTGATGAAGCACCAACTTCATGCATTACTATGTGGCAGTCATCAGCAAGAATAACTTCATTACCACGAGTGCAATGGGTAAACAGTGCTAGCTGATTTCCAAAAGTACCACTTGGTACAAATAGTGCAGCTTCTTTGCCCACCAGGTTAGCCGAATATTCTTCTAGAGCTATTGTAGTTTCATCGTCTCCGTAAACATCATCTCCAACCTGTGCCGTAAACATTGCTTGTCTCATGTTTTGAGTAGGTTCTGTAACTGTATCGCTTCTTAAATCAATAAATTTCATTTGTTTTCCCCCTTATATCGCTATATATATATTATAGCTTAAAAGTTTTAATGTTCCTAATATATAGTTTTGATTTATTATGGTAAAATATTTATATTATGCAATTTTAAATATAGGTGGTGAAAAGTAATGAGTACAGTGTTTCGATTTATTCATGCGGCAGATGTGCATTTGGGCTCCTATCTTAATATAAATGGTAAACCGCAAGATGAAGTACAAGACCTCTGTAAAGTGGCTGTATATGATGGATTCCAAAGAATATGTAGTAAAGCTATTTCCTATAAGGTGGATTTTATCTTGCTTTGTGGAGACGTTTATGATAGCTATTTAAGGTCAGTAAGAGGGAATAGATTTTTCGTTAAACAGTGCATAAGGCTAGGTGAGAAAAATATAGGTGTATATGTTATTTACGGCAATCACGATGCTACGAATGAAAAATGTGAATTATTTGATATGCCAGTGAATGTTCATATTCTAAGTGCTGATAAAGCTGAGAGCTTGGAAGTTTACAAATCAGGGGAAGTTATAGCAAAGATTATTGGAAAATCATATAAACATCGCTCCGAAAGAGAGAAAAGTTATGAGAGTTATTCATTAGATAATGATGTTTTTAATATTGCAATGCTCCATACTGCACTTGAAAAGGAGAATAAAAATTACATTCCTTGTACTTTAGAAGAGCTTAAAAAAGTTCCTAATATAGATTATTGGGCACTTGGACATATTCACAAACCCAGTATTTTAAATGCTACGAAACCTATTATAGCCTTTTCAGGTATTCCTCAAGGACGTGATATGGGAGAACAGGGAATAGGGGGAGTTTACCTAGTTGAAGCTTTAGGGAAAGAAGTTATAAGCATGGAGTTCTTGCCTATATCAACGATAATATATAAAAGTGTAGAAATAATAATAGGTGATGCGGATAAAATGCAGAATTTTAGTGATTTAGTAAAATTGATTTTAGATAAAATTAGTTTAATCTATGAAAATCCTGACCTATTTAAAGAAGTTAAAGGAAACATTATGCAAGTAATAATAAGAGGAAGAACAAATTTGCATAATGAAATAACTGGGATGAGAGAAGAAGATTATGAACAGTTTATGGAAAATATAAACGAAGAACTGGACCATTTCAAATATTTTATGTGGATAGATTCCATAATATTTAGGACAGGGCCCATTATGCAGAATTTTGAAACACTTAAAATACAAAATTCTATTTTTCAGGATTTAGAGGAAGTAATTAACTTATGCACAGGGGATAGTGGTTATAGGAATGAACTTCTAAAAAACTGGGGATTAATTTGGAAAAAGCAGATTTGTACAGAAAATATAGAAGAGGATAAATTTGATTTTAGTGAAGAAATTATTCAAGATATTATATTACAAGCTAAAGAATTAGTTATAGAAGAGTTAGTCTCAGCGCTAGAGATAACCTAAGGGGGTGAAAGTTTGAAAATAACAGGGCTAGATATCAGAGATTTTGGTGTGTTTCAAGGTGAAAAACTAGAGAACCTCGGCAGTGGCATAATAGTTATTGGTGGAGCAAATAGGTCTGGCAAGACAAGCCTTATGCAGGTACTTAGAAATATGCCTTTTGGACTTTCACAAAGCAGTAATATACCGCCAGCTAAATTTAAGTATGATGTGAGATGTGATCTTTTGACAGAGGAGGGGGAGAAAGTAAATGTACTCCTTAATGGATTTAGTAACCCCGAGATAGTTTACAGTGGGGAAAGTGTAAATAAATCTAGTAAAGGCCTATATAATATAGATAAGGGTACTTACAAAGAACTGTTTACCATAAGTCTTGATGAGCTTAATAAAAGTTCAGGGTCGGAAGATAGTAATCTACAGTATATATTACTAGGTGCAGGGTTTAAGCATATTGTGAAAATACCAGAGGTAGCTAAAAAATTAAGAGAAAAAGCTAATGTAATTGGGGGAACTCGTGGAAATCCATCTACTAAAATGTTTAAGCCATTTGTGGAAAATATTAAAAAGGGCGTAGAGGGAAGAAAAAAATCTATGGCACTTTTAGATACCTTTGTGCAAAAGAAAAATATTTTGCAGCAGCTTGAAGATACTATAATTTTAAAGGAAACTGTGCTTCAAACTAGTAATAATAATATAACCAAATTAGAGTTTCTAAAGCATAATTTTGAGCTTAATAATAATAAGCAAGATTTAGAGGCACGACTTCTTGTTTATCATTTTAGTGATGGCGAAATATTTGAATATAATATAGAAAGAGCTAATGCTCTAAAAAGCCAATATAACCGGGAACTTACGCATTACAATGCAGACAACTATGAATTTCAAAGGGGTGCAGCTGTAAGTGACATTAGTAAAGAGTCCCTGCTTCAAAATAAGGTGCAAATTAATAGTTTCTATAATGGAATATCAGGCCTTAAAGAAATGACTAAAAATGTGCTTTCTATGCAGGATGAATATAATGAAAGAACACAATCACTAATGAATAAAATAAAAAAAGCTAACGATAATTGGACTAGTTTTAGTGACGTTATTGAGATTAATTGTGATGAGGTTCAGCAAGATATTTTAAACCGAAATATTGAAGGATTTAAAAAAACAGAAGGTGAAAGAATAGCTTATAATAAAAGAATTCAAGAACTTAAAATTCAAGGGGAAATTATAGAAAAACAAAACGCACCTTATGACTTTGGCGCTGCACTAAAAAAGTATTTTTATTTTACACTTATAATTATGATTTTAGGCTTTGGTCTATACTTTATGGATAAACTTTTAGGAGTTTCAATAATAGTAATGGGAGCTATAGGAACATCGGTATATCTATTTATAAATTATTCCAGTAGTAAACAAATAACAAAACAGAATATGGATATTAAAGTGCAAATGGATAATAGCCAGGTTAGTTTTAATGAAGCTTTGGCGCAACTTAAAGAAATAGAGGTGGATTTGCGGTCGCTAGAAAATATAATGGACGAATATAGGGATATTTTAAAGCTTGATGGAAGAGTAACAGAAGAAGGAATAAAAGATTATTTTAAAATGGCAGCTTATTTAAAAGATGAAATATCTCATTATAATTTATTAGATAAGAAACTAAATAAACAGTTTAGTGATCTATGTGAATCACTAAATAGTATAGTTAAAGTGCTTGTTAAATTTCCTGTTTTTAGTAGCATGAGTTTAGAAGGTATAAACACAGACAATATTCAAAATGCATGTGATGATATATTGCTAAAGGTAGAAATTGTATATAAGCATTTGATATTAGGTGAAAAAACTGAAAATAGCTTTTCAAAACTTACAATGGTGCATGAGGAAATATTAAAATTTCTAAAGAAAGATGATTCAGAGGATATAGTTTTTGATATAGAAAATTATATTGTTCAAGGTGAAAAATATATAAAATATAAAAATTTGAATATGGAATTACAAATAACTCAGGAAAAGTTATTACAAGGATTGAGGAGTCAGCCTATCAAAAGGATCTTATATGATAAAAATGAGAACCGTAAAGAGGTTGACGAAAATAAGAGTTTATTAAAAATTATCCAAGATTTATATAAGCAGTATCAAAGCTCAGATGAGCTAAGTTATGAATATGAGATTTTAAGATGTGAAATAAAAGTACTTCTAGAGGATTTGGATAGTTTGAAGAATAGAAAACAAACATTAAAAGATGAAATACAAGCTCTAAACTCTGACGAGATGCTATTACAGAAGCAGGAAGCCATTAGACAAGCAAGAACTCAGTTAAGGCCGCTTGCAGAAAGATATGCTATTTATAATACAGCTGCATTATTTTTGGAAAAGATTAGAGAAAGGTTTCTAGAAAACACCAAGGATAATCTCTTAAAAGGTGCTAGTGAAATTCTAAGTGATATAACCTCTGGGGAATACAAAGACATTATGCCTATGGAAGATTTAATGCAAGGAGACTTTAAAACTGTACTAAAAGATGAGCGTATTATGGCCAGTTCCAAGCAGTTGAGTAGAGGTACAAGGGAACAATTATTTTTGGCGGTTCGTATTAGTAGGATAAAAGAAATTCAGCCAGCCTTGCCAGTAATACTTGACGATTCTTTTGTTAACTTTGATATTGCACATACTAAAAATACAGTTAAAGCTCTTGTAGAACTTGCAAAGACACATCAGATTATTGTGCTTACTTGTCATGGAGTATTAGTAGATTTAATAAGCGCGCAGTCAAAAGCAGCTCAGTACTTTAAATTAGACAAGGGTAAATTCACTAAAAGTTCAGGTGGGGAATTAGTGGAATATCTAAATGAGCTTTAGTAATTATGATTTGCTTTGAAATATGGGTGTAAATAATGGTATAATTAATTCTTAAAGCATTATTAATTTAATTAAACGGAAAGCGAAGTGGTACTTATATTGAAAAAAGTAATTATTGCAGAAAAACCATCTGTTGGAAAGAATATAGCTGAGGCTCTAAATGTTAAAGTGAGAAAAGATGGATATTTAGAAGGTGAAGATTACATTATAACATGGGCTTTTGGTCATTTGTTACAGTTATTTGATGCAAAAGACTACGATATAAATATGAAAAGTTGGAGACTTGAAAAATTTCCGTATATTCCAGAAAAATTTCAGTATAAAGTCAAATGTGATAGTGCGAATAGGACAGCTGTAGATAAGGGTGCGGAAAAACAGCTTAATATAATTAAAAGTCTAATAGACAGACCTGACGTTGATGCGGTTATCTCAGCAACAGATTTTGATAGAGAGGGACAGGTTATTGGGGACGAATTATTCCTATATTTTAATGAGAAAAAACCTGTATTCAGAATGCTATTGAATGAGTGGACACCAGAAGAAGTAAAAAAAGGGATTGCTAATTTAAAGCCTAATGAGCAAATGCAATCACTTCAAGACGCAGGTATTGGTAGGCAATGGGCAGATTGGATTATAGGTATAAATTTAACTTCGGTAGCAACATTAAGATACAACTCTAATGACAAGAAGATATTAAATATAGGGAGAGTTCTGTTACCAACATTAAAGATTATTTATGACAGAGATAAGGAAATAGAAAATTTTGAATCCTCTACATATTATAAATTAATAGCAACTTTTAAAACAAAAGATAATGAAGAATTTGAAGCGATTTATTATGAAAATGATAATGAAAAATTCGACGATAAAGAAACACCAGAAAATATAATTGTACTTTTAAAAGATAAGAATGCTGAAATTATTGAAAAACAAATAGAGAAGAAAAAAGATTATGCACCGTTGTTATTTAATTTATCAAATTTACAAGGATATGTCACAAGTAAGTATAAAGGTTGGACATCAGATAAGGTATTAAAAGTTGCACAATCACTTTACGAGAAAAAATTTATAACATATCCGAGGACAGGTAGCGTTGCATTAGAAGAAAGTTTAAAAGAAAAAACTAAAAAAGTTTTAGATTCATTGAAAATAGGCTTAATATATGAGAAACAAATTAAATTTATTGATAACAAAAGAATATTTGATAATTCAAAGGTAGAAGGTCATAGTGCGATAGTACCAACCTACATGAAACCAAGTGGGGTGGGCAGTGATGAAATGGTTGTATATAATGCAATTAAAAATAGATTTATAATGCAGTTTTTACCCGTGGCTGAATATGAAGAAACTAAACTTATTACTAAAGTAAACGAGACTGACATTAAAGGTATATTTGTATCGAAAGGAAAAGTTCAAACAGTTGAAGGATGGCGTGTTGTTGAGAAAACAGAAAATAAGGATACTATTTTACCAATGGTATCAGAAAAAGAAGTTGTATATGTTGTTGATAGTAATGTAAATACTGTTACTAAAAAACCACCTAAACACCATATTGAAAAGACTCTTTTAAGAATCATGGAAACTTGTGGTAAGAATTTTAAAGAGGAAGAAGATACAGAAGAAATGATGGCTTCTATTCTGAGTGGTTTCTCCATTGGAACACCTGCTACCCGAGCAGAAACCATTAAAAAGTTGAAAGATGTTGGATACATTCAAGCAAAAGGTAAAAACCTAATATGTACAGAGCTTGGGAGAACTATAGTTGAAATATTCCCATGTAAAGAATTATTGGATTTAGAGTATACTGGTAGGTTAGAAAAAACATTATCTGATATAGAAAAAAATAAGTTTGAAAAAGAAGATTTCTTGGATATGATTAAGGAGTTTACTATAAATGCAGTAGATTCTATAAAAAATGATATATCTATGTTAAACACCTTTAAAATTGAACTAAAAGAGGGAATAGAAAGTGTCGGTAAATGCCCTACATGTGGGAATGATGTAATAGAAAGTGAAAAAAACTTTGGGTGTGTTAATTGGAAGAATGGCTGTAAATTTACAATATGGAAAGATGATAAATACATTCAATCATTTGGTAAGAAGGTATCTAAGGATATGGTTGAATTGTTACTTAATAATGGTAAAGTAGGATTTAAAAATTTAAGAAGCAAAAAAGGAACTACATTTTCAGCTTATTTTAAATACATATTAGATGATAAAACTGGATATTATAATTGGGAAATAGAATTTATAAAATGAAGCAGAAGTAATTACTTCTATGTACGGATAAACATTGATAAATGAAGAGTCAGTAATGAGATTATTTTGCTCATTACTGGCTCTTCAGTATATATAATAAAATTAGATGTAAAGGTATAAATAGAATTATTACTTAAATAAATCCTCTATAGGAACTTTGAGGGCTTTAGCAAAGGCTATTATCTCATAATCTACTATTTCTCTTAAACAATTCTCTATTTTAGAAACCATAAGTCTATCAATATCTATGCCTTAATACATTAAGTCTAGCAGTTATAAATTGGGCTACTTATAAAAAAATGAACTTGATTTAAGATTTAGTGCTTATGGGAAATTAGCTACAAAATCAAAAGCAGACTGGGCATTTGTTCAACATATGATTCATCATATGGCTGATGATGGCGTATTGCTGTTTTACTTCCTCATGGTGTGCTTTTTAGAGGGGTAGCAGAACTCTGTAAAAAGTCGAGTATATGATAGTGCGTTGGTTGATATCTATGGTTAGTATGTCCGTAAGGACTGACGAAATTGGGAATGTACGGGTCTAAATGAAGGATATTTAGAAATGAATATTACCTCGTCCGAGGGATAAGTGAGGATTAGTAAAAATCGTGACTCTGAAAATCCGTATACTGTTAAAGGCAGTATCAAGCTTATAGGCTCATACCAATGACCTAAAGATATAATATGATATGATAGGAATAACGGAACAAAGAAAGCTAAGAATATTCGTATTATTCTTTTAATAATAAATGCATGTGTAGGACATAATAATAGTAGAAAGCGAGGTGAATATTCATTGGCAAAACAAACAACGCCTAATTATGTTTTAACTCTTAGTTTAGATATAAATAATAGTGATGAAATAATATTAGATAAAAGATTTGAAATATGTAGAAAACTTTACAATGCTATTTTAGGACTAGGGTTAAAGAAATTTAATGCTTTAAGCGAATTAAAGGTATACAAAAAACTAAGAAAAGAATTAGCAGAAATCAATAAATTATATTTTAAAGATAAAGAGAGTAAAAAATTAAAAATATATATTGAACTAAGAAAACAAAAATACAAAGAGTTAACTAATTTATTAGGAGAATATGGCATTAATGAATATTTATTTATAAATAAAATGACACCTATGTATAAATCATTTAATAAAAATATAGATAATAAAACTGCTCAAGCATTAGCAAGCAGGGCGTGGAAAGCTTTAGAAAAGTTAATATTTAAGGATGCGCAAAAGGTTAATTTTATTAGATATGATGAACTAAAAAGTGTTGAAGGTAAATGGAATAAAAGCGGAATAACTTATAGAGATGGAATTATTAAATGGAATGGATTAAAGATTCCAGTAATTATAAAATCTAATGATATTTATGCTCAAAAAGCTATTCAAGATAGAATTAAATATTGTAGAATAGTAAGAAAATATATTCGTGGTAAATATAAGTACTACGTGCAATTAGTAATGGAAGGTATACCACCAGTAAAATATAATAAAGAAACTTGTGATATAAAAAGAAGTGTTGGATTTGGTAATGTTGGAATAGATATAGGAACTCAAACAATTGCAATATCGAGTAGGTATGATGTTAAATTGTTAGAATTATGTCCTGAAATTAATAATATTCAAGGTATAAAAACTAAATTATCAAGAAAATTAGATAGACAAAGACGTGTTAATAATCCTAATAATTATAATGATGATGGAACTATCAAATTTGGTATTATGATTAATAAAAAGAAAGAGAGATTAACATGGGTTAAGTCTAATAAATATATTAAAACTCAAATGGAATTAAGGGATATTCAGAGGAAACAAACTGATATTAGAAAACAATCTCATGAAAAGTTAGCAAATCATATAATTTCATTAGGTGATAGAATTCTAGTTGAAACTATGAATTATAAAGGATTGCAAAAAAGAAGTAAAAAAAACACAATTAATGCGAGGACTGGTAAGTTTAATAAGAAAAAAAGATTTGGAAAGTCTTTAGGAAATAAAGCACCTTCTAAATTAATAGACATAATTAATAGAAAACTTAAATATGATGAACTGGAAATATTGAAAATAAATACACATAAAGTAAAGGCTAGCATGTATAATCATTTTACTGATGAATACATAAAAAAAGAATTGAAGGATAGATGGGATATTTCTACTGGAATTCAAAGAGACTGTTACTCTGCATTTTTAATAATGAATGTCAGCAATGATTTAGAAAGTATTAATAGAAATTTATGTTTTGAGAGTTATGATAATTTCAAGCAATTACATGATAGAGAAATAAATAGACTTAGAACATCAAAAGAAAATGGTAATAAATTAATAGCCAGTATGGGAATATAAATATTAATAAATATGGTTTTGAACCGAGCCATTATGCTATCGTTAATGGGCTAAATGTAGTCTTTGGTAGTAAAAGTCTTATTATAATTAGATGAGTCATACTATGTTGTAAGATATAGAGGAAATACAATTCCTATAAATGAGAGTATTATGGAAGTTTAAAGAGATAAGAACCACATGTCTTCAGAGATGTGAGATTCAGGATAGTAAGGTTACAGACCATTATGCTATTATCCCAACAGGTGAAGGTCTTCAAAACTATTTTTCATTAAAAGATTTAGAAAAGAAAATTTATAATTTGGTGACTAGAAGGTTTTTGGCAATATTTTATCCACCTGCTGTGTATAACAAAGTTTCTGTTATAACCAAAATTGACCAGGAAAGATTTTTTACCTCAGATAAAGTTTGTACAGAAATAGGTTATTTGGAGGTTTTGAAACCTGCTAGTGATAGTAATGACAACGAAAACAAAAACATGAAATTTTTAAGTACCCTTAAAAAAGGTCAAATCGTGAAGCTGGAAGATTTAGTTGTAAAAGAAGGTAAAACTTCTCCTCCTAAAAGATTTACTACAGGTTCAATAATTATAGCCATGGAGAATGCAGGTAAACTTATTGAAGATGAAGAACTAAGAGAGCACATAAAAGGCTCTGGCATTGGTACAAGTGCTACGCGTTCGGGAATTTTAACAAAGCTTGAAAAAATAACATACATTAAAGCTAATAACAAAACACAAGTGGTCATGCCTACACTCCTTGGAGAAATTATTTATGATGTGGTGAAAAATTCTATCCCTACGCTTTTAAATCCAGAGTTAACAGCTAGTTGGGAAAAAGGACTAACCATGGTTACTCAAAGTGAAATAGCAGGAGATTTGTACATGGATAAGCTTGAAAACTATATAATCAAAAATACTGATAGAGTACTTAAATTAAATAATGGAGCAAGGCTTAAAAGCAATTTTGATAGAGTAAGTTCATTTTACAAAAATTCAAATGGGTCAGAATAACGTGGCAAATTAAAAGAACCATATATTCAGTAGAATTTAAGTCTACTCATATATGATTCTTTTTTTTACTCGATAATTAGTTCAAATAATTTTTTAGCTGCTTTTTTAGGACCATGTTTTTCTTGCCCTTTTATACCAAGGGAAGTCCGAATTTGTCCAACTTTTACCCCTGTTTTGAAAAATTCTTCAAAGTAATTAACTAGAAGTACATCTACTAGTTCCTGTTTTTGAGCAGGTCCAAAAGGATTTGCGAAATATGAGGTTACAAGGCCAAGTTCAGTAGTAGTGCCTTTTGACATTCTTGCACCTGTTTTACATACATCAATGGCGTCCTTTGGATTTGTAAAGAAATCAATTTCGGGAGTTCCGTCCTTTACTTCTTCATAATTATTTGCATAAAGGAATAAGTCTATAGGGTATCCTTTAATAATATCTTTATAGCTTGCTACAGGCATAACAAGTCTTGCGTTAATTTTATCAGGATTCATAAATATACTTCTATCAATTTCTTTAAAGGCATAACCTGCATCTAAATCATCAAGTCTTACGAAAGCACCAATTTCTGTTCCATAGGCGAGAGGCTTCTTACCTCCATTCATATTCAAAACGCCCATGTCATCAAAGACTATGGTCATGTCGCTTATATAATCTTCACTTAAGCTTCTAAAAGCTTCTAAGCACTCAGACTTACCAGCACCACTATCACCCATAATAACTACATTTGCACTTTTACCATTATTCATAACAATGTTTACCATTGCACCGTGGATTGGTAAATAGCCTCGTTTAATCATTATTAGGTTGTGCAGAGTTAAAGTCATTTTTTTCACATATCCGAAGTAATCAATTTCGTCGCCATAACTTATATAGCCGAGCATAATATCATTTTCTACATCATCATAAAATATTGTTTTAATTTTAGAGTAAGAATCCTTAGCACCAAAAACATAAACTATATCCGGTTTAATGTTTGTATATTCTTTTTCTCTTGCCATTTCAAATAGATTACATAGAGTTATTGCATGAGCCATAAAATCTCTGTGAATGTAGATAAATGCAAGCAGTGTACCCACTTTAGCTGGATAACAAAACCAATGATCTGTGCTTATGGAACAGTCTTTAAGTGGATTTTCAAAACATTCTTCAAAAATGCCATCACGAGTATTCTTTTTAGGATAGCTAATATAAGGTAAATCTAGCATTATTGTATCGATAAAGGGAATGTTCTTTAATATTTCATATCCAGAGGGTATAGGCCAATTTACATTATTAACAATTAGTCCAGCATTACCACCAGCAGGTAGCTGCCTGTAAACAGTAGGTTTGTGGCCAAGAACATTCTCTTCAATTTTTCTGTATAAGTTAAGAATGAGCATAGAGAAATCATTGTTAGCTTCAACAAAACTTGTCTTTTCCAAACCCTCATTAATTTTATTGTTTTGAATTACAGTGTATCTTTCAAGCCTTCTCCAAAAACTGTAAAAATCTTCTATAAAATCAACGAAGTTATCCTTTAAGTTTATAAGGGCACTGTATTTAGTATTTAAATTTATAATTTCATTTATGTTTAATACCGATAGTAATTTAAATAAATGTATAATGAAAACATCTAACTCTTCATTTTCTAAGTGTGCATTTTGTAATAAATATTTATAGCTATTTGATTTTTTCTTTTTTATTTTTTTAAGATAAGCGTTGAAAACTCTTCTAAAACCTTCACTTTCCAGTAGTTTCTCAGGGCTGTTACAATATTTTGCAGTAAAATTTATCATTACCTTGTCGTTACTTAGAGAAAATTCTTTTTTCAAAGTTGCACCTCCGTAAAATTTATAGTTGTTAATAAATGAAGCTTATATAATCCGATATCGTCATAATTATCAGTTGAAATGACCGTTATCTATTATTATACTTCAATTATGAAGTATTGACAACAATAAAATTGCAAAAAACATATTCTATATTATTGTAAAAAAAATAATAGTGTAATTATTGGATATTCTAAGATATACTATATTATGTACATTAAATGAAATAGACTAACATATTGATGTTTTATTTTAATTTGTTTTAGAAGGAGTAAAGGGGGGTGATATAATGAAAAATAAAAAATTGCCTCATTTATTGGCAATTATCTTAATGGTGATGTGGAGTTTATCTTATTTAAGCATAAAGGTTATAGTTAATGAGGTCAACCCTGCTTTATCAGCATTTTATAGATTTCTAGTAGCCGCAATAATATTATTTATAGTACTTAAAGTAAAGTTTCCAGATGAAAAAGTTTTAAAAGAGGATAGGTTTAAATTGGCATTGGGTGGGCTCTTCGGGATAACAATATATTTTATTTTTGAAAACTCGTCTGTAGCATATACCTCGGCATCAAATGTGGCTATTTTAATATCTACGATACCTATTTTCACCTTGTTTTCTCAAAAAATAATTTATAAAGAGAAGATGAGCTATGGAAAAATTATTGGCGCTACCTTAAGTGTAGTTGGAATTATTATAATAATTGTATCTAAAGATAGAGTAAGCTTTTTTTCGAAGGGAAGTATAGGAGATTTAATGGCCCTTGGAGCAGTATTTTCTTGGGTGATTTACAATATGGTTTGTACTAGTTTTAAAGGTAACTATAAAAGTATAACTATAACCACTTATCAAATAATATGGGGGGCATTATTTTTAAGTCCTTCACTATTTTTTGGTGGTCTAAAAATTCCTTCTACTATAGTTATATTAAACATAGTGTATTTATCCATTTTCTGTTCTTGTTTTGCCTATATAATATATGTGTATTGTCTAAAAGAACTTGGGGCAACTGTTACCACTACGTATATAAACTTACAGCCAATTATGAGTCTAGTTGCAGCTGCAGTGATCCTAAATGAAGTAATCACTGTTTGGCAGGTAATTGGGTGCGTGGTTATAATAATAGGAGTAACTTTAGTGAGCTTTGAAGGTAAGTTTAATTTTCATCTGGAAAAATAGCATTTATTACATTTACGATGGTTTGATTAGCAATTTCATAATTAACCTGAAGTCCATTTCGAGTGCTTTTTATAATTCCTAAAGATTTTAGCTTTTGTAGATGTTGGGAAACGGTGGATTGAGGAAGGTTTAGACAATCTTGCATATAGCTAACGTTGCAACTCCCTTTTCCCATAAGTCCTCGTATAATACATATTCGTACAGGATGGGCAAGAGCTTTTAGTAAATCTGCAATTTCTGTATACTGCTCATAATCATTTTTCATAAAAAATCTCCTAACTATATTTTGATTGAATAGGTTATATATTTTTATATTAATATATAACGTTATAAATGTCAATATTTTAACGGGTGGTTCACTTAAGTGTAGTTGAAGCAATAAAAAAATGACTATATTAGCTAAAAAACTAATATAGTCATTTTTATAATTAAAATCTAATTCTACTGCCACCACGATTATTTCGTCTCTTAATTTTTGAAATTAAGAACACAATTAAGACTAAAAGTGCAATCAGTACAATGGCAACTCCGGCATATATAATTATGTTGGCTTTAATGAGAGTGGATTTTGAAATTGTTGGATATAATTTAGAGCTAATTTTTGAATCTCTTTGTTTTAAATCTACTGTTCCCACAGAAGTCTCTTTATCAAGTTTCCATGGATTTATGCCTGAAACGTTAAAAGTAATTTCTGGTTTAATAGCATTTTTATAATAAGTTAAATCTTTTTTTGCAGTAAGTGGAATATCTATTGTTTTTTCTGGTCCTATGAATGGGATAACCTTATAAGGAACAGAAATTGTTTTTAATTCAGTATCTTTTTTATTCAGTACTTCTTTTTTAGCAGCATAACTAAAGTTTATAAGTTTTGTCATATCTTCAAAGACTTTTGTATCTTTTGCATCAGCTTCAGATTTCATAACAACTCCTATGATATGGCGACCGTTACGTTCATATATAGAAACTAAGCATCGTCCAGCCTTTTGTGTAACACCGGTTTTACCGCCTATGTTACCATCTATTCCAAGAAGTTTATTCCTATTTTCTATAATAGCTTCAGGGCCATTAGCTGTTTTTACTGTGCTAGTTTTTTTAGCTATTGACTTTTTTACCCATTCATTTTTGTAAGCAGCTCTTCCTAAAAGAGTTATGTCATATGCAGTTGTAAAATGTTCATCAGTTTTGGCATCCAAACCATTTGGCGTAACAAAGTGAGAACCCGTCATTCCAAGAGATACTGCTCTTTTATTCATCATTTTAATAAACTCAGGGGTAGTTTTACCAACGTTATCAGAAATCATATAAGCAATATCATTTCCGGAAAAAAGAAGAAGTGCATCCATTACATTATCTGCTGACATAGTATCACCTACTGCTATGGGATGTAGATTAGCATTATAAGTAAAAGGTGGTTGTGATTTTGCTAGTGCAGTATAGGTCAAATTGTCTGTTATTTTCATATTTTCTGCAAGTAGTAAGCCTGTAAGTAGTTTTGTAATACTTGCTGGGTACATCTTATTATCAATATTTTTAGTGTAAATAATTTCGTTAGTATCTAAATCTACTGAAATGGCGGCTTTACCAATTAAGTCTAGCGGCTTTTCAGTAGCAAAAACAGTTGTAGAAAAAATTAGTGCGAATGCTAGTGTGAATACTATAAGTTTACTTCTTCTTTTCAATTTTCATCTCTCCATTATAATCAAATTTTATATTTATTGTAGGTAAATACAAAGTTAGTATATCATTTTAAGATATTAAGAACAAGTTAACATTTAATTATGTTTAATATATACTTTTGTTAGCAAAATATAAGAAAGGACAACTATGACAGTAAGATTCTTATCTTATTTTTAATTTTTACTAATAGAGTTACCAATATAGAGTCTACATCCAGTGTAAACCGAAGTAGTGCTTATTATGACTGTGGCAATTGCTACACAAATTAAAATTGTAGTTGCCTGAGGCATAATAGAAAAACTTTCAAGAAATTCTACTTTGTCTGAGTTTGGTGATATTGGTAAATTGAGTTTTAATAAAATTAAGAGACCGTAGCCAATAGTAGCAAATCCTGCATAGACTGAGAGTCTTAAGTTTTTGTTTTTTATAAAAGTAATTGCCATGGCTGCAAAAATAATTATCAAAAATACGAAAATCATTAATAGATTTCCTTTTGATGTATCTATTATTTGATGCACAGCAGATTCTGGAGGTGATTCACTTAAACCAGTGGGGGATATAAGATATACAAGACCAATGATAATACCCATTGCCATAGAACTAAAAGTTAAAATCATGATATATGCTATAAATAAAGTTACTATTGGAAAGAGAAATATATTTAATGCTGTATATTTTCTGCTGACAGGAACGGTTTCAAATAGTCGCTGGTTGCCGTTAAGTACCCTGTTTATCATCCATACAATTACTATAGGTACAGCAATTGCTAAAAAAGCATCTGAAGTCCATGTATTTCCGAAAAATATAAAAATATTCATAAAAAGCATAGTAGCAATAACAAAACAATATAGTAATATGGTTGAAATTGTTGGGGGGCTAGAAGAAAACGGGGGACTTGAATGAGTTAATAGTTTTTGATAAGCAATGATTTTTTTTAACATGTTGTGCACCTCTTTCCTTTATATAGTTTGTAGGATATTAACATTGAGATAGGTAGTATTACTACACAAATACAGGCTAATATATATTCATTGTAATTAGGCATTATTGTAATGCTTTCCCAAAAATACACTTTATCAAGTTCAGTTACAACGGGCAATGTATTTTTAAAGAATAAAAGCACTATGGGAATAAATACAATTATTAATATTGTAAGGAGTTTCCTAAGAAAATTAAGCTTTATAAAGAATATTGGCAATGAGATACTTGCAATTATAGAAGTTATACAGTATATAACTAAGATAGTTTTCCAGCTATTTGTTGGTAGATTCATACCCAAAGTTAAGTTTAATTGTGTAAAAAGCATTATCGCTATGAGCAATAAAGTAGTTGCAACATATATAGATATAAAAACATATAAATAGATGTTTGTAAGCAAATACAATTTTGAAACTGGTATAACTTCATATAATTTATTTTTTGCAGTTATAATGGAATAAACTGCAAACAGTGTAGAAACTGTGGGATAGAATATGAATCCTCCCTCTCCAAATGTTATCATGAAAATAATCAGAATATACATTAGTATAAACGTAAGAAAAAGTGTCGATTTTGAGCGTTTCTTACCACTAGTGAATTTTGTTGAATAACTTAAAAGTTTTTGATAATTCAAAAATTTCTTTAGCATCATTCCACCCCCTTGTAAGAATTTTTGTATTGTAGTTTCTATTGATTTTCATTACTTCGCACCAATATAAACCATAATATCTTCAATAGTTGGCCTAGCAGTTTTTACTCCGTCTAAACTTTTTAGTTTTATATTCTCACTTAATCCATCAAAGCCGAAAATTGTTTCTTTTAATCCTATAATTTCAGATTTGATTTCATTTGTCATAGCTTCTTTCTCAATTTGTACCAGGATATAGTTGTCAAGCATCTCGTCTTTTCCTTTAGTAAAAACAATTTTACCATCATCAATCATAGTTATATAATCAGCAATTTTTTCAAGGTCACTTGTAATGTGTGTTGAAAAAAGTATTGACCTTTTTTCGTTTTGCATAAGCTCTAAAAGTAAGGAAGTTACCTCAGCTCTTGCTATAGGATCAAGCCCTGCTGTAGGTTCGTCAAGTATGATTAATTCTGGGTTATGACATAAGGCCATTACAACTCCAAATTTCATCTGCATACCTTTTGAATATGTTGAAAGCTTTTTATTTGGATCAAGTTCAAAACGTTTCATTAACCCGTCAAATTTTTCATGGTCAAAGGTTTTGTAAAAGGGAGATATCATCTTTTTTATCTTCCTAGGTTTTAGATTAAGGGGATAAATTAAACTATCGAAAACAACTCCTATTTTCGCTTTAACGATTTCTTCGTTTGAAAACATAGGGACACCGTCGAATAACACTTCTCCTGATTTTCTTTCAAGTATATTAAGTATTGTTTTAATAAGGGTGGTTTTGCCTGAACCGTTCTTTCCTATAAAACCCATGATAGTTCCCTTTTCTATTGAAAAACTTATATTATTTAAAGAAAAATCTCCTATTTTTGAATTCAAGTTTTTAATCTCCAAAGCCTTATTTGTCATTTTAACTACCTCCATATATTTCATTTATAACACTATGCATTTCCTCAGGGGATATGCCTGAAGTATCTGCAAATTCTTTAATTTCAAGGAGCCGTTCCCTGAGCATATCAAGGTATATGGCTTTTATTTTAACCCTGTTAATCTCTGCTACAAAGCATCCTCGTCCTTGTAAATTTACAACCATACCCTCTTTTTCAAGTTCTTCATAAGCACGTTTTACGGTTATGATTCCAACTTTCAAATCCTTTGCCATAAGCCTGATTGAGGGTAATTGTTCCTTAGATTTTAGATTTCCACTTAAAACCATTTCTTTTATCTGATTCTGTATTTGTTCATAAATGGGTGTTTGCGAAAGGGCAGATATAAGAATATTCGTGCACACCACCTCCTTGTCTACTGTTATTATACAATAGATACAGTGTGATGTCAATAATTTCTTTTGATTACAATTAATCCTTTATAAAATTTATGAGTAATATTTATGTCTATTTGTGTGTGAATTAGTAAGCTAATGTGGAATATAAAAGAGGATAGTTGAAATTTATGGAGAATATTAGTTGTTAACTAGATTTAAATTAACTATATGAAAAATTAGGGTGGAAATTATGATTAAAAGATTAAGAATTTTAATATTAAAAGAATTGAAAATTATTATAAGACATAAGGAGTGGCTTCTAGCTTCTTTATGTCTTCCGTTTATAGTGTTTTTTATACTTTCCTTTTCATTTAAAGACATGATGAAAAAAGAATCTGATATTTCCCCAATAGTTGTTGCTATAGTGGATAAGGATAATAGCACGGCAAGTAAGCTTCTATTAGAAAATTTTAGTAATAATAAAAACTTTTCAAATTTTATAAATGTTGAAGTATGTACAAGTGGGTCAGCTAATGAGAAATTTAATAACAGTTTATTAACTGGAATAATAGAAATACCTAAAAACTTTTCTGAAAGCTTGATTGCTATGGAAAATCTACCTTTGGAGATAACTCTAAATTCGGATGAACCTCTTAAAAGTTCCATACTAAAAAATGTTATGCAGGGGTATTCACGGATTATCGGAGCTGTGGGAATAGGAGTTACTTCTGTTCAATATTATATGGATAAATATGATGAGCCTACGGAAAATAAAGTTAAGGTAAATGATTTTTTATCAAGAAATTTAGTTTTTACCGCATTGGGTAGATCTAGATTTTTTACTTATGAGCCTCACAACGATATTCCGTCTACCACATCTGTAGAATATTACATTATTGCAATAGCAGTACTTTTATTAATGTATATGGGTATAGTTTTAGGAAACTTACTTATTAAGGATCGGAATTCAATGGTGATTAAACGACTCCTTATCACTCCGGCTACTTCCTTTGAAGTCATATTAAGTAAGTGGATAGCATATTCTACTTATTGTGTTGTGCTTTTAATGATTTTTATAGCACCTATATTTATATTTTATAAACTAGATATAGGGGATATAATGAAAAATTTATTTGTGTTTATAATAATCAGTGTAGGATTTATAATAAGTTTTTACATAATGCTTGCTACTTTTTTTAGAAGTGAGGAGAGTTATATTTTGATGACTAATATATATGTATTTGTATCTGCAATTATTGGTGGGAGCTTTATACCACTCACAATGATGCCTGAAAAGATAAGAAATATTTCTAAATTAACCCCTAACTATTGGATAATAAAAGGGGAGATGTACATAATAAATTTATATTCTCTTAATGATATTAAATTTATTATAGGGGGGATGCTCTTGCTAACACTATGCATGTTAATGACCTCCATGCATATGCTTAAGAGAGGTAAGAGGAAAATACAATGGATAGTATAAGAATACTAATAGCTATAAGAATGAAAATATTATTTAGGAAGAAAATATTTATTATACTTAGCATCCTTGCGCCTCTAATTTTATTGTTGTTTGTTGCAACTATTTTTACTAAGCCATCTTTTTTAAGTAAGGTGCCGATAGCTGTAATTGATGAAGATAATTCTTTGACTTCTAAGAGAATATTAGAGGGGCTTGGTCAAAGCAATTCGCTGAAATGTACAGTTATTAAAAAAGCAGATATCAGTAAAAATCTTAATGATAATTTTGTGCAAGGGATATATATATTGAATTCTGGATTAGAAGAAAACATAGAAAAACAAAGATTTGATGAATTGGTAACTGTTCATTATTTGCCACACAATGTTTTTGCACCAGGAATTACAGACGTAATTGCCGGTGAAATATTGTATTATGTCTGTGGGGTCAAGGCTGCTAGCACAGGTGCTAAGGCAATAAGTGAAAATGATGAAAAAAAAGTTTATGATGAAATCATAAAGTATAGTTTAAGTCATATTAATGATCCTGATTTTAATTTGCCGCTAAAAGTAAATTCTATTTCTCCAAATACTAAAATAGAAAATACGGTTATGATTAAAGGAGATATTGTATCTAAGCAGTTTTCTCTGGGAATGGTTATAATTTTTTCTACCTTGTTTTTATTATCGGGAAGTGCAACAATAATGAAAACTAGATCATCAGGAGTTTATAAAAGAATTAAGGCATCTGGAGTGGCATACTCTTATTTGCTTTTAAGTGATGTAATAAGTATTATGCTAAGTGGAAGTTTTGTAGTTTTATTGCAATTTAGTTTTTTATATAAAATAATGGATATGCATAGTTTAAAAAGCTTTGGTTTAGTTGTTATTGTTTGTATAATCTATATGTTTTGTATGTCGAATTTATTTGTACTGTTAACTCGCATATTCAAAAGCCACATTACTTTTCAGAGCGTTATGCCGGTGTTTATATTGTTTATGGGACTGATTTCAGGTTGCCTCTGGAGCACAGAACTGATGCCAAAAAAAATAATTCAAGTTGCACACTTAATGCCAACATATTGGATACACAATGCTATAACAAAGTTAATATTATATAATGGAGTTATTAATGATATTTTATTGAATTTAATTTATTTGGTCCTTTATGGAATAATATTTATGGTTATAAGTTTTATAATAGAAAAAAACAGAGCTTTTAAAAATAACCAAGCTTAGGTTATAAATTTGGAGGTGATTAATATGATAAATAAGTTAGAACAAATATTTGCGGATAGAAAGTCTAAGGTAATAGGTGAATTTAAGGAAAGTGCAGTTATGATATTACTTGTGGAGGATTCAGAGGAGTTATCAGTGATATTTGAAGTGCGTGCACATAAATTAAGGAGTCAGCCAGGTGATGTTTGTCTGCCAGGAGGTCAATTGGAACGCGATGAAAATCCAAGGGAAACTTCTATAAGAGAAACTATGGAAGAATTAAACTTAAAAAGAGAGCAAATTCAAGTTATAGGAGACATGGATTATTATATAAGTCCTTATGGAAATATAATGTATGCTTTTGTGGGTAAGCTAAAATATGGAGAAATAAATCCTAGCCAAGATGAAGTGGACCACATATTTAAAGTTCCACTTACATTCTTCTTAGAGAATGAACCACTGCTTTATAAAATGGGGATAGGACCTATAAACCAAGAGGGTTTTCCTTTTCATTTAATAAATGGAGGTAAAGATTATAAGTTTAGGAAAGGGTATTTAGATGAGTATTTTTATGAGTATAATGGATATATAATATGGGGGTTCACAGCGCAAATTATTAAAAGCTTTATTGATATACTATTAAGTGGTGCCACCCACGTGGCAAGTGGCAAGTTACAATAAATTTTAAAATCAAGTGCCACCCACGTGGCAAGTGGCAAGTTTAAACTGATATTATAAGTTGGATTATTTGCCTGCTACAACTTTATTTTGCGTAAGGAATAATGAAACACTTACTACAATTACAGTTAAATAGACAAAGACATATATAATTGAAATTAATCCTGCTGTATGGAAAAATTTAAGATAGATAAAAACACTTATTGAGATTATGGTCCAAAACAGAGAAACATAAGCCATTTTATTATTTCTGTCTCTCCAATTATCAGGGTCTTTCATGGAGCCAATAATTTTATCACGCCTTTTACTTTTCTCTCCGGTGTTAATCACAATGAATTTGTAATACAAGAAAAATATTAATGCTATTATAAAAATGCCTAAAAATACATAGGATAAGGATATACTGGTAATATTCAAAAAAATCACTCCTCTTATAAGGTGACTATAAAATCACACTTTATATGATTAATATGTCCTGAAAGTTAAAATATATGTTTATTTTTGTTTTATAAGTTATAATTATAAAAGTGATAATATAAAAAACAATTAAAAGGAGAAAAATAAAATGAAAGAAATAAATGATTGGCATAATGGAATTATAGGTTCAAGAGTAGTAGAAGCACTTGAAAAAAATGGTTTTAAAGCTATTTATTTTCCGAATGGTGAACAAACCTCAGAATTTATAATGAATAATATAGTTAAAGGGGACAAGGTAGGTTTTGGAGGATCAATGACTATAAAGAAGCTTGGTATACAAGAAAAGGTGAAATCTATGGGAGGTATTGTGCTAGATCATGGTGACCCAAATTTATCCCCAGATAAAAAAATGGAAACTATGAGGGGAGAGCTTGTTTGCGATGTTTTTCTATGTAGCTCTAATGCTGTAACTTTAGAGGGAGAACTTGTTAATATTGACGGGGTAGGAAACAGAGTGGCGGCAATGAGTTTTGGACCTAAAAAAGTAATTGTTGTAGTAGGAGTTAATAAAATCTGTAAAAATGAAGATGCAGCTTTTCAAAGACTAGAACAAATCGCAGCACCAAAGAATAATAAAAGGCTAAATACGCCTAATCCTTGTACTAAAATTGGAATTTGTAGTGATTGTAAATCAGATTCTAGAATTTGTAGGATTTATTCAGTAATTAAGAGAAAACCAATGAAAACTGATATTACTGTGATTGTAATTGGTGAAGACTTTGGGTTTTAATAAAATAATTTTATTGGATTGTTATAAAAGAGTGGACAATTAAATATAATAACAATATAATTGAATTATAGAAATAATTAAATATAACATGTAATTATAAGAGGGAATGTGGTTTAATGCCACAGCAGCCCCCGCTACTGTAATCATGGACGACGGGTATATTACCACTTGACGTAATTTAAAAGCGTTAGGGAAGGGTACCTTTAGGACGAAGTGAAAGCCAGGATATCTTTTATAATTATAAACAATACAATATCTTCGGAGGGAAGGTAAAGGCTTATATTATATAGACCTTTACCGAACTTTTAAGTTCGGTTTTTTTGATTTTCAGGAAGTATCAACAGGAGGAGTTATGGTTAGTGAAAGCAGTAAAATTCATGTTTTAACAGCAGCACTACTAGGACTAAATTTACTTGTAATAACCTTTTTATGCAGAAATCCAATGGTGCTGGCAATAATTTTTATGTTCTGCACTATCACTATGTTATACAGCGGAAATATGCAAAAACTTAAAAATGGCTTTAAATATTTTATTCCTTTTTCTATATTAGCAATAGTGGTTAATATGATATTTGTGGCTCAGGGAAGTACTACACTATTTTATTTGTTTGGAGGAAAATTCACATTGGAAGCTTTACTTTATGGTGCTATATTAGCATTTAAACTTTTAGTGGTAATTTATTTATTTATGGTAGTTTCAATAATTATAGATACAGATGTGGCATCATCCTATTTTTCTTCAAAACTACCAAAATCAACATTAACTATTATGATTTCGCTTAAAATATTTCCTAATATGAAAAATAGAATTATAAACTTAAAGGAAATATATAGCATAAGGGGTGTTGACTTTGAAAGCAAAAAGCTAAAAGAGAAAATCAAAAGCAATATACCTGTATTATCTGTTTTGCTGGAAGATTCCTTAGAGGGGGCTTTTGGTATAGGCGAAGCTGCCTATGTGAGAGGGTTTTTAAGTGGTAAAAGAACTGTATATGATAAACCTAGGCTCCAAACAATTGATTATTTAATAATTATAGGCAGCAGTGCTGCAATGATTTTTTATTTGATAATAAAGGCAAGTGGATTAGATGACTTTGATATATATATGAAGGTTAGCACGTCACAACTTATAAATTATTGGGTTATAGTCCTACTAATACTAGTGATCACAATAGAAATTATTCTAGCTGAAAAAATAAAACATAAATAATATTACTACAGGGAGCAAAGAAATGTCATATATAGAGATGAAAGAACTAACCTACTACTATCCTAAAGAATCAAACCCGGTACTTAAAAATATAAATTTAAAAGTAGATAGAGGAGAAATTTTATTTGTTGTAGGAGAATCAGGCTCAGGAAAATCAACGTTAGCTAAATGTATTTCAGGAGCTGTACCAAATTTTTATGGAGGTACGATAAAAGGCAGTGTAACAATAGATGGTAATGAAGTAACAGAAATGGAACATAGTACGCGGGCAAATGAGATAACTATGGTTTTTCAAGATCCAGAAAGTCAATTGATTATGAATAAAGTTCACAGGGAGATTGCTTTTGGACTTGAAAATGTTGGAGTTGAAAGCTTTGAAATGAAGAGAAGAATTTTTGAAGCTATGCAGTTTTCTAATATATTAGACTTAGCAAATAGAGACATTAATACTCTATCCGGTGGGCAAAAACAGAGAGTTGCAATAACTTCTGCAATAGTTTATTTACCAAATTGTATTATTTTAGATGAACCTACGTCGCAATTAGATCCAGCTTCTGCAGAAGATGTTATTGGACTTATAAAGAAAATAAATGACGAACTAGGAATTACCATTATAATCATTGAACAAAGGATCCATAAATGCTTTGATATTGCTGATAAAATCCTTATATTATCTAAAGGAGAAATAGCTTTTTCAGGAAGTAAACAGGAGCTTTATAATGAGACAGATAAGGATCTCCAATTGTTTCTACCTGATTATTTAAAAATATCAAAAGAGTTAAATATTGCAAATATGCCTTATAGTTTAAGAGAAGCAAGAAGAGCTATTGATGAATTTACATATGAATATAAACCGAGCTCTCTAGAGGAAAGTTTACCAAACAAGGAAGAACTTATAAAAATCCAAAATTTGAGCTGTAAATATGATGATGATTTAGTTATTAGTGATTTAAACACTAGTATAAAACAAGGCGAATTCATTGGTATTATGGGTGCTAACGGTGGTGGGAAAACAACTTTTCTAAAATCACTTATGGGCCTTCTAAAATATAGTGGTAGCGTTAAAGTAAATTTTAGTGGACAGTATAAAGAAATTAAAAAGCTGAAAATCAAAGATATAGCAAGGATTATAGGATACATTTCACAAAATCCTAATGATTATATTTCAAAGGAAACTGTCTATGATGAATTAAAGTTTACTTTAGATAATTACAATATTAAAGATTACGAGGTTATAGAAGATACTCTAAAAGCTTTAGATATTTACAAATTAAAGAATAGAAACCCAAGAGACCTTAGCGGTGGTGAGATTCAGAGAGTTGCCATAGCCTCAATTTTGGTTCTTAAACCCCGAATTCTACTTTTGGATGAGCCAACTAGGGGATTAGATTTAAAGGTAAAAACAATGCTAGGGGAAATATTACAAGAACTCAATAAAAATGGGACTACCATAATACTCGTAACTCATGACGTGGAATTCGCATCAGAATTTTGCAACCGATTTTTATTAATGTTTAATGGTGAGATAGTAGGGGATGGGAATCGTTTAGAGGTTCTTGGTACGGGAATTTATTATACCACCACAATTAATAAGATCTTTAGAAATAGTAATAGTAATATTTTTACTTTGAAAGATTTTGCTTTTAGTAAAGTGCATTCAAATAAGCTTGATTTGAAGGTGAGATAGTGAAAAAAATTACAATGTATTTTACATTTTTAGTTCCAATACTTCTAATAGTGCTGGGTATAAAATATAAGAGTTATATTAATATGTCCTTAAGCGTAACTTTAGCTGTGTTTTTAATAATATTTTTAAGCTATTTTTATTTTGAAAAAAGCTCAATGGGAACTAAAGAAATAGCAGTTATTGCTACCTTAAGCGTATTTTCAGCAATTAGTAGATTACCCTTTGCAGCCATAATAAATGTTCAACCCACAACCTTTTTAGTAGCACTATCTGGACTTGTTTTTGGACCTTATGAAGGTTTTTTGGTTGGGAGCACTGCAGCTTTTATATCAAATATATTTCTCGGTCAAGGGCCCCATACCCCTTGGCAGATGCTTGCCTGGGGTATAGTTGGAGCACTCTCAGGCTTAATAGGTAAAAGAGGAAAAAAACTTTCTGTAGAAAAGTTTGCAATTATATGTTTCTTATACGGATTTTTGTTTGATTGGATAATGAATTTATGGTCGGTGCTTATAATATTAGACCCAATCAGTATTAAAGGCATTATAACCATTTATATTACAAGTGTTACTGCAGATATAATGCATGCGGTGGGAAACTTTATTTTTACTTTGATTTTTTACGAAAGCTTTTACAAAGTCTTAACTAGATTTAAAAGCAAATTAGAAATAACTTATATTAAAAATATCAAAAAAAATTAGGGGGAAATAATAATGAGAAAGACAATAAAAATGAAGATTTACACTATGGCTTTGGTACTAATATTCGTAATGGGTCAAATTCTTGCAGGAACTAGCACAATGGTTAGTGCTGTAGAAAATGATTTTCAGGTTTCGGTGCAGGTAGAAGGATTCGATAAAATAATTACAACAGGAAAATCTAGTAAATCAAATGGGTTTGAGGCTTTAAAAGAGGTATTAGATAAAAATAATATCCCTATGGTTTCTACTGATGGGAAAAATGGTAAATTCATTGCAGAAATTGATGGAATAAAAAGTGGCAAATTTGGTGGTTATGATGGGTGGCTTTATGCAATAAGTAGAAATAATAGTTATGAAAATATTGTTTCAGGTATTGATGGTTCCACGTTAAAAAGCGGAGATAAGCTTATTTTATATTATGGTGATATGGGAACTATGACGGCAAATAAAATAGATTATTCAACTAAGGATGCAAATGTTGAACTAACTATAAGTTTAAATAATGCTTATGAAGATTGGACAACAAAAAAAGAAATAATTCAACCTATTAAGGGTATAAAGGCTAAGATTGATGGCACTGAGGTAGCAGTTGTAGATAATAAAATTACACTAAAAGAAGGACTTGACGCTGGAAAACATACGCTTGAGCTAAGTGATTTTAGAGCTGATGGATCTCCAAAAGTTGTTTATGACAAAATAGAATTTACTATAGGAAAAGAAGTAACAACAGGCGTTAATGATAATGAAAATAATGCAAGTGAAGACGTAGATAATACTACAATTGCAAAAGAAACTTCTAAAGCAATAAATAGTTCAGTGGCAGTTGTAAAAGCAAAGGGAATTGATACTTGGTCTGCTGTTAGTTTAAATAAATTAGGTGAAAAGGTAGACACTGCCTTCTTAAAAGAAAGTGTGGAAGATATCAAGACAAATGGAGTGAAAGATTTAAACAACACAGACATTGAAAAATTAATTATAGGCTTAACGGCATCTGGCTATACACCTTATAATGTGGAAGGTCATGATTTAGTTTCAGAACTACTAAATAGGGATATAGATACATTTTTAATTAATGATGCAGTGTTTGGAATCTTTGCTTATAATTACGCTAACATAAAGGGTGATTACAAAGTTACTAAAGAAAAACTAGCTGATATTATAATGAAATCAAAGTTAAGTTATAATGCAGATACAAATAAAATGGTAGGATGGACTTATTATGGGGACAAAATAGATCCAGATATGACAGGAGCAGCTATAAATGCACTATCAGAATTTTATAGTACGAAACCAGAGGTGAAAGAAGCTATTGATGCTTCAGTAAATACTCTATCCATATTGCAAAATGAAAGCGGATACAGCGTTAGTCAATATGGTTTAGCTAGTGAAACTACAGCGTTTGTTATATTAGGACTTACGTCAGTAGGAATAAACCCAGAGGGAGAAATATTTAATAAAGCCAAAGGGGATTTAGTTTCAGCACTATTATCCTTTAAAGCAAAAGATGGAGGGTTTAAGCATTTAGTAGAGGAAACTAAGTCAAACTACACATCAACAGAACAGGTACTTAGAGCGCTAATAGCACTTAAAGAATATAAAACTTCTGGGAAATATGATTTTTACTCTAGCGATATTAATTCAAAAGAGTTACCAGTTTTTTCTCTAGCGGACAATACAACAACGGATACAGTTACAAGTAAAGCAGAGGCTGGTAAATTACCTCAAACGGGGTCTGTTATTGATACTAATATTCTTATAGTTTTAGGAATGCTATTTATGGTTATAGGAGTGTTGTATACAAGAAAGATTAGAAGTGAAAAATAATGTATAGTCTAAAAATGCCGTAATGTCAAAATAGAAGAGAGTGATTTAGTTGAAAAAGAAAATATTACTTTTAGCTACAGTTATATTAATAAGCGTAGGGCTTTTAAGTGTTACAAAAATTGTACAAGATAAGTACCTTAATAAAAATACCGCTGAAGTGCAGCAAGAAGAAAAAGACTCAACTTCAGAAAAAGTTGTTGTAAAAGAAAAGGATATACAAGAACAAATGGTTAAAGAGGAAACAGTTAAGGATGATGTTAAACCGGAAGTTAAGAAGCAGGAAACAAAAGCGGTAGTGGAAAACAAAACAACAAATACAAAGGCTAGTAGCACTGGAAATGCAGTGGTTGCAAAGAAAAAAGCAGTAGTTGTAAAAAAAGCAGCACCTTCTAAAACTCCTGAACCTAAAAAAGAACCTAATTTAATAATTAGAGATGATATCTCGGGTAAAATGATTTTATCTGTATATGTAAACCTGGAGAATAAAACAGTAGCTGATATTACACGCAGTGAATTAGATAGCAAGGGTATTAGCTATAAAGCAACAGGTAGAGGGGGAACAACTTACTTTACAATGATTAATAACCTTAAAGAAAGGGGTGGTGGCAATCCCTTAAGCGGTTGGTGTTATTATGTAAATGGAGTTAAACCAGGCATAAGCTGTGGAGCAATAAAACTTAAGTCAGGTGATGTTGTAAAATGGAAATATTTAATAGATGCGGTGAATAATTAAGGCCATTTTCAGGCACATTTAAATTTATATTTAGAATTTTCAAAAAACACTGTAATTTATCGCTTAAATATCTTATAATGCTATTAAGAGTAGTAAATTATGGGAATGAGGTGATGAAATGTTACAGTGTCCTTTTTTAACAACAGCGGAAGAAGAAGTTAATTGTTTTAAGGAATGTGCACTATACAGATGGGCAGATAATGGTGGCAATTGTCCATTTCTTGAACTTAAAGCTTTTAAACCACTAATCATTAAAAATCATTCAGATTATGATTTATTTAGTGAGGATAAAGAATCCCCTTTAAGACTATTATATAAACAAACTTATTCATAGAGTTATAAGTACTAGTTTATATTATGCAATAATTGGATATAATTAATTTATAGAGGGGTGAATTATATGGAAAGAACCTTGGTTTTAATTAAACCTGATGGAGTTAATCGTGGACTTATTGGGGAAATTATCAATCAATATGAGGAAAAATCGCTTGAAATTGTAGCACTTAAAATGATGATTGCTACAAAAGAAAGTGCTGAAAAACATTACAGTGAACATGCAGGAAAGAACTTTTTTGAAGAGTTAATAAATTATATTACCGAAGGCAAGATTTGTGCAATTATTTTAATGGGCGATAAAGCTGTGGATGTAGTAAGAAAAATAAATGGAGATAAAGATCCTACAAAGGCAGAGATTGGAAGTATAAGAGGAAAATTTGCTTTAGATAAAACTCAGAATTTAGTTCATGCATCTGATAGCACTGAAAGCGCAGAACGTGAAATTACAATTTGGTTTCCAGAGCTTACACAAGGCGCGTATGATAGAACTGTGGATTTATTTGCAAAAATTCCTGGACCATTAGTAAACGTATAGTTTATTTAAATGGCCATAAAAAAACTAACCAAAAACATTTTGGTTAGTTTTTTTATTATTAGTGAGAACCACAATTTCCAGAGCAACCGCCACAAGATTTATCATCACTTTTAGAGCAATTAGGTTTGCTGTTTTCTGGTAATTTTGTTTTAATCCAAAAGCGAGAATCTTTGTAGGCTATTATGAGTTCTGCAATATTATCTATAAGAGTTTCATCATATAATATTTTTAAATCACCAATGGTGTTTTTAATGTCTCCTGCTTTAAAATTGTCTAAGATGATTTCTGTTTTTGTAGTATTGCAACAACCACTAGCGTTCACAAATCTGACGCTGTCATAATCTTCGCTCCATTTAATCATTTTTGTAAGCTCTTGATGAGCATCCTTTGAGAGTTTAATTTTTAAAGTTTGTTTCATAATTTCTCCTATTATTCTTAGTAATATTTATTATTATTTTTATTCTTCCAAGGCCTCAGAATAATGGTTTAATAAACTCTGCTTTAAATTCCATAGATTCCAAGAAAGATCTATATAATATGCATGGGGATTTTGTAATCTTAAAACTTCTGGCCATAAATTAGAAACTTCTCTAGCAGAAAAAGCTTTTATTTCCATAACTGAAGGAGAGTTATAAATAGGTTTTCCATTTTCAAATATTTTAACCATAAGATCTTTTACATAGTAATTTTTTAGTTTTGTCTTTTTCCAGGTAAAGATTTGATTAAATATCTCAAGTGGTCTATTTTCATCAATTACCTCGTCATGTAGTGTAATTAAATCTGCAATGGCTTTATGTGTTGTTTTATCAAAAATCCTATATATTTTTTTAAATGCAGGATTAGTTATTTTTTCTTCGTTTTCACTAATTTTTATTTTTGGTATTATAACTGAATCGTTTTCAACAGCAACTAATTTATAGACGCCGCCAAACACTGGTTCTGATCTTGCAGTAATAAGTCTCTCGCCAACACCAAAGTTATCAATTTGTGCCCCGTTTTCTAAAACACTCTTTATTATATGTTCATCAAGGGAGTTAGAAATCGTTATTTTTACATCTGAGTATCCAGCTTCATCTAGAATCATTCTTACTTTTTTAGTTAAATAGGTAATGTCACCGCTATCTATTCGGATTCCTTTAGGCCTTTTGCCCATTGGTTTAAGTACCTCATCAAATACTTTTATGGCATTTATCACACCAGAGCGTAGTACGTTATAAGTATCTATAAGAAGCATGCAGTTGTCAGGGTAAGTTTTAGCCCAAGATTCAAAGGCCTCGTATTCCGTATCAAAAAGTTGTACCCAACTATGAGCCATAGTACCAATAGCAGGAATATCAAACATTTCTTCAGCTATGGTGCAGGCAGTACCAGAACAACCACCAATAACAGCAGCCCGAGCACCATATATGGCACCATCATAGCCTTGAGCACGTCTAGAACCGAATTCCATAACAGGCCTACCTAAGGCAGCTCTACATATCCTACTTGCTTTAGTGGCTATTAAGGTTTGATGATTTATTGTGAGTAGCACCATTGTCTCAACAAATTGAGCTTGTATAACAGGTCCTTTAACTATAACTAGGGGTTCACCAGGAAAAACAGGATAGCCCTCTGGTATTGCCCATACATCGCAACAAAATTTAAAATTCTTTAGGTAATCTATAAAGTCTTCTGAAAAAACATCTTTTCCTCTTAAATAGGATAGATCATCTTCTGAAAAACTTAAATTTGAAAGGTATTCAATTAACTGTTGTACGCCGGACATGATGCAATATCCACCACCGTCAGGTATTCGTCTGAAAAACATATCAAAGTATGCTATTTTATCTCCAACATTATTATCAAGATAAGCGTTAGCCATGGTTAATTCATAAAAATCTACTAGCATTGTTAGATTTCTTTCATTTCTCACATTAAAATCTTTTGAGTATTTCATAATTTTTCCCCTTTGAAATTTAATAAAAGTATATAATGGAATTATAACATAATTCCAATTTATTAAGTACTTATGATTAATAAAGAGAATTTTGGGTATAAACATAATATATGACATAACTATAGTAGGTGAAAGAAAGTGGAAACAAAACGTATTATGGATAATAAAGTATTTAAAGATAAAATAAATACAAATTTAAGTCAGGAACAAAAGGCAGCGGTTTTTTCTGAAAACAGAAATTTATTAGTTACGGCAGGACCGGGATCGGGTAAGACAGTAGTTATCGTTAATAGAATTGTTTATTTAATAAACCATAAAAAAATAAACCCTAAAAATATTATAGTAATTACTTTTACAAGAGCTGCGGCAATTAATATGAAAAGGAGATATGTTGCTATTAATGGAAGTGAAAGAGTTCCGTTTTTTGGAACGTTTCATGGCCTGTTTTATAAGATTCTTAAAAACTATTATGGCGAGATAACTATAATTAATACGCTAGAGGTATATAAACTTATAAAAAATGTACTAATGTCTTATTTAGATGAAGTTAGTGACGAAAAAGTAAAGGAAGTAATAAATAATATTTCTGTGTTTAAGACTAGTTCCGATGATCTGGAAAATTTCTCTTCAAGTATTGATAAAGGAATCTTTACAGCAGCCTATAATATTTACGAGCAGTATAGGAAAGAAAAAAACTTATATGATTTTGATGATCTTCAAATAGGTTGTAGAGACTTGTTTATAAAAGATTACACACTGCTTAAGGGTTATAAAAGCTTATTTAAACATGTTTTAGTTGACGAATTTCAAGATTGTGATTCCATGCAAGTGGAAATACTAAAACTTATAAATGAAGGTAATTCAATTTTTGCTGTAGGTGACGAGGATCAGTGCATTTATGGCTTTAGAGGATCAAATCCTGAGTGTATGGTTAAGTTTTCAGATCATTTTCAAGGGGGAGGGAAATTACCCTTGTCCACTAACTATAGATGTCCGAAGAATATAGTGGAAATATCCATGAGTATTATAAAGAATAATAGTATGAGAAATGAAAAAGACATCATAGCGTTTAAGCAGCGAGATGGTGGCATTTCTGTACTAAATAATGTAAATGAAAATTATCAGGCAGAGGAGATTAGTTGCATCATTGAAAAACGCAATGGTGTACAGGATAAAAATTATAGAGATAATGCAATATTGTACAGAACAAATGTAGAGTGTAGAAGTCTAATAGATGTTTTCATTAAAAAAAGAATCCCTTTTCTACTTTTAGATAAGGAATATGATTTTTTTGAGCATTTCATTTGCAAAGATATAATAGCATATTTAAAACTCAGTATTGATAAGACGGAAAGAGATAGTTTTCTTCGCATAATTAATAAGCCCTTTAGATATATAAGTAAATTAAATTTAGATAAATTAAGAAGAAATTCTGTAAAAGATGATTGTTTTGAAATGGTAAAGGATATAGAAGGTACACCAGTGTTTCAAATGAAGATGTTAGATAAATTAAAAAAAGATATTCATAGTTTAAATAAAATTTCATTAAAAAGTGCCGTAGACAATATAGTCTTAAGTATTGGTTATCATGATCATATTAAAGAGTATTGCACAAAATTTAAGATTGATGTAGTTGAGATGGAGGACGTTATAGACGAGTTTAGACAATCAATAGAAGGCTATAATTCTATAACGGCTTTTCTTGCACATGTAAAGCAGGTTAAAGAGGAGATTAAAAGGCATAAGAAGAGTACAGAGGATGATGCGGTGATACTTAGTACAATTCATGGCGTAAAGGGTATGGAGTTTAAGAACGTATACTTGATTAACTGTAATGAGGAAAATATCCCACATGTAAATAGCATGGATAAAAACATAGAAGAGGAAAGAAGACTATTTTATGTAGGAGTTACAAGAGCTATAGATAATGTTTGGCTGTGCATTTCTAAAAATATAAAAGGAAAAGTAAAAGAAACCTCACGATTTATTGTGGAGTGCAATATTATAGGAGAAGATGGTACAAATTTTCCTTTTAAAGAGGGAGATACGGTGCTGCATAAAAGTTTTGGCAAAGGAAAAGTAATTTCTATTACAAATAATGATTTAGAACTTAAGTTTGAAGGGGGAATTATAAGAAAATTTGATGCTAAGGTACTATATAATAATTCACTAATATCAAAAGTTTAAAGTTTAAAGATTACTTTTTATATTTTGTTTTGGGTTGTAAAGTGGAAAAATAACACATATAATGTAATGGTAGGCTATATTTTACATCTGGTATGAATATATGTACTATAAGAGGAAAATGTTTATTTAGGAGGAGTTTTAATGGTTGCCTTTAAGAAAATGTGGGAAGATGTAGGATTGATTTTGTCCAATGGAGATTACTCAGATATAAAAATTTTAGAAAAGTTTAATTGTGGATTTACAGTTAAAGAGCGAGATAATGTAATCTTTATTACAAGAGATGATTTTGTGGATTTTTGGTGTAAGTTACTGTATTATAATGAATTATCCTTAGAGCAGGTTTTAAAAGATGATAAATCAAAACCAAAATACATTTACACTATTGTAAAACAGTTACCTTATATATCAGAAAATTCTGGAGTAATTAAGTTAATGCAGTAGTTTTGTTGAATATTGCAATATTATGTTATATAATTTTACTAAGCTCATATGTTATTAATATGAGCTTAGTATTTTTGTGAGGAAGAGGTATAAAAATGGATATCACAAATGTTAATAAAGAGAAACTAATATTTGCTTTAGATATAGGAACAAGATCCATTATAGGAACAGTTGGAGTAATATCCGAGAAGAAATTTGAGGTTCTTTCCGAAAGCTATATAGAACATGAGGATAGAGCTATGATTGATGGTCAAATTCACGATATTGACTCCGTAGCTAGTGGAGTGAAAAAGGTAAAAAATGAATTGGAGAGTAACCTAAATATTTCCTTAACTAAAGTAGCTATTGCTGCTGCGGGAAGATTTTTAAGAACAACTACAATAAAGGCTGAAATAGAAGTAGATGGCGATAAGGAAATTAATAGAGAAGCTATTAGAAGTTTGGAGATTACTGCGGTTAAAATGGCGGAGGATGAAGTTATTAAATCTACACAAGGTAAGCTTTATTGCGTAGGCTATAGTGTTAAAAATTACTATTTAAATGGTTACGTAATTTCAAATTTAAACGCTCACAAAGGTGAAAATATCGGAGTAGACATTATTGCCACCTTCCTTCCACGTTCAGTGGTTGATAGTCTTTATGCTGTTATGAATAAGGCTGGACTTTCTGTTGTGAGCTTAACATTAGAGCCAATAGCAGCTATGGAAGCTGCAGTACCACAAAATTTACGGCTTCTAAACTTAGCATTAGTTGATATTGGTGCAGGCACTGCGGATATTGCTATTAGTAGTAAAGATAGTATAAGTGCATATGGTATGGTACCAATGGCTGGGGACGAGGTAACTGAAATAATAGCTCAATCCTATTTGGTAGATTTTAATACCGCCGAGAGAATTAAAAAGCAGGGAAGCGGAGAAGAAAAAATTGTATTTATAGATGTATTAGGCCTTGAAAATGAAATAGAGCCTGAAGAAGTATTAAAAATAATTAACCCAATAGTTATTAAAATTGCAGAACAAATTGGAAATAAGATAATTGAATTAAATGGAGGCAAAGCCCCTAATGCTATATTTCTAGTAGGAGGGGGAGCACATACGCCTTTTATCAAAGAAAATCTTGCTAAAGTCCTAAATCTACCAATTCAAAGAGTTGCAATTAAAGGAAGAGAAGCAGTAGTTGATTGCATATGTGATCCTAGCCTTGGAAGCATTGGAGTTACTGTTTTAGGTATAGCACTTATATCAGTAAAGAGATTAGGAAATGATTTTGTTGATGTCACAATAAACGATAAGATTGTAAGCCTTTTTAATGCACATAAGCATACTGTTATGGATGTAATGGTGCAAGAAGGTATTAACCCTAAAGTATTAATTGGTAAGAATGGTAAGAATATCAGATTCACGGTTGATGGAATAAAACGAGTTGCCTTTGGCAGCTTAGCTAAAGGGGCGGAAATAAGAATAAATAACTCCACTGCAAATATTGATTCTGAGGTAATAGAAGGGGATGTCATAGAAGTTTCTTTTTCCATTGATGGAAATAGCGCTGAGCCTAAAATTATTGATTTTGTGAAGAATATTCAAGTTGTGAGTTTTTATTTTGATGATGAAATACGAAATATTGAGCCTGTAACATTCATTAATGGAAAAAGAGCTCTAATAGATGCAATAATTAATGAAAATGATGATGTAAATATAGAATTTTCAGCTACAATTCAGGAATATATAAAATATTTTGGAAATGAAGATAGTGGTTTAATTTTTATGATGAATAATAAAAAAGTTCAGAAGGAATATGTTATTAAAGAGGGAGATAGAATATATAGTGTAACGTTAAAAAAAGAGAATACTAATGAACATGTTCAGGTTAAAGATGTGCATAATAAATTAGACGCAGGATTAAAAGAGCTTGTAGTGGAGGTTAATAAAAAAAATATTACTCTTAAAAATAAAGAAAAATATATATTTGTGGATATATTTAATTATGTAGATTTTGATTTGTCTAAATCAAAGGGAAACCTAATCCTTACGCTAAATGATATTAAAGCTAGCTATTATCAGCCACTAAATAATGGAGATGTAATTCAAATATATTGGGATAACTAGTAATAGTTTTTTCAAGCGAACAATAAGTGGAGAGGTGTGTAAAATTTGAATTTTTTAGAAATGGCAGAAAATATTCATAGTCAGTTAGTAGATATAAGACGAGACCTTCATAAGAACCCAGAACTCGGTTTTGATTTATATAGAACTTCGCAAAAGGTAAAAGACTTTTTAGTAACGGAAGGTATTGAATATTACGCAGTAGCAGGAACGGGAATTTGTGCTATTATTCGTGGCAAGGGCGAAAAGACTGTTGCACTAAGAGCAGATATGGACGCACTTCCATTAGATGATAGGAAGATATGTGATTATTCTTCTACAGTTAAAGGTAAAATGCATGCTTGTGGACATGACGCTCATACCACTATACTTCTCGGCGTGGCCAAAATATTAAATAGCATGAAAGAGGAAATTCCGGGAAATGTTAAACTTTTTTTTGAACCAGCTGAAGAAACTACTGGTGGTTCAAAAATAATGATTAGTGAGGGAGTACTTTTAGATCCTAATGTGGATGCTATTTTTGGACTTCATGTAGAAGAATGGTTAGAGGCTGGAACTGTTGGTTTAAAAAGAGGTGTAGCCTATGCAGCATCCAATCCATTTACTATAAAAATAATAGGTAGTGGAGGACATGGTGCAAGTCCACATATGACAATTGATCCTATTGTAATAGCTAGTAGTGTAATTGTATGCCTTCAAAATATTATAAGTAGGGAGATTTCTCCTACAGATCCTGCAGTACTTACTATAGGGTCTATCCATGGAGGCACAGCTGAAAATATTATACCTGAGGAAGTTATAATATCTGGAATTATTAGAACTACAAACATCGAAAATAGGCAGTTTGTTAAGAATAGATTAATTGAAGTAGTAGAAGGCATAGTTACATCCATGAGAGGAAGATGTGAGATTGATATTAGGGAAAGTTATCCTTGTCTTTATAATGATGATAAGCTAGCGGGAATGTTTGAAACACTGGCAAGTGAGGTTATGGGAGAGGATAATGTTTATAAATTGGATAAGCCGACTATGGGAGGGGAAAGTTTTTCTTATTTTACTATGGAAAGACCATCGCTATTTTATTTTTTAGGAAGTGGAAATCTGCAAAAAGGTATAGTACATCCTGCTCATGGTAGTTTATTTGACATAGATGAGAGTTGTTTATCTATAGGCGTAGCTATGCAATGCAAGTTAGCTTATGAATTTCTATTGGATTTGTAACGATATTAGTATATAATTGATGCTTGATGTGATTTTTTTAAAACGTAAGGTGATTTATTAGAAAATAAATTGGATTATAAGCGGAAGTCGTCATTATATAGAATGCAAATAGGAGGAAACATATGAGGATAGAGATCGGAGTAAATGAAGCAGGACAAAGAACAGATAAATTTATGAGAAAAGTACTAGGTGATGTACCATTAAGTAAAATATATAAAGCTTTTAGAAAAGGTGATATTAGAGTTAATGGTAATAAAATCAAGGAAAAACATTCACTAGTACAAGGTGATATAGTTGAAACAAAATATATTACAAGTGAATTTAAAAAAGAAGAGTTTATTAGAATTGATAATAATCTAAAGATAACTTTTGAGGATGCAAATATATTAATGGTTGAAAAATGGCCAGGAGTTTTAGTTCATTCTGATAAAAAGGGTGGAGAAGCTACTTTAGTAGATTATGTCCTTTCTTATTTGTTTGACAAGGGAGATTATAGGCCTGAAAATGAAATAACCTTTACGCCAGCACCTTGTAATAGACTCGACAGAAATACTTCAGGTATAGTTATGTTTGGTAAAAACTTTAATTCTCTTAAACTTTTAAATGAAATGGTAAGGGAAAGAAGTGTTGAGAAATATTATATGGCACTAGTAAAAAACAGAATCAAAGATGGTGTTTATGAAGGGTATATACGTAAAGATGAGGATGCAAATATCTCAGAGGTATACGACACTAAGATGCCAAATACAAAAAGAATAGCCATGGAAGTTAAAAACATAGAAAGTTGTGGTACATTCTCACTAATAGATATTAATCTTATAACAGGAAGAAGCCATCAGCTACGTGCTCATTTAAGTCATTTAGGAAATCCTATTGTGGGTGATCCAAAATACGGTGAGAAAAAAATGAATAGTTTCTTCCAGAACAAATATGGTTTAGATTATCAGTTTTTATATGCTTATAAGGCAATATTTAAGAATTGCCCAGAGGAACTATCTTATATGGAAAACAAGACCATTGCAGAAAGTTTACCTCCAGTACTTAAGAAGATTAAAAAGGATGTATTTAAATTTTAAAGGGTGGGTTTAATGAGTGAAAAAGTGAACTTAAATAAACAGTCTACCTCAAAAGGCTTTGCCATATTATCTGCAGCGGGTTTTATGGTTAAGCTTTTATCTTTGCTCTATGTACCTTTTCTACTTGCGATATTAGGAGACGTAGGATATGGTATATATGCCCGTGCATACCCTATATTTGTATACATGTATGTATTAACAAATGCTGGTATTCCGGTGGCTATATCCAAGATGGTATCGGAGCTCATAGCTGTAGGAAATTACAAAGATGCGGTGAAGACTTTTAAAATAGCTAGATTTTTACTTTTAATATTAGGCACAATTATGTCACTATTGATGCTGATTTTTGCAGGGAATTTAGCGGTTATGGCAAAAAGTTCTAATGCCAAATTGGCAATTATGGCTCTTGCTCCAACTATTTTAATCTCATCTGTATTATCAGCGTATAGAGGGTATTTTCAAGGAAGAGGCAATATGACTCCAACTGCTATATCGCAGGTTTTGGAGCAAATTGCCAATACTGTATTTAGTTTAATTTTTGCAGCATATTTTATAAAGTATGGATTAGCAGCAGGTGCTGCAGGTGGAACTATTGGTACAACTCTAGGAGCATTAGTTGCAGCTATATATATGATTCATGCTTATAAAAAAAATAAAGTCTTCAGAGTTCCTAAAGGACATAATAAGTTAGTTATAAAAAGATTTACTACTAAAAGATTAGTGAAAAGGTTAATAAGTTATGCTATGCCGATGACAATATGTTTAGGATTACAACAATCAGGATTACTAATTGATATAAGGATAGTTCAATCAAGACTGTTTGACTCTGGATTTGTTGAGAGAGAGGTTACTATTTTATGGGGTGTTTTAACCCAATATACAACATTAATAGGTGTACCTATAGCTATTATTTCATCTCTGGCTATAACTATTTTACCTTCTATATCTAGCTTAGTGGCACTTGGGGACAAAAGAGCCGTTCGGTCTAAAATTAATTATGCTTTTAGGCTATGCTTTTTAATAGCAGTACCTTCAGCATTTGGACTTGCGGTTTTAGCTAAACCTATAATATATCTTCTTCACTTTGGTTCTGATGTTTCAAGATTACTGACCTATGGGTCAGTGGTAATAATACTTATGGCTGTGGTCAGTATTCAAACTTCAATTCTACAGGGTCTAGGGAAACTATATGTGGTTACTATTTATGCGGTAATAGGATTAATAGGGAAAGTTATTGTTAATTATATTTTTGTAGCAATTCCGAGTTTCAACATATTAGGTGCTGTTCTAGGTAATGGAGTGAGTTTTGCAATACTTTTGATACTGAACAATATTACTATGAACAAAGTGCTAAGGATTAGAATAAAGCTATTTAAACATGCAATTAAACCTATAATAGCATCAAGTATTATGGCAATAGTTGCAAAACTCATGCATGGGTACCTTGAATTTAGTTTTAGTTTTATAAAAGAAGGAATTTTTGCCAATGCTATGGCTATAATAGTTGCCATATTCTTATCCATGCTAACTTATTTCTTCATATTAGTGATTATAGGTGGAATAACTAAAGAAGATTTGGAAGGGTTTCCACGTAAGATTACGAAACTCATACCGGTATTTATTTTAAAAAAAATCAGGTAGGAAATTTAAATATGAATAGTAAAAGAAATAAGTCTAGGGCTTTTTAGAGCATTAGACTTATTTACTATTTTTTGAAATAATAAAAGAAAATAATATTAGGGAGAACCCAGTAACAATAATTACTATATTTTTAGTGATAAACATAGAATTTGGTATAGTATTATCTAAAATTTTAAGTATGAAGTATAAAAATATGCTAAGACAAACATTAATTATAATTTCTGTTATTGAAAACTCTAGATAACAGCTTTTTTTGATTGCAATAAAATTCAATATAAAGCTTACTATAGAGGTTACAAGGAGAGTTATTCCGTAGCCTAAAATACTCATACCTGGAATACCTAAGAGTATATATAGTAGCACAAGCTGTAAAATAGAAGTTATTAGAGAATTTATTAAAATTGTCTTTTGTTTACCAAGTCCGTTTAGTATTCCAAAGGTTGAACCAGCCATATACATGAATGGTGCGCTTAAGGCGGCAAGACGTATGTAGATGCCTAGGTCATATCTGTCGAAAAATAGTTTTCCAAGGGAATCACCAGTAGATAAACATATTATAAGAGTGGATACGCCCAGCAAAAATGAAATTTTTATAACCTCCACAACTCTGTCCTCTAAAGCGTGATAATCATTTTTACTAATACTTTTAGAAATATCTGGAGTTAATATGGTTGCCATAGACATTACAATAATAAAAGGAAAAAATACGATGCTCATAGCCATGCCTGCAAATTTACCGATTAAGGATAGAACCTCCGTGTATTCAAGACCTGCATAAACTAAGCGCCTAGGCACAATTAAGGTGGATAGTGCAGAAATTGCAGTGGTTAAAAAACCGTTAAGGGATAGTGGCAGAGAAACAACAAGGACATTAAATAGGAGTTGAGCTCTTCCTTCAGCTTTTTTAGTATACTGCTTGAATTTATTTTTACTTTTTTTATAGAAGGCATATAACAAAACAAAGCTTATAAATTCCCCAACGGATAAGGCAATGTAAGTAGCGGTTACAGTAGATGTTACATTTTTGAGTGTAAAGAAATTTATTATTCCAACTAATATCACCATTCTTACGGTTTTTTCAACTATATCTATTATTGCAGGTACTTTAACATTTGAAATACCATAGAAATAACCTTTGTATATAGATGAAAGAGCAACAAAGATTAAAGCGGGGCAAATAACTAAAAGAGAATATAATGTCCTTTGGTCTTTTATTATGTAAGTACTAATGAAGGGTGAAAAAACGAAAACTGATACAGCTATTAATAGAGCCCAAATAAAATCGAAAACAATGGCAGTATGTATAGTTTTGTTTAAATTGCCATAATCGTTTAGTCCGAAGTAAGATGAGGCTTCTTTTGAAATAGCTGTTACCATTCCACCACAAATAAGACAAATGAATAAATCATAGATTGGCATTACAAGGCTATAAAGACCCATACCTTGTGCTCCAAGTTTTTTAGAAAGTAGAATCGCAAACATAAATCTAAGTATACCGCCAACTAAATTTGAAACCGTAAGTATTATTGAATCTCTATAAAAAGTATCTTTTATCATGGATGGATCCTCCTTGTTCTTGACCCTGACCTATAACAGTTATTAATTATTTGTATGTGTAGTGATTGAATTATATTCTATAAGGTGGATAAAACTTGCATTCTTTTTAAAATAAATAGTTGATGTGGTTTGACATTAAACTGATAAAATTGTATAATACCAAGTGTACTAGGAAAATATAATTGAAAATTCAATATAATTCGAAAAGAAATTAATATAAAATGCTTTTTACATAATATATAACAGAAATTAATACATAGTTTTACACGATATGAATATTTAGGGGGATTAAAGTGAGCGAACAAATTGCGCAACAGTCAGTGAAATCATCTTTTTTTAAAAAACAATTTTTTAATTTTAAAATTAATGAGGCAATTAGAAATTGTAATAAAATTAGTGAGTATTTGCTAAAAAAGAACTATTTAAGTAAATATGATAGTAAATTAAGCTTAATAATTTCTGATGGGGTTAGTAGTGAAGTGGATGATAGTTATTTATTATATAAAGGATACAATAAGGATGGAAGCTTAAAACCTATTCGAAAATTTTCTGTTGTAAATAACGAAATACTAGAATATAAGAGTGATATTATGGGCGATATTATTGTTATAGATTTATATGAAAATAGTATATACTTACATAGCTATATTAATGATAACCAATTTATTACTGGGTATTTAATCAAAGAAGAAATAAAATCTTCTAATAATACACTGATTTTCAGTAATGAAAAGATTAAAATAAACCTTAGGAATATAAATAAATTTGATACGAGTAGTGTGGTTGATGATTTTGTAAATAAATATATTATATAAAAAACTCTCCTTAGGGGGAGTTTTTGTGTTAAAATATTCTTATTAATGATTGTTGTAACCAAAAAAACATGGGGGTATAATAGAAATATGAGATGTTTGATTTGTGGTATGGATATAAATATAAAAAATTTTAATATAAATAATAAGGGCCTACTGGAAGATAACAAGAGTAAATGTATTAAATATTGTCCGTTTTGTGGTGTAAATGCTAAGTATATAGTTGAAAGCGAAGAGTTATTTGAGGCCCCTTGTGAGTGCTTAGATCCTAGTAATTTAGTAATACTTGATCATGCTATGAAACTTGAAATATTTAATTCCGATTTTTATAAATCAGCAGCGCTTCTTGCGAGTAGCATAGAAATTAAAGAAACTTTTGAAGCACTTTCAACGATTGAGCGGATGCATGCTATAGTGCACATGAAACTAGGTGGATTCAAAGAATTGCCTAAACTTGTAAGCATAGATTATAGTAAACATAAGACTGACCAAAGCCTAATGAACCTGGCAGAAGATAGAGAAATTCATGCATCGCGGTTTTATGAAAAAAATATAAAAAAAATTGTTAATCCTAATGTTAAACAAGTATTTATTGCACTATCAGAAGTTGAAAGGGATCATATAAAAATTGCCAAAAGTAATTAACGCCTTTTATTAATACATATACTCTAATCTATGTAAATATATATAGATTAGAGTATTTATAATTTAGGGGGGAAGTATGAAAAAGACCATTGGATTTATAGTTATTTTAGCCACAATGGCTTTTGCACTATTTTCAATGAAAGGTTTCCTTACAGAATATAAGATTACAGTAAAAGATGGAGGTATAAAGTCACAAATACTTTTTAAAGGATTAAATGAAGCGGTAGATTTTACTGTGGACAAAGAGGGAAACTACTATATAGCTTTCAAAAATAGCATACAGTGTATTGATAGTGTAGGAAAATCATATGATATATTTGAAGATAAGAAATTGAGTATAAACAGTTTGGATTATAATGATAAAATATTATATTATGCATCAGGGACTGGAGTCTACTCTTATAATTTAATATCTAAAGAAGATAAACAAATAATTAAGGACATACCTAATTATGGAGATTATAATAAGAGTTTGATTAAGATTTATGGTGATTATATATTTGTTACTATAGGTGCTGCAACAAATTCTGGAGTAGTAGGTCCTGATAATAAGTGGTTAGAGGATTATCCTGTAAATCATGATATTTCTCCAAAGAAAATAACAGTTAAAGGAATAAATTTTACAAAAGAAAAAACTGGAGCATTTGTTCCATATAAAACTAAAAATATAAAAGGGCAAATTATTACGGAACATGTGCCAGGGAATTCTTCAATTATAATCTATAATTTAAAAACAGGAGCAAAGGCAAATTTTGCTTGGGGTATAAGGAATATGAAGGGCATAGATATTAACAGTGAGGGTAAAGTAGTGGTTACTGTGGGAGGGATTGAGGATAGAGGTTTAAGGCCAGTAAAAGGTGATAGTGATTATATATACCAGATTAAAAAAAATGCATGGTATGGTTTTCCAGATTATACGGGTGGAGATGAAGTTAGTTCCCCTAAATTTAGTGGATTAAATAACAGCATTATACCTTTTATTTTAGATAAACACCCTACAACAAATCCCAAAGCGCCGATTTATCAACATAAAGCAGTAGATAGTTTAGTTAGTTTAGCAGTTGATACAAAAGGAATATTAGGAGACTTAGGTTGTATATATTTCTATGAAAAGAATGATAATAGTATATATAGTCTGAATAGTTTGGGTGTGCTTAAAGAAAAAATTAACTTTGAAAAAGGTACTTATATATCTAGTATTAAGTTTTTTGATGGTCTAATAGCGTTAGATTCTACAAATGGATATCTTGTTAGAATAGAAAGAATTAAAGTGGATATTATAGAAAGTGGAACGAAAAGGTTTAGTTACTACTTATTAATAGTAGTGGTAACTTTAATAGTTAGCATACTTGTTGCTTTAAGCAAAAAGAGGTAAAATGTAGGTGGATTTATAATAAATTAAGAGGTGAACATTTTGAAGAATAAAATCGAAGCTACTTATGGGAAAACATTAAGAGGACTTATGATAACAGTAAATCCAATTAAAAAAAAGGTTATGAAAACTCATTGTATTGTCCATAAATTTATAAATATTCAAGCTATCGAAATATTGAAAAATAAGGGCTATAGTGAAGTCCATAGCTTTTACAAGGGATATATAAAAGAATTAAATAGCGGAGTAGCATGGGCGGATCAAGATTTTAAAAGCACAAATCACTTTTATCATCATGTTAAGGGAACTGGTCTATATGGATTTTCAAATGCCTTGACAGAATTTGAAAAGTATTATAAGTGTGCTTTGAAATTTATAGAAGCAGGAGATAAAAAGCAAGCGCTCTTTTATTTTGGAGCAGCTTGTCATTTAGTTCAAGATGCTACAGTTCCCCAACATGTGAACAATAAGCTTCTAAAAAGTCATAGAAATTTTGAGCTTTGGATTATAAGTAGATTAATGAGTGATTATTCTTTTCCTATTTTCAACGAAATTATAAATGAAGAGAATATAGAGGATTATATAAAGAATAATGCATTATTTTCTAATAAAACATATTTAGCTTATGCCAATGTAAAAAATAGAGAAGATAGATACAAAAAAATATCTACACTAATTGTGCAAAGATCACAAAAGACCACTGCTGGCTTAATGTTAAACTTTTATAATGAAATTAATAAATAATTCCTTTATATTAAAGGAATTATTTTGTTTTTGAAGAATAAATAGAACATGCAAATTATATTTACGAGGGGGTCAATAATTGAAAAAGGAGGTTTTTATAAGTTTAGAGAAAGAAATTTTTAAAGGTAACATATTAGATATAGGATTTTCAAACCATGGGATTATATATAATATATATAAACAATATCTTGATGATAGCAGCAGTATAGAGTATTTAGAAGGCAAAGAGGAAAAGATAAGAATAGAAAAGGGTCAATATGACGTTTGCGCACTATTCCTTACTTTAAGTGACATGAAATATGCACATACTAGAAAGAAAATAATAAAGGATATATATGAATTTTTAAAACCAGAAGGACTTCTATATATATGGGACATAGATAAGGGATTTTTCAAAACTTTTAATTCAACAATAAAAGTGGTCTTGCCTGATAAAAGTACCAAACAAATATCCACAAAAGATTTTAACATATTTAAAAATAGTTCTAAGGAAAATACAATAAAAATTTTAAAACCTTATTTTGAAGTATTAACACTTAAAAATTCAGATAATATCTATTATATGATATGCAAAAAGAAAGGAAAATCAGAAGATGAAAGTAATCCTAGTAGGAATTAATGCAAAATATATTCACAGTAATTTGGCAGTAAGGTATTTAAAAACATACGCTGAAGATCTAGATTATGAATGTGATATTATGGAATTTTCAATCAATGATAAGGTTGATAGAATTTTAGAGGAGATTTTAAGGCAGAAGCCTAATCTTGTGGCGTTTTCTTGCTACATATGGAATATTCAATACGTTAAGAAGATAGCATCACTTATAAAGCTTGTAGATAGTAAAATTGAGATTCTTTATGGTGGACCAGAGGTTAGTTATGACTCTGAGGCTTTTCTTAAAGAACAACCAGGCGATTACGTAATAGAGGGTGAAGGCGAAGTAACATATAGTGAACTTATTAACTTGAAAATTACCCATAAGAACAATTGTAAGACTAGTAGTGACAATGAAAATAATATTCAAAATATTTTAGGATTATATTATAGAAATAATGGTATTATAGGTTATAATGGTAAAAGACCTTTAATGGATATGGATGAGATTATTTTCCCATATAATGATGAAGAACTTACTAATAAAATAGTTTATTACGAAGCATCCAGGGGATGCCCTTTTAATTGTAAATATTGTCTTTCATCTACTACGCACGGAGTTAGATTTTTAAATACTGAAAGGGTAAAAAGAGAATTGAAATTCCTTGTTGATAAAAAAGTAAGACTCATAAAGTTTGTTGATAGAACATTTAATTGTAACCCGAAATTTGCATTAGAGATTTGGGAATACTTAATAAATCTAGATACTGACATAACTTTTCATTTTGAAATTTCAGCGGATATTCTAAACAGACAGGAGTTAGACGTTTTAGCTAAGGCACCAAAAGGAAGATTTCAATTTGAGGTTGGGGTACAAACAACAAATCCCGTAGTACTTAATAATATAAATAGATTTGTGAATTTTAATGATATAAAAGAAATAGTGGAAGAACTAGAAGGAATGAGAAACATCAATCAGCATTTAGATTTAATAGCAGGTCTTCCTGGAGAAGATTATGAGTCTTTTAAAAAATCCTTTAATGATGTTTATAATATTCATTCTGAAGTAATACAATTAGGATTTTTAAAGTTACTTAAGGGCTCAGATATGACAAATGAAGCGAAGCAGTGGGGGATGGTGTATGCACCTTATCCACCTTATGAAATTTTAAAAACAAGGGATATAAGTTATGATGAATTAGTAATACTAAAAAAGGTAGAACAAATGCTTGATAAATATTATAATTCACAAAAATTTAGCACTATTTTAAAATATTTTGTGGAAAAATTTAGTACACCATTTGAATTCTATTATGAACTAGGTCTATTTTGCCATGAAAGTGGATATTTAAGCAGAAGTATTTCTTCGGTAGATTATTATAAAATATTTATTGAATTCAATGAGTCGGTGCTTAAAGAAGACAATTTTGTTTTAAAAGAAATTGTGAAATATGACTATCTTAAATATAACAAAAAAAAGTGGTTGCCAGATTTTTTAACTAGAGATTTAGATAAGGCAGTAGAAAGAACAATTAAAGATATAATAGTACAAAGTGACAGTGTGAAAAATCTAAATAGCATTCATGTTGAAAAATTTATGATTAATATTTTGAATTATATAGATAATAATACTATTGTATACGAAAATCATTACTTAGTTTATGATATTAATAGTGATATAATTGATGTAACTAATCTTGTAAGTTCAACTATAAAACCACTTTAAAACCGCTTTTGTGACATGAAAGTGATATAATATTGTGAATATTAGTTGAAATCTGAAAAATGAGTTGAAATTTATACTTAAAATTAGTATAATAAAACTAGAGTGATTAAGGTGTAATTAATACTACATAAAGTATTAATAGTTAACTATGGATGTTTTAGTAAACTATTATAAAAGGTGGTGATATTTTGGCATTAGAAGCAATAAAGAATATAAAAAAAGCAGAGCAGCAAGGAGCAGAAATTATAAATAAGGCAATTTCAGATAGCAAGGATAGTTTAAAAAAATCTCAGATTGAAGCTCAGGGGCAATATAAAAAGATTTTAGAGGATGCAAAAGGGGAAACTAAAAAAATAATTGAAACTGCTAAGCAAGAAGCTGAAAAAACTTCCGAACCAATTTCTGAAAGTGGCAAAACAGAAGTGGATAGTATACTAAATTTGGAAAATGAAAGATTTGAAAAGGCTGTTAATATAGTGGTTGAGAGGATAGTGAAAAATAATGGCAATAGTTAAAATGAGTAAATTCACATTGTTTGCCTTTGAATCACAAAAAGAAACTTTGCTAGATAGCCTTCACAAATTTGAAAATGTTCAATTTATAAACCTACAAGAATTTGAAGAAGAACATTTACAATCACTTGTAAAAGACTCAGAAAAAGATAAAGTTTCTTATATAGAAGGTGAGCAGGCCAAAGTAAAATTTGCCCTTGAACTATTACTAAAGCATGCAGAAAAAGAAGGTGCTATAAAATCTTTAGTAAAGGGTAAAAACTTATTGAATTATGATGAGTTAGAAACTTTAGCTAAAAAATCAAACTATGAAGAGAATTACAAAAAAATAAAAGATAAAGATTCTGAATTAACCAAAATGAAAAATGAAAAAACTAAAATCAATACTGAAATAGAAGCATTAACTCCTTGGAAAACACTAGATGCTACGTTCAATGATTTAAAGCAGTTAAAGTCTTCTGTGTTTCTAATGGGATCTCTTCCAAAAGCATTTAAAGATACTTTTAGAGAGAAATTTGAAAGTGAAATTCCATATTCATATTTAGAAGTTATTAGTGAAGTAAAAGACGAAATAAATGTAATCGTACTAATATATAAAGAGTATGAAGATGAAGCTAAAGAGATACTTAAACAAAATAGATTTAATGAAATTACTTTTGCATATGATGGTACTCCAGCTCAGATTGTTTTGGATTCAAACAAAAGATTAGCTGAAATAACAAAAGAGGAACAAAGAATAAATGTGCAAATAAAGCATGACTGTGATTATATAGAAGATTTTAAAGTAGTATATGAATATTTATCAAATAAACATATAAAGGCTACAGCATGCGAGAATTTCTTAAAAACAGAGTCTGTAGTTGCTATAGAAGGATGGGTACCCACAGATTTAGCAAGTGAACTTGAAGACGTTGTAAAAGCTATAACAAAAGAAGATTTTTATTTGGAGCTAAAAGAAGCTTCTAAGGAAGATCTTGATGTACCTATACTTCTAAAGAATAATTCAATTGTAGAACCTTTTGAGTCAGTAACATCAATGTATAGTTTACCTCAGTATTCAGAATTAGACCCAACTCCATTACTTACTCCCTTTTATATGGTATTCTTTGGGATGATGGTAGCTGATATTGGTTATGGCATAATAATGTTTGTAGCTGCGCTAATGGCATTAAAGAAATTCAATTTAGATCTGGGTCAAAAAAAGTTTGTTAAGTTTTTCTTAGTATTAAGCATACCAACAACTATTGCAGGTGTTGTTTATGGAAGTTTCTTTGGAGATTTAATTCCGCTAATATCTAATAATAGCATAATAAAGCCCGAAGTGGATTTAATGATGATATTGGCAATATCAATAGTACTAGGTGTGTTTCAAGTTTATTTTGGTCTTGGAGTAAAAGCTTATATGTTAATTAAAGATGGCAAGCCAATGGATGCTGTTTATGATGTTCTAACATGGTACTTCGCATTAACTGGTGCTTTTTTATTCATAGGCGGTCCACTTGTAAAATTAAGTGCAACTGTAAGCAATATGGGTAAATGGGTTATGATAGCTGGTATGGTTGGACTTATATTAACACAAGGGAGAGAAAGTAAAGGCTTAGGCGGAAAAATCGGTGGAGGAATATATGGTTTATATGGTATTACCGGTTACATAGGAGATTTGGTTTCTTACTCAAGGCTTATGGCTCTCGGCCTTGCAGGTGGATTTATAGCATCTGCATTTAATACCATTATTAGAATGTTACCAACACCATATAATATTATTTTAGGAGCATTCATATTTGTGGGTGCACAAATGTTTAATTTATTCTTAAGTGCTCTAGGTGCTTATGTTCATAGTGCAAGACTTCAATATGTAGAATACTTTAGTAAGTTTTATGAAGGTGGCGGAAAAGCCTTCAAAGCTTTTAAACCAAAAAATCAATATGTTAATGTAAAAAATGAAATGAAAATTTAAGGAGGAATTAATTATGACGTTTATGGACTTTTTTGTTAAAAATGGTGGTTTTGTTTTTGCTGCACTAGGGATGGCTTTAGCGGTATTTTTACCAGGTATAGGATCTGCAAAAGGTGTAGGTATAGTTGGAGAAGCGGCTGCGGGACTTACAACTGAAGAACCAGAGAAATTTGGTAAAGCGCTTATACTTCAATTGTTACCAGGTACACAAGGACTTTATGGTTTTGTTATAGGTATAATGTTATTACCTAGATTAGCTGTAGATATGGAGTTAGGTACTGGAATGTATTTATTTATGGCTTGTTTACCAATAGCATTTGTAGGATTATATTCAGCAATAGCTCAAGCTAAAACAGCTGCAGCTGGTATAGCAATACTAGCTAAAAATCCAGAACATACTACAAAAGCTATTATACTATCTGTAATGGTTGAGACATATGCAATATTAGCATTCGTAGTTTCAATAATTCTAATTTTTAAGAAATTTTAGTTAAAAAATTTTAATTTTAAAACTAAGTAGTTAGAGGAAGTGAATATATGTCAAAAATAGATAGCTTAACAGCTAAGATAATAGAAGATGCTAATACTAAAGCAGAAGCTATATTGAAAGAAGCTAAGGATACAGAGGTATCAATGGTAGAAAGTAAAATCAAAGAAGCTGAAACACTAAAACTTCGGATGTTAGAAAAAGCTAAGATCGAAGCTAGTACAGCAAAACAAAGGATTGTATCAAATTCTCAGCTAACAGTGAGAAATGAAAAGTTAGTTGCTATGCAAACAATGATTGATAAGGTGTTTGTAGGAGCGTTAGAAAAGCTTCTACAAATAAACGAAAGTGAATATCTTGAAATTTTAAAAAGATACCTTCTATCAATGGAAATAGCAGGAGATGAAGAAATAATACTTCCTGGGAAATATAAAGAAATAGTAAGTGATGACTTTTTACTTGAAATAAATACAGCACTAAAAACTTCAGGAAAGATAGGAAAGTTAACTTTTAGCTCTGAGTCTAGGGATATAAATAGTGGATTTATAGTGCTTAAAAATGGTATAGAGATTAATAATACTTTTGAAAGCTTAGTTAATTCTTTAAGAGATGAAATGGAAGCACAAATCGTTGAACAACTATTCAAATAAATTTAAGGGAAGATAGCAATTGATAATTGATATCTACTCCTGAGCAAAATAAGGAGGATAGCCATATATGGATAATATGAATTTCACACAAGCTGTGGCTAGGCTGAGAGTATTAGAAACAAGACTCCTTAATAAAGTAAAGATTGAGAGAATGATTGATAGTAACTCGGCTGAAGATGTTCTTAAAATCTTGCAGGAAACTGAGTATGCAGGTTTGATGGGAACTATAAAAATAGCAGAGGACTACAATGTATTACTTAAAGAGGAGTTGAAAAGAGTATATTCCCTTATGTATAAAGTTTCTCCTGACCGCGCCATAGTGGATATTATGAGTTTGAAATATGATTATCATAATATCAAGGTGCTGTTAAAGGGTAGAACTTTAGATAAGGACTTTTCACATATGTTAATTCCAGTAGGTACAATAGATATAGAAAAGTTAAAATTATATATTGAAACTATGGAATATAGGGATTTAAATCCTATTATGAAAGAAGGTATACTCAAAACAGAAAAAAGCTATGAGGAACTTAAAGACCCGCAAAAGATAGATACTATAATAGACAAATTTATGTATATAGATATGTTAGCTAGGGCAAAAGTTTTAAAAATTGATTTTATTATTAGTTATGTTAAAAGAAGTATAGATTTTACTAATATAAAAACAATTATCAGATTAAAAAAACAAGAAAAGAATATTAATTTCTTTAAAGAGGTAATGCTTGCTGGTGGAGATATAGATGACGACATTTTAATGAAAGCCTTCAATGAGCCTATTGAAAACATGGCAAATAAATTTGCACTATCAAAATATGGGGAAGTTATAACACAAGGGATAGAAGAGTATATCCAAACAGGTAAACTTTCAACTCTTGAAAAGCTTTCAGAAAATTTCATCATGAAATATTTAAAAGATGCCAAATATGTTAGCTTTGGTCCAGAACCTATATTTGCATATATTGCTGCAAAGGAAACTGAGATAAAGATAATAAGAATAATTATGGTTGGCAAATTAAACAATGTTAGTACTGACGTTATAAGAGAAAGGGTGCGTGAGGTTTATGCATAAAGTAGGAGTAGTTGGAGATAAAGATTCAATACTTGCTTTTAAAGCCCTTGGAATTGACGTATACCCTGTTATTGAAATTGAAGAGGCTAAAAAAGTTATAGATAAAATGGCATTTAATAATTATGCAGTAATATTTGTTACAGAGCAAATAGCTCAGCATTTAAATGAAACTATAAAAAGATATAATAGACAGATGCTTCCTGCCATTATATTAATACCAAGTAATCAGGGCTCACTTAATATAGGAATGCAAAGAATTAGAGATAATGTAGAAAAAGCGGTGGGCGTAAATATTTTATAGAAAGGTAGGGAGATAACTTGAAAATCGGTAAAATTGTAAAAGTTTCAGGTCCTTTAGTTGTTGCTAAAGGCATGGAAGAAGCTAATATATACGATGTAGTTAAGGTTGGAGAAAAAGGCCTTGTTGGTGAAATCATCGAAATGAGAGGCGATAGAGCCTCCATTCAAGTATATGAGGAAACATCAGGTCTTGGACCGGGAGATCCAGTAGAAACTACAGGAGAACCACTAAGTGTTGAACTTGGACCCGGGCTTATGGAATCAATGTTTGACGGTATTCAAAGACCTCTTGAAGCAATAAGAGCTATAGCTGGTAATTTCTTAACAAAAGGCGTGAATGTTCCACCTTTAGATAGGACACGAAAATGGCAATTTGTTCCTACTGCAAAAGTTGGAGATGAAGTTTCATATGGTTATCAAATAGGTACAGTTCAGGAAACTACTGTTATCACTCAAAAGATAATGATTCCTAAGGGGATTTCTGGAACTATAACTTCTATAAAAGATGGAGAATTCACTGTAGAGGAAATGATAGCAGAAGTTGAAACTAAAGATGGTATTAAAGAAATTACATTAATGCAAAAATGGCCAGTAAGGCGTGGAAGACCATATGCTGAAAAATTAAATCCAGTAGAGCCATTAGTTACAGGTCAACGAGTAATAGATACATTTTTTCCAGTAACTAAAGGTGGTACTGCATGTGTACCTGGTCCTTTTGGAAGTGGTAAAACAGTAGTTCAGCATCAATTAGCAAAATGGGCAGATGCTGAAATAATAGTTTATATAGGTTGTGGTGAGCGTGGAAATGAAATGACAGATGTTTTAAATGAGTTTCCAGAACTAAAAGATCCAAAAACAGGCGAATCACTTATGAAAAGAACAGTGCTAATTGCTAATACCTCTAATATGCCAGTTGCAGCTAGAGAAGCTTCTGTATATACTGGAATAACTATTGCAGAGTATTTTAGAGATATGGGATACTCTGTAGCATTAATGGCAGATTCTACGTCTAGATGGGCAGAGGCTCTTCGTGAAATGTCAGGTAGACTTGAAGAGATGCCAGGTGATGAGGGGTATCCAGCATACCTAGGTTCACGTGTAGCTGACTTTTATGAAAGATCTGGAAAGATAAAATGCGTTGGAGACGGCGATAGGGTAGGCGCTATTACAGTTATTGGTGCAGTTTCACCTCCAGGTGGAGATTTATCTGAACCAGTTACTCAAGCAACACTTAGAATAGTTAAGGTATTTTGGGGACTAGATGCTCAACTTGCTTATAAAAGACATTTTCCAGCAATAAATTGGCTAGAGTCTTATTCATTATACTTAGATCAGACAACTGGTTGGATGAATGAGAATGTTGCAGAAGATTGGACTGAGCTTAGAGTTAAAGCTATGATAATACTTCAAGAAGAATCAAAACTTGATGAAATAGTAAGACTTGTAGGAGTAGATGCACTATCTGAAAAAGATAGATTGAAATTAGAAGTTGCAAAGACAATTAGAGAAGATTACTTACAACAAAATGCTTTTCATGAGGTTGATACATATGCATCTTTAGATAAACAATATAAAATGTTAAAGCTGGTAATAACATTCCATCATGAAGCTGAAAGAGCTTTAAAAGCTGGCGTTTATTTGAAGAACATATTAGAAATGAAAGTAAGAGATAAAATAGCAAGGGCAAAGTATATTCCAGAAACTGAGATGTCAAAAATTGATGATATATACAAAGAATTATCTGAGCAAGTTGAAAAATTGATAACGGAAGGAGGGGTTGCTAGTGCTTAAAGAATACAGAACAATAACAGAAGTTGTAGGTCCTTTGATGGTTGTAGAAAAAGTTGAAGGCGTTTGTTACGATGAACTAGTGGAAATAGAACTACAGACTGGCGAAATACGTAGCGGAAAAGTTCTTGAAATAAATGAAGATAAGGCAATGGTCCAATTATTTGAAAGTTCTGCAGGAATTAACTTAAAAGGTAGTAAGGCTAAATTCCTAGGAAGACCGCTTGAACTTGGCGTTTCTGAAGATATGCTGGGAAGAGTCTTTGACGGACTTGGTAGACCTAAAGATGGTGGACCCAAAATTATACCTGATAAGAAATTAGACATAAATGGAGAAGCATTAAACCCTGTAGCAAGAGACTATCCTTCTGAATTTATTCAAACAGGTATTTCAGCTATTGATGGACTTAATACACTAGTTAGAGGACAAAAGTTACCAGTATTTTCTGGTTCAGGTCTTCCACATGCGCAACTTGCGGCACAAATAGCAAGACAAGCGAAGGTATTAAATTCAGAATCAAAATTTGTCGTTGTATTTGCAGCAATAGGCATAACTTTTCAAGAAGCACAATTCTTTGTAGATGATTTTACGAATACTGGAGCCATTGATAGGACTGTGTTATTTATGAATCTTGCAAATGACCCAGCTATTGAGAGAATTGCTACACCTAGAATGGCGTTAACTACAGCAGAATTTCTTGCTTATGAAAAAGGATATCATGTTCTTGTAATTATGACTGATATTACAAACTACTGTGAAGCGTTACGTGAAGTTTCAGCTGCAAGAAAAGAAGTTCCAGGTAGACGTGGATATCCAGGATATCTTTATACTGACCTTGCTATGCTATATGAAAGAGCAGGAAGGATTAAAGGTCTTGAAGGTTCAATAACTCAAATCCCTATTTTAACAATGCCTGAAGATGATATAACTCATCCTATTCCTGACTTAACAGGATATATAACAGAAGGTCAGATTATCTTAAGTAGAGAACTTTATAAAAAGGGAATTATGCCACCAATAGATGTTTTGCCTTCATTATCAAGACTTAAAGATAAAGGTATAGGTAAAGATAAAACAAGAGAAGACCATGCTGATACTATGAACCAATTATTTGCTGCATATGCTCAAGGTAAGCAAGCAAAAGAGCTAGCAGTTATACTAGGTGAGTCAGCCTTATCTGAAGCAGATAAAAAATATGCAATATTTGCAGATGAGTTTGAGAAACAGTATGTTGCACAAGGGTTTGAAACTAATAGAACAATTGATGAAACAATAAACTTAGGATGGGAGCTTCTATCTATTCTACCAAGAAATGAACTTAAGAGAATTAGAGATGAATTTGTAGAAAAATACTTACCACTAAAAGAGGGTGAGTAAAAATGGCTAGGTTAAATGTCAATCCTACTAGAATGGAGCTTACTAAACTTAAAAAAAGATTAGGTACAGCGACTAGAGGGCATAAATTATTAAAAGACAAACAAGATGAACTTATGAGAAGGTTTATCGATCTTATAAAACATAATAATGAACTCAGAAAGAGTGTTGAAGAAGAACTACAAAATGCTTATAAGGATTTTTTAATGTCAAGTGCACTAATGTCTTCAGAATTTCTAGAGGAGGCTATTGCCTACCCAAAAGAAAGTATTTCTGTAGAGGTAGAAACAAAAAATCTTATGAGTGTTAATGTTCCATTAATGAAATTTGTAAGAAAATTAGAGGATGATCCTGGCAGCATATATCCTTATGGATTTGCTAACACATCAGCAGACCTAGATGGAGCTATAGAAAAATTATATCTGATTTTACCAAAACTTTTAGAACTAGCAGAAGTAGAGAAAACTTGTCAACTTTTGGCAGATGAGATTGAAAAAACTAGAAGGACAGTTAATGCTCTTGAGTATATGATAATACCTCAACTTCAAGATACTATAAAGTATATAAAAATGAAGCTTGGTGAAAACGAGAGAGGTGCTTTAACTAGACTTATGAAGGTTAAAAGCATGATGGAAGAATCTCAAAGAATAGCAGAAGCAAATAAAATTAAGGGATAAATATTAAGGAGTTAAGGTGTTGTTATGACATCTTAATTTTTTTTGTGAAAATTTAAGTTGATGTATGCTTCTAATTGGAATAGAATATATAATGAAAGTAATTAAAATTTATTGCTATGAAAGGCAATTAATATAATTAAATATTACAGTAAGGAGAATTAATATGGCAGTTAGAAAAATTTTACAATATGGGGACAAACGTCTGAATACAGTTTGTCAGCCAATTAAAAAAGTAGATGGAAGGGTTTTAGACACAATCGATGATATGATGGACACTCTTTATGAGGGTACTGGAATAGGTCTAGCTGCTCCACAAATAGGTGTTTTGAAAAGAGTTATCCTAATTGATTTAGGAGAAGAAGACGGTGAGCCAATAATAATTATTAATCCTAAAATAACGGCAAAGTCAGGAAATGAAAAGGATTGTGAAGGTTGTTTAAGTTATTTAGGCTATGAAGGTGAAGTATTTAGACCTACGAACGTTACTGTTGTGGGAATGAATGTTAAAGGGAAATCTGTTACCTATGAAGCTGAAGGATTACTTGCAAGAGCATTCTGTCATGAAATTGACCATTTAGATGGGATATTATATATGTCTAGAGCTGAGGAAATGTATGAATTAATTGAGGAATAATTTTATAAAAGAGCATACCCTATGATTATTAAAAATCATAAGGTATGCTCTTATTTTTATTAACATATTGCTATATTATTACACAAATGTTATTATGATATGAAACATTAGTGTATATACACCAGTATATACACATATAAAGAGGTGTATAAATAAATGAAACAGTTAAAAGAAAAAATTCAGAAGTTAAAAGTAGAAAAAAATGCTTTGATTTTAGCTCATTATTATGAAAATGACGATATTCAAGAGATAGCTGATTTCGTAGGGGATTCTTATTATCTTAGTAAAATAGCTAAAGAGTGTAAGGAGCAAACTGTGGTACTTTGTGGAGTAAAATTTATGGCTGAGAGTGTAAAAATACTTTCACCAGAAAAAACAGTGCTACTGCCCAATATGGATGCTGGGTGTACTATGGCAGATATGATTAATGCAGAGGATGTTAGGAAACTTAAAGAGGAGCACCCCAGCGCAGTGGTTATTTGTTATATAAATTCAACAGCAGAAGTTAAAGCTGAAAGTGATATATGCTGTACGTCTTCAAATGCACTAAAAATAGTAAATAATCTAAATAAAGAGGAAATAATATTTATACCAGATAAAAATTTAGGTGAATATATAAATGAAAAATCTAATGACAAAAAAATGATTTTATGGAATGGATTTTGCTGCGTTCATGAATTTGTAAGTGTAGAAGAAATTGTTGCAGTTAAAAATGGTGATAGTAATATAAAGATTTTAGTCCATCCTGAGTGTAATAGACAAATTAGGAAATTAGCTGACTTTATAGGAAGTACTGGAGATATAATTAAATTTGCTACGCAGGATACGGGTAAAAAATATATGATAGTAACAGAAGAAGGTGTACTGTATGAGCTGAAAAATAAAAATCCTAATAAAGAGTTTATAACTCCAAAGACAGCTATGATATGTAAGAGTATGAAGAAGACCACCTTGAATGATGTTTATTTGAGTCTTTTAAGTAAACAATATGAGATAATCTTAGATGAAAATATAAGACAAGCAGCGCATAAATGTCTAAATGCAATGCATGAAATGGCCAGGTGATTTTATGGATATGTATGTAGATGTGTTAATAGTTGGAACTGGTGCAGCGGGATTATATGCAGCACTTAATTTAAAAGAAAATTTAAATGTACTTGTAATAACTAAAGATGTAATAAATAAGTGCAATACCTCCTTAGCTCAAGGTGGTATTTCAGTAGCTAGAGATGAAAAGGATTTTGATTTATTTATACAAGATACACTAAAGGCTGGAAAGTTTAAAAACTCCATGAATGCAGTAACAACTCTAGTATATGAATCAATGGATAATATAAATAAAGTAGTAGATTATGGGGCAACCTTTGACACGGAGAATGGTGACTTTAAATATACAAAAGAAGGTGCACATAGCACTAGTAGAATCGTTCATAGCAAGGATGAAACTGGTAAAGAACTTTTTTTAACTTTAATAGAAGCACTTAAAAATAAGAAAAACGTTGTTATATTAGAAAACACTACTTTAATTGATATTATCATTAAAAAAAATAAATGCGTTGGAGGCATCGTCATTAAAAGAGAAAAAATAATAAATATTTATTCTAAGGAAACTATTTTAGCAACAGGTGGCATAGGAGGTCTATTTAAAAATTCAACTAGCAGGAGAAATCTTACAGGAGATGGGATAGCTATTGCATTAAGACATAAGATTAAAACTACTGATTTAAATTATATACAATTTCATCCAACTGCACTATATGATGATAATTTGAATTGTGAAAAGTTTCTTATATCTGAGTCTTTAAGAGGTGAAGGTGCAGTGCTTTTAAATAGATATGGCATAAGATTTGTAGACGAACTACTACCAAGAGATGTAGTAGCTAAGGCTATTTATGAAGAAGAAAAAAACAGCGGAATGCCTTTTGTATTTTTAGATATTTCATTTAAAAATAAAGATTATCTTGTAAATAGATTTCCTGGTATTTATAAAAAATGTTTAGAGTGTGGTATAGATATTACAAAAGATAAGATTCCAGTAACGCCTGTACAACATTATCACATGGGGGGAATTGCTGTTGACCTATTTTCTAGAACATCAATGAAACATCTATTTGCTTGTGGTGAAGTGAGTTGCACAGGAGTACATGGAGCAAATAGACTGGCAAGTAATTCGCTACTAGAAGCCTTGGTTTTTTCCAGAAGAGCTTCAGAATTTATAAATAAATCCATCGATGAGGTTAACTGCTTAAACTATGGGTTTATAAAGGATACAAAAGGAATTAGAAGTTATGGTGAAATTAATAAAAATACAGTTATAGATGAATTTAAGAAAATGGGGGAGGGCATAAGAAATGAATTGGTTAATTATTGATAATTTTATTATAGAAGCAATAAAAGAAGATGTACCTCAAAATGATATTACAACAGAATTTATCATAAGTGATGATTGTATTTGTAGTGTTGACTTAATAGCTAAAGAAAATGGAGTAATAGCTGGGCTACTTGTATTTGAGAGAGTTTTTAAGATACTTGGCCAGGTTAATATAGAGTTTTATAAAAGTGATGGAGATATAGTAAAAGAGGGAGAGTGTATAGCAAAACTAAGAGGAAAGACAAAACATATATTGACAGGAGAAAGACTTGCGCTAAACTACCTTCAAAGAATGAGCGGTATTGCTACATTAACCAAAACATATGTAGATTCATTATCGGGTACGGGAGTGAAAATTTTGGATACAAGAAAAACCACACCTAATATGAGGATATTTGAAAAATATGCTGTAAAAATTGGTGGCGGTTGTAACCATAGATATAATCTGTCTGATAGTGTACTAATAAAAGAAAATCATATAAGTGCAGCAGGGGGAATAAAGGCTGCGGTTAGTATTATACGTGAGAATGTTTCCTTTGTTAAAAAAATAGAAGTAGAAGTTGAAACTCTGGAACAAACTTACGAGGCTTTAGAAGTAGGGGTGGATATTATAATGCTAGATAATATGGATGTGGAAACTATGAAAAAAGCAGTAGAGATAATTAATAAAAGGGCTCTAATCGAGGCATCAGGGAATATAACATTAGATAATATTTTGAAAGTAGCCAGTAGTGGAATTGACTATATATCTGTAGGGGCCTTAACCCACTCCTACAAAGTGCTAGATTTGAGTATGAAAAACTTAGTTAATAGATAGGTGCTTTCAGGTGCAGGCAAGAATTACCAGCCTTGTTTATTGTTATTGGTCTAAAGAAAATATAAATTTGATCGATAATAATAATAATAAGAAATAACACAGGGGGTAAATATATGTCAAAATTAAAAAGGAAACAAGATGTAAATGTTACAACAGGTAAAAGTCTCAAGACGATAATAATTATTTCAATTCTACCAGTAGTGTTATTATCCTTAGTAATAATGGGTGTTTTTTCGAACTATACTTCTAAAAAACTTATAACTATAGAAATTGAAAATAGGATGGAACATCAGTTGCAAGAAACTATTAACTTAATTAATAAAGATATGGAAAAGCATGCTCAAATAGCAGTTGATTTAGGAAAGTTTGTTGGAACTAGTAGATTAGTATTAACCAAGGCAACAATGACAAAAGCTCAAGAAGAAGTACTTTCTACTAATGAGGATACATTTGGAGTTGGAGTTTGGTTTGAACCATATATGTATAACAAAGGTATAAAATTCTTTGGACCTTATGCATATAAAGAAGGCGATGTTTCAAAGATTACTGAAGATTATGCTACAGAGGAGTATAATTATCCAGAACAAACTTGGTATACTATAGGCAAAAATGTTGATAAAAATGTTGCATGGCAGGAACCTTACTATGATGAAACTCTAAATACTACTATGCTAACAACTACTGCACCAATGTATGATGAAAATAAGAACTTTTTAGGTGTTGTAACAGCTGATATGAATTTAACGACTATACAAGAAAATATTAAAAATATTAAAGTAGGCAAAAAAGGAAAAGCAATGTTGCTGGGAAAAGATGGAACATATTTTGCAGGTGTTTCTGAAGAATTAATTATGAAGACTAAGGCTTCAGAAGATAAAAATGCAAGCATAGCAAAACTAGGACAAGATATTTTAAAAAATAAAGAAGGAATATCTTATTTTGAAGATGAGAATGGTAAAAATCTTGTATATTACAAACAAATACCAGAATTAGGCTGGAATGTAGTGCTATCAATTCCGCAAAAGGAACTTTATGCTCCAATTAATAAGCTATTGATTAGTATAATTATACTAAGTCTAATTGCTTGTGCATTGGTTACATTAGCGGTAAGTATATTCAGTGGATATATTACTAAGAATCTCAAAGAAGTAAATGATCTTTCATATGCAATCGCGGAGGGGGATTTGACTCAAGTAATAAAGATAAAAAGTGAAAATGAAATAGGGTTAATGGGGAACAATTTAAATAAAATGACTAATAACTTAAGAGAAATAGTCCAGAAAGTTACTGGAAGTTTAGAACAAGTAGTAGCAACATCGGAAGAGCTTACAGCAAGTTCTGAGCAAACGCAACAATCTGCAGAACAAGTATCCCACGCTATTCAAGAGGTAGCCATTGGTAGCGGAGAACAAGTTGCTATAACTAATAATACAACAAAAATTGCAGAAGATATATTTACAAGTATGGAACAAATTTCAGATAATATTCAATCAGTAACACATACATCTTTAGAAACATCAATGCGAGCTGAAAAAGGTAATGAGGTAGTATCTTCTGCTATAGAACAAATGAATAATATTAGCGATAAAGTAGCAGTATCTACGCAAGTTGTGTCAAAACTTGGAGAAAAATCGAAAGAAATTGGAAGCATAGTATCATTAATAACGTCTATTGCTGGTCAGACAAATTTATTAGCACTAAATGCAGCTATTGAAGCTGCAAGAGCTGGTGAGCAGGGCAGGGGATTTGCTGTAGTAGCTGATGAAGTTAGAAAGTTAGCAGAACAATCTGCATCAGCAGCTGGGAATATATCAAGCTTAATAAATGAGATTCAAAAGGAAATAGTAAATGCCGTTAAGGCTATGGATAATGGTACCATTGCAGTTGAATCTGGCATTAGCATGGTGGGTCAGGCAGGTAAATCTTTTAGTGAGATATTAGAGGATATAAATAGTATAGCTTCTCAAATGCAGGATGTGTCTGCGGTAACAGAAGAAATAAGTGCTGGAACACATAATATGATAGAGTCAATTGGGAATGTTGCTAAGATTTCTACTGAGTCTACAGCAAATGCTGAGAATGTAGTAGCAGCATCACAGGAGCAGACAGCTCTAATGAAAGAGGTGGCTAATGCTGCTGAAAATTTAACTGAAATGGCTATGGAACTTCAAGCTTTAATGAGTAATTTTAGGTTATAGTGTTCAGCGTGTATTAACTAATTTTAAAAAAGTATATATTATGCAAATACATTTTGCATAATATATACTTTTTTTGGCTTTAGATTTTCAGTTTTATTATGAAACACCACTCATTAGTGACATCTTGTCTAATGCGCCATAAATAATTGTATTACCTTACGCCTTTGATACCATATATAGATCCTAAAAATGGGATTTTTAGCTTTTGATATACATGTATATTCTTACTAAGAGTAATACCTTTATGAATATAGACCTTCACATCTTCATATTCCATTAAAATAAATTGTTCAGAGGGAGAAAAATTTTTCTGAGTCTCAATCCAGAGACTTCTTGTAGGTGTGCTTCCTCAGCCACCACAAGAACTTTCCATAGACTGAACAACTATAACTGAGTTTCTTTTTTTTATCGAATTAATTGCTTTATTATCGATGGTTAACATAAAAACACCTCCATACCCGTGGTGGGTATATTTATATATTCATTCTATGCTGAATCGGGTTAAATGTCAATCACATATATATAAACTCTTATATTTTAAGGCAATTATCAATATAATCTTTTAGTCTATCAGTCCAAGATGGAATTTCTATATTCAAAGTCCGCTTTATAAGCGAACTATCTGCACAGGTGTATTTAGATTGATTAATTAGGTTGGACAAAAGTTTATCTGAACTAACAATCAATGGAACATTAAGATTAGCAAATTCTATTATGCTATTTATTAGCGCTCTTTTTGATAAAGAGCCTTTATTGCTATAGTTATATATCCCGTATTTATCAGTATCTAAAAGTCTTTCAAGGACTTCTACTAAATCTCCAATATAAGTTACTGAAAGGGTAGGGTTAGAAAATAAATAAATTGTTGTATGTTTACCCTTTATAAGGTTTCTTACAAAGCAATCATTGCCACCATAGACGTTTGAGCTGCGAACAATAAAATATTTCTTGCAAATTGTTTGTACTAATTCTTCGCCTCCCAGCTTGCTCTTGCTATAGGCATTTAAGGGGTTGCAGTCATCAGTTTCCACATGTGGTAATGTCTTAGTATCACCGTATACGTCTGTACTAGATAGATATATTAAGGGTATATTAAGCGCATTACAACACTTTGCAATGTTTAAAGTTCCTAAAGTGTTTACACTATATGCTAAAGATTCATGGTACTCACAAAAATGTTTATTTGTTATTGCTGCAGTGTGAATTACAGCGTCTGGCTTCAATTCATTTATAACTTTTTCAGTAGCTATCTTATCCGTTATATCAAGTTGGGTCTTATTTAATCCATATATAACATGTGATTTTGATAAAACACTGCAAAGATAAGTTCCAATATTACCACTTGCACCAGTTATTAAAATATTCATAAATTCCTCCTTAAAATACATGTTATTAAAGTATATGAATTAATATCTTGATTATTAGCATTATGGGACAAAACAAGAGAATACTTTACTCTATTGGTGTTAAACTATAAAATAGAAACTTTTTATCTGTAGATAAGGTTTTATTAATCAATAATTATTGTTAGTTGATGAATTTAACTAAATGTGGTAAAATATATAGTAAGTAAGGTAATTAAAATGGTAGATATTTAAAGTATTATTGACATATAAGGAGGAATTTGGGAATGAAAACAACAAAGTTAAGAGATAATATATATTGGATTGGGGTAAATGACCCGAAGCTCAGGGTTTTTGATATTATAATGGAAACCAAAAAAGGAACTACTTATAATTCATATATAATTGATGATGAAAAAGTAGCTATAATAGACTCAGTTAAAAATGGTTTTTTTGATGAGTCATTAGGTAAAATAAAAGGGGTTATTGGAGAGAGAAAAGTTGATTACATAATTGTTCAACATACAGAACTAGATCATAGTGGTTCTTTAGCTAAACTTTTAGAAGTTTATCCAGAGGCTGTTATTGTTGCCTCTACAGCAGCTATAAACTATTTAAAAGAGATTATTAACAAGGATTTTAATAGTGAAAAAGCAGTAGGAGAACTTTGTTTAGGAAAAAATACTTTGAAATTTATTTCTGCACCAAATTTACATTGGCCTGATACAATGTTTACATATGTTGTGGAAGAAAAAATACTATTTACATGTGATGTAATGGGTTGTCATTATTCACCAGCAAATTGTATAACAGATGCTTGTTCTGGTGATTATTTTGATGAAATGAAATACTATTTTGATGTTATAATGGGGCCTTTTAAAAAGTTCGTAAATATGGGTCTGGATAAAATCAAAGATTTAGAATTAGATATGGTAGCACCAAGTCATGGACCTATACATGTTGATGACATTAAAATGTATGTGGATCTTTATAGAAAGTGGGCTACAATTCACGAAATAAAAGAAAAAAATATTCAAATCTTCTATGTTTCTGCTTATGGTAATACGGAAGCTATAGGTGAATATATTGCAACTTTGATAAGTAAAAAGGGCATAAAAGCCGAGGCTCATGAAATTACATCTATGAGTTTAAGTGATATTGTGGAATTAATTGAAAGTGCAAGTGGCATTATGATTGGTTCTCCTACTATTAATCAAGATGCGGTAAAGCCTGCATGGGATGTTCTATCTCTTGTATGTCCTATAACCAATAGAGGTAAGTCTGCTGCAGCTTTTGGTTCATATGGATGGAGCGGAGAAGGTGTTCCTATGCTTACAGAAAGATTAAGATCATTAAAGTTTAAAGTGGTTCCAGAAGGATTTAAATTTAAATTTGTTCCTGATAGCAAGGAATATGATGGGGCTAACAAATTTGTAGAAGAATATTTAAAACTTTTAAATTAGGAATTCACTATAAGTAATTTATGGATGATGTTGGAGGTGTTTTTTTGAATAAACAATATATTATAAATTTTTTAAAGCAAAATGGCTTAAGTGATTTAGCTGAAATCAAGTATAAAAATGATACCATTGCGCTAAAGTTTAAATATTATTATGATGAAATAGAAATGGAAGCCGCTACATCTTTTGCAAACGAGGAAGGGGATTTCAAGCAAAATAAAGAAGATTGGTACGAAGAATATTTTTTGCCTTATTTAAGTGATATTGCAGCAGATAATGTGGAAGACATTATGGAAGAATGCGCTGAAGAGTTGGGAATTGAATACGAATTCATTGGCTGTGATATATCAGAAGATGATTATGAATACAATGAATTCGCAGTAGTTTTTTATGGCAAAGATGCAGATATTGAAATTGATGATATCTTAATGCAATTAGATTTTTAATCTTCAAGCCGCTTTTTTTATAGTGGCTTGAATTTTATGATACTTAACTATAACTTCATCTAGTTGCTGGCTGCAACTTACAACTAGTTTATCTGTAGGTTTTCTAAAATTAAGTAACATATGTAGAATCATTCTTAAGGATTCTAGTTCTTTTTTTATCAGACGTAATTTAATATTCATATTTATACCTCTTATTCTTAATTTATTTTGTTCTGGGGAACAAATACATAATACCAAAATATACAAACAATGTAAAATAATTTTTAAGTCATTATAGTATAAAAAGCAACATAATGGGATATGATTTTAGCAATTAGACAACTATAATATGGTAAAATATACCAACTATCGACCTGAGCATGTTTAAATAAGCTAATTGTTATAATATGTAAATGACGAAAAAAGTCTTAAATTGCATATTCTATAATTGTATAAATTGAAATAAGGAGTGATATTATGGATGAATTAACTAAAAGAGTGAATTATCTTTATAAGAAAAGTAAAGAAGAGGGACTTACAGAAAAAGAAAAAACAGAGCAACAAGAATTAAGACAAAAATATATTGATAATGTTAAAAGAAATTTTAGATCTCAATTAGATACAATTAAAAAAGTTTAACACTTTAATAGGAGGAAATTATAATGTCTGTTACTATAGAGGAATTAATAGAGCATTTTGAATTAGAAGTTTTAGTGCAAGGTAGTCAGGGTAAAATAATAAATGTTACAGATATTAATAGACCGGGTCTTCAGATTGCAGGATTTTATAAGCATTTTGACAATAATAGAGTGCAACTCCTGGGCATGGCAGAGTGGAGTTTTTTAGATTGTATGGAAACAGATTTGAGAATGAAGAGATTAAATAAATACTTTAAATTTGATACCCCTTGTGTTATTTTTACTAGACATTTAGAGCCTCATAAGGAAGTTATCAAAGCAGCTCAGGAAAATGGACGATGGGTATTAAGAACCAAATTGATTTCTACAAGATTTATCAGTAAACTTACCAACTTTTTAGATACTAAGTTAGCACCTGAAACTAGGCTTCATGGCGTTTTAGTAGATGTTTATGGTATAGGTATATTATTAACTGGAGAAAGTGGCATAGGTAAAAGTGAGTGTGCATTAGAATTAATAAAAAGAGGGCATAGGCTCATTGCAGACGATGCAGTAGATATTAAAGAGATAGATGGTACGCTCCTTGGAAGTTGTCCATACATAACTACAGGAATGCTTGAGGTAAGAGGTATGGGTATAATAGATATTCCAGCAATTTATGGGACTAGTTCTCTTTTAACAACTAAAACTATTAGTATACTTATTTCGCTTAACTTATGGAATGAGAATGAAGAATATGATAGGCTTGGTATAGATGATGAATTTATAAAAATTTTAAATGTACATTTAAGAAAAATAACACTGCCAATTAGACCAGGCAGGAATATAGCAGTTATTATTGAAGCTGCTGCAGCTAATTATAGATATAGTTTAAATTCTAAGATAACCCCAGTTGAAACTATAAATATGCGAATAGCAGAAGTAACTAAAGCAAAAAAAGCTAAATAAAAACAATATGTTTTAGTATTTGTAATTTAACAGAATATTTAGTAGAATGGTAATGTAGAAATTATTTTCGTAAGGAGGAAATATGTATGACAGATGTTAAAAGTTTAGAGAAAAAATATGAAGTAGCTTGGGATAAGTATAGTAAAAGTGATATTGAAAAGGTGTTTGCATTATCTGATAGCTATATAGATTTTATGTCAAAATGTAAAACCGAAAGAGAGTGCGTAACAGAGGTTGTTCGACTTGCTGAAAAAAACGGTTACAAGAATATTGACACTTATATAAATGAAGGTAGTACATTAAAAGCTGGTGATAAAGTTTATGCAAACTGTATGGGTAAAACACTAGCATTATTTTTAATTGGTTCTGAACCTATTGAAAAGGGTTTTAAAATTTTAGGTGCTCATGTTGACTCACCTAGGCTGGATCTTAAACAAAATCCATTATATGAGGATGCAGATTTAGCTTTAGCTAAAACTCATTATTATGGTGGAGTTAAAAAATATCAATGGGTGACTATACCTTTAGCTATTCATGGTGTTGTAGTTAAGAAAGACGGCACCATAGTAAATATAGTAATAGGAGAAGATGAAAAAGAACCAGTAGTGGGAATTTCAGACCTTCTAATTCACTTATCTGCAGACCAAATGCTAAAAACTATGGCAAAAGGAATTGAAGGTGAAGATTTAAATGTGTTCATGGGAAGTATACCAGTAGAGGATAAAGATGCTAAAAATAGAGTTAAGTTAAACATATTAAGACTTTTAAATGATAAATATGATATAGATGAAGAAGATTTTGTATCTTCAGAACTGGAAGTAGTACCAGCAGGACGTGCTAGAAATTATGGACTGGATAGCAGTATGGTTATGGCTTATGGACATGATGATAGGGTTTGTGCTTACACGTCTTATCAAGCATTAATGAACATAAAAGAAACAGACAAAACTTGTATTGTTTTGCTTGTGGACAAAGAAGAAGTTGGAAGTATAGGTGCTACAGGTATGCAATCAAGATTCTTTGAAAATACAGTAGCTGAAGTTGTTAATTTAATGGGAGAATACAGTGATTTAAAAGTAAGAAGAGCATTAGCAAATTCTAAAATGTTATCTTCTGACGTAAGCGCAGCTTTCGATCCGAATTATCCATTAGTTATGGAAAAACGTAATGCTGCATATTTTGGAAAAGGTATAGTTTTCAACAAGTACACAGGAGCTCGCGGAAAAGGTGGATGCAACGATGCAAACCCAGAATTTATTGCAGAGCTTAGAGGAATAATGGAAAAACATAAAATTTCATGGCAAACATCAGAACTTGGTAAAGTGGATCAAGGCGGCGGTGGTACTATTGCTTATATATTAGCTGAGTATGGTATGCAAGTTATTGATTCAGGAGTTGCCCTTCATAACATGCATGCACCATGGGAAGTTGCAAGTAAAGCAGATATATATGAAGCTTTAAGAGCTTATGAAGCTTTCTTAATCGAAATTTAAAATATGAAAGTATTAAAACAAAGAAGGAGATGTGTAGACATCTCCTTTTTATGAGTCTAATGCATTTACAAAGGTAGCTAGCTCGTTATGGCTTAAGGAAACTGAACCAATAACACCATGAGAGGTATCGGAGGTTGTAATTCCATGAAAATCTGAACCAGCAGTAATTAAAAGGTTGTACTCTCTAGCTTTTGCTTTTAGAAGAGCTTTTTGTTTTTTTGAATTCTGTGGATATACGGCTTCGATTCCATCGAAATCAAAGCACAACATTTCATCTATAGAAGAATGTTTGATTAAAACAGGATGTGCAAGTACAACTATTGCATTATGTTCTCTTAAAAGACTAATACCATCGGCTGTTGAAATTTTCTTTGTTTGAACATATGCAGGACTGTCATTTGATAGTAAAACATTAAATATATATTTCCAGTCATATTTGTAACCAGCATTTATTATGGCTTTAGCTATATGAGGTCTAGCTATTACGCCCTTAGCTTCATCTGAAATTTGTTTATAGTCTAACTTTATATTAAAAAAAGTATCTAAATTTTCCACTATTTTTTTAGCTCTTATTACTCTATAATTAGCCATGTCATACAACAAATTCTGAAAGTTTGGATCTTTATACTTATCGTCTTTAAAATAACCTAAAATATGAATACTTTCATCATTGTGAATAGTAGAAAGTTCTATAGCAGGGATTACCCTTATATTTTTAATTACACCTTCTCTAATGGCTTCCTCAACATTTAAAGTAGTGTCATGATCTGTTATTGCAATAATATCTAAGCCATTTATAGAAGCTTCATAAATTAATTCCTTAGGGTTTAGTTTTCCATCAGATGCATTTGTATGAAGATGGAAATCACCTCGATTGTACATATAATCACCTCGATTATTTGAATTGTTATTTGTGTTAATGTTCCACTTATCATTTTACCTAATAATTGCAAAAAATAAAAGGGTTTTAGCCTTTTATTTCTTTTTTTATATTTTCTGCGAAGTCTTTAGCAGTTTCTTGAATTTGTGGAATATTAAAAATTTCTCCAGGATCGTTAGCGATAGCCATTTTAGAAAAATATGGTGGCAATCTAAAACCCTTGTTTATATTTAAGGCTCCAATTAATTGTTTACTTATAGAATCACTGCCAGAATTACCAGAAACAACTACTGCAAAAGTAGTTTTATCATAAAAATCTATTTTTCGATATAGCACAGTTAGTCTATTTATTACAGATGTTAAGTTTGCAGCAACTGCATCATTATAGTTTGGGCATAACCATATTATTGCATCAGATTCTTCAATGGAAGGGAGTACATCGTGAATCATGATTCCTCCATAAAAACATTTGTTTTCATTCCCATAGTGGGTACACATTTTATAAGAACACCCGTTACAGTCTAAAACTTTTCCGTTTTCTATTTGTAATTCTTTAATATCGTAATGGGAGAGATGTTTTGAGACCATATGCCATAAATCTAGTGTATTAGAAGTTTTATGTGGACTGGAGTACAAAACTAATATTTTGGGACTATTTATGGTAACTGGGCTATATTCAAGTAATCTAGTACCGAGCTTTGAACACATGGTTAAACAAATTTCTTTTACGGATAAATTCATTGTTTTTTGCCAACTGCGATAATTCCTAAGGGAAGATGTAGCTTCAACTACAGAATGTCCTATAAAAGAGCAGCCTAAGTTGTTTGCAAGATATATAATATCTTGACTTGTACGCTTTGTGCCATGTTCAGTATTACTATGAGCTAATATTCCAGCAGTAGAGCCGAGAAGACATTTATCACCTTTTTCATATAGCTTTGAGAAAAATTGTAGCATGGAAGTATCGCAATCTATATTTGTTATTTCAGAAGCAAATAGTATTTTTTTGTTTTGAAGATTAGGAATGTGGTTACAATCGTTAACTATAGTATAATATGTGTTTTTAGTAACTACGCTTATCATTTCTGAGAGCATAATAGATATATCACTACTTGGTATAATTACAAATAAATCTTTCATAAAACCCCCTTTTATATTCCACTAAGTAAAATTAAATAAATTCACTAAGAAGTTTATAGGTTGAATTTAGCTTACAAAGTAGTACTTCATTTAAGTCTAATGTTTCTAGCTCGATGCCAGAAGGCAGAAGTCTGTTTTTAGAGCCCATAAAAGTACCCCCAATAAATGTAGCACTATAATGCCACTGTGAATTAATAGTAGCAAGTATTGACAAGGCACCAGATGAAAGAGCTGGTGCAATATAGGGCTTAAAGCCTGTTGACCTAACTTCTAGGTTAGCAGTTTTTGTGCTATGGGTTAAAGCATCTGAAAGCTCTTCATTGTAGTTTACAATACTATCTGCTATTATAAGGCCTTCTCCATGTGGCCCAAAAGCTCTACCCTCATGAATATAATGTTTTGTACTTTCATTCTGAGATGCATAATAGCAGGCTCTAGCATTCATAACGCCCAGGCCATAGCCTCTAATTTGTTCTGGCGCCAGGCCCTTAAAATCCATAATAGAAGCATTATCTGTATTACTCTGATTAAGGGCTGCTTTGCAAAGTAAATCTACTGGATCTGATACTACAGCAAATAAACCTTTAAAGTTTTTTACGCGAGCAAGAGTAGCATAATGTTCTACAATTTTAGAATTACCTATAAATTGCATTAACCTCACATCCTCTCCTTCTTTTATAACCGCAGGAACTCCAACGGATACGCAAAAAACGAACATGTCACAATCAAAGACCTCATCTTCACTTAAGGAAATTATATCTATAGAATTTTCCTTCATATCTGGTGAGAGAATTTGACTAAGTTCATATTGGTAACGCTTAATCCGATTTGTATCTTTATCATAAAGGCCTAAGCTTTGAATCTTATCCATACCTAATAGTTTTAGTCCTGTAAGCAGAGTCCCACCAACATCCCCTAGACCTATTACATTGATTCTCCATTTTTCAGGTTCCGTGTAGGTTAATACATCTTCCCAGTTATAGAACTTCGTATTAAGTGCGGTAACCCTATTACTTAAAATAGCATCTTTTATCCACTGGGGAATAGTTACAATAGGAGCTGTTGGCTTAATAAGTAAATTTAAGTCTTCTTCCTTTAGAAAGAGAAAATTCTCATGGGAAACAGAAAAACTTCTCCTTCCTTGTTCTGGGTTAAGCTGGTTTAGAGCAAAAATCATACCCTTATATTTTTCTGCTTCACTTTCCGATATTTCTTCTAGATTATAATATTTATGGCAAGATATTAATAATTTTTCTTTGTATATATAGTAGAACATTTTAAAATCACCCTTTCTGTTAAAGTTTTATGTTTTTTCACTTAATCTATTTAAGAGTTCTAAATCATTTTCCAGGTAGTGAGAGGGAGATATATTTAAATCATACTGCATATCCACTCCAATATCAGGGCACCGTGGAACAGTAAAGACTTCTCCGAGAGAAGCTAAAGTTAAATTACGAGTATATAAAATATGGAATTCAATTTCTAAAGCTTTTAATAGTTCTATAGAATTTTCAATACAAACCTCCGATAATTCATAAAGACTCTTTAGCGGTACATTCCTTATGAAAATTGGACGAGTGTAAGGAAATATTAAATTAATTGAAGGAAGCAAGTTACGTTTGGGGTAAAAGCCTCTCCAAAGAGCATCTCCACCAATGAAGGGATATAAGGTATTCTCATTAAACCAAATTTTAAGCTTTGGTATAAAATAAACACTATCAACATCTCTGGTTTGCTTATCCATAAGGTCTTTTCCACGTCCTGATAGAATACCTGTAATAATTTTCTTAACATTTACTGACTCTTTTTTTAACAGTGGATCTATAGCTTTAATCCTATAACCTTTATGCAGTATATTATCTACTAGTATTACAGGTCTATTAAAGGATTTTATCATTTTAATTTGATGCTCTAGATTTAAGTAATAAGGAACTTCTGCGATATTAAATTCCTTAACATCAGGGCTAAAAAACTTTTCTGTATGCAGGGATTTAGTAACGGTATTAGGAACTAGGTATCTATCAAGAATATCTCCATAAGGTACACACATAGCATCACCGTTTTGTTTATTTTGATTTAAATAAGTAGAAACATTATTTTCCTTGCAAACCTTTTTTACCATTTGCTGATGAAGTACATCACTATCAAAAGATAATACAAGTTCACCAGGATACAAATTAGTAAGTACCTTTTGTAGGCGTTTTCTTGTGCTATTTATAACTTGTTTTATTCTTTGACTACTTCTAAAAGGTTCTTTAAGAATATTTTCTAAATCTAAATTTAATATACAAGGATTATTCATATCTACAACTAGAGCTGTTAAATTAGGTCTTGTTGTAAAAGTTTTTTTGAATCCATGCAAATATAAAAGTTCTATTAGTGAAGGGGCATATATATCTGTTAGGATTGGTTTGAAAATTGCATATTCATAGTCTCTAGATATTGCATAAGCTAAAGTTTCAGTAATAAGTATTTGCTCAAATATTTTATTCTTTTTCTTGTTGTTAATATACATTAAATCAATAAGGATAATTCTACCAGAGGCGTTTTCACGAACGTACATTGATAATTTATCATCGTCTAATTCTTTATATAGAACATTAGAACGAATCCAGTGCATTGATGAAAAACCTAAGATTTCATTAGTTTGGATATTTTTAATTACTACAATCTTAGGAGCGATTTTCTTTGAAAGCTCAGTTAAAATATCAAAGATAAGGGCTTTATCATCACAACAATCGGAGAGCTTTTTTATGAAAATTTCAGTAATCTCTGTGTCTGAAATAAACTCAATATCTATATGAGAAGAGGCCAAAGAAGGTTTTTCTTGTGGTTCCCTTTGATAAAAACCATTTTCATAAATATACTGCTGAACTAGCGGATCAACTAAACTTGAAATGTCTCGATTATTGTCAATATAGTTTCTTATTTGACTAGAGCTAATGTTTGCATAACTAGCAGGTAAATTTATATATTTAATTTCACCAAGTATTTTTTTAGAAGCTTCAGTTAATAGCCTGTTTTTTCCACGTTCAAGAATTATATGCGAAAAATTGTGTATAGAGAACTGCGTTACAGGATTTTTATAGCAACTTGAATTTAATATAACATCGCTTCCACCAACAAAATAAACGTCAGAACCACTAAAATTTTCTTTTAATATTTTTAAATCCTGTGGATTTGAAATATTAGTTTGAAACTCTTCTGGGTATATAAAAATATTTAACTCATCTGAGATGGACATACTTAGTAAATTTTTACGAAGTAAATTTGGTAAGGTTTTTTTTGACCAAGAAAATTCATCTACAGATAAATAAACTTCAAAATCCATATTTCTTATTGTTTTTGCAATGTTCTTATGACTAAGTGAAAAAGGATCAAAAGTGCCTGGGAAAAAAGCTGTTTTTGTTGGGAGAGGTATATCAATATTACCCACAAAAAAACTATAATCTGATATAAATCTATATATGTGATTAAGTGCAGCAGAATTTGTAAGAAAAAGCAATTGCTCTGATTTATCCTCAGCAATTAGTGTAAGAATTTTTTTTGATGTTAATCTAAATATAATACACTTTTCTTCAAAAGATAAAAGTTTAGAACCGAAAATATCTTTTCCAAAGGTACTTATAGCAGATTGTTTAACTTTTGTTTTATAATCACCTAGTCCATTTAAAAGAATTCCAAGCATGTTTAACATTCGCAGGTCATAATCTTCTGATTTTTCAACAAATCTACTTTTGTATTTTGGATAATTAGATAAACACACACCTATGGTCTTTAGGACCAAGGGCTTTACATTCTCAGTAGCTATCTTTATTTTTATTTTTAAATCATCAATAATTTCGTTTAATTCCCTAGGTTGTAGCCAAAGAAGTATTTCACCTAGGAAAGGCGGAATGTACTCAGTAAACCGGTGACCTTCTATTTCTAGTGCACGTAGAAGTTCTATTGCAACCTCATTTCGCTCAGGTAGTGATAAAAGTGGCATAAGTTTATGTATAGCAACGCCAGCTCTATTACGAACAGCTTCAACAGCGCTTACTTTAAGTAAATTACAAAAATGAATAGCTGTGTGCATGCCTGTAGTAGGGGCTTTGTACATAGTATAATTTAAAAGTAAATCTATTTGATTTTTCTTTTTAATCCAATCAGTTGCTGTTTTCAAATTGCTTAAAAATATGTCAGGTATTTTTGCATAATCTTGCTCACAATATCTGTAAAAAACAGGAATAAAAGTTTTCATATCAAGCAGTGTAAAAATTCTAAGTCTAAGTAAATTCTCTGTAGGAATTTTACTTTTGGTATAGAGATTGTTAAAATGTATCTTTAAATTATCCTTTAAATAATTTTCTTTTGGAAGCTTGATTATTATGTCATTTATAATTTGTAGTGCAGATAGTCTTAGAATACTGCTTTTTTTATTTGTCATTGAAATTATGTAATTAAATACTACGCCTAAGTTGTCATCATATGGATCCATTGGAATATATTTTGCAGTTTCAAGTAGAAATAATTGAGTTTCTGTACTGGTAAAACGTGCTGAATCATAATATTTAATAATAATATCCCTGTAGGTAGATAGCATACTTTTCCTACAATTTTTAAATAAGGCATTAACCATAATTCTAGTGCTGTAACCCATCCATGTTCTATGACTTGCAATTATCTTATGACTCGGATAAAGTAGCAAATTAAAATATTCTACGAATAAGTCTGGGCTTGTTATGTTAAAATTTTGTATATTTACATCTTTAGGAATTTCCTTATTATAATCCTCATCAAAAATAGCAATGAGTACCCCAATAAGCTCAGCACAATGACGTCTAATATCATCTTCAGAATGAGTTAGATTATCGAAGAGAAATTTAATAGTCTGTAGCTTTTGTTTTTGAGTTAAATAGGTAGAATATTCTTCGAATACCCTTATATATTGTCTTAGATTTTTCCAGTGTTTTTCACTTCTAGCTTGCTCTAATATTTCATTTAGGGAGTATTCATCACGTAGCATATACATTAAATTGATATTGTGATTTATAGAAAGATATTTAAAATTTTGAACTATCTCATTTCCTTGCATTAAAGAAAAGATTGGAGATTTTTGAATGGTTATATCTTCTTTTTTGTCTAAGGAAGTGTTAATACCAATACTAATTAAATAATCCTCAAAATCTTTTAATTTAGCATATACTCGTCTATATCTTTTTTCCTTTTTTTCGTCAACATTTTCTAATTTATCAAGGATAACCTTAAAAGATTTATCTAATGGAAATATATTCATAGCTATGGTTTCACCAGTTGCATAATTTTTAACTCTAAAGTCACAATATATTAGTATTAGTGATTCTAGTGAAAGATTTTCAATTTCTAAATCCCAGGTGGAATGGTTTATTGCAATATTCCTAATGTAGTTTATGTTATGTTTTTTAAACCATTGATCAGTGTAATAATAATGCAAATGAGGAACTCTTTTAAGTTCTTCTCCTATGCAACCATATTTACCGATATCATGGCCCGCAGCAGCTCCTGAAACTCTTCCTAAATCTATTTGAACATCTTTTTCCTTAAGTTGTCTTGCAATATACAGCGATAGATAATGTACCCCACAAATATGATCAAGGGTGTTATATTTAAAAACCTCACCATTTAATTTCATCATTTCATAGATGAAATCACTTTTGAAAGCCTTAATAAATCTTAAGTATTCATCGTTATTTTCTAGATTTTCTATTTCTGCTTGAAGCAAGAAATTCATAGCGTAGTTACTCTGCCAGGAATTGTCGTTATAACCTTTTTGAACTGCACATACAATTCTAAGAACTGCTAGGTATAGTTCACAGGCAGGATATAAGGCTACATCAAGCGCTATGGTTACGGCCTTTGGAAAGGATTTGTTTAACGTGTAATTATATAAATAAGAGAGTGCGTCTTTTGGGAATTCTTCTTTGCACAGGTTACCTATCACATTTTTACAAATTAAAAAAGTTCGAGTGCATGTGAAATCCTTTAAATCTATCATAGCTTTTACGTTTTCTATATAGGATGGACTGGATAAAAAAATTTCAATAAGAGCTTTTGGAATGCCATTGTTTTTTAAAAAAATTGGATTTAATAATTTTCCTGATATTCTCTGATTAATTTCTTTAAAATATAAAACTTTCATGTGAGCCTCCTTGTCGTTATCTGATGATAATAACGTTATTATCTCTACTGTTATCTATATTGAAAATTATATACTTTAAATGTGATTATTTATAGGGGATAATGAACATTTTGTAAAAAAAAATACCTTAGTTAGGTATAAGGTATTTGCATAGTCCATAGAGATTATAGGCTTTATACATTTTACTTGTGTCTATATAATCCATTTTGTAGTCACCATCAAAGGGATATATAGAAATGAAATTTTCATTATAGAGATTTATTATATATTTGTTTTTATTAAAGCTTACAAAAATCTTATATAAGGGCTTTTCTGGTAAGTCAGCAGGCTTTTCTATAAAGTTATCATTTTTTAATGAATTAAAAAAATCAGAGAAGATAGATAAGTCTTCCTGGGAAAAATTCTTTTCTTTATAAAAGTTCATGTATAGAGCATAAATTTCTGTTGGCTTTTCTGTAGATAAATCACTCATTAATAAACTGGTGTAATGATAATTATTTGGTTTATTTTTACTGAACATATTTTTATTGATTTTATAATTACAGCCAAATAGGCTTAAAGATAAAAAAGCACACATTAGTATCAAAACATATTTTTTCACATTTAATCACATCCTTTAATAGTCTTGTAAATAAAATATGTTGCACAATTATTTTTTAGTACAAAAAAACATATATTAACCTATTTTAGGAATATTTTTTAGTCTAGTAGTTCAGAATAGAAATAGAAAGTATAAAGAATAATAAGGAGAAGTTATGAGAGTTGGTGTACCTAAAGGATTATTATATTACAAATACTACCCTTTTATAAATAGGTTTTTAATTGAATTAGATGCAGAAGTAATTACATCTATAGATACAAATAAAAACATTTTAAATGATGGGGTTAAATACTGTGTGGACGAGGCATGTCTACCTATAAAAATATTCCATGGACATATAATAGATATTAAGGACAAGTGTGACCTATTAATTATACCTAGGATTATGAGGGTCCGCCCGCGGGAATTTATATGCCCCAAATTTTGTGGGCTTCCCGAAATGATTTTATATAGCGTGCCTAATTTGCCAAAGGTAATGATAGAACCTATTTACGCTACTAGCGAGAAGGAATTATATAATTGGTGCAAAAAACTTGGAGGGATGATTACAAAGGATAAGAAAAAGATAAAAGTAGCATTTAGTAAGGCCTTAGAAGAACAGAGAAGTTTCAAATTTGGTATTAAAGATGAAGGATATAAAAAAAATATTGCCTTAGTAGGGCATCCATATAATCTTTACGATACTTTTATTAATATGAATATAGTAAAAAAATTAAACAAACTGGGGGTAGGAGTTATAACAGAGGAATATGTAGCGGAAGAACAGATTGAGGAAGAGGTAAAAACTCTTTTTAAGAGGCCCTTTTGGACTTTCGCGGCTAATTCTTATGGATTTACAACTAGTATAGCTAAAAATAGCGGAATAAATGGTGCTATATACATATCATCCTTCGCTTGCGGAATAGATTCTGTGATACTTGAGCTTATTCAAGATAAAATAGAGGATTTTCCTCTTTTAGTTTTAAAAGTTGATGAACATACTGGTGAAGGCGGTCTAGATACAAGAATTGAAGCTTTTATTGATATGATTGAAAGGAAAAAAAATAATGAAGATAACATTTCCACATTTAGGCAACACACATCTTGCAGCTAAAGCACTATTTGATGGACTTTCAATAGAGTGTATAATTCCACCTTTTAGTAGTAGTGAGGCACTAGAGCTAGGTTCAAAGTTTTCACCTGAAGAGATGTGCATGCCATATAAAATTATGATGGGCAATTATTTACAGAGTATAGAGATGGGAGCAGATACTGTAATTCTCCCTGGAAGCTGTGGTCCTTGTAGATTTGGTGAGTACTGCGAATTACAAATTAATGCACTAAAGAAAATAGGACACGATTTAACTTTTGTTGTAATAGATAGTCCTTTTGATGTAGGTAAAAATGAATTTTTAAATCGCCTTAAAAAGATTACAGATAATAGTACAAAAAGTAAAGTTGAAAGAATTAAAGCACTAAAGATAGCCTATGATGTAAATGAGCTAATAGAAAAAAATGAAGCTGCAGCACATTACTTAACAGGCTTTGAAATAAACAAGGGAGAATTTAAGAGACTTTTAAATGAATGCAAAATTGATGCAGCAAAAGCAAATTCTCCATGCCAAATGGTAGATATACTAAAAGATTATAACAAAAGAATAAAAAATATTACTATTAACAAACATAAATCTCCCATAAAAATTGCTATCATCGGTGAAATTTACACAGTGATTGAACCTTTTTCTAATCTTTATATAGAAGATAAACTTATGGATTACGGTGTAGCAACTAAAAGGATGCTTACTCCTAGTTGGTGGGTTAAAGATGCATTACTTAAATGTGTGAATCTTAACTCTATAGGTATAAGAATAGCATCTAAAGAATATCTACAGCATTATATTGGTGGGCATGCTAGGGAATGTATAGGAGAAGTACTGCTTGCAGAGAAAGAGAATTTTGATGGAGCAATTCAAATTTTTCCAATGGGATGTATGCCTGAAATTGTAGCCAAGGCTATTTTACCTGCAATTTCAAATGATAAAGATTTTCCAATAATGACTTTGGTAGTAGACGAAATGACTGGAGAAGCGGGATACGTTACTAGAATAGAAGCATTTATAGATATGCTAGAAAGGAGAAAAAATAATGTACTATATGGGAGTTGATGTAGGATCTGTAAGTACTAATGTTGTACTATTAGATAATACACTAAAGGTTGTTGATAAATTATATCTAAGAACAAAAGGCAAACCAATACTTGCAATTCAATATGGGCTTAAAATTTTAAGCGAAAAATATTATAATAACGAAATAAGATCTGTTGGAACTACAGGCAGTGGAAGACATATGGCTTCTTTTTTAATAGGTGCTGACATAGTAAAAAATGAAATTACAGCTCATGCAGTTGCAGCTCTTCAAATTGATAATGAGGTAAAAACCATATTAGAAATTGGAGGGCAAGATTCAAAGATAATCTTGCTTAAAAATGGTATAGTTACAGATTTTGCAATGAACACTGTATGTGCAGCGGGTACAGGGTCTTTTCTTGATAGGCAGGCAGAAAGGCTGGAAATACCTATTGAAAATTTTGGAGATTATGCATTAAGGTCTAAAGCACCTGTAAGAATAGCTGGTAGATGTGCAGTATTTGCTGAGTCGGATATGATACATAAGCAACAGCTTGGATACAAAGAGCAAGACATAATAGGGGGCCTTTGTGAGGCGCTAGTAAGAAACTATCTTAGTAACGTAGGAAAAGGAAAACAAATTAAACCTAAAATATTTTTTCAAGGTGGGGTTGCAGCTAATAAAGGAATTAAAGTAGCTTTTGAAAAATCCTTAGGAGTAGAAATTTATGTTCCAGAACACTATGATGTAATGGGAGCTATTGGGGCGGCCATACTTGGAAAAGAAGAACTAGCCAAAAGTGGAAAAACAAACTTTAAAGGTTTTGAAACAGCAACTAGTAATTTTGTGCCTAAAAGTATTGAATGCCATGATTGTGGTAATAATTGTGAGGTAATTGAAATAAAAGATGGAGAGAAAACTGTAGGCTGTTTTGGAGATAGATGTGGTAAATGGAGTAATAAGATGGTGATATAGATTATACAAATAACTATTCAATTGCTTAGAAATAAGTTCTTTAATAGTTATTTTTTTAGAATTTAACCATTATATGTTGCAAATGGTCTTATTATGTATTATAATTGTAACTAAATGACTTAAGAAAAGGGTGGGGAATATGGGTATTCAAATAGAACTACTAAGAAAAAAATTAGAAAAGTTAATATCAGCGGCTGATAGCCTTGTAGATAGTGAGATCATTTATGTTAGTGAGCAATTGGACAAGCTTATTGTTCATTATTATTTATATGAATATAAAGTATAATAAAAATTATGTGCATCTTTTGTGCATTTTTTTTATTTTTGAAACATTTCATATACAACCGTTAAAATAATGATTGTCTCAAGCTGATTTGTAATATAGCTACATTAGTAATATACTTATCATATTACAAATATTCTGAAATATTTCAAATAAAGTTGCAAGGAGGAAATATGAAGCTTTTATTTTTTATATTAAATAAAACAGAAAAATTAGATGAGGTTTTAACTGAACTTGCACGCATTAACATCAGCGGGGCCACGATTTTGGAAAGCGTGGGTATGGCTAGATTATTAAGTCATGCACATGATGAAGGTGAAATCCCTTTTTTAGGATCTCTTAGAGCATTTTTAAATCCTGAAAGAGAAAAAAGCAAGGTAATATTTGCAGTTATAAAGGAAGAGAAGTTAGAAGAAGCTGTCAGTGCTATCGAGTCTGTAGTGGGGGACCTTTCACATGAAGATACTGGTGTAATTTTTAGTGTGCCAATTGATTTTACGAAGGGGATTAGAAAAATTGGAAAGTAAAATAATAATTGAAGTTGCTATAATACTGTTTGCCGGAATACTTTTTGGTAGGCTTGCTAAATTCATAAAACTTCCCAATGTAACGGGTTACTTAATTGCTGGACTTCTACTGGGACCTTCTTTTTTCAACTTTCTTCCGGCTAATATGGTTAACGGTTTTTCTGTTATATCAGATGTAGCACTTGGCTTTATTGCTTTTTCAATCGGAAGTGAGTTCAATTTAAGCTATTTTAAAAAAGTTGGAATTTCACCTATAGTAATAGCCATAGCAGAGTCTTTTGGAGCGATTATACTCGTAACCATAACTTTAATTATTTTTGGTTTTGACATAAAGCTTTCAATATTATTAGGTGCAATTGCAGCTGCTACGGCTCCAGCTCAAACTATAATGGTTATAAATCAATATAAAGCTAAAGGACCATTAACATCAATGCTTATGAGTGTTGTTGCTATAGATGATGCTGTTGCTCTTATTGGATTTGGATTTGCTACCACCATAGTAAAAATGATGTCTTCAAATATTAACACTAATATTATTTTGTCAATATTAACTCCTATATATGGAATATTAATATCCTTTATTTTGGGAGGAATCGCAAGTATTCTTATGAAGTTAATATTCCGATGGTTTAAAAAATCATCAAATAGACTTTGCATTATTATTGCATTTATATTAATCACGTATTGGGTAGCTGGATTACTTCAGGGATCTCCACTACTAGCTTGCATGGCGCTTGGTGGTGTGTTTGTTAATATATATGAAGATATTGATAGTGTAATTAAAATTACAGAGAACTTTTCACCTCCAATTTTCATGGTATTCTTTGTTATTTCCGGAGCGGGTTTTAAAATTTCTGCACTAGCTGGAATAGGGGTCATTGGACTTTTATATGTTATTATGCGTATTATTGGAAAAATAGCTGGTGCGTGGTTAGGTGGAAAAATTACTAAACAAGATGATAAGATATGTAAATATCTAGGACCAACACTTATGCCACAAGCAGGAGTTGCATTAGGATTAATTGTAGTTGCTGGGAATCTTATACCGGAATATGCAACGCAAATTCGGGTTATTATATTATGTTCTACATTTATATACTCTATAATAGGTCCTATTGCCGCAAAAATAGCATTAGAAAAATCAGGAGAAATTGTAATTCCACATAAAATAATTCATAATTCAAATGCATAAGATATAGAGAAAATAAGGAAGGGGCAAGTAGGGTGTTATTCACTACTTGCCCTTTTTGAGAAGAAAAGCGTACCAAGAATCCCACTAAGTATCATAAATCCACCTAACCAGAATAGCCAGATAAAAGGTTTTGTTGTATATTTTAAACTTTCAGTAATTATGGTATCTCCTAAAAGTTTATGAATAGTTGTAGTTTTTCCTAAAGGGATTTTCAATAAATTTGTTTTCATTAAAATTCCCTCTTCACTAAAAACAGAAGATGTAATACTGCCAATTATAAGCAGCAAAACTCCAATGTGAGAAATATGTGCCCATATGTTTTTAAAAGTACTTACAAACATTATTTTAGGGATAAGTGGAAGCATCACTATCCAAAGTATAATTAACCATGGGAAGGATGAAAAAGCTGTTGCGGCAGAAATAATAATTATTAAAATAGTATTTATGATTATTATTTTTAGAAAATTCACTTCAAATAAATTACGCATGTAAACCGTAAAAAGAACTGAAGAAAAAATAGCAAAACTGAGTGCTACTGGAGTATAAAAACTAATTTCTGTTGAAATTCCAGAGAAAATAGGTAAGACAGTTCCAAGCAATATATAAACTGCAAAAATATATATAATATAACGGAATGCTGATAAAGTCTTTGCTTTGTTAACCTTAACCTTAATTTTAATACCATTTCTCAGCTTGTCCTTTAATAGAGCCACTATTAATATTAAAACCGAGAGTATGAATACTATTAAGAGTGGTAATGATATCGAGGATGAGGCATAAGAATGTACTGATGTATTTTGTAAAATTCCACTTCTTGCTAAAAACGTACCAAAGATAGCTAAAATAAAAGGAATCATAGCAAGCTTATGAGATATTTTTTTCTTATGAACGATTGCAGTTAAAATAAGAAAGGGAACCAAAGCTGCATTTTCAATAGGATCCCACGCCCAGTAACCACCCCATCCTAGTGCACGGTAAGCCCACAAACTTCCGGAAAATATTCCAGCCCCAAGAAATAGTAAGGACGCAATTACCCATTTTCTATTAATTTTTCTAAAACTTTGAGAAAATAACACTCCCATTGCAGAGTATCCTATAAATACAAGAGGTGGGTGAATTACCATCCATGGATCCTGTAGTGCTATATTAAGTCCATTTCCTTCCGTTGGTATATAATTCATAAGAGAAAATGGAGCACTTGAAAGAGCTAAGATCAAAATGATTGTACTTATCAAGGTATAGATAACATAAGACTTACGCTCACCACGTGCCAGTAGATTAATCCACATTGCAATCATTGCCCACAAAAGAAAAGAACCCTCCTGTCCTGCCCAAAGAGCTGAAATGCGGTAAATTGGTTTTAGCGACTTTGAAATATGATTAAATACATAAGCATATTGAAAATTGAAGGTAAATTGATAATAAATAAGGAGTAGCATAGAAGCCGTTATACAAAATATAGAACTAAATAAAAATAGATTTACCCAAAAACTTGCAAATTTTTTTTTATGAAAGAATAAACTTACAATTATATTTCCTAAACTCATTATTAAAGCAATAACAAGCAATAATTCACCTAGATTCATTTTTAATCCACTCCTTTATATCCGTGTATTTTTACATCCCCCTTTTGCTCATGACATGCTGAACATTTTCTAATAAAATCAGGTACACCATAAATTTTTATAGGTATTTGATTGTCTAACTCTAATGTAGATGGCCATTCTGCATGTGGGCTATTGTGGCAGGTCTCACAGGTAATAAAATCATTCATTGCCAAAGGTCCATTCTGAAGGTATGACTTACTGTATAATGTATTAGTATTAGGTGCATAATTTACCCCATGACAATCACCACAATTTGGCTCATTAATCCATGGCTGTCTACCTTGTTTTTGAGAACTAGAGACGGTCTCCATATCTCCATGACATTTGCTACTACTGCAAGTATATCCTGCGGCTGCCATAACTCCTCTATTACATTTAGTTTCAACACCTGGATGACAATTATAGCAAGTATTCTCAAGGCTTGACATTGTCATTTTAGAGGCATGATAATCGTGCATTGCAAGTGAAAGACTTTTAATCCCTTCTTTCCCCTTAGCATTTAATGCATTATCTTGATGACATTCATTACAACTGTGTGGTGTGCCGTTTATTGAATCATCATAAAGTTTTGTGCCTTTATTTTTATCGTGAGATTTTAATATATTAGCATTTGTATTAGTTTTTCCATGGCAATTGCTGCAGAGCATTTCAGTTGAAACTGGTGCAACAACTGCATCTTCTACGGCTATAACCTTCTTAGTTATTGCACTTTTCACTGTAATAGTTACGGTTTGATATGGATTAATAATTTTGCTTCCATCATTGTAAGGTGTTATGGGAATATATTCTGCTTCATAATATTTTTTATCCACAGATAGTTTGCATGTTCCGCTTAAGTAATTACCAGTAATACCTTCATTAGGCTTTAAATTATAACCATAAGCTTTTGCATAATCCCAAAAATTAACCTTATCAATAGAGGAAGTATTATTATTAACTGCATACTCTACTATTACCCCACCATTTATTAATTTGGCTTCTTTTACGCCTTTTTCAAATACTTGTACACGAATTGTATTTGCTGGAGGAAGTATCATAAAAGATGAGTAATCAGACTGAATACAGTGCATACCACTATCATTGTAAGCTAGTATAAGGTATTCTTTGTCCCTTTGTAATATAGTTGTAGTGGATTTTAAAATACTACTTGCGGCCCAAAGTATAATAAAACATGCGGCAACTAAAGGAATTGGTTTTAATAACTTTTTTATATCTAAAGTAATAAAAACTCTCAAAATTTTACTCCTTTAATATAGTAATCATTTAATTATATTAATAAATCTAAATATTAATTCATAATTATTTTTACCTTTATTATTATAAAATTTATAAAAGAATATAAAATGCCTATTATAACCAAGATAATTGATTATAATAGGCATTTTTGATCTAATTATTTAAAAATTATGCTTTTATAGCCCAACGCAATTTAGCACAGCGAGCACGACCATTGGTATTACATTCTTGTGATGATGGTCTTATAGGACCTGGAGCTATTTCACTATAGACACCTTCACGGAAAAAACGCTTAAAAGATTTTTTTACAAGACGATCTTCTCCTGAATGAAATGAAAGTATAGCAACGCGTCCACCCTTTGCAAGGGTATCAGGAAGCTTTTCCAGAAATTCATATAACACTTCAAATTCACTATTAACATCAATTCGTAACGCTTGAAAACACCTCTGACAGGTTTTTTTAATAACATCATTACTATTATTTCCTGGAATGAATTTAAGAGCCTCACTTATAATTTGTTGAAGCTGAGTTGTTGTTGATATGTCTATTCCTTTTTTAATTTTGGAAATAATAGCGCGGGCTATTGGTGCAGCATTTGGCTCATCTGCATTTTCTATAAGCATACCCTCTAATTCATCTACCGAAAGAGTTTTTAGACGATCCGCGGCAGATTGACCTCTATTAGGATTCAGACGTAAGTCCAGTGGCCCTTCACTCTTAAATGAAAATCCTCTTTCAGGATTGTCTATTTGCATTGAAGAGACACCTAAATCTGCCAATATAAAATTTAGTGGCCCTGATTCTAAAGCAATTTGATCTATATCGGAAAAATTCATTTGTTTAATCGTTAAAATTTCGGAGCCATAACCTAAGCTCTCTAAACGCTTTTGGGTGCGAGGTAATTCAACAGAATCTACATCGATTGCATACAAGTGCCCCTTTGAGTTTAAACATTTAAGCATCTCTAAACTATGACCACCATAACCTAGTGTTACATCGAGTCCTGTTTGACCAGGAGTAATTTGTAAAAATTCTAATATTTCTTTTACGCAAATTGAACGGTGCATACCAGCAGGAGTACTGCCTTTTTGAATAACTTTTGCCACAGTATCAGCATATTTTTCTGGTTGAAGTTCCTTATATTTTTCTTTAAAAGATCTAGGGTTAGTGCCTTTATATCGAACACGCCTTTGATGTTTTTGCTCTTGATTATCCATTGTTCTCCACCTTCTTTAATAACTTTTCGTAATGTTCTTACAAATCATATAATATCAAATAGAATTCATAAAAGCAAATTCACAAAAGTGGAACTTTGCTGTAATCTTATTTCACTTCAATAAGTTCAAATTCTTGTGAAATTAATCTTAAAAAAAATTTCCATATTATCTTTACAAATTTGTATAATTTCAGTATTATTAACTGGGTTGCAATATTATTTTTGAATTTATAGTTCCAATTAGGACAATTCCGTAATAAATAATAATATTAAATAAGATTGCTATCGCCACGTATACTTATTAATAAAATTAATCGAAAATTAAATAAAGAATATGGAGGGTTAAGCATGAAAAATATTAAAAAAAGTTTGGTTCTATCAGGTGTTTTCATACTAGCTATAAGTCTTGCTGCGTGTAAGGGAAACGAAACATCACCTGAAGTGATGGTGAAACCTACAAAGAATACATCGCCTGAAGTGATAGTAGAATCTGCAAAAAATACAGAAGTGAAAAATTCTGAGATTGCGAAAAAAGCAGACTTTACTTACAGTATTATTGATGAAATTTATACAGAGAAGGGAATCACAATAAAATTTCCACAGCTTAACAAGTCAAATAATGAAGCCAAGGTGGATTTAGTAAATAAAACAATTCAGGAGTATATTAAAATGAAATTGGATACACTTAGGATGGGGCAAGAGGATATGGATGCTTTTTCTATGGATTTAAAATATGAAATCACAGATTACAAGAACAAAGTAATTAGCATTGTCTATCAGGGAACCTCTAATTTTGAGAAATCTGCTTATCCAGTTAATATATATTACACGCAAAATATTACATTGGGTGAAGTTGATACCTTGATTTTAAAAGATATATTTGTTATTGATGATAAGTTTGTTGAAGCCTTCAAATCAGGTATTTATTCACCTTCTAGAGATGATTTAGATTTAGAAAAATCCGGTGTTAATCTTAAAGAAACAATTGAAAGTCAATATTCTAACGAAGATTTAATTAATCTTTTAAAAACACAAGAAGTAAATTACAAGTTAACTATGGATGGGGTTATAATAAGTATTGAAGTTCCGCATGCTATTGGGGATCACCTTGAGATGGTAATTCCTTATAAGACAGTGGAAGAAAATATGATTAAAAGTAGCCCAGTGTGGAAAGATTATTTATTTGTTAAGTGAGCATAAAGGTTTTAGTTTTAAAATCAAAAATTTAAACATATTATAAACTAGTTATTATGTTTAAATTTTTGATGAAAGGTATAAATCGATATGGTGAATTTTGATTTAAAAAAGCTTTTTAAAAGTAAGGGTACAGGAAATGTTATTATTTTAATAGCTTCAATTATACTAATATATTTACTTATTTCTTTATACTTTTCTAAGTATTCCTTTTTTAATACAGTGATAAATGGGGTAGATGTGTCATTAAAAACAAAAGAGGATATAAAGGATATAATAAGGAGTAATGTTAAAGATTATAAGTTGCAGTTAACAGAAAGAAATGGTGAAATTGAAGAAATAACAGGACAAGATATAGGAATGGAATACAATGAAAAAAATAGTATTGATAGTGTTTATCCAGGGCAAAGTTCTTTTAAATGGATAGTTTCATTGTTAAAGGAGCAAAAATATTATGTTGAGGATTTATTTATTTACAATAGTGATAATTTAAAAAATAAGATAAATGAATTAAATTGTTCAAATACAGATATTATACAACCTCAAAATGTAAGCTTTAAGTATAAAAATGGTTCCTATACAATTATTGAAGAAGTATATGGAAATAAGATAATTAAAGGTAAATTATATGAAGATATAGAAATGAGCATACTAAAAGGAGTAAGAAAATTAGATTTAAATGAAAGTCATTGTTATGAAAATCCAAGATACACTTTAAGTTCTGATAAAACTTTTGAAACCAAGAATTTACTAAATGAATATGTGAAAGCAAAGATTACTTATAAATTTGGGAGTAAAAACGAAATATTAGATGGAAATATAATAAGTAAGTGGCTTGGCGTTGATGAAAATTTAGAAATGGTAATAAGTAAAATAGCAGTTATGAAATATGTTAAAGAACTGAGTATAAAATATGATACTGTTGGAATATCAAGAAATTTTAAAACATCTATAGGGAAAATAGTAGAAGTTAGTGGGGGGATTTATGGATGGGCAATTAATCGTGAGGCTGAAACAGAAGCATTATTAGAAAATATAAAACTTGGTAATGTACTTGAAAAAGAACCTATATATACTCAGAAGGCTTTATATAGAGCGGAAAATGAAATAGGCAATACTTATGTAGAAGTTAATATAACAAGACAGTATTTATGGTTTTATAAAAATGGAAAGATAATAGCGCAAGGTTCTGTAGTAACAGGAAATCCAAATAGAGGACGTTCTACTGTCCTTGGAACTTATATGCTTAATTATAAACAAAAGGGGGCAATATTAACTGGACAAGGTTATGAAGCACCAGTAACTTATTGGATGCCTTTTTTCGGGAATACAGGAATACATGATGCAAGCTGGAGATACTCTTTTGGAGGAGAAATATATAAGAGCAGAGGAAGCCATGGATGCATAAATGCTCCAATATACTTAGCTAAAACAATTTTTGAAAATATAGAAGAGGGAACTCCGATTATTTGTTATGAAGAATAGAGAAATAAGCTAACTTTACAGTTAGCTTATTTATGTGTTTTTTTGTAATTAGAATGTACTATAATAAGGGTAAATTAAAAATACTAAGGAGGGACACATCATGAAAATTAATACACAAGACGATGTAGTTAAGCAGAATTACGTAAAGTATCCTTTGGTGTTTGCAGCAGTGAAAAAGTTAGCTAAGGCAAGTGCACCTATAATTATAGCAATTGAAGGTAGGTGTGGTAGTGGTAAAAGCTCTCTTTCAGTATTACTTTCAGAGGAGTTTGACTGTAATGTCTTTCATATGGACGACTTTTTCCTTCCCTTTGATATGAAAACAAAGGACCGTTTGGAACAACCGGGTGGCAATGTACATTATGAGAGATTTGAAGATGAAGTTCTTAAATCACTACAAAATCGGGAGGCTGTTACTTATCGAAAATATTCATGTTTGAAAGGAGCACTAAGTAAACCTATCCATGTAGAGCCTAAAAAAATCACTATCGTTGAGGGTGTTTACTGTCTGCATCCTACCCTTGCGAAGTATTATGATTATAGAATTTTTTTGGATTTAAGTTCGCAGGCTCAGTATGAGCGCATTCAAAAGCGCAACGGAGAAGAGATGCTTCAAAATTTTTTAGATAAATGGATTCCCATGGAGGAATATTATTTCTCAACACTGAATATTAAAGATCAATGTGATATTGTAGTTGATACCACCGTTTTGTGGAAATAGCTGTATACTTTTTTACGTTTATTACGTCCATGGACTAAACAGTCTCCCATAAATTTAAATTCTTATTATTTACATTTCAACCACAATATAATAAAATATACTTATGACAAATTATTTAATGGTAATGTTGGGTTAGCATTCCATGAATGTGAAGAATGTACAGTTAAGTTGAGGGGAATGTATGAGGAGGGGGGGTATTATGCCAGAGCTTTTAAAAAATGCTTTCGAAGGGATAAATATTATACCAACAGTATTGTTAATACTTATAGTGTTGTATTGGATTATTGTCATTATTGGTTTCTTAGACTTTGATTTTTTAGATTTTGATTTTGATTTAGAGGCTGGTGATACTTCAGGCCCACTCATTGCGCTACTGGGATTTCTGAATGCGTCAGAATTGCCATTTATGTTTATTTTTAGTGTACTAACATTAAATTTTTGGATTATAGCTATGTTAATGTATTACTTACCGATAACTATCGGAGGGGTAGTGAATACAGTATTATTAATACCAGCATTGATGCTTAGTATGGTTATTACTAAGTTTGTGTCCTTTCCGCTCAAAGTTATTTTAAAGTATAGCAGTATGCAAGATGACAGAGGTAGTGAAGTAATCGGTCAATTATGTATACTTAAATGTAATGTCAAAAATGGTCGACTAGGACAGGCAGAACTAAAAAGAGACGGGGCTTCTGTGGTGATAAATGTGAGAGCAGAATATAATTTAGAGTCATTTAATAAAGAGCAGGTTGCATTTGTTGTCAGAAAAGACATTGACAAAAACGTGTATTACATTGTTAAAAATGAAGGAGTGATAAAATGAGTTATTCGGTTCAGGTTTTGTTAGTTAGTATAGGAGTAGTTGTAGTAGTAATCATTGGTTTATTAGCATTGTTTTCTAAGTTCTACCATAAGGTGGAGCAGGGCAAGGTTATAATAAGAAATGGTGTTGGTGGTAATAGTGTGTGCTTTGGTGGTATTTTTGTAGTACCTACAATACATAAATACGAAATCATGGATATTTCGGTTAAGAAAGTGGAAATTGCTAGAGAAGGTAAAGATGGACTCATTTGTAAAGACAATCTAAGAGCTGATATTAGAGTTGTATTTTTTGTTAGAGTTAATCAAACACGAGAGGATGTACTAAAAGTCGCTCAGTTATTAGGGTGTCAAAAGGCATCTGATCCAAAAACACTTATGGAATTTTTTGATTCTAAGTTCTCAGAAGCTTTAAAAACAGTTGGTAAGAAGTTTGATTTTATTCAGCTATATACTGAAAGAGAGACTTTTAAAGATGAAATTCTTCAAATTATTGGAACGGATTTAAATGGTTATGTGATGGATGATGCTGCTATTGATTATCTTGAACAAACTGATGTTAACTTACTTAATTGTAACAATATATTAGATTCAGAGGGCATTAAGAAAATAACTGAGCTTACTGCAAAACAGTTAATATTAGCTAATCAGATACAAAGAGAGAAAGAAAAAACTATAAAACAACAGGATGTATCTGCAAGAGAGGCAATACTAGAACTTGAAAAGCAAAATGCAGAGGCAGAAGCAAAGCAGAAAAGAGAAATTGCAATTATTGTTTCTAGAGAAACGGCAGAAGCTGCAAAAGTAGCCCAAGAAGAGAGATTAAAGTCAGAGCTAGCAAGAGTTAAATCTGATGAAGAAATTGAAGTTGCCGAGCAAAATAAAGATAGACAAGTTATTGTTGCACAGAAAGCAAAAGAAAGCACAGATGCAATTGAGACTGAAAGAGTTGATAAAAAAAGATTACTTGAAAGAACAGAGAAAGAAAAATTAGTTGAACTTGCCATTATTGAAAAGGAGAAAGCATTAGAAGTTGAAAAGAAAAATATTCAGATAGTTATAAGAGAAAGAGTAGCAGTTGAGAAAGATACTGCGGTTGAAGAAGAGAAAATTAAAGATACCCGTGCAATTGCTGAGGCAGAACGTTTCAAAACTGTAGCAATTAAAAAAGCGGAAGAACAAGGAGAAAAAGACCGTATTATTTTGGTTAGAGCTGCAGAGGCTTCAAAACAAGCGGCTGAATGCTTAGCTGAGAAAACAATTATTGATGCTGAGGCTAAACTTAAGGCTGCACAAAAGGAAGCTGAGTCAATTAAGGTTATTGTTGATGCTAATATCCTTGAAGAATCAACTAGTGGTATAGCTCAGGCGAAAGTTATAGAAGCAAAAGCTCTAGCGCAGGCAAAAGGTGATAGTGCTATGATTGATGTAAAAGAGAAAGAAGGCAGTGTTGAAGCAGATATCTTAAAGAAAAAATACCTAGCAGAAGCAGAAGGGATTAAAGAAAAAGCTAATAGTATGAAGGCATTAGATGAAGTTGGTAGAGGCCATGAGGAGTTTAAACTTAAACTTGAAAAAGAGAAAGAGATTGAACTTGCCAGTATCAATATTCAGAAGGATATTGCACAGGCACAAGCTTCAGTTATTAACGAAGCGCTTAAATCAGCTAAAATTGATATTGTAGGCGGAGAAACAATGTTTTTCGATAAGATTATTGGTTCAATTACTCAAGGTAAATCTTATGACCGTTTAGTAAATAGTAGTGAAGTACTTACTGATATTAAAGATACATTTATTACAGGTGATCCAGAGTACTTTAAGAAACAATTACAAGATTTAACTGGTAGATTTAACATAACATCAGAAGATTTGAAGAACCTATCAATAGCTGGTGCTGTTAATAGGATGATGAAGGGTGCCAGTAGTGCTGACACGACAATGCTGGAAAAGCTTCTAGATACTGCTAATAAGGCAGGGGTAGGTAATTTGCCAGCAAATATTATACAAGGTAAGTAAAAGCACATATACCTAAACTACACGTGAATGAGGTAGATAAAGTTGGATGATAAAGATATAAATATTAAAAACAATGATATGGATAGTAGCACATATGAGGTTATTAAAAATCGTCTTGCAAAACAAGGCAATGACTTAAAAGAACGTGTTGAGAGTCTTAACTTGGTGCGAAAAGAAGTTTTTGGTTCTATTGAAACAAAGCTTCTTAGCAGCGAGAGAATAATAACAGAGAATAATTGTATACCTAGAGATATGGCACCAGTAGATGATTCTTTCATCTTTGGATACAATGTCAATATAGGCCTTAAATCTAAGGTGGAACTCAGTGATGTATTTTCAATTTATAAATATAAAGAATGTACATTTCAAAAGCAAACACTCCACTTAATTAATGACCAGCAGTTTTTGAAAGATTTCGATGATCTATATAAATATTATAAGAATACGGTTTTTGCTAAGTTTACTATAATAGAACCATATTTTTACATGGTTTTTCAAACAGGAGTGAATGCTACTGATATTAAAGCCTTTAAATGGCTAATTGAAGGTGACACGCTAATATATGTAGACTGTAGAAGTGAACATGAAGTTGTGTTTGCCAGTAAAAATGAGTTCAATTTTGTTAAAGCAACGCGGGATGATCAGCGTAGTGGTGTTCATCCCCATGTTTCAATTCTAGATAAGGTATTTGTAGAAACACTTGGTGGAGATTTAACAATTAAAATTGAGGATAATACTCAGACAGGTAAGGGAATTTATTCTGAAGCAGTGGAGGATAAAGACCAGAACCTTGATGATGCAGAAATATTTTATGCTGATTTAGGTAAAATAATAATACTTAAAATAAGGCCTTATAAGGAAAATGATTATAGGTACTTTTTATTTAACAACAAATTGAAGAATATTATAAGAATTGATTCAATAAAAGATACTTGTATGCTTTTACCAGGAAATCATGGACTTATTTTCCCAAAAGGCTATTATCTACAAAACGGAGAATATAAATTATTTGATGTTCCAGTAGAGCATTCAGTATTTGATCAGATGATTAGCTCATCTAATGGAGAAGACTATCAGTATATTTTTTATAATATAGAAAGCGGAATATATTTAATATATTCATATAATATAATCCAGCAAACAATTGAAACACCAATTGTTTGCACGGGATACTCTCATTTTAATAATGGTGAAATGATTGTATTTAAACATGAAAATGAACCAAGAAAGAATCATATGATACAGATATGGCAAACGCCTTATGTGGGCAAAAACTATGTAAGGGAAGGTCACACTGATTCCATTCTTTTTAATATTGGTAATGTGGATATCGTTAAGTGTATGGCTGATTGCACCATTGTTTTCAAACTAATTCAAAAGGGTGAGGGCTATCAGAGTATTTATTTTGATATTGTAAAAGAATCTCAGCAAATAATTGATGCGTATTTTTGGGTAGAAAAGCCGGAAGCATATAATTTAAAAGAAGTGCTTCTACGTATAAAAGAGACATCAACTTTTGCAATAGGTGAGTTTGAAAAAGTAGTTAGAATTAGGAATTCAACCCAAAAGCAAATAAGCGATGTAAAAGATGAATCAGAGCAGCTATTAAAAAAGTTGAAATATGGAACTTTTGATACCGTTTCTGAATATGTAAGGGTCCTTACTGATATTCGAAATCTTAGAGGCAGGATTGTTTCATTAAGGGACTTACGATATATAGACCTTTCCATTGTTGATTCACTTGATACTAGGGCACGCGAAAAAAATGAGGAATTGGCGAAGAAATGTGTTGAATTCTTAATACAGCCTGAAGGGCTTAAGATTTATGCCCATAGAGTAGAAGATTTACGAGATGCTGTTGATAAGGTTAATAAATCAAAAGAGGGGAAAGAGCTTACAGAAAAGATGGATGAAGCCTCTAGCGATTTAGAACTTCTTATAGATATTGTAGGTAATTTTAAGATTGAAGACCCTACCATAACAACAGAGATAATAGATAAAATTTCTACATTATTTTCTCTTTTAAATAATGCAAAGGCAAGGGTAAAGTCTAGGGTAGAGGAATTTGCTAAGAGTGAAATGACGCTGCAGTTTAACTCCCAAATGAAACTGCTTAGTCAAGCTGTAGTGAATTATTTGGATATTTCAGATACGGCAGATAAATGCGAGCAGTATCTTAATAAGGTTATGGTTCAAATACAGGAATTAGAAGGAAAGTTTGCTGAATTTGATGATTATGTAGTAAAACTTAGTGAAAAAAGAGAAGAGTTATATAATGCTTTTGAAAGTAAGAAACAGTCACTTCTAGATAAGTTAAATAAACGAATAATTGGATTGTTTAACTCGTCTGTTCGCATTATCAGCGGAATAGCTAATAGGTTAAAGGGTTTAGACTCTGTAGAAGGGATAAATGGATATCTTGCTACTGACATAATGGCTGAGAAGGTAAGGGACATTATATCTAAACTCCGAGAGCTGGGAGATAGTGTTAAGGCTGATGAGATTAGTTCAAAATTAAAGACTCTAAAAGAGGATACTATTCGCAATTTGAAGGATAAGCAAGAGCTATATGTAGACGGAGAGAACGTGATAAAACTAGGCAAACATCACTTCTCAGTAAATACGAAAGCTATAGATCTTTCCATAGTACAAAAGGATGATCATTTGTATTACCATATAGCAGGGACAGATTTTTGGGATAAGGTAGTGCACCCGGAAATTAGTAAGTTTCAGCATGTGTTTGATCAGAGTATCCTATCAGAGAATGTGGATGTTTATAGAGCGGAATACCTTGCTTATTCAGTTTTTGAAGCAGCAAGAAAGATGCAATTTGAGAGATTAGATATTTTGTACTCAAAGACGGAGCCACAATTAGTTGAACTTGTTCAAAAGTTTATGGAACCTAGATATCAAGAGGGTTACACTAAAGGGGTACACGATAGTGATGGGGCAAAGATACTAAAAGTATTACTTGAACTTCATTACAATATAGATTTGTTAATATATAAAAGCCCGGTTAGAGCTTTAGCTAGATTGTTTTGGAATCGTTTAGTAGATGATGAAACTAAAAAGCTGCTGACAGTTCGCTTAAAAGAATTAGCTAAGGTTCAGTTGTATTTTAAATCACTACCTAATTTGCAGAACTATGTTCCATATATAATTGAAAAAATGAGCAATACCTATAAGGAAATAAGCTTCTTTGATAACAAATATATCCCTGATGCGGCAGAATATCTTTGCATGGAGATTATGAAAGGTGAAGATTTTGTAGTTAGCAGGTCAGCTAAAAAAATATATGATGGTTTTATGAACTACATGCGAGATAACAATGCTTTAGATGAATTCTCTACATCAGTTAAAAATAGTTTAAAAGATATAGAAGGAGTTTTTTATCTTATTAAAGAATGGGTTAATGCTTATCGCTTTGATGTAATAGACAATACCGATATATTTGAAGCTTTGGACGAGGAAGAATTATCAGGGGTGCTTTACGAAGTTATTATTCTGCTAATTGAGGATAATGCTAGTTTAGGCAGAGTTATTAATGTTGAGACTCAAACAACCATAAAGGGAATTGTTGGAACACACGGGGTAATTAATGGAGGCATATATATTTTAGCTTATACAAAATTTATGCAAAGGTTAAAATATTATAGTGAGAGCGTAGTTCGCGATTATATTAAGTTTCAGAATATTAAAAAGGAACTAGTAGAGAAGTTTAAAAATGAACTTCATTTAGATGATTTTAAACCAAAAGTACTATCATCATTTGTTAGAAATAAGCTAATTGATAAAGTTTATTTACCATTAATAGGGAATAACCTAGCTAAACAAATTGGCGTTGTAGGAGAAAATAAGCGAACAGATTTAATGGGATTGTTACTTTTAGTTTCTCCACCGGGTTATGGTAAAACTACTTTGATGGAGTATATAGCAAGTAGACTTGGTATTAATCTTGTTAAAATTAATGGTCCCGCCCTAGGAAACGCAGTTACTTCATTAGATCCTACGATGGCTAATAATACTAGTGCTAGAGATGAACTAAGAAAACTTAATCTTGCATTAAAGATGGCAAATAATATAATGATATATGTTGATGATATTCAGCACTGTAATCCAGAATTTCTACAGAAATTCATATCATTATGTGATGGTCAACGAAAGATTGAAGGGGTATACAATGGTACATCACAAACTTATGATTTAAGAGGTAAAAAGGTAGCTGTGGTTATGGCGGGTAATCCATATACAGAAAGTGGTGAAAAATTCAAGATACCAGATATGCTATCTAATAGAGCAGATGTATACAATCTTGGAGATATGCTTCGTGAGAATGAAGAAGCATTTAAGCTTAGTTACATTGAAAACAGTTTAACTTCAAGTCCAGTACTTAGTAAGCTATCAAATAGAAGCCAGAAGGATTTATATGGTCTTATTGAAATGGCAAGTGGAGTGGAAAGAGAAAAAATTACTTTTGAGGGTACTTATTCTATAGATGAGCTTAATGAATATATTGGAGTTATAGAAAAGTTATTTATAGCACGGGATATAGTATTAAAGGTTAACATGGAATATATATATTCAGCATCTCAAGCTGATGAGTATAGGAATGAACCACCTTTTAAACTGCAAGGTTCTTATAGAAATATGAATAAGATTGCAGAGAATGTTGTTTCTGTTATGAATGATGAAGAATTATTTGAGAAAATACTTGGAAGCTATGAGAATGACTCCCAAACATTAACAACTGGGGCAGAGGCGAATATGCTTAAGTGGAAAGAACTTGTTGGTTGTTTAAATAGTGAAGAAGAAAGACGACTAGATGAAATTAAAAAGATATTCGTTGAAAACAAGTTTATTAAAGGTGACGACAAGATAGGTCAAGCGGTCATGGTTCTAAGTAATCTTACTGATAATTTAGAAATGATTAAGGACATAATGGCTAGAAGTAATAAAAAGAATTAAAATGCATAGTGTTTTTTAGCTGAGGTAGAGTTTGTATTGTTTAAAGACATAGACCGTAGACAAATTACTATATTAAGAGTACTTATATAATTAAATAGAAATCCAGATAAGTCACTGTAATAGAAAAATCTGAAAAATAAGAATACCAAAGCTGGTATTCTTATTTTTAAAAATTTCGTGCATTTAATATTGCAATATATACGATATTGCTTAATATCTAAAAGTAGTGTAAATGAAAAGTCAATATGATATAATAAAATAAGATTAATTATTTTACAAAAGATATATAAGGAAGTGAAAAAGCCTTGGCAAAGAAACATGATTTTGATGCAGCATGGAAAGCAATTTTAGAAGCTTTTGAAGTAGAAATAGTAGAACTACTTTTTCCAGAGATATTTAATAAAATAGATTGGACAGTAGAAACAGAATCATTAGATAAAGAATTATTAGAAATACAAAAAGATATATTTGATAAAGATAGTAGTGAAAAAGTAATATCAGATAAAATAATAAAAGTGAAATTAAACGATAAGGAAAGTAAGATACTGTTCATTCATGTAGAAGTACAAAGCTATGGTAGTGGAGATGAAATCTTTGGAGAAAGAATGTTTAGATATTTTTATAGAATATGGGACAAATTTAGGTATAAGCATAAAGATAGATCAGAAATAGTGGCAGCTGCAATATATACATATAAAGGTCAACGAGGTAAGGATAAGAAATATGTATATAAAGTACCAGGGATAAAAAATGAAATACTAATATATAACTTCAAAACTATTGATGTGGAAAAAATAAAACTCGAAAAAATTAGTGATGTTAACCCACTAAAACTAGTTTTTAAAATGGCAAAAAGTATATTAAAAACAGGTATACGGGATGAAGACATATATGATGCAAAAATAAAATTAGCAGAAGAACTAAAAAAATATGATAAAGTTAAAAATACTGATCAAATAAAAGCACTAGTAGATTTTTTGGAATACTTGTTTTTAATCGAAAATATTGAGTTTGAAAAAAGATATGAAGAATATAAAATGGTAAATGGAGGTGTATTTAAAATGAGTATAGACGAGATTAGAAAGTTACACTACAAGGAAGAAGGAAGAGAAGAAGGAAGAGAAGAAGGAAGAGAAGAAGGAAGGATAGTAATAGCAACAGAAATGTTATTAGATGGCGAATCAATTGAGAAGATTAAAAAATATTCTAAATTAAGTGATGAGGAAATAATAAAATTAAAAAATACACTATTTCCAAATTAGATATTTGAACATTAGAGTGGGCATCAGTGGCTGGAGTAGCAGCTATTGATGCTTATTTTTATTTTCTAACAAGTGAGACCTTCGCTCTCACAATAGTGACTGTCACATGTCGAAAGATAGGAAGTTAGAACATCTGATGCAGATTTTAGGATATAAAGTTGGGCAAGAAGTTTTTGGAGAAAGAATGTTCAGATACTTTTATAGGATATGGGATAAATTTAGGTATAAAAATAACGATGAGTCGGAAATAGTGGGCGCAGTAATATATTCTTATAAAGGTGAGCGAGGCAAAGATAAAAGATTAGTGGATTTTTTAGAATATTTATTTTTAGTTAAAGATCCAGAGCTAGAAAAGAAGTATGAGGAATATAAAAAGAAAAATGGAGGTGCATTTAAATTGAGTATAGACAAGATTAGAAAATCGAACTACATGAAAGAGGGAAGAGAAGAAGGCATAGCGAAAGAGGAATCAGATAATACCTAAAGAATGGGTTAAGAAATTATTTAAAGCACAATCAGATCCGGGTAATGGGCAGAAATACGGATACTTATGGTGGCTAGAGAATAAAAAAGACGGTAAACATAATACTAGATTATATTTTTACTTTTGTAAAATGAAGATACATGTTACAAAAATACAGTAATTTTTAAAAGAAAAAAAAGCAAGCTCATAAAGAACTTGAAACAAAAAAACGTTCTAAAATGATTTTATGTAAAGCTTATTAATTTATAATTGTGTTTGAAGTGAATGCAGAAAGATTGTTCATATTACTTTGAAGACTTTGTTAGTCAATTAGGTTTATGATATAATGGTAAAATAGTGCATTAAATGATTATATAGTGGAATGATGTTAATAATAAACAAATAAACAAATAAATAATTGCATAGAGGATGATAATAAGGGGATGTATTTAATTGGCTAAAGATAAAAAAGTTTATATCTGTAAAGACTGTGGGGCGCATTCTCCAAAATGGATGGGGAAATGTAATGAGTGTGGTGCTTGGAACACATATGAAGAAAAAATAGTTAAGGCAAGCTTTAGTAAATCTAACTCAGGTAGAATGGCAATAACAACTAACCCAACAAAACTAAGGGCGATTGTACAATCAAACAGTGACAGGATAGTTACAGGAGTTTCAGAATTTGATAGGGTTATGGGTGGTGGAATAGTTAGAGATAGTATAAGTATAATTTCAGCACCTCCTGGCATGGGCAAGTCAACTCTTTTATTGCAACTAGCAAATGCACTGTCTTTGAAAGGATACAAAATTTTATATGCATCTGGGGAGGAAAGCAATAGTCAAATTAAAAATAGAGCTGATCGTACGGTAAAAGAAATAGCTGATAATTTCTGGGTAGTTTCTGATACTAAGTTAGATGATATATTACAACATATAGAAGCAGTTGACGCAGACTTAATAATACTTGACAGTATTCAAACATTTACTTTAGAGGAGTATTCAGGTTCAAGAGCAGGATCTCCTACTCAAGTAATTGAATGTGCAACAGCTTTAAAGGATAAAGCAAAAAATCCAGATAGACCAAGAGCTGTATTCCTGGTTGGGCAAATGACAAAAGCTGATGAGATGGCGGGTCCTAGGATACTAGAGCATTTAGTGGACACAGTACTATACATAGAAGGAGAAGATGGAGAAGAACTGAAGCATTTAATTAGCAAAAAGAATAGATATGGGGATACGTCTGAAAGTGGGTTATTCCGCATGACGGAAATAGGGATGGAAGAAATAACTGACCCATCGGAGTTTTTTATGACCAAAAGGGAAGAGCTAGTTCCAGGTAGTGCCTTAGCCGTTATAAAGGATGGTACAAGACCAATTGTTATAGAGGTAGAAAGTCTTGTATCTAAATCGTTTACCCCTTATCCAAGCAGACTAAGTGAGTGTTTTGCAAGGAAGGAACAACTAGGGACTCTTATCTCAATTCTTGAGGAAAGAGGAGGGGTAGGACTTTATGATAAGAATGTTATTATAAAAGCAACAGGGGGTCTTAAGCTAACTGAAACATCAGTAAATCTTGCTGTAGTGATGAGTATTGCGTCCTCTGCATTAAACCATGGAATATCTACGGATACAGTTTTTATAGGAGAGCTTGGTCTTACTGGAGAGCTAAAAAAAGTACCGTCACTTGAGCAAAGATTAAAAGAAGTAGATAGAATGGGTTTTAAAAAGGCATATATACCGATGAATTGTTTAAAAGCAGGGGTCAAATTTAAGAATATAAAGGTTATTCCTTGTAAGAAATTAATAGATGTTATTCAAAAGGAAATCAAATAATGATGAAAGAAAAAATTATAACACGCAAAACAAGTAAAAATAAGTTTGCAAAAGAAATGCTTATTTGTCTAACGATAATTTCTTTATTGGTTGCTTCTGGCTGTTCAAGTAAATATTCCCAGCTAACTTCCAATGCCAATACTAAAAAAAATTCCATTGTAAAATCCAATCCCGTTCAGCCTAAAATAGAAACGAAAGTAAATGCAAATACAAATACGGAAAGTAAAGTTGAAGAAGCAACAAGTTTAAACAATACGATACAAAATGATCAATCTGTGCCTATACTTATGTATCATTCTGTAGGGAATAAAAGTGGGAATGAACTTATTATACCTCCAGCTCTTTTAAAGAAGCAATTTCAATGGCTTAAGGATAATGGGTATACTACTATTACACTAGATGACCTTTATAACTATTTTAAAAATAATAAACCAATTCCTAAAAAATCTGTTGTACTGACTTTTGACGATGGATATGTAGATAACTATACAAATATGTATCCAATCATAAAGGAGTTTGGATTTAATGCAACAGTTTTTATTATCACAAATACTGTGGATAAAGACCCTAAGTATCTCACCTCCGCTGAGTTAAAAGAAATGAATGCAAACGGAATTGATATCGAAAGTCATACAGTAGACCATGATATACTTGGTGAAATTTCTTATGAAAAACAATTAGAAACATTGAAAGACTCCAAGGCATTTCTGGAAAATCTTCTAAATAAGAAAGTAAATTATATTGCATATCCTGAGGGCAGCTATAATAGTTCTACCCCAAAAGCAGCTGAAGATGCTGGCTATAGTATGGGTGTTTCTACAGACGGAAGATGGTCCAGTAAAAAAGATGGAATGTATAAACTGGAGAGAGTTTATATCAGTGCTTTTTTTAATATGGATACATTTGAAGAAAGAGTTACTAATCCTCAATATAAATTTAAATAAGTGCATAAGGAAGGGTGTAATCTAATGAAAAAAGCAGTCTGGTCTAAGGCATTTTTAGCTGTAGCTTTTATACTTTTGATTCTGATCGGTGGCATTGCTCTTGCTCAAAAGAAACATGCTGATATAAACCAAACACAAAACAAAGCTAGTAATACTGGCACTTCAAGTAAGGCAGATAGTGAAAATAAAACTATTAGTACAAACAATGCTAACAATGTAAAAGGTACTAATAGCACTTCAACTAAAATATATAATAGTGATAATAACAATTTGCAAACTGCCCAAAAACAGCTTCAAGATAAATATGAGAAGGGTTATAATGCTTTTTTTAAAGGTGACTATAAAACTGCAATAAAGCTTGAAAATGAAGTGATTCATGAGTCTCCTGATTTCTATAAGGCATATAATTTAAAGGGAATTGCCTTATGTTATTCAGGTGATTTTAAAAATGGCATGGCAAATATAGATAAAAGTTTAAGCATGAAGTCTGATTTTGGATATGCATTATTTAATAAAGGCTTAGCTTACGAATTATACGGTTATTATGATAACGCTCTTTTATGGTATAACAAGGATTTACAAGTTGAAAATTATGTTTGGACATATTACGGAATATCTAGTATTTATGGACGAAGGGGAGATGTTTCAAATACAATAAAGTATTTGAAAATTGCAATAAGCCTAAACCCTGGCATAAAAGAAATGGCAAAAACTGAAAAGGATTTTAATAATGTGAAAAATTATGACGAATTTCAATCTTTAATTAAGAGTTAGCAGTTATCTGCTAGCTCTATTTTTCATACTATTATTCTTGCTAAAGTAAGTACTCTTTGATATCCTATAATAAGGTAAACCAAATACAACAATTGAAGATGTTATGTTAGTAAAGAATGGCAAAATATTTTCCGAAATAGGAATTTAGAAAATAAGGAGACTGGTGTTTATGAAAAAAATAATACCAACATTATTAGTGTTAATACTTATAACAACATTGTTTACAAGTTGCAAATCAAAGAAGAAAGATATAAGTACTGAGGACAAATCTTTAGTTGTAGGAATGGAGCTTGCATATCCACCTTTTGAAACAAAAGATGCAGCAGGTACTCCAAGCGGTGTTAGCGTAGATTTGGCAAGTGCTTTAGGTAAATATTTAAAAAGACCTGTGAAAATTGAAAATACTAATTGGGATGGACTTGTTCCGTCACTTCAGACTGGAAAGGTAGATGTTGTTATATCTTCTATGACTATTACTGATGAACGTAAAAAGGTTGTGGACTTTTCCATTCCATATGCTCATTCCTATCTTGCATTATTAGTAAATAATAACACCAGTGTAAATAAAATTGAGGACTTAAATCAAGAGGGTAAAATTATAGATGTTAAAAAAGGGACTACAGGATATATATATGCAACAAAATTTTTGACAAAAGCAAAGATAAATGCGCTTTCATCAGAAAATGCATGTGTTACAGAAGTTACTCAAGGAAAAGCAGATGCTTTTATTTATGATCAGCTAACAATTTACCGTCAGAATCAGTCTAATAAGGACACTACAAAGGCTATATTAATACCGTTCCAGGACAGTGAGAATTGGGGAATGGCTGTTAAGAAAGAGAATTCTGAACTATTAAATAAAATAAATGATTTTCTAAAAGAATACAAACAAAATGGTGAATTTAATAATCTTACAAGTAAATATATGCCAGAGGAAAAACAAATTTTTGATAAACTTGGTTTCCCATGGTTTTTCGATTAAGGAGATAATATGAAATATACAACTTATAAAAAGCCCACGGTTTTAAATAAAGTTTTAAGTGCCATTAGTGTAGGTCTAATTCTAATTGGTTTTGTTTGGTTATCTGTGGATTCAGCTGGCTTGGAATTAGATTTTACAACGCTGTTTCAATACAAACAGCGGTTATGGCAGGGATTTTTGATGACGATAGTTATATCTATTGGAAGTCTAATAATAAGTCTATTTATTGGTTCATTAACTGCTATTTTTCAAAATTCAAAAATATTAACAATAAATTATCTATGTAAGATATATGTACAGTTAATAAGAGGTACACCACTTTTGGTGCAAATCTACATTTTTTACTATATTATAGGTACCGCTTGGGGTGTTGATAACCGATACTTATCTGGAATTATAATCCTTTCAATATTTGAAGGAGCCTATATTTCTGAAATTATTAGGGGGGGCCTTCAAAGCATTGATAATCAGCAATATGAAATAGCTAAAGCCATTGGACTTACTCCTTTAAAAACCTTTCAGCTTGTTACATTTCCTATTTTAATGTCAAGAATATTGCCAGCACTAGCAGGCCAGTTTTCATCCATAATAAAGGATTCGTCTCTACTTTCTGTAATTGCGGTGATTGAACTTACACAAACAATACAAGAAATATCAGCAGACAACTTTAGAATGTTCGAAAATTATATATTTGTTGGATTCTTATACTTTATACTTACTTTTTTCATATCAATGTTATCTGGAATGTTTGAAAGGAGGTATAAACATGAATATAGAGCTTAGACATATAGCCAAAAGTTTTGAAGATAAAGTAGTATTACAAGATATATGCTTTGAAAATGATATTACCTCAATTGCCATTATTGGTCCCTCTGGAGGGGGGAAGTCCACTTTGCTTCGTATTATTGGTGGGCTACTTGTACCAAGCTCTGGGGAAATGTATATTGATGGGCAGAAAATTGATTTTAATGAAAAGTTATTGCAAAATTATAGAAGAAACATTGGATTTGTATTTCAATCTAAAGGTCTTTTTGAGCATCTTACAGCTATGGAAAATGTTACGCTTCCACTTATACATAGCTTTGGCATAAATAAAGCACAATCAATACAAACAGCTAATAAGCTTTTTGAGAGATTTGGGTTATCGGAGGAGAAGGACAAATATCCATTTCAGCTCTCAGGGGGCCAGCAGCAGAGAATTTCCATAGCAAGGGCAGTTGCTGTAAAACCAAAACTTTTATTACTAGATGAACCAACTTCAGCCCTTGATCCAGAGTATACTTCGGAAGTGCTAGATATGTTGGGTGAGCTTCAAAATGATGGCCTAAAAACTATAATTGTAACTCACGAAATGGGTTTTGCTAAAAATGCTTGTGAAAAGGCCATATATTTAGCAGATAATAAAATAATTGAAAGTGGTAAAAGCTCGGAAATATTCGAATTCCCTAAATCAGATAAGCTAAAGAGTTTTTTAAATAAGATACTTGAGTGGAAAATATAATAGCGCCATATGGTTTTTAAACATATGGTGCTAAATTTATTAAAGTAGTACTATACTAGAATCCACCATTCTTCGCCTTCATTAAATAATTCAATTGCTTTTCCGTCAATATTACATTTATATCTGACTGCATTATTAAAAAGTTTCATCGTTGTAAGGTTTATATTTCCTTAGTACTAGTATAATACATTTTAAATAAACTTGTCAGTGAAAAATAAATTATTTAGATCTAATAGTTGAGTAAAAAACAGTACCTAAAATAATAATTCCACCTAAAACTTCCCTTAAAGTTGGTATTTCACCTAATAGAAAAACAGCAAAAGTGATACCATAAACTGGCTCAAGGCTCGTAATAATGCCTGCGGTTTGAGTTTTGGTATTTTTCAAACCATTTATGAACAATGTATGAGAAATTCCAGTGAAAACTGTACCTAATAAGATAAGTAATAATATATCTTTAGGTTGAAAAACAGGTTTTTGCAAAAATAAAAATGGAATTAATACAATTGTTGCTACAAGTTGTTCATAAAAAGCAATTACCATACTTGAATAGTCTTTTACATACTTTCTATTAAGCATTGAAAGAATTGCATAAGTAAAACCAGATACTATTCCCCATAAAACACCTTGAGTTAAGTTATTGCTTAGTTCAAACTTTGGAATGACAAGCATTACACCTAAGAATGTAATAATTGCAATTACAATATCTGATAACTTAAATTTCTCTTTAAAAAAATATGGTTCAAGAAAAGTAACAAAAACAGGGAATGTAGAAAATGTGAGTAAGCCTATTGCTACTGTAGACACTTGGATAGCTATAAAAAAAGTGCTCCAGTGGATTGCTAAAATCACACCCATTACTCCCAAATAAAAATAATGTTTATGTTGCTTTAGTTTTATATTTTTCTTAAGATAAAGCATTATAAGTAATAAAAAAATACTTGAAAAAAAAGCTCTCCCAAAAACAATTATCATTGATGGCAACGCTAGCAGCTTCCCAAATAATCCCGATAAACCAAACAAAAAAACAGCTATATGAATTTCCATTAGACTTTTATTTTTTATCTTCAAATAGTTACCTCCAAATAAAATTGTTTTAAATCAAATTATTTATGCCATTAACCGTAGTTTGTTCATTGTCGTTTACAGGAATAACTATGCATTTTTGGCCATTAATTATTTGAGATTTTATTTGAGATATTTTTTCGGGCTTTACTTGAAGTATAATATCATAATCAGGGGTAACATTATTATCTTCTAAATCAGTTGCGCAAGCTTCTTCTAAAACCACATTGTCATCACTAATTTCTGTAGACAGTTGAGTTTCATTATTCAAAGTTTGCTCTTGTTTAACTTGATCAAGTCTAGTTTGAAGTACTTCTACTTGTTTGTAAAGGCGTTCTTCCTTTTTCCTTTGCACATTTGCCTTAAGAGCCTTTGCGTCAATTAAATGTTTTGCTAAAGGGATATCATCACCAAAGGTTTCTACATAGGAGTTTTCAATCATAGTAGTAATTTCAGGTGGAACTTCACTGTCTATAAAAAGGTTTTGTATATCCTTCTTTGTTAAGCTTATAGGTTCAGAATCTTTATCATCATTTAGAGCATTGTATTCTTCTATCATAGTGCTTAGGTTTTCTTGTATGTCCATAAAAATTTTATCAGCCTTATTTTCATCAGTACTAAAAGAATCTTTAATAATTGAGTGGAATGTTTCCTTTTGCACTGTAGCAGTTTGTTTTGAAGTACAACCTAGTGCATTTTCCATTAATTCAGGATGTGTATCCTTTGCATTTTTTGTGTAATACATAATTGAGTTAACATCGCAGCTACGATTAATAAAAGCTGGAAACACAAAGCCATTAGTGGGGGACTCAACTACCCAATCTCTAATACGTGCTTTTATCTTGTTATTTTCTTCAAAGTATCTAAGACCAGGTTCTGAAAGTGAAACTGGGCATATTGCACATAACACATATTCATATACTTCTTCAGATTCATCTATCTTTATATTATCTTTGGTTTTACTAATAACATCATAAGCATCATGAAAAAACAGTATTAAAAAATTACCAGTGTAATCATAATTAGAAATAATCAAATCATAAAAAGTATCAAGAATAGCATCATCTTTTAGTTGACTGTTTTTAAGCTGCATAAGTGAAAGTTGTCTTTCATTTGTAAAATCTTCGTTAGGTTCAAAGTTAAGTTCTAAAATATTATTTCCAATAGGTCCAGACAGTACTTTTTTAGCAATTTCTAAGTATTTAAAGTATTCGTCTTCATCTAAATTTAGAAAGCTTTCTCTGAATTTTAATATAGTATGTTTTTCTCCATTAACATAGCAGCCACACATTTTAGTGAAGGTGCATTGTTCTTTTTTAAAACGTTTTTTTAACTCAAGTATATCTTTTTTTCTCATATATAAACTCCTCAATGTATAGTTTTTATTTGTAGCTATAATTAATATAGTATCATTATTAATTATAGTATTTTTTTTGCATTAAATAAAGGGTTTATATATTCATTAAATTAAAAATATGCGAAAAGCACAGTTGTAAAAAATAACAACTGTGCTTAATCAAATATTATACTATTTTACATTTAGTTAAAATGGGTAATCTAATACATCTTTAAAATATTTTTAAGCAAGTTATCTTGCACAGCAATTGTTGTAATCGTTTCTTGTAATTTTAACCACGATTTTTACAATCATTTTTTCTAGAAGTGAATTATAGGTGATTGCAAAAGCGGGTGCACCTGGTGCAACATCATTTGGATCTAATAACTCATCTAAATCGCCTTCAACAATGGATTCACATATTTCAACGTGGTCAGTTAAAAAGATTTGATCTATCGATTTTACTTCAACAAAAGTTGCGAATTCTATTCTTGTTGTATATTGGTGTACTGGTCCACTTACAGCTTCCTCTGTAAAATCGGTTATTGTCTTATATAATATATTTTTATCAATATATCCATCAATTATTACTTTTGCAGTCCACCATGGGTGGCATATCCCAGGTGCAGTAATTGATGCTAGTTTAAAATTTGTAACTGTAACGACTTTATCAATAGCTACAATACGAAAAATAGGAGGACTTAGTGGTGCTAGTGTTATTTGTTTCACTACTAATTCTTCTTTTTGTCCAAATTTTCCAATTACAGGAATTGGAAGTGCATTTACTGATGCTGGTGTATTAGGAGTTGGAACCATCTTAGTATATGGGTTGCTGCGTACTTTCTCTTTATACATATAATTTAAAACCCCTTTAATATATTTTTAATAACATAGTTCAATAATGAAGATACTTCATTAAGGATTAATGTTATGTAATCCTTCGTTTGTAATATATTTTATGCAGTTAAATTATTTGTGTTACTAGATTTTTGTATAGAAGAAATTATTTATAGGGGCTGCGCGGCCACCTACTATATGGAGTATTAATTGAAAGGACGGTGTTGAAAGGGGGGACGGAAAAATTTGGAAACGTATATGGACAAGTGGTACCATCTAAACTAATAAAAGAGCAGAAATTTCTGCTCTTGATGTTTGTCGGTAACACTCCATTTTCTAGTATATAGTTTGTTGACATAACATAATATTTATACGCACCATTGCAATTAAGCTTAAATATATTCGTATTAATCTTAGACTCCCACTAAATTTTCATGTTTTACAGCTTGTGGCGATTCTTGTAACCACGAATTGTCAATCATTAGATTTGCACCTTTTTTACTATATTTCATTAATTCATATACACAGTTAATGTACTTACCCACAAGGTCGCTTCTTAAGGTTTCTGATATAGACATACACGCACTGCTTATCTGTGTTGAAGATAACATCACTCTTATATAGTTCATCATAAATTTTTCTGAAAAGGGTGAAATTGTAGAATCATTTACAAATGAGTCTGAAGTAGATGGGACTGGGATGCCTTCATTGGTAAACAGTGTAGTTAGTATATCAATATGTTTTGTTGCAATATCTTTTCCTTCAAAAAAATAATCGGAAACATTTTTATCTTTAGAAACTTGACCAAATGCTGTTGCTATCGCTCTATCCATTATACATGTAAAAATATTGCTGAAAACAGCAGTTATTTCGGCTGTAAGTAAAGGTCTTTTTTCTCCAAACCAGTCTGTAATAAAGCTTTGACTTTCTATATATTGGACCTCGTTATTAACTTCTACTCGTGGAGCTCTTATATAGATACCCTTTGCTAACCTTAAATCTACCGAATTGTTTAAAAGGTCAATGTTTTGATTAATAAGTTTTGAAAAGAAAGCTCTAATATCAGAACGTGTTATATGATTTAATATAAGAGTACTTTTATGCATTTGTACTCTTGCCGTATAGCTTAAATAAAGCAAGTAGAAAGAATCACTAAACAAGCGCGGAGAACCTTGGTTTATATCGCTGTCATTAAATCCATCTGGAAGAGTCAGTTTTTCCATGTTAAATATATTTGTTAAATCTTGTATATTCTGATTTGATAAATCTAAAGTTTGTTGTAAAATAGTACGAATTTCACTATCTTCTACATTACTCATAAAATGCTTAATCATACAAACAATCATGGTATTGGCAATATAAGAATTCCATATGCCTGATATTTCTGTTGAAACTAAAGGAATTTTTGCAATATCTGTCATGAATATAACCTCCTGTATTATATTAATTAATTAAATTAGTATCTTGAGCTTATTAAATTTAAACTCCTGCTAATTTTCTTGTTTTACTGCTTGGGGGGGCTGTTGAAACCATGCATTATCAATCATAATATTTGCACCTTTTTTACCATACTTCAAATTTGAAAGTAAATATTTAATGAAAATAGTCTCAAGGTCTCTCCTCGAGTTGTCTGGTACAGCCATACCCAAACTACTTATCCCTTGTGAAGTTAAAGCTGCTATATGATTTAACATCAATTTTTGTGAAAAGGGTGCAACTGTAGAGTCAGTTACAAAAGAATCTGAAGTAGATGGGATTGGAATTGCTTCATTAGTTAAGAGTGAAGTTAATTCACTAATACGTTCCGTTGCAATATCTTTTCCTTCAAAAAAATAATCGGAAACTTTTTTATCTTTAGAAACTTGACCAAATCCCGTTGTTATAGCTCTCCCTACATAATTCGAAAAAATATTGGAGAAAATATGGGTTATTTCATCTGTAAGTAAAGGTCTTTTTTCTCCAAACCAGTCTGTTAAGAAGCTTTGACTTTTTACATATTGGATTTCCTTATTAACTGCTACAAGTGGGGCTCTAATGGCGATTCCCTTTGATAATCTTAAATCTGATGAATTGTTATAAAGGTCAACGTATTCGACAATGCGTTTAGAAAAATAAGCTCTAATATCGGAACGTGCTATCAGATTTAAAATCCGAGTGTAATTATGCATTCCAGTCCTTGACATAAAGGTCAAATAATGAAGGTAGAAAGAATCAGTAAATAGACGTGGAGCATCCATATTTATATCCTTGTTATTAAATCCATCAGGAAGGGTCAGCTTCTCCCTATTAAAAATATTTGTTAATTCTTGTATATGCTGATTTGCTAAATCTGAAGTTTGTTGTAAAATATCACGAATTTCGCTATCTTCTACATTATTTAAAAAATGCTTAGTCATACACACTATCAAAGTATCGCTCATATAAGAATTCCATAAACCTGTTATTTCCGTTGAAATTAAAGGTATTTCCATAATATCTTTCATAAATATAGCCTCCTGTTTCATAATCAATGTATGTAGTATTTGCTTTTTTATAAGTTAATATGTTTGCCTTAAGTAATTTCTAAGTCGTATATAAAAAATGAAACTATAAAATTGAAAAGGTGGAATAGGCATCACTAAATTCAAGAAAATAGGATTCACATTCACCTTATAGCTACTGTTTAGATAGCTGATTTTATTGCAGCATTATTGGCTGGACTTTTTAATTTCCTAAGTCCTAATAATGTCAATAAACCAAATCCTACCTTAGAGAAAATTGGAAGAATTATAAATAGATAAGTATCTACTCTCTGAGAAACTAATGCTAATCCAGATGGTCCAATTATCCAAGTAGTTGGATAACCAATCCATAGTATTGATAAATATCCTGATAAGATTAAGTAAAGCTTATACAGATTGGGGTTTTGTTCACGTGCAATATTTCTGATAGGCACCCAAATTAACCATTGGATAACTAGAAATGCTATCATACCAATGGAGAACCAAATGTACCTATTGACGCCTGTAGATAAATCAGCAATTAAACCACACAATACCATTACTACATCAGCTGTCATGATTCCAATTATAATTACTTTGTTTTTAGGTACATAATACATTGCTGTTAAACAAAGAGACAATAGTAAAAGAGGTGTAGTGACAACCCAATCTAAATAACGTGCATAGAATGTTATTTGGTTGGCTATTTCTATCATCCCTTGACCAATTGCCATAGATGTATAAGCAATTGCAGAACACATTGGTATCAGAAAACTGAAACTCCCACGCATAAATGCAGGGGGTTCTTAAGTACTAAATAACTTTCTTTAACATCACGAATGACAGTTAACACTAATTATTTTCCCTAAGAATTTCACCATCAAGAATTGCTCCCAATCCATTAGCGATAGCATAACGCCCATTTCAAGACGTTTTTTATATTTTAGATTCCTATACTACTTAAATTATTCATTCCTTGCAATCTTCTAACTTCCTTATTATGCAATTCTAAAAACTTATCAAACCCTTCACTACATTTCTCAAAATGTATGTTGCATAAATCTTCAGCAACATTTTTTATTAAGTATGCGGAATATATATCCCTTTGCACTTTAATTTCCTCTCCATTATACTCAAAATAATTCCATCTTTGAGATAGTTTCTTTTTATTGTATTCATGGCTTAAATGGTTGTACTGTGACGCTTTTACTTCTCTAGTATTAATTTCAAAGTATTTTCCACCTTTAGCTTTTAATTTGTTTGCCAATATAGTTAGAAATTTACTAGGGGCTTTATTTGCAAGTGATTTCCCAAATCGTTTCTTCTTATTAATCCTTCCAGTTTTCTCATTTACAGTTGTTTTTCTAGCACGTTTTTGTAGTGTCTTAAAATTCATTTCTTCAACATATACCACATTACAATTTTTTAATAACTCATTGCCCATTATGTTATGATCTTGCTGTCTTAGATCAGTCTGTTGTCTATATAAATCTTTTAGTTTGTTTTTAGCTTTGCTATATTTCTTCGAAAACTTCCATTCTAATTTAATACCTTTTTTAATAGTACCATTTTCATTGAAGTTATTAGGATTAAATTTTCTCTTACTTCTATCCATATACCTTTGAATTCTACGTTTTTTATTTTCAATATTCTGTACATGTGGAGCCAATTCATATAGCTTAACATCATAATCAGAAGTATAAGCAACTGTTTGTGTACCTATATCTATTCCGCAATCTCCAATTCCTATATCATTTCTAATCTCTCCAGTCTCTTTGTTAACCTTAACAGGAGCTCCCCCCTCTAAAACTATTTGAAGTATATATTTATATCTTCCGCGTACAAATTTTCTTTTAATTCTACAGAAGCATATATTGTTACTCAAAGTATCTATCTCATATTGGTTATATATATTAAAGTTTGTTCCAATCTTTAACCCATTTCATTTAAAAATATTTGTTTCAATATCATATCTTATGCCAGTGCCATTAGATTTACCTTCTAATGAATTCAACTGGTTATTTCGGCCTTTAAAATGAACTTGTTCACCTTTGCCAAACAGATTAGCTTCTAAAGCTTTCCATACTCTTGATGCAATCTTTTGAGCAGTGAAACTGTCTACATTGTTTTTAAATGTATGCTGCGTTGATTTTACATCTTGATGAAGTAAATATTCTGTCAGCCTAAATTCTTTAAGCATTTCATTTTTAATATCAAAATATGGAATACAAAGCTTACTCAATTCTTTCTTATCATAACTTTTAAAACTCTTGTAGATATTTGCTAATTCATTTTGATTATTTCTCCATTTCTTAGTCTTGCACATTTCTTTGTATCTTTTCAAAGCTTTACCTAGAACTGAATTATAGATAAGTCTACCGATATCAAAGCGTGCATCTAAAATGTCTTCCTGCCACCTTTCAGTTTTAAGTTTTAAATTCAATACAAATCGTTGTTTAGGTTCTTTTTTAGCCATGAATATTCACCTCACTTTCTCTAAACCTTAATGTCTTATTTTTTGCATTTCTATATATTTTTATGCACGTATTGCTATTTATTAATCATTTGTTGCCTATCGGCAAGTGCTATTCATCCCACACCTCAAGGAGTGGGCTTTACACACAAAATATTGTAATAAAGTAATCCATCTTTGGAACACGTTTTGGATTTTTGCTCATAATAATTATCGCTATTGCACCGCCAGCCATTATGGCAACGTAAAGCCAGTGCAATATAATGAACTCAGAATTCATAATGTCACAACCTTTCTAAAATTTTGTTAGTAATGTTACATAGTTTTGTCATTTTTAAAATATTTATGCTTCTTCTTATTCATTTCTGCTATGAATAAAACTGTAATTTTGTTTTATCAAAGGAGGATTTCTGCGTTTACTTATCAATCGGCTCCTGGCTATGTTTTTAAAAAAGTGAAGAGCTATACTTGCTTAAGAGAAATTAGATTTTTTTGAGAGGAAAGTTGTGAAGAGATTCTATCTTTTAGAGGATAGCCTTAAGGAAATAGCCTGTGAGGGGAGGAATGCAGCATGTTTGATGCATTTGTTAAACTGGCTAATACAGTTGGCTTCCCTATAGGAGTGAGTATATATCTTTTAGTTAGATTTGAGAAGAAAATTGAGGATCTCAATAAATCTATCTCTAATTTAACAGCAGTTATATCCGCCGTTATAGGAAAATCTGAAAAATAAGGTTGCCGAATCTGGTATCCTTATTTTTTTAGTTTTATTTTAAAAACTCCACATGCGTTACAGGTAGAGCCTCGCTTCGCTATCTAACAAATAATATATTTATAAAAATGAAAAGGGAACGTTATTTGAAAATTCATATAATTGGGCTCTAGGAATAAAAGAAAAATTCGAAAATGATATGGTAAAACAGGTTGGTATCATGGTTAAGTAATATATGATTTTGACAAACAAACAGAAACATATAAATAGAATCGGGTTGACCTATACTTGCTAAAAATAAGCATCCAGCCTTTTGTATTTTTACTTTAATCAATCACCTAATGTTACCAAATATATAAAAATTATTCAATAATCCATTGACTTGTTACTATTTTGGTAATATAATTATATTACCAAATGGATAAAATTACTTTTGTAAAGTGGTGAGCTGATGGCAGTTAATTATGAAATGAAAATTTTAAGTGCCGAAAATAATAAACAAGATGCTTTGATTAGAGGGAGGATTTAACAATGGCTAAATATAGACAGCTGTATACTGAGTTCTGGAGTGATGGTTTTGTAATGGATTTAACACCTGAAGAAAAGTTTTTCTATCTTTATTTAATGACTAATTCGAAAACCAGTCAGTGTGGTATTTATGAACTTCCAAAACAAATCATAGTTACTGAGACTGGTTATAATAGAGAAACTATAGACAAGCTTCTTAATAGGTTCTGTGAGTACAATAAGATAGTTTATTGTAATGAAACAAAAGAAATCATGATTATAAACTGGATAAGATTTAATCCGCCAAACAATATAAATGCAATAAAATGCGTAAATAAAGAATTGTGTAAAGTGAAAAATTTTAAATTTATTGAGATGCTTTATCAGAGGTGTGAGGTGGAGGATTTAGAGATAGAGAAAATATTTGAGGGGCTTTATAGGGGCTTACAAGGGGCTACTAAGGATACTCCGAATATTAAATCAGTAAGTGATGAAAAACCTTGTGATAATCAGAAGACTGAGGAAAATCAATGCTTTGCACCTTTATACAATACTGAGGAAAGGGGCTATGAAGGGGCTTATAAGGGGCTACCAAGTAATAGAATAAGAAGTAATAAAGAAGAAATAAAAAGTAATAAGCAAAAAGCAATAAATAAAGAAGAAGAAGTAAGAAGTACTAAAAATAATTCTGCTTCTGACAATTCAAGTGTAATTAAAGTTTTCGAAAATAATATTCATCCACTGTCACCACTAGAACATGAAAAGCTAATGGACTTTACACGGGATGTAAGCTGCGAAGTGGTTATTATGGCAATTGAGGAAGCAGTAAATTATAACGCTAAAAATATTAAGTATATAACTAAAATAATAAACTCCTGGATAGGCAGAGGTATTAAGACTACAGATGATGTACGAGCTTATCAAAGGGAATGGGATAATAAAAAGAATTCATCTGCAAATGGAAATAAAAAAAGGGGTACTTTCTGCGATTATGACCAAAGGCAATATGACTTTGATGAGCTTGAGAAAAAGCTATTGGGGTGGAGTGAGCCTGAGAAGAAAGTTTATTTAAAAAGTGGACAAGATGTTGATCATTTAACATATTATAAAGGACGGTGTGTATTATGGAAGACCTAGTTCAGCAAGGGTATCTTTCTGTTATTAAAGTGATTGGTATGTACAAACTAGGCAGTAACAGCTTTAATGGATACTGCATAAATGCTATTAAAACTAATTTCAAAGCTCTTTTAAAGGGTAAAATAAAGCATTATAGAGAAGTTCCAAATTCAGAGCTTATAAGTCTAGGTGCAGCTGCAGATTACAGTTTTACCTTAGAAGATGAGGTAATAGCTTACGAGGAAGTTAAAAAGCTCTATGCTGCACTAGAGAAATTAGAGCCCTCTGAGAGAGAAGTTGTGGAGAGATTCTACCTATTAGAGAATAGCCTTAAAGAAATAGCCTGTGAGGGAGACAATAGTTATTATCACTATGCGAGAGTTAAAAATAAAGCTTTAGCTAAACTAAGAAAGTATATTTAAAAAACATATGCAAAATAATTTTAAAAAGCATATATATTATTTATGACGGTGAGGGGAGGAATGCAGCATGTTTGATGCATTTGTTAAACTGGTTAATACAGTTGGCTTCCCTATAGGAGTGAGTATATATCTGCTTGTTAGATTTGAGAAGAAAATTGAGGATCTCAATAAATCTATCTCTAATTTAACATCAGTTATATCCGCCGTTATAGGAAAATCTGAAAAATAAGGATACCGAATTTTGTATCCTTATTTTTTTACTTTTATTTTCAAAAAAAACGCAATAACTTTTGGAAGAGCATATATATGCTGTGAAAAGAAAAAAAGAAAGGAGTGATTCAGTATGGCAGTAGTATCTACAAAGGTAGCAAGCACATTAAAGCTTACTATGAAAACTGGAGTTGACATCAAAGGTAAAGACACTTATGCAACAAAAAGATTAAGCAATCTAAAGGTTGCTGCACTAGACGAGGACGTTTTTGCTGTAGGGGAAGCTATCTCAAACATCAAAACATATCCGTTATTCAGACTAGACAGAGAAGATCAGTTCAACTTAGTTAGTGAATAGTTTTAGCTATGAGGGTTAAATAATTTAAAGGAGGGAAAAGGATATGCATAAATTAGTTATGAGATTTTTAACAGCTACAGAAGGTAAGTATTTTACTTTAACTGTAGATGACATTAAAGCTGATGGGGATGGAGTTCCAACTGTGACAGATGTTGAGGTAAATGCGCTCATGGATTTAGTCATTGCAAAGAGCATTTTTGAATCAGCCAGTGGTAACTTAACTGGCAAGAAAGATGCTAAAGTAGTTACTACTGATACTAATACAGTTGACGTAGCATAGTGAAGATCTTCCACTAAGATTAATTCTTGGTGGAAGATTTTTTTATTAAAAAGTTAAATCAGAGAAGTTAAGGATGTTGTATTTGTTATAGGATAGTAAAGCTCCTGAGGTATAATCAATAAAAGGTAAAAAACTATTTACATTTTGTTAGAGTTAGTGTTAAAATGAAAATGTAAAATGGTTTTTACATTATGGGAGTTATTATTATGAAAAAAATATTGTGCGTTGTTATGTTTTATAGTTATTTTAGTGGTGGGTAAGTTACTTATAATTTAAATAAGGGAGTGATTTTTATGAGAAAAATGGATGAGATGGAACTTAGTATTAGTTTAAAAGCGATAAAATGGGCTTGGGGTTATACAATCCTATTTTTATTTGTTTGGGTTATCTATGAATTCACTCAGACAGGAGTATTGGGTTTAGGATTTCTTCTTTTAATATCGCAAAATCTTGTGCTTTTAGGAACTCAATCTTTTTTGAAGTGGAAACTTGGCAAAGATGAAAAATAATATAAGAGAATTAAGAAAACAACTTGGATTTAGACAGGAGGATATAGCGACCATGCTTGGCGTTACAAGGCAGACCATAAATGCTATTGAAAATGAAAAGTATAATCCTACTCTGGAATTAGCTATGAATCTTGCTAAACTATTAAATACTACGGTCGAAAAATTATTTATACTTAAAGCTCTACCCTCAAAGGAAACAAGTCCTACTGATAAGCATCAGTAGGACTTTGTTTTGGGTTATGATACTATTATTTTAAAAAACTCCACACGCGTTACGGGTAGAGTTTCGCTCTAAAGCTAAAGCAAACTTACATAAGTTAGAAATAAAATTTAAAGCTTATGTATTCTATTAGAAATTAAGATGGAAAAACTATTTATGATATAGTTTTTAGCTATCTTAATTCCAATATATAATTTCAAGTTAATATGTATTGTAATAATTAGAATAATAGAAGGAAATTGTAATTTTATGTTGAATATATAAACTATACAACAATTTGAAATATTTAAAGTATTTAGGGAATAAATACTTTGAGCTTAGTAAAATGCAATTAACAAAGGAGTGACAATATGCTATGCGCTCATATTAATCCAATAACTTTTAAGGAACAAAGCGTTAAGGAACACTTATATAATGTTTCTATTATGTCCAAGGAGTATGGTGCGAAAATTTCATTAGATGCTACTGGAGAATTAATTGGTATTCTACATGATATGGGAAAGGGAACAAAAAAATTTGATTCGTATATACGCTATTCTTCTAAGCACCCTAAGGATAAATCTCTTAAGGGTACAATAAATCATTCTACTGCTGGTGCAAAGTATATTTATGATAATTTTTATAATGCTGATGACCAATATCAAAAGTTTACAGCTCAAATTATTTCACTTGCTATTTGTTCTCATCATGGAGGGCTTATTGATTGTTTAGATCTTAAGGGTATGGATAAATTTACAGATAGAATGAGTCCGCATAAGGATGTTTTATACGATGAGGCACTGAATTATTTTAAGGAAGAATGTTTTGAAATTGAACAAATCAAAGAATTGTTTAATAAAGCGACGAAAGAGATAAAAGCTATTCTTATTAAAATCAATAAGATAGATAGCTCTGCTAGATTTAAGTGGTTTGCATTTGGGATGCTAGAGAAATATCTTTTTAGTTGCGTTATTGATGCAGATAGATATGATACCTACACATTTATGGAGGGTAAAGAACAGAATATTAATATTGATAGAGTAGTTTTATGGAATGAGCTTTCTGCTTTGTTAGAATTTAAACTAGAAGGCTATCCCAAAGTAACTAAGATAGATTTATTGAGGGTGGAGGTGTCCTCATCTTGTAAGGATTTTGCAGTAAATAAGCCTGGAATATATCACCTATCTGTGCCAACGGGTGGAGGAAAGACACTTTCAAGTTTGAGATATGCTTTAGCTCATGCAAGGGAATTTAAGAAAGATAGAATTTTTTATATTATACCCTTTACCACTATAATTGATCAGAATGCTAAGGAAATAAAAGATATTTTAGGTCACGAGGATATGATTTTAGAACATCATTCAAATCTTGTTATTGATTATTCTAAGGACAATGACGAAGAGCTAGAAGCGTATAAGCTTTTAACTGAACGCTGGGATAGCCCTATTATTCTAACCACAATGGTACAGTTTCTTGATACTTTGTTTAGCGGAGGAACTCAAGGCGCTAGGCGAATTCATAACCTGGCAAATTCAGTTATCATATTTGACGAAATTCAGGCCATCCCTATTAAGTGTATAAATATGTTTAATAGTGCTATAAATTTCCTGTCAAACATTTGTAATGCAACAGTTATACTCTGCACAGCAACGCAGCCTCTTTTAGAAAAAACCGAAATGCCAATAAAGCTAAGTGAAAAATCTAATATAATTCCCAATGCACACGAGAAATTTGAACAATTTAAGCGTGTGAATTTGGAGGATAAGATGATTGTTGGAGGGTATAGTGCAAATTCACTAAAGAATTTTATTATAGACAAAATGAATCACGTGAAAAGTTTATTGGTGATTTTAAATACTAAGAATTCAGCTAAGGAAGTTTTTAATGAATTACAGGCAGCGAATAAAGAATTACCAAAAGAAAAACAATACATTCTTTTTCATTTGAGCACCAATATGTGCCCCTCTCATAGAATGAGTATTTTAAAGGATATGAGAGATAAATTAGGCGAGGAGAGGGTTATTTGTATTAGTACTCAATTAATAGAAGCTGGTGTTAATATTTCCTTTGGGTGTGTTGTTCGTTCTCTTGCGGGCCTTGATAATATTGCACAGGCTGCAGGAAGATGCAACCGACATGGGGAAAATGAGGATTGCAGTGAGGTTTATATAGTTAATATTGAAGGCGAAAATGTGAGTAAATTGGTGGACATTAAAGCAGGCCAGCAGTGTACAGAACGAGTTTTACGTGATTTTAAAGAAAATCCCAATATATTTGATAATGATTTACTTTCACAAAGGGCAATGGAAAGGTATTACAAATATTATTTTTATGAGCGAAGGAATCAAATGAATTATACTTTATCAAAGGAAAACAGCGATAAATCAATGTATGGTATATTATCAGGAAATACTGAGGCGGCTAATGAATTTAGTAGTAGAAACGGATACAAAGCAAAATTAATGTTAAAGCAAGCATTTAAAACTGCGGGAAAAGAGTTTCAGGTAATTGACCAAAATACTACAGGCATAATTGTTCCCTATGGTGAGGGGGAGCATCTTATAACTCTTATAAATGGAGAATGTAGTTTGAGTGAGTTAAAACAGTATTTAAAAAGGGCACAACAATTTTCTGTGAATTTATTTGAACAGGATAGAAGAAAACTAGAAGAAAAAGGAGCACTTATTGGATTAAAAAATAATGCAGTAATTGCCTTAAGAAAAGAATTTTATACAGATGAGGTTGGTGTTACCTTTGATAATTCACCAATGGAATTTTGCAATTTTTAAGGAGGTCGAGTCTATTGGAATACAAAAATATAGTTGAATTTAAAGTTAGTGGGAGATATGCACTTTTTAGTGATCCTATCAACAGAATTGGAGGAGAGAAGTTTTCCTATCAAGTTCCTACATATCAAGCACTAAAGGGAATCATGGAGAGTGTTTATTGGAAACCTACATTGATTTGGATAATAGATGAGGTAAGGGTTATGAATTTAATTAAAACACAATCCCAAGGTATTCGTCCAATTAATTTTGGTAAAGAGGGAAACACACTGTCTATATATACTTATCTAGCAAATGTTGAATATCAAGTTAAAGCTCATTTTGAGTGGAACTATAATCGTCCCAGTCTAGAGAAAGATAGAAACGAGAATAAGCATCATATAATAGCTAAAAGAATGATTAAATGTGGTGGTAGACGAGATGTTTTCCTTGGAACACGGGAGTGTCAAGCGTATGTAGAACCCTGTAAATTTGGAGAGGGAGAGGGAGCTTATGATGATTATGGGTCACTTTCCTTTGGGCTAATGTTTCATGGTTTTGACTATCCAGATGAAACTGGGGAGAACAGCCTGACAGCCAGACTTTGGACACCAATAATGAACAATGGTTATATAAAATATTTAAAACCTGATGAATGCACTATAAAACGGGAACTATCATCTATGAAACCTAAGGTATTTGATGAAACTAACTTCAGTGGATATTCAGAGTTTGAAAAGGAGGGGGAGATTATTGAGTTGGATTCAGAAACTTTATGATACCTATGAGAATTGTAAGAGTGAAGTAGGGGTTGTAGGAACAGATGAGAGAAAAACTCCACTTCTTCCTATTGCACATTCAACCCAAAATGCACAAATAGAAGTTGTTCTTAATGGAGAAGGGGATTTTCTAAGTGCAAGAATAATTGGAAAAGAAGAAACTGTTACAATTATCCCTGTAACGGAAGATTCCGCAGCAAGAGGTAATGGAATAATACCTCACCCGCTATGTGATAAATTGCAATATGTTGCCGGGGATTATGCAACTTACGTAGAGAAGAAAAATGCAGCAGGATTCTACACTGAGTACATAAAGAAGCTTGAGGGCTGGTGCAATTCTCATTATTGCAATAGGAAAGTTAGTGGAATTTTAAGTTATCTAAAAAAGAAATCAATTATTTCAGATTTGATAAGTCAAAAGCTATTGTTATGTGATGATTCTGGTCTTCTTTCTAAAGGTGTAAAGATGGGGACAAGTGACCAAAGTGATGCTTTTATAAGATTCAGAGTTGAATTTGAAGGAGAGAATGAATCAGCGGTATGGCTTGATCCAGAGGTATATGAGAGCTATATTAATTACTATTTAAGTCTTCAACAAGAAGTAAATTTGTGTTATGTAAAAGGAAAGGAAATTCCTTGTTCAGAAAAACATCCGGCAAAGATTAGGCACACAGGAGATAAGTCGAAGTTGATTTCAGCAAATGATGATGCTGGATTTACATATCAAGGACGACTTGGAGGCAAAAGTGATAAAAATAAAGTTGTAAGTATAGGATATGAGACTTCACAAAAGGCTCATAATGCACTACGCTGGCTTATTGATAAGCAGGGTTATAAAAATGGAGATCAGGTGATAGTAGCTTGGGGTACCAACAATCAAGAATTACCTGAAATCTTTGAAGATACTTATGATAGCATGTTTGAGGAGGAAGAGATACTTACTATTTCAACAGAAAAAGAATTTGCGAAAAGACTTAATAAAGCTATTGCAGGTTACGGCTCCGATATTGATACAAAGGCAGAAATTATAATAATGGGATTAGATGCAGCAACAGTAGGACGATTATCCATAACCTATTACCGTGAGCTTAATGGCGTTGATTTTTTAAATAGGATTGAGAATTGGAATAAAACTTGTATTTGGAAACATTCTTATAAGAATGTACCTGATGGAGTTAGTGAAAAAGGAAAACCGAAATTTAAACATATTACTTTTATTGGCTCTCCTTCTCCTAAAGATATAACTATATCAGCTTATGGAAGTAAAGTAAGTGACAAGTTGAAGAAAGCAACTGTTGAGAAGTTATTACCGTGTATTATTGATGGTGCTAGGTTACCGTATGATCTTGTTAATTCAGCATTGAATCGTGTTTCAAATCCAATCTCTATGGAAAATTGGGAGTGGGAAAAAGCATTAACTATAGTTTGTGCATTAATTAAAAAATATAGATATGATAAATTTAAGGAGGAATGGTCAATGTCACTTGATGAAAAGCAGAATGATAGAAGTTATATTTTTGGAAGACTTTTAGCCGTTGCACAACAAATTGAAGAATACGCGTTAAATACCGCAGGAGAAAAAAGAGATACAAATGCAGAAAGGTTAATGCATCAATTTAAAATTCACCCTTATAGAACATGGGGAATTATTACAGATAAGCTTAAGCCATATATGGCAAGATTAGGGCTAAAGGGTACAAGTTTAACTGAATTAATGACAAAGATAAATTCTATGCTGCCATATGAGGATTTTACAAGTCAAAGGAAATTAGATGATAGTTATATTTTAGGATATTATTGTCAAAGACAAGTTTTTATTGATGAGAAAAATAAAAGAATAGAGGAAAGTGCAAAAAAGAAATTACAAAAAATAAACGAAGGAGTGAATTAATATGAGCAAATTTATAAATAAAATAGATTTTGCAGTTATTGTTTCTGCAAAAAATGCAAATCCTAATGGAGACCCATTAAACGGAAATAGACCTAGAGAAAATTATGATGGTTTTGGAGAAATTTCTGATGTGTGTATTAAAAGAAAAATTCGGAATCGCTTTCAAGACATGGGTAAGCAAATATTTGTTCAATCAGATGAAAGAAGAACTGACGGTTTTAGAAGTCTTAAGGATAGAGCTGAAGGATGCCCAGAGCTTAAAAAATCAAATAAGGATAAGGAAAACTATGCTAAAATAGCGTGTGAAAAATGGATTGATGTGAGGAGTTTTGGTCAAGTATTTGCATTTAAAGCAGGTGAAGATAATTCTGTTTCAGTAGGTATAAGAGGGCCAGTTTCAATTCACTGTGCAGTAAGTGTTTCTCCAATTGAAATATCAAGCATGCAGATAACAAAAAGTGTTAATGGTGAGACTCAAAAAGACCCTGATAAGAAAAGTTCAGATACAATGGGAATGAAGCACAGGGTTGAGTTCGGTGTTTACGTAATATATGGGAGCATTAATACTCAACTTGCAACAAAAACAGGTTTTAGTGAAGAGGATAGTGACATTATTAAAAAGGCTTTAATTACACTTTTCGAAAATGATTGTTCCTCTGCTCGTCCTGATGGTAGCATGGAGGTATGTAAGCTCTATTGGTGGAAACATAATGCGCAGATGGGTCAATATTCTTCTGCAAAGGTGCATAGAAGTTTAAAGATAGTTCCAATGATAGATATACCAAAAAATATTAGTGATTACAAAATTTCTAATGAAACATTAGATGGTCTAACTCCAGAAATATATGATGGAATATAAAGAAGACGATTTTTTGCTATTGTCTGGGATACAGCACTTTGTATTCTGTAAGCGTCAGTGGGCATTAATACACATTGAACAACAATGGCAAGAAAATCTTCGCACTATTGAGGGTGAAATTCTTCATGAGAAAACGCATGATGAGACAGTAAAAGAAAAACGTGGTGATTTGATTATTTCAAGAGGCATGGCTATTTTCTCTCGCACACTTGGAATAACTGGAGCTTGTGATGTTGTTGAATTGCATAAGTCACAAGATGGGGTAAATATATTTGGTAGGGAAGGAACTTATAAGCCTGTTCCTGTAGAGTATAAACGTGGGAAACCAAAAGAGGATGAATCAGATCTTCTGCAATTATGCGCGCAGGCAATGTGTCTTGAAGAAATGCTATTATGTAAAATTCCAGAAGCGTTTTTATTCTATTGGGAAACAAAACGTAGGCTTAAAGTTATACTTGACAATGAGTTACGGGAGCACGTTAGAATAATAACTAAAGAAATGCATGAATTATATGCCAAAAGATACACACCTAAAGTCAAACTATCTAAAAGTTGCAAAGCATGTTCACTTACTGAGGTCTGTATGCCGAAATTATGCAAAAATCTCTCTGCTTGTGATTATATTAAGAAAAATCTTTTGGAGGTGGAATAATGAGGAAATTACTAAATACACTTTATGTTACTTCTCCAAATACCTATTTATCGCTTGATGGTGAGAATATTGTAATTTTAAAAGAAAACATAGAAATCTCAAGAATTCCATTGCATAACCTTGAAGGGATTGTTGCTTTTGGTTATACTGGTGCAAGCCCAGCATTAATGGGAGCTTGTGCAAAACGTAATATTGCATTAAGCTTTATGAAACAAAGTGGTAGATTTCTTGCAAGGATAGTTGGCGAAGTTAGGGGGAATGTAACTTTAAGAAAGGCTCAATACAGGATTTCGGATAATACAGATGAAAGCAATAAGATTGCTAGAAATTTTATTATAGGAAAGATTTATAATGCGCGTTGGGTAATTGAGCGTGCAACTCGGGACTATGCAGTACGACTTGATGTTGCCAAATTAAAAGGAGTTTCTAAAACTCTTGTAAATTCACTTAAATTGGTTCAACAGAGTGGTGATTTAGATCAACTTAGAGGATATGAGGGAGAAGCAGCATCACAGTATTTTAGCGTGTTTGATGATTTAATTCTTCAACAAAAGGATTCATTTTATTTTCATGGCCGAAATAAACGCCCTCCACTTGATAATGTCAATGCAATGCTATCATTTGTATATACACTACTAGCGCATGATGTTGCTGCAGCGTTAGAAACAGTTGGGCTTGACCCTTATGTGGGATTTTTACATCGAGATAGACCTGGGAGGATTTCACTTGCCCTTGATATGATGGAGGAATTACGTTCTGTTTATGCAGATCGATTTGTTATTTCGTTAATCAATAAAAGAGAAATAAATGCAAGTGGTTTTACCCAAAAGGAAAATGGTGCTGTTATTATGGACGATGACACAAGAAAAAATCTGTTAAAAGCTTGGCAGAGTAAAAAGCAGGAGGTAATTACACACCCATTTTTACAAGAAAAAATACAATGGGGACTTATACCTTATGCACAGGCAATGTTGTTGGCTAGGTTTATTCGTGGTGACCTGGATGGATATCCAACCTTTATGTGGAAGTAGGTGATAAAATGTTAGTATTAATAACTTATGATGTAAATACACAAACACCAAGTGGTGTGCGACGTTTGCGTCAGGTTGCAAAGCAATGTGTAAATTATGGTCAACGTGTCCAAAATTCAGTGTTTGAATGTATACTAGATGCAGCTAAATGTCGTGAAGTTCAGCATAAACTTGAGAAAATTATTGATAAGAATACGGATAGTTTGCGGTTTTATTATTTAGGGAATAATTATAAAAGCAAGGTTGAACATATCGGGGCAAAGGATTCATTCGACGTTGAAGGTCCACTTATTATTTAGTGCGAATATATAGTGAACATGAAATAACCGTATCCTTCGCACCATAAATATAAGAGCAATTCTTTAAAACAGTAAAATATATGATAGGAGTGATGTATATAAAGAATAAAACTGTAAAAATGAACATAAATCTATTAGATTAAGTGGATTTTTGTGTATTTTTGCTGTCGCTCCCTATATGGGGGCGTGGATTGAAATTATGCTACTATCTTTTATATCTAATAAACTAGAAGTCGCTCCCTATATGGGGGCGTGGATTGAAATCTTAATAATGATTTTTAAAAATACCCTAAAAACAAGTCGCTCCCTATATGGGGGCGTGGATTGAAATTAACATTTCCATTTTCATTTTTTCATTTTCATTTGTCGCTCCCTATATGGGGGCGTGGATTGAAATTTGTAGAGTTTACCGGTGGTAAAAGTAAAAGAAAGTCGCTCCCTATATGGGGGCGTGGATTGAAATTTTATCTGTACTCGGATAATGTACTGTGGTAGCTATGTCGCTCCCTATATGGGGGCGTGGATTGAAATACAATATCATTATTGCCCATATCAATTATCGGAGGTCGCTCCCTATATGGGGGCGTGGATTGAAATTCTTTATTTATCCGTATGAGTTAATCAGCAGAATTGTCGCTCCCTATATGGGGGCGTGGATTGAAATTAATGGTAAAGCTATTGGTTATTATAGGCACTCTAGTCGCTCCCTATATGGGGGCGTGGATTGAAATTGATTCTATTGATATAAGATATACTGTTTTTGAAGTCGCTCCCTATATGGGGGCGTGGATTGAAATTAATACCGATTGCAGTTGGTCTTATATTTACAGTGTCGCTCCCTATATGGGGGCGTGGATTGAAATCCTTTGAAACTTAGTAGCAGTATTAACGATTTAAGGTCGCTCCCTATATGGGGGCGTGGATTGAAATTTCTTTTCTCACTGTGCCATCATTTGCATGGACAGTCGCTCCCTATATGGGGGCGTGGATTGAAATTGTTTATCTCGCCTGACGTTGCACTAATATAGCTTGTCGCTCCCTATATGGGGGCGTGGATTGAAATATTTTGACGCATTTGATGGAAAGTTTGATGGAAGTCGCTCCCTATATGGGGGCGTGGATTGAAATCAGAAAGAAGTCGCTAGAGAACACGCACAAGGTATGTCGCTCCCTATATGGGGGCGTGGATTGAAATCCTGTCTCTTTAACTCAATCAAATGCAAACCAAAGTCGCTCCCTATATGGGGGCGTGGATTGAAATATCAAAATGTTTAGGATTGAATAGCGTACTAGGTTGTCGCTCCCTATATGGGGGCGTGGATTGAAATTTCTGACATCTTACGCTTAACTCTCCTATCTTTAGTCGCTCCCTATATGGGGGCGTGGATTGAAATTATGTCCCATACTATTTTAAAAGTATCTATAAATGGTCGCTCCCTATATGGGGGCGTGGATTGAAATTTGATACCTTTGACAAGTGGGGTGGAGATTTTAAGTCGCTCCCTATATGGGGGCGTGGATTGAAATTTTTGTCATGCTCCTACCATCCTTTTTACAGATAGGTCGCTCCCTATATGGGGGCGTGGATTGAAATTTATACTCCTTTTGTACCTATCGTTACTGCTTCAACGTCGCTCCCTATATGGGGGCGTGGATTGAAATCTTCATATAATTTTATACCTTTTAAATATCTTTCGTCGCTCCCTATATGGGGGCGTGGATTGAAATTGTAAAGCTACAATAGTTTCGTTAAACATTTGTTCGTCGCTCCCTATATGGGGGCGTGGATTGAAATTCTATTTTTTTCTATTGCATGAATAAATAATTCTGTCGCTCCCTATATGGGGGCGTGGATTGAAATATATTAACGAGTTGAAAGATTAAACCAAGTACGCAAGTCGCTCCCTATATGGGGGCGTGGATTGAAATATTTAGTTCAAGTTCTTCGAGTTGTTCTAGCGTTAGTCGCTCCCTATATGGGGGCGTGGATTGAAATCGCTTTTTTATAGCTGCGTATGTGTAGAGTGCTTGTCGCTCCCTATATGGGGGCGTGGATTGAAATATTTTGTGGTTGTTGCCATTTTAGACATAACCACTGTCGCTCCCTATATGGGGGCGTGGATTGAAATTAAAAATTACCCATACTGTAAATTAAGGAGAAATTGTCGCTCCCTATATGGGGGCGTGGATTGAAATCTATGGGTATGACAATGGATAACAGAAGTCCTTATGTCGCTCCCTATATGGGGGCGTGGATTGAAATTCCATTAGCAGGAATATTCCACCCATAGGGCAATGTCGCTCCCTATATGGGGGCGTGGATTGAAATCATCTAATAAATTAGTAATGTTATTCATTTAAAATGTCGCTCCCTATATGGGGGCGTGGATTGAAATGGTTAGGCATAATGCAAAAATGAAGATTGCTGGTGTCGCTCCCTATATGGGGGCGTGGATTGAAATTTTTTTTATTTAATTATAACATATATATATGCAGTCGCTCCCTATATGGGGGCGTGGATTGAAATTATAATGGTAGATTCTGATGATGCAGACAAAAGGTCGCTCCCTATATGGGGGCGTGGATTGAAATTGTCAATATACTTATGTCTTGTTATGTGGTCCTGCGTCGCTCCCTATATGGGGGCGTGGATTGAAATGCTAATTGTTTACTTAAATCAGCACCTACTGTTAAAGTCGCTCCCTATATGGGGGCGTGGATTGAAATTTCATTACTTTATTTTCTGCTTTAGTTTTAAAATAGTCGCTCCCTATATGGGGGCGTGGATTGAAATACCCTGTTTTTTAAGCACATAAAATAATAGCCATGTCGCTCCCTATATGGGGGCGTGGATTGAAATCCTCCTTTGAATTACTTAACCTTTTTATAATGTTGTCGCTCCCTATATGGGGGCGTGGATTGAAATAGGTACATGGTAAAAATAATCGTTCTCCAAGTGGTCGCTCCCTATATGGGGGCGTGGATTGAAATTCGTATCTCTTTAATCGTTTGTACCATATCTGCCAGTCGCTCCCTATATGGGGGCGTGGATTGAAATTTAGAAAATAGATTAACGGTAGAAGATGATAACAAGTCGCTCCCTATATGGGGGCGTGGATTGAAATCGGTAGTGTTCACAACCTCTGCATTTATAATTTCAAGTCGCTCCCTATATGGGGGCGTGGATTGAAATTAAAGACTTCAAGTAAAATTCCACACAACTTTTGAGTCGCTCCCTATATGGGGGCGTGGATTGAAATTTCTATAGATACTTTTTTCCATGTATCTGTTATGTCGCTCCCTATATGGGGGCGTGGATTGAAATTTCAAAAATTAACGATACAATAACTTTATAAGTTGTCGCTCCCTATATGGGGGCGTGGATTGAAATCGTTAAATATAGGCTTTAAAGAGTTGTTCCATAAGGTCGCTCCCTATATGGGGGCGTGGATTGAAATCAAGATATAGAGTTATTTGAAAAAACTATACCATGTCGCTCCCTATATGGGGGCGTGGATTGAAATTCATCCTGGCTTGTAATAGCTGATCTGTATTTATAGTCGCTCCCTATATGGGGGCGTGGATTGAAATTTTTCTTTGTCTTTCCGCAGATGCAATAAGTTTGTCGTCGCTCCCTATATGGGGGCGTGGATTGAAATTTTGCTGTTATACAAGTTTATCAAAATTATCACCTGTCGCTCCCTATATGGGGGCGTGGATTGAAATTCTTTGTAATGCTCTATACTGTTCTTCGCTTATTTGTCGCTCCCTATATGGGGGCGTGGATTGAAATTGCCCACTGGCGAAGTGAACCATGTTTTGACTTGTCGCTCCCTATATGGGGGCGTGGATTGAAATCTCTTCATTAAATGCCATTGTATATAATTTCATAGTCGCTCCCTATATGGGGGCGTGGATTGAAATCTTGAATAAATAACCTGATATAAAAAAGAATATAGGGTCGCTCCCTATATGGGGGCGTGGATTGAAATTCTCGACATGATACGCTTCAAATCTGTTGTCGATGTCGCTCCCTATATGGGGGCGTGGATTGAAATGAACGTTACCATTTCATTCAATTTTACCATTGTAGTCGCTCCCTATATGGGGGCGTGGATTGAAATCATTTATCTTAGTAGCTCCACCGTTTTCTATTGCAGTCGCTCCCTATATGGGGGCGTGGATTGAAATTTATTTCATATTGTTTGGTTTGTTCAGCTCTTTTGGTCGCTCCCTATATGGGGGCGTGGATTGAAATAAAATGGTATTAAAATATCTCTGATGGTAATGGATGTCGCTCCCTATATGGGGGCGTGGATTGAAATCTTTGTTTTAAGGTACAATCATAAGCCCCTACCGTCGCTCCCTATATGGGGGCGTGGATTGAAATTACTTTGTTCATATTGAGTTGACCACTTACAATGTCGCTCCCTATATGGGGGCGTGGATTGAAATTTTCTACGGGATAAGAGTTTGAACGTCTCGGGGCTGTCGCTCCCTATATGGGGGCGTGGATTGAAATAAGAAGGGGGGATGTTAACCTTTTATGCTCATGCGGTCGATCCCTATATGGGGGCGTGGATTGAAATATTTTATCCATTGTATTATATTTTTTTAAAATTGGTCGCTCCCTATATGGGAGCGTGGATTGAAATCACCGGATAGAAGGTGAGTAGCAATTAGCAGCTAGTAAATAGCTTCCGCTTCGTTCTAACCAGTATATGGAAACTAAGCGGATAGCTATGTAAAGATGGAACATCTGATGCTAGTGCCACCTTAATTACTGCATAGCACCCTCATAGTAAAAGTGAAGACGCATTCACTGTCAGTAATGCTACACTTCGGGTTCAATCATATATAGTTATAATTTTCTTGCATTTAAATTCCAAACAAATAATTTCTTCTTGCTATAAATATTTATTTCACATCTAATATTACATTTTGGACTAGTTCACAGGCTTATCATTCATGTGATTTCATATATTGGGTTGCAGGTGCGACACCGTTATAGAAATTGGTAACGCAGTAGACAATTTCTGTTTACTAACTATGAGGGATATAAATTGGATTATCGTCAAGAGAAAGGTTAAGACCGACTAGCTTTTATATTAACTATTACCAAGAAGAAATTGAGTATTGATTTTTGATGTTTAAAAAACAATAAAAATTTATTACAATTAATTAAAGATATGTTATAATATATAATATATTTTATTAATTGTGGTTTAAGTATTTGAGACTATAGATGTACCAATGGAAAATTAAATATAAGATGCACAAAGAAGGAGGGAGAATCTTTTTGGAAAATAGAAAAAGGCTTAAAATATTTTTATGTATACTAATTGTTATATTTTTTTTATATCATTTTAGAGAACTAAACATAAATAAGTTAGTAAATTTTAGTTCTATTAGTTCCTCCGACTCATTAAAAGTGGTGATTTTAAAAAGGAATACATTTTTGGGTGAAATAGTTAAACAAAAAGAAATAACTAATAGACTAGAATGTATCAAATTTATCGATGATTTGAAAACTTATAAATTAAGAAGGGCTTTTATTAAAAAAGGGAGTGATGACGTTACTCAATATTTTATAGGCGTGAAAGTTAACGGCAATAATATTATTAATTTAACAGTTAAAGGTGATAATTACATTCACGTTAACAGAAGTATTTATACTGATTATAAAATATTAAAGACCACATATAATACAGATTTGCTAGAAAAGTTATTAAATTAAAAATAGAATGAGTCTGTTCTATTAATAGTACAAGGTATGCTGTAATATGGATATGTGCTAATTTTTTGTGATTGCACAGGTGTGCAATATGTTCATATCACACGTTTTTCTCACACTTAGTATATATAATCCGGAAATGTTTGCGAGACTGCCTATTTTAGTTAAGCAAGAAGAAACTGTTTGCAGTTTCTTCTTGGGTTAGGTCCAAAGGTTACTTCTTTAGACATTTCGTCACAGACCAGTTCAATTTTGTTTCACACTCTCCTAAGAAAGCAATTTCTTTTTCTGGACCTGCAATGAATCTTCTATCTACACTAAGCCCAACTATCTCGGTGTAAAACTTTATAATTTTATTCTTTTTTTACCTGAATTTGTACAACTCCACTTCATTCTATTCATTTATTATAATCGCATCATCCATTCAGCATATGGGAATTAAGCGGGTAGCTATGCGAAGATGGAACATATGATGCGAGTGCTACCTTAACTATAGTAAGGACTATAAGCGTTAGATAACGTATTAAATAACATATATGATTTAGAGTGAGTTTTAGAGGCTAAAAAATATATGTTATTAAATTCTCAAAATGAGGTGTTTATTATGAAAAATAAACTTGTTGCAGGTAATACTATACAGGAATGGACTTCAAGATTCCCATTAATAAATAATATAGTGAATTATGAAGAAGTATTTTGGGTAAATCCTAAATATAATATTTTTGATGAAGCATTAAAAAATATTAATTTAACAGAAGATGATGCGAAAGACGCTGAAGAAAGATTAAATCGTTTTTCCTCCTTTATAATGAAGCATTTCCCAGAAACAAAAGAAAAGAATGGCATAATAGAATCTCCTATAATAAGAATTCCCAATATGCAGGCAGCAATTTCAAAATTATTTGATCAACAAATACCAGGTGATCTAATTTTAAAAATGGATAGTCATCTTGCAGTCGCAGGTTCAATTAAAGCTAGAGGTGGAATATATGAAGTATTAAAACATACTGAGGACATTGCTTTGGAAAATAATTTAATAACACTAGTAGATGATTATTCAAAATTAGCACAGGATGAATACAGAACATTCTTCAATAAGTATACTATTCAAGTAGGTTCTACAGGAAACCTAGGATTAAGTATTGGTATAATGGGTGCGAAAATAGGGTATAAAGTAATAGTTCATATGTCTTCAGATGCAAAACAGTGGAAGAAAAATCTTTTAAGAAGTAAGGGTGTTACTGTTGTTGAATATGCTTCAGATTATAGTGAAGCAGTAAAAGAAGGTAGAAAATTATCTGATGAAGATCCAAGGAGTTATTTTGTAGATGACGAAAATTCCGAAAATTTATTTTTGGGTTATAGTGTTGCTGCAGCAAGACTTAAAAAACAATTAGAGGATATGAATATAGTAATTAATTCAGCTAACCCAATGTTTATATATCTACCATGCGGGGTTGGCGGTGGTCCTGGTGGAGTTGCTTTTGGATTGAAACTGATATTCAAAGATAATGTCCATTGCTTTTTTGCGGAACCAACTCATTCTCCATGTATGCTTTTAGGTATGATGACAGAAAAAAATGAAGAAGTATGTGTTCAAGATTTTGGAATCGATAATGTTACTGCAGCTGATGGATTAGCGGTCGGAAGAGCTTCTGGTTTTGTGGGAAACACTTTAAAAGAATTATTGAGTGGTATTTATACAGTTCAGGATGAAAAAATACACGCCCTATTATGTACTTTAGCTGATACTGAAAAAATTTATTTGGAACCTTCAGCTTGTGCTGGGTTTCCTGGAATTGTAGAGCTGTTTAAAAATGAAGCTAATTTAGAATACCTAAAGAAAAATAATTTAACTAATAAAATGTCAAATGCAGTACATATAATTTGGGCTACAGGTGGAAGCCTTGTACCAAAAGAATCTATGGATGAATATTATAGGCTAGGATTAGAAGCTTTAAAAAATTATAACGCTGTGATATAGTTGCTTAAATAACATTATGGAAGAAGGTTTTAAAATGTATATAAGTGAAAATACACTAGTTGTTCGGTATGCGGAAACGGATAAGATGAGTATAGTTTATCACTCTAACTATCTAGTGTACTTTGAAGTTGGCAGAACAGAATTTATAAAGAAAATTGGCATGAGTTATTCGGATATGGAGAAAATTGGAATAATGATGCCGGTGCTTGAAAGCAACTGTAAATATATTCAAGGGGCAAGATATGACGATAAATTAATAATTAAAACATGGATAGAAGAATTAACTCCAGTAAAGGTAATCTTTAATTATTTAGTTGTTAGGGAAAAAGATGGTATAGAAATTACTAAAGGGAGTACAAAACATGCCTTCGTTGATAATGATTTTAAGATAGTTAATTTGAAAAAAAAGCATCCCGATACATTCGAAAAGTTGAAATTATTGGTATAAAATTTCAGGTATTTTATTAGCTTTTTTTTACATGAATATTAAAAACCTAGGGGTATTTGAGAGGTGACTAATAAAAATAAGGATACCAAATGGTATCCTTATAGTGACTTTTGTTTTATACTTTTTATGTTATAGAATATTTTCTACAAACTGAATTTTTAATCCATTTGGATCTAATATGTAGAAAAATTTGGTGTGTGGATTAGGTTGAAATGGACCATCTTGAATATCTATACCTTCCGCCTTAACAAAAGCTATCATTTCGTCCACTGAATTTACCTCAAATCCAAGTGAAATGTCTTGCCCAAAGCTTACTTCCTTAGATATTTTATCACATACTAGTTCAATTTTTGTTTCACCCTCTCCCAAGAAAGCAATTTCTTTTTCTGGCCCTGCATTGAATCTTCTACCTGCACTAAGCCCAACTATATCGGTGTAAAACTTTAAACTTTCCTCTAAATTTTTAACTTTTAACGTGCTCCAACAAAATTTCATGATTTTATTCCTCCTTATAAATTATTTAGTTTAGTTAATTGCATAAACTTGTAGTCAAGTTAGGATTATAAAATATTATCAAAAGTTTAAGTTGTCATCTAATTTATAATACCTATAATGAAATTATATCAAATAACACAAAAGACACTTCCCTAAAATGCATAAGGAGATGCCTAAAGTATACAATAATAGTATATATAGTTTTACAACCATTGTCAATATTGATATAATTATTCCATTGCTTTGAGGCTACCTTATGGTATAATATGCATTACAATACACAGCAGACTCTACAGCCTTAACTTCTCTACCAATAATTGGTTGTAATGCTGCGCCCAGATATCGGGAGCATTGTCAGTTTGATTTTTACTGTTAATAGTATAGAATATAATAAGATATCAAGAATATTTTAATGAGGTGATACCATGAGGGAAGTTGGAGGAATAATTGCTGCTGCCAACAAATCTGTAGCTTATCCAATGAAAAAGGTTGGTTCAATTTCTTTAATTCAAAGAATAGTACTTACATATAAAAAAGCTGGTATATGGCCTATTGTGGTAATTACAGGTTTTGAAGAACCAGAAATAAAGTCAGATCTTGCACGAGAAGATGCTATTTTTATTATAAACAATGATTATGAGAATCCTCCACTTATCGATTCCTTCAAGATTGGACTTAAATATCTTCTAGGTAAATGTAACAGAGTTTTATTAACACCTGTAAATGTGCCTATGTTTAATTATAAGACAGTGATAAAAATGATTGAAACAAAGGGTGATATTGTTATTCCATCATATAATATGCATGGGGGGCATCCTTTACTTATCGATAGTTTACATATTCCTTATATTCTTTCCTATGATGGTGAGAATGGACTTAAGGGGGCTATTAATTCCTTGGGCGAAGATATAACTTGGCTCAATGTGAATGATAAAGGAGTTACATGCTCAATTAACGATGAGGATGAACTTCAAGGACTCATACCTTCGCACAATGATAGTTTGTTTCAGCCTGATTTAATTATAAATATAAGGAAAGAGAAGGTTTTTCTTGATTCTAGATTAAGACTTCTTCTTGAGCTTATAGATGACAATGAATCTGTTAATGGCGCTTGTAAAAGGATGTCTTTATCCTTAAGTAAAGCTTGGGATATGATTAATGAACTTGAAAAAAACCTTGGGTATGAAATAGTTTTAAGAAGACGAGGAGGCGCAAAAGAAGGGAGAACACGACTTAGCCATGAGGGTAGAGAATTTATGGAGAATTATGATAAGTTCTACAGTGCGGTAACCAAGTATACTTGGGAGCAATTTAAAAAGTATTTTGAAGACAAAACACCCAATGATAAATAGTATGATGTAAAAAATGTAAATCTTGTGATTTGCATTTTTTTATATTGCTGCACTAGCGGCGATGATTAGCTTCGCAGATAAAGATTTAATGATATTACAGAAGGAAATTCTCCTATTTATAGAAGTGCTTTTTCAAGTGTTTTTTAAGAAGTATTTGAAATTTGGAAAACGATATCATATAATTGAGCTAAGAAACACATGATAATGATAGCATATAATTTTATTATTCGAAATTAAGAAGCATCATTTTATAATCTTCGATCAAAAAGAGATTTAAGAAAAGAAGTCATGCAAATGCATTTGAAAACGTAGCAAATACGAGGAGGATATTATGAATAATATAGGAAATTCAGTTCGTAAAAAAGATCATTCAAAAAAGATATTAGGTGTGGCCGAGTATGTAGCAGATGCTTCTACAGATGGCATTCTTCACGGTAAGTTTTTGAGATCAACAGTAGCTCATGCTAAAATAAAGAACATTACAATTCCAGAATTACCGGATGGATACATGATAGTTAACAAGGATGATGTTCTTGGTGAAAACAAGGTTCATATAGTGTTAGAAGATATGCCAGTATTTGCTATAGATACTGTGAAATACATTGGAGACCCAATTCTCATGGTGGTAGGACCGGATGAAAAAATCACACAGGGAATTGTAGCAAAAATAGTTGTGGATTACGAGGAACTTCCTGTTGTACTAGATATGACTAAATCAGAAGTTGCTTTTTTTGAATACAATCATGGAAAAGGCGATGTGGATGGGTGCTTTGAAAATGCTGACAAAGTGTATGATGAAATTTTAAATACAGGTTATGGTGAACAATTGTATCTTGAAACTAATGGAATGATTGCAGATTATCATGATGGTAAAATTACAGTTAGGGGATCTATGCAATGTCCATATTATGTTCATGGGGCAGTGAAACTTGCAACGGGACTTGAAAGGGACAAGGTTCAGATTAAGGGAGATGTTACAGGTGGAGCTTTCGGTGGAAAGGAAGATTATCCATCAATACTTGCATGTCAGGTAGCTGTAGCAAGTATGAAAGCTAAAAAACCAGTAAGAGTTATATTTGATAGAAGAGAAGATATTACATCCACTAGCAAGAGACATCCGTCGACTGCAAGGTATAGGGCAGCTGTTAAAGATGGAAAAATTACAGCCATGGATATCGATATTATATATGATGCAGGTGCATATTCAACACTTTCAGCAGTAGTACTTCAGCGTGGAACAATCTGTGCTACTGGAGTTTACAATATAGAAAATCTAAGAGTTCACGGCAGCGCTAACAAAACAAACACAGTTCCTAAAGGAGCTTACAGAGGATTTGGAGCACCACAGGTATTCTTTGACATGGATCTTTTTATGAGTCACGTAGCAAAAGGTGAAGGAAGAAATAGTTTAGAATTTAAACAAGAACATATTGCAAAGCAAGGAGATAATACCTCAACTAATGGAAAGTTTCACTTCCACGTTCCACTTAATGAGATGATTAAAGAAGTGGATACTCTTTGTGATTACAAGATGAAAAAAGAGCTTTATGACAAACCACAAACTGGAAGATTACGACGTGGAATAGGTATGCAACTTGCATTCCATGGAGCAGGATTCACAGGCTCAGGAGAAAGAGACTTAATAAAAGCAGTACTAAAAGTTAAAAAATATAAAGACGGTACTGTGGAAATACTTACTTCAAATACCGATATGGGTCAAGGGCTACACACAACTTTTTCAAAAATAGCAGGTAAGGAGCTGGGAATTCCATATGAACAAATAATAGTACGTGACCCAGATACTGATAAAGTTCCAGACTCTGGCCCAACTGTTGCATCGAGATCACTTATGATAGTTGGAGAGCTTATCCGTCGTGCCACAGTTCGCCTTAAGGATGAATGGAAGGATGGAGAAGAGCAAATCATTGAGGAGCGCTACAAGCAACCAGAGTATATTATACCATTCTCACTTGATAAATTCCATGGAGATGCTTATCCAACCTATGCTTGGTCAGTTCAGGCTGTAGAGCTTGAAATTGATATGTTAACAGGACAGCACAATGTTATAGGGGCATATGGGTCTTTTGATGTAGGAACTCCTATTGACATGAATATTGTAGTAGGTCAAATGGAGGGTGGAATGCTTCAGGGCATTGGTTATTCATCCATGGAATTTATGGATCATGATAATAAAGGCCTTATTAGAAATAACAGCTTGAGTGATTATATCATACCAACTGCTATGGATGTTCCAGTTATTAAGGTTCAGATGCACGTTAATGAGTATGCATATGGACCTTATGGAGCTAAGTGTGCAGGAGAACTTCCAAATGTAGGAACCGCTGCAGCATATATAGAGGCTGTAGAACAGATTTTAGGTAAGAAGGTTCAGCATATTCCATTTACAGTAGAAGATACACTAAGAGCAATATCCTCAAAAGAGGACTAGATATAAGTAATTACATGTGGAAAACCATATTAAAATAGAGAGGAAGGTATACTTATGAAATATATTGAGTTCAAACTTAATGGTGAAAATGTTCAATATGAGGGTAGTGCATCAGACAGGCTCTTAGATATACTCAGAGAAACCTATAAACTTACTGGAGTAAAGTGTGGTTGCAAGGAGGGTGAATGTGGAGCTTGCTCTGTTATCATCGATGGAAGACTTGCTAATTCATGTATGATAGCAATGGGAAGTATTCATGGAAGTGATGTTATGACCATAGAGGGCTTTAGTAATACTGAAAGGTTTAAGGTTATTGATAAAGCTTACGGCGATGTTTCAGCAGTACAATGTGGATTTTGTATACCAGGGATGGTACTTGCAACAGAGTGCATACTCGCAGTGACTCCACATCCAACGGAAGAAGATATAAGACGTGGAATATCCGGAAATTTATGCCGTTGCACAGGATACAATTCAATAGTTAAAGCTATAGGAATCGCAGCAAAAGAAGGTGAAGGATTATGGTAAAATTAAATAATGGATACGTGCCAGCAACATTAGACGAGGCACTTTTAGTAATGAGAGATGAAAAGGTTAAGCCTTACAGTGGAGGAACTGACCTTATGCTTGAAGTGGAGGAAGGTGAAAGCTATCTGTTTTTGAATAAGATATCTGAGCTTAAGATAATAAGGGAAGATTCTAATTATATAAGAATTGGGGCACAGTGTACTTTTACTGAAATAGAGGAATCAGAAGCTTCCCCTCAAATTTTAAAGGAAGCAATGTCACAGCTTGCAGGCCCGGCTGTAAGAAATTTCGGAACTATTGGTGGGAATATAGGGAATGGATCTGCAAAGGCTGATTCAGCTTTGGTATTATTCGTTACGGACTCACTAATTAGACTAAAAAGTGCTAGTTCTGATAGAACAATATATATTAAAGATTTTTATAAACAAAGAAAACAGCTTGACTTAAGAGAAGGGGAACTCATAGTTGAAGTTTTAATTCCTAAAAAATATCTTGAAAATTATTATTATAAGAAAATAGGAGCTAGAAAGGCACTAGCAATTACTAGAGTGGGATTTGCAGCACTTTTGCATGAGGAACATGGAGTGATTACTCATGTAGCAACTGCATTTGGGGCAATAGAACCTACCATAGTTAGACATCCAGAAATTGATGAGATTTTTATAGGAAAAACTATTAGTGAAGCTAAGGGTTTAAAAGATAAATACCTAGATTTATACGATAATGCAATAAATCCAAGCACTGGAAGAGTTTCAAAAGAATATAGGAAAACTGTATGTATTAATCTATTAAAAGATTTTTTAAGTGAAAATGGTATCTAATTAATGTGTAAAGTTGTAAAATAAAGATAACAATTAAGTATTATTTTATATATATTAGAAACATGTTCTAATAGTATATACCAGATTGCTGTAAATCATCTGACTACAAGAATAATTTGAAGCTATGCTAAATCTAGCTATAATTATTCTATAGTCATTTAACCTAGCAATCTGTTTTTTTATGCATTTTTAAAAGTCAGCTTTAGAGGCTAAAAATATTATTATTAAATTCTCAAAATTAGGTGTTTATCATGAAAAATAAATTTGTTGTAGGTGGCCTTCTGGCGTTGCTTTTGGGTTGAAATTGATATTCAAAGATAATGTCCATTGCTTTTTTGTTTAGATATTATACAATTATGGTAGAATATAGCTAGCAACTAAAAGGAGAATTTTATGAGTCCATTTATAATTTCATTAGATAAATTTTTAAGAATAGACAAGTTAAGTTTTATAGAACATTTAACAAACTACATAGTAAGCTACGAATTACCTTTAGGAGAACTACAAATTAGTGCATGGGAAGATTGTTATTATTTTCTGCAGGAGCAATTATTTAAATTACAAGGCGAGTTTAATGATGCCTACATGATATTTGAATATATGCTACCCCTTGAAAAATATAGAAGACCAGATGTTATTTTGTTATTTAAAGAGAAGGTTATTATTTTAGAGTTTAAACAAAAGGATAAAGTTGAACTTAAAGATATTGAACAAGCTATTGGATATAGAGAGGATATAAAGCATTTTCATTATGCTACTAGTAAATATGATATGGAGGTAGAAACATTCCTTGTTGTTACTAAATTACAGCATGAAACAAAAGTACACAGAGGTGTAAAAGTATTAAATAGTAAAAACTTCATTGAAGAGGTTTTTGATGAAGATTATGATTATTTAGATGAAGCGCAGGTAAATGAGTGGGTTAATTCTAAATATGAACCTATTCCAAGTATTATTGAAGCTACTAATCAGTTATTTTTCCATGGTGAATTACCTTATATTAAAAATATAGCACAAGGTGATATTGATGTTACTGTTAAAAAGGTAGCTAAATTAATTGGTGAAAATGAAAAGACAGATAAAAAGAAAAGAATTATTTTTGTTAGTGGTGTGCCAGGCTCAGGAAAGACTTTAGTTGCATTGCAAACATTATATGATTATAACAAAAAGAAGTTTGAAAAGGAAAATGTGCCTTTTGGAGCTGTGTATTTATCAGGGAATGGTCCTCTTGTTAGCGTTTTAAAAGAACAATTATCAACGGGTGATTTAAATGTGTTAGAAGGGAAAGCCTATATTAAAGGAATGCTTGAATATAAAAAGGAATATCTTAATAACTCTAAGGTCCCAGATAATACTGTTTTATTATTTGATGAAGCTCAAAGGGCTTGGGATAAAAAGCAGATGAAAAAGAATTTATCAGAACCAGAGGGGCTACTTCAAATTGGTGAGAAGATTTATAAAGATAAAGGGTATGTAACTATAGTTTGCTTCATAGGAGATGGCCAATCTATTTATAAAGGTGAAGAAAAGGGGTTAGTCCTATGGGAAGAAGCTCTTAAAGAATATAATGATTGGGAGGTCTATATACCATCCAAATATGAAGAGGAATTCAATTTTTTAATTAGGGACAATATCGATAATGATTTATTTCTTGACACATCAATAAGGAGTAATTTTATTGATACCTCTAAATGGATTGAATCCTTGTTAAAGCTTGAAACAAAAGAGTGCAAAGAATATTTAAAAGATATGCAAGAGAAAGGCTTAATTTTAAGACTTACAAGAGAGATGCAAAAGGCCAAAGAATTTGCAGAAAGTTTTGCTATAGAATATCCAAAAAGTAAATATGGATTACTTATATCTTCAAAGTGTAGAAGAACTGAGAAAAACATTACGATACTAACTAATGGCTATTTCAAAGGCAGTTATATAAAACAGACTGATGCCGGTAAATGGTTTATGCAAGATTCTACAAAGTTAAGCCTTGCAGCATCAGAATTCTTATGCCAAGGGCTTGAAATTGATTTGCCAATAGTTATTTTTGGTGGAGATTACTACATTAAGAATAATGAATGGTATTTAACAAAGGCAATGGAAAACGATAATAAGGGCATCTATGAAGATTATAATAAAATTATAGAAAACACATATAGAGTTTTACTATCTAGAGCTAGAAAAGGAATGATTTTATTTATTCCGAGTAGTAATGGATTTAACGAAACCTATGAGTATTTTAAAGAATTAGGTATAGACGAAATATAGGGGGATTATGAGTGTACAAATTTGAAAAAGCAGATCATGCATTATGGGTTGCTGCGCTATTAATAACTTATGATGAATATATGAGTAAATTAAAATTTAAAGAAATAGTGGAGGATGATCTATATTTTAAGCAAGCTAAAATTTTAAAGAAAGCTAATGAAATGTGTACTAAAAAAATTGAAGCTGCTAGAATATCATTTCACTCAGATGCAGAAAATGATAAGTCGTCACATAAATATTTTATAAAAAGAAAACCTGGTTCATATGTAAGGCTAGTATATAAAGGGGAAATACATGGCGTTAAAGAAAGGCCGGATGAATTAAAAACAGATTTCTTATTCAATACTTTTAATGGAGAAAAAACAATAGATGAATTAATAGATTTTATAGATAATGAGTACACACTTTTCATGAAAAATGTGATAGAAGCTCAGGCCTTGAAGAAAGAAGATTATGTGGGGATACTTGAGTTTATAAGAGATCATTCAGGAGAGAGTTATACTAGCTTAGACAAAATACAAGATAATAAAGAAATAGAAAGATGCACAAAACTAAAGTCTGATGCACAAGAGGCCGTAAAGAAATTTAAGATTATAGGAGATACATTTTCAAAGTACAATCTTACTTATGATGGCAATGCATCAACTTGGTTAGATGGTAGTAATACAAAGGTTAGGAGCTATTTTTGGATTGAACTTAAAAAGAAAGATAAGACTAAGCTATCTACTAGTATTTCATTAGTTGCTGAATTTCAAGATGAACTTAAATTCATAGTTCATCTTGAAATTAGAGATAACAAAAGTGAAGAAAAAGATTATGGAAGACATTTTAGATACTTAGACATATTAGATGTAGATAACACTAATTTTGAGTATTTCGGTTCTAGAAATAATACTTTAGAATTAGGTGAATTAAGCAAAGATAATAAGAAAAAATGGGTTAAAGATGTAAAAAGTAGAAAAGAAACTAAGGTTACAATAGGAAAGACTTTGAAGTATGATGCTTTAAAAGATATGAGTGCTGAGGAAATAGGAAACTTCTTTGAAAACAGTGTTAAAGAGCTTGAAAAGTATTATGATATTGCAGTAGGAGATGATGAGGACGTTATGGTTAATTCAATAGATAATTCTAAAGTGTTAAGTAAGAATCAAATATTATATGGACCTCCTGGAACAGGTAAAACTTATAATGCTATTTATAGAGCATTAGAGATTATAGATAAGGTAAAGTATAGTGATTTAATATTGAATCCACTTAAAAGAGATGAAGCTGTAAAGGTATTTAATCAGTTATTAGATGATGGACAGATATCCTTTTGCACATTTCATCAATCTTATGGGTATGAGGATTTTGTTGAAGGGTTACGTAGTAATGAAGCAGGAAATGGCTTTGTACCAAAGGATGGTATATTTAAACAAATTTGTGACAGAGCTTTAAATAAGTACAAAGTTCGTAGATCTAAATATGATTTTGATGAAAACAAAATTGATTTCTTTAAAATGTCTTTAGGTGAGAAAGGAACTGATGATATTTATAGATATTGCATAGATAATAGTTGTGTTGCTCTTGGGTGGGGTAGTGATATAGACTATAAAAATTGCGAATCTATAGAGGAAATTAAAGATATATATTTAAGCACTTATCCGGATGCTGAGATTAATAAATTTGAACTTGAAGCTGTAAAAAGATTTAAAGTGTGGATGAAAAAAGATGATATTGTAGTTATATCAGATGGAAATAAAATGGCTAAAGCAATTGGAAGAATTACTGGAGACTATAGATATGAAGATCAGAGTGAAATATCCTATAAGCATTTTAGAGATGTAGAATGGCTATATGTTGGAGATTCTATTGATGTTAATAAGATACTTTTGGGAAAGCAATTTTCACAACAAAGCATCTATATGTTTTATAAGGTTGACTTAAATATGGATGGAATAAGAAGTTTAATAAGTAGCGATTCAGTTGAAATACCAAAAAATAATAACTATGTACTTATTATTGATGAAATTAATAGAGGAAATATTTCTAAGATATTTGGTGAACTTATAACTTTAATTGAAGAGGATAAGAGACTTGGTGAAAAAAATACATTAAAGGTTACATTACCATATTCTAATGAAAAATTTGGAGTTCCAAATAATCTTTATATAGTAGGAACTATGAACACCGCAGATAGATCCATAGCTTTATTAGATACTGCTTTAAGAAGAAGATTTGAATTCTTTGAATATATGCCAAATGAATCTGTATTACCTGAAGATGTTGATGGTATTAATCTTAGAGAGTTCTTGAAAACAATAAATGCTAGAATTGAGTATTTATTTGATAGAGAGCATACTATAGGCCATGCTTATTTTATAAAGGAAAATCTTCATTTTGATAAATTAGTTTCAATAATGAAGAATGCAGTAATTCCTTTAATTCAAGAGTACTTCTATGGAGATTGGGAAAAAACTATGCTTGTTCTTGGTGGAGTGGGAAATGTTGATAATACTAATTACTTTATCTCAAGAGAAAAAATTGATGTTAAAAAGTTATTTAGTGGTATGAAAGTAGAGAGTTATCAAGAGCAATATAGTTATTCAATAGTTAAAAATCCAAGTAAAGAAGCCTTTTTAAACATATATGAAGATAATGAGGAATAGTGTCATGAGACATATAACAATTCAAGAGTGTTATGACAATCTTGTTATTTCTGATACTATAGGAGAAAAAACTATTACTCAAAAGGAAGCAGATGAACTAAATAAATATGTAGTTTTTGAAAAATTAGATAGGGAAAATGTAATTTGGGGAAGAGACACAGTAACTTTTATAAATTACGTTGGATATATAAAGTTATCTACAGTAGATATTGAAATACTGCCTAAAATAAGTATTAATAAAAATGATCCTGAAATGAGTAGAAAAGCATTGCTAAACATGCTTTCAAGGTGTGGAATACTAAGTGTTAAATATTCAGATATAAGCTCTCTTAATATTTATAAGATGAATTTAAATGAGATATTGTCATTTTTATTTGCGCAAAAGCTACAAAGGGAGTTAACTAAGGGACCTTACCAGGAATATGTTTATGTTGAGGAAAATAGTGATGTGTTAAAAGGTAGTCTTTTAGTACAACAACATATTAAAAATTTAGCTGCTTGTACTCCAAAAGCATTTTGTAGATATGAAGATTTCTCAATGGATAACGTGTTAAATCAGATATTAAGTTATTGTGTAAGGATATTAATTACATATATAAAAAATCCAGAGACAATAAAATTGTTAAGGCATGCACAAGCTTATTTTGCAGAGGTAACAGAAAGAGAACTGAGTAATCATGAAATAGTAAACTATACGTTCAATAGACTTAACAGTAGATTTGAACAAGTATTTATATTAGCTAAGATGATAATTATGGGACACTCATCTCTTGCCAGTGTTGGAGGCGAAAAAACATATTCTATTTTGTTTAAGATGAATGATGTATTTGAAAAATATATAACAAAGTTATTATCTATGAATTTAGAAGATTCAATAGTTCATGTCCAACATTCAAAATATAAGTTATTAGTTAATGAAGATACAAATAACAGTATCTTTAGATTACTGCCAGACATTGTTATTGAGAAAGATGGTGTAGAGAGTATAATAATAGATACAAAGTGGAAGCGAGTATCTAGTGGATACAATAGACATGGGGTTAAAAGAGATGATATTTATCAAATGTATGCCTATTTAACAAGGTATCCTAATGTTAAAACAGTTATACTTTTATATCCGCATAATGAAGAAGTAGAAAGAAAAGATAAAAGGTATCTTGAATCTTGGTATTTAGATAATGATAAATCTAAGAAAATTAGGGCTTATACTATTGATTTAGAATCAGAAGAAATAACTAATAAATGTTTAAATGAGATAATTAGAGATATTGAGTAGACGTGAAGAAAATTATGATATTATGGATACCTTTGGATGTAGTGGACAAGGTGGGATGAGAAGATCACGTAAAACTAATGCATTAGTACTTGTATCTAATCATTTTAAATCCATCTATGACGATAGATGGTATGGTGACATATTTCACTATACAGGAATGGGACAGAATGGTGATCAAAGTTTAGAGTTTATGCAAAATAAAACTTTAAATTAATCAAGAGCTAATGGTGTAAATGTACATTTATTTGAAGTGTTTGAAATGGACAAAAGATGGACAAAACAAAGAAAAGAGCATTTAGGAATATTCTTCCTAAATGCTCTTAACCTTTTAAACAACTGGTGCCGGAGGCGGGAATCGAACCCGCACGGTTGTTACACCTCTGGATTTTGAGTCCAGCGCGTCTGCCAGTTCCACCACTTCGGCATGTCTGACAAAATAATTTTAACATAGATTTATTATTATTGCAACAGTTAAAAAGATATATACCAATATTTCAAGAGATAATATCAAAAATTAAATGGAAACAGCGGTTTTTACATAGAAATAATGAAATTTATAGAGGGATTTTGAAAATAACATTAGCTTAGATATTTGCTAATGTTATTTTCTGTTGTTATAACACAATATAAACTGTTATAATAGAACATATAATGAGGTCGAAAATTTAAACGAAAATTAAGTAGTGTAATATATTAAGTAAAACTATTAGAAAGAAGGGATTTACCATGTCTAAGGAAAGATTATTAATTTTGGATGGGCATAGTCTTATGTATAGAGCCTTTTATGCTTTACCAGCCCTAACAAATTCAGATGGAATATACACCAACGCGGTTTATGGCTTTACGGGTATGCTTTTAAAGATGAAAGAGGAGTTTAAGCCAGATTATATCGTTACAACTTTTGATAGGAAGGCACCTACTTTTCGTCATGAAGAATATAAGGACTATAAGGCAGGACGAAAGAAAATGCCTGATGAGATGAAAGGACAGTTTCCTATAGTTAGAGATCTTTTAGAGAAAATGGCTATAGATATTTTTGAGTTAGATGGATATGAAGCTGATGATTTAATAGGAACATTATCTGTATTTGCAGAAGCAAAGGGACTTGAAGTGTTCATAGTAACAGGAGACAGAGATGCACTTCAGCTTGCAACAGACAATGTTAAAATTGTAATAAACAAAAAAGGAATGTCTGAAAAAGAAATTTATGATAGAAAGCGTATGATAGAGGACTATGGAGTAACCCCTACGGAATTTATTGATGTAAAGGGACTAATGGGTGATGCTTCGGATAATATACCAGGTGTACCAGGAATTGGTGAGAAAACTGCTTATAAGCTTATTAAAGAGTATAAGAGTATCGAAAATGTTCTAATGAATATTGATAAACTTAGTGGTAAAAAGCTTATTGAGAATTTAACAACTTATAGTGAACAGGCTATTTTTAGTAAGAAGTTAGCTACTATTATTACTTGCGTACCTATGGAAATGGATTTAGAATCAATTAAATCAAAAGACAAATATGATGTGCGTGCTGTAAAAGATTTATTCTACAAATTACAATTTAAATCACTAATAGATAAAATACCAGATGATGAAGATTCAATTGAAGAAGTATTTTCTGCTAATTTCACAGTTGTGGATAAGCTAGAAATACTCTTAGAACTTGTGGATAAAATTAAAGATACGGTTTATATATTATTTGATATTAAAGACGCTAATGTGTTTTCAAAAATTAGCGTAGACAACATATACGTTAACTATAATGAAGAAAATTATTGCATTGTGATCAAGGATTTATTTGAAGAAGACAAAGAAAAAACTATAAATTATTTGAAAATTATTCTTGAGGATAACAATATTAAAAAGGTATGTCATTCTATTAAAAATGCATATACTGCTCTTAATAGAGAAGGTATTGTACTCTGTGGTGTGAAATTCGATACAGAAATCGCAGCCTATTTGCTGGATTCAGCTAAAAGTGAGTACAGCTTAGAAACTCTTATTGAAACCAACCTTAGAATCAGTATTACGGGGGAAGGTAATGAAAAAGGGATCAATAAAGTGGCTCTATTAAAAAGAATTTATGACATTTTAGAAGTGAAGATTCAGGAGTACGATATGGGAGAACTTCTATCCACCGTAGAGCAACCACTAACAGAAGCTATATCATATATGGAATCAGAAGGTTTTACAATAGACAAGGATAAATTATCCGAATTAGGTGTTAAGTTTGCCATAGATATAAAGGAAATGGAAAGCACTATTTATGAATTATCTGGGGAAGAATTTAATATCAAATCTCCAAAGCAATTAGGAAAGATATTATTTGAGAAATTAGATTTACCTGTTATAAAGAAAACAAAAACGGGATACTCAACTAATGCAGAAGTATTAGAGGCCTTAGTTGATAAACATCCTATTATTAAAGAAATCACTCGCTATAGAGGACTTACAAAGATTTTTTCTACTTATATAGAGGGTCTACAAGCAGTAATTGATACAGATTCTAGAGTACATTCCAACTTTACTCAAACAGTTACAACAACAGGAAGGCTATCAAGTACGGAACCTAACTTGCAAAATATTCCCATAAGAAATGAAATGGGTAGAGCTATAAGACGTGTGTTTATACCTCATAATGATCAGTGTGTTATTTTATCTGCGGATTATTCACAGATAGAGCTTAGAGTCCTTGCTCATATAGCAGGTGATGAAAATTTAACCCAGGCTTTTATTAACCATGAGGATATTCATACAAGAACTGCTTCAGAAGTATTTAATGTACCTATGGAAGAGGTTACATCCCAAATGAGAAGTAATGCTAAAGCTGTAAACTTTGGAATAGTATATGGTATTGGAGAATTTAGCTTAGCTAAGGATATAAATGTATCTAGAAAAGAAGCTAAAACCTATATAGAAAGCTATTTTGCAAGATATCCAAATGTTAAAAAGTATATGGAAGATATAGTAGTTGAAGCTGAAAAGAATAGTAGCGTTTCTACAATTTTGAATAGAAGAAGATTTATATTTGAAATAAATTCATCCAATAAAATTGTACAGTCTTTTGGAAAAAGGCTTGCAATGAATACGCCTATTCAAGGTAGTGCGGCAGATATTATTAAACTGGCCATGGTAAATGTATTCCATAAATTAAAAGAAGAAGGGTTAAAGAGCACATTAATTCTTCAAGTACACGATGAATTAATATTAAATGTATACAAGGATGAACTTGAACGAGTTGAGAATTTGGTTAAAGATCAGATGGAGAATGTTATTAAACTTTCAGTTCCTCTAGAAGTAGAAATAAGTGTTGGAGATACTTGGTATGAAGCTAAGTAAGCCAAAGCTTAGAAGTGGGGGCAGAAAATGTTAAAGGTTGGAATAACAGGTGGGATAGGTAGTGGAAAGAGCACGGTAACTAATATGATAAAAAGCAAGTGCTTTCCAATTGTTGATGCAGATATTGTATCTAAAGAGGTTTTTATATTATACCCTGAGGTAATTAGTCAAATTAAAGAGGAATTTGGGTGTAATTTCTTTGGCGAAAATGATAAACTTATGCGTAAAGAGTTTGGAAATTATATATTTAAGAGCGAAGTTCGAAGAAAAAAACTTGAAAATATAATGATGCCTTTTATATTGTGTGAAATACACCAAAGAATAAAAAAACTAGAAGAAAATAATTGTAAATTGTGTTTTTTAGATGCACCTACTTTAATAGAAAACAACTTACATACTGTTATGGACCAAAATATATTAGTGTGGGTAAGCAGAGAAGTACAAATTCAGAGGGTTATGAGTAGAGATACTTTAAAAATAGAGCGTGTAATGGATAGAATTAGAGCTCAAATGCCAATAGATGAAAAGAAGAAGTTTGCGGATTTTATTATTGATAATGAAGGAAGCCTTCAAGACACGAAGTTACAACTAGATTTTATTATTACACAGTTGGAAAGGTTAAATGTGAAAAGTTATGAAATTTAAAAAGATTATAAAATTTTTGTTCTTAATTTTGTTTATAGTTATATTACTAAATATAAAAAGTATTTTTAAATACTTTTACCCAGTAAAATATGAAAATCATATAATAGTGTATTCACAAAGGTATGATGTAGACCCTTATTTAGTTGCAGCTGTAATTAGGGCAGAAAGCAATTTCAAGGAGGAGGCTGTTTCTCATATGGATGCTAGTGGACTTATGCAGATTATGCCTGAAACGGCACTATGGATTGCTGAGAGTATGAAATTAAACAATTTTAAGGTGGAAAAATCATATGACCCTGAAATTAATATTGCTATGGGCTGTTGGTATTTAAACTATTTAAACAATGAATTCGATGGGAATATAGACTTGGTTTTGGCAGCCTATAATGGTGGACCAGGAAATGTTCAAAAGTGGCTTAAGGATAGTGAGCTTTCAAAGGATGGGAAGACAATAGACAATATACCATTTGAAGAAACAGATAAATATGTAAAAAAGGTAAAGACAAATTATAATATTTATTTAAAGCTATACAATGATAAACTTCAGTAAATCAGAAAAAAATTATTGACAGTTCACACAAAACTAATATATAATAAATCTTGTAGTTGTAAGGGCATATGACTATGAGATTAATTATCCTTTAGGTTAAGTAATATTTGCGAGAGTGGCGGAATGGCAGACGCGCATGTTTAAGGGACATGTGGGAGACCGTACGGGTTCAAGTCCCGTCTTTCGCACCATAAATTTATAATCTAGAGCCAGAAAAGATAGAAGTAGAAATACTTCTTTTTTTTTGCCTAAAAATATTATAAAAGTAAGTATCAAAACAATGATTTCAGCATAAATTGGTAATGTATTAGTAATATGGAAAATAGGGAGGGAAATGATGAAGGTAGATTACAGAAATATTGAGGATATAGAGGATAAAGAAGATTATGAAATGGTCCCATTAGAATCTATAATGCAGGGATTTAATCAAATGGGTATGGACCCCAATATGGGTATGGACCCATGGATGGGAATGGAACGATTTAATAACGAGGGTATTTTTATGAATGGTTCGGGTCCAATGGGTATGCCATATGCAGATGTAGATATGCGTGATTATGAGGATTATGGGTTAAGTGAACAAAACATGTATGAAGATAGAAAACCGTATGATCATGGATATAATAAGTATAATCCTAAACACAATGATGTTGATTCCATTGTAAGAAAGATGGAGAGGTATAATCCTGAAATATTTAGAATGCTTACTAGATGTGGCATACATTATGCAGGTGCAGTGGGACTAGTTAAAAGAATTGTTAGACTTGCATTTATGTATAGAGATGAATAAAGGACAATCAGAATTTAACATAAAAGAGTAAAGTTATTTGATTATAAAGTAATCCTGTAGAAATTTACAGGGTTATTTTTTATTGTATTTTAATAATTAAAAATTGAATTTTAAATTTATAATGAAGGAAATTTGAAAGTAACGTAGAATTTAGTTATACAAGAAGTGTAAAATCGAAGAGGTGTAATATGTTTAATATAGATATTGTGTCCCAGGATGTTAGCATTGTTAATGTAGAAAAAGAAGATATCTACAAAATTGAAAAATGGATTAATAATCAACGAGTTCTTAGCATAGCTGCTAAAAAAAATTATAGTGTTAAGGAATTCTATGAAAGATATTTAGAGTATTACGTTAGCGAGGGAGAGTATTTTGTTAAAGTGTTATTTGGCGGTGAGATTATAGGTATTATAAAGGGTAGAATAGAATTTAAAAACCCAAATGAAGTCTGGATTATGTGTTATTTAATAGAATTTAAATTATATGGTACGGATATTGCTACATCAATTATTAATAAATTTTTAACACATTTATATGAAAATTATGGAATGCGTAATTTTTATACTTTTGTTTCGGTTAATAATAAAGAGATGCTGGAATTATGGGAAAATAATGATTTTGAGATAAGTAGAGTAACAAGTAATTTTCTAGAAGTGGATGGCAAAGATAAGGATATTTTAATTCTAAAAAAAACGATTTCATAAGAATAAAGTGTATTGGTCGTCGCATATATTGGTAAAGTAAACACAATAATAACTTCGGAAGCTTTCGAGGGGGTTATCAAATGAATATTTTAAAATCTAACCTGGTTAGAATGGTGATTTTTGCATTATCAATTGGAATTTGTTTGAGCTTGGAAATTGGAGTGGTAAAAGCAGATGTGGCCATCAAAGAACAAACACAAGGGGTTATACGCGTTGCAACGCTTAAAACGGATAAGGTTATTAAAGTGCCAGCTAGAATTGTAGAAAAAAAGAAAAAGGAAACGGAAAAAATATTATCAAGAGGTGAAACTTTATCAGAATCCATATCCACAGGTGGTAGAAGTGATTTGATTTCTTATGCTTATAGTCTTATAGGAAGACCGTATGTATGGGGAGCAGAAGGACCTAGCTGCTTTGATTGTTCAGGCTTTACAATGTATATTTATAAGGAATTTGGAGTGGATTTACCGCATTATACAGGATCTCAAATAGGGCAGGGAAGTTCAGTATCAAGAGAAAATCTAAAACAAGGGGATTTGATTTTTTTTAATACGGATGGGAAAGTATCACACGTTGGTATTTATGTAGAGAATGGAGATTTTATCCATGCATCTTCAGGAAGTAAAAAAGTTACGGTGAGTAATTTAAGCCAAAGCTATTACAATACAAGATTCGTTGGTGCAAGACGAATATTTAATTAGGTATAATATATTTTGTTTTCTTATTCTAAAATCAACTTTTAATTAATAATATTTTAAATAAGGCAGCTAAAAAAAGAAAGCCTTAAGATATATATAAGTTAGGGGATGTTTAAGTGAGATATACTAGATATAATTATAAACCACCTAGGAAAAGTAGTAATTTTATGATCATCATTATATTGACATTAATAACAGCTATTATTCTTGGCACGCTTATTTCAAAGATATTACCTAAAAATACTACTGGGAATAGTGTAACTGATAATAAAACTAAAATAAACTCAGAAGATAAGGTAAGCCCAAATAAAGAGGGAACAGATGCTTCTAAGGTTAATTCTACAAGCAATAGTGGTAATTATGTAGCAATACAATGTGGTGCTTTTGGAGACATGGGAAAAGCTTTAGATTTGAAAAATAGTTTGATGAGGTTTGGTACACCATTTATTGTTGAAGAAGATAAAGTTAATAAAGTATTGTTTGGTATTTATCCAGCTGATTCTATTGATAGCATTACAAAGGTGCTTACTGAAAACAAAATAGATTATTTTAAAATTAAAATGGGACTTACTGCAAAGGACTCAACAGGTGCACAAACTAATGAAATGGTAAGTGCACAAATTAAAATATTAAATAGGCTCTCAGAAAAAGATGCTAGTTGGTATGATACAGTGGAACTTAAAAAATGGCTTCTTTCTTTAGAGGGTGCTGAAGAAAAAAGTGAAAATTATAAGGATATGACAGTAATAAAAGCATATTTAACTGCCTTACCTGCGGAGTTTAAAAAAGAAAAAACGGAGGAAGGGTATATATATATCTATAAATTTATTAAAAAACTAAGTGCAATATAGATAAAATACAAATGGATTATTTAAATCCATTTGTATTTTTTTGGCCTAGTTGTTGGTGAACACCTTCTATAGTAACGAAGTGTAATTATAAACATTTCTTGAATAATGGTTTATCTACTTGTTTATAGTCTTATTCAATGTTAAAATGTATGAGATATATAAGTAAAGTGGGGGATGTAATTTGAAAAGTTCAGAAAAGAAAAATTCATACTTTGTTTTTTTTATGCTGATAGGTGCTATTTCTGGAAGTTTAATAGGTGAACTATTGGGACAGAATATAAATGCACTTGCATTTTTGAAGAATACATATACCATAGGAATGAGTACGCCAATGCTTATAGATCTTAAAGTGTTATCAGTAACTTTCGGTTTGAATTTTAATGTTAACATTATGTCTATTATAGGCATTGTTTTGGCAATAATACTATATAGAAAATATTAGGAGTGATGTAGTGAATATTATTTTAGCTTCTGCGTCAGAACGTAGAGCGGAACTTTTAAAAAAAATAACAAGTAATTTCAAGATAAAAGCAAGTGAGTTTGAAGAAAGTGACATACCATTTTCAGGCAGTTGTAGTGACTACGTTATGGCACTTGCAAGAGGAAAGGCTATGGATATAACAAGCTCTGTGAAAAAACCAGCTGCTATAATAGGGTGTGATACTGTAGTTTACTTTAAGGGTGAAGTGCTGGGAAAGCCTAAAGATAATGAGGAAGCTTTTAAAATGCTCAGTGCTTTAAGTGGAAATATACATGAGGTATATACAGGAGTTGCAGTGATAAATACTGAAACTCAAGAAATTTCTACTGAATATGTTCGCACAGAAGTGAAATTTTCAAAACTATCTGAGGAAGAAATAAACAATTACATAGAAACAGGAGAGCCTTTTGATAAAGCCGGAGCTTACGGAATACAAGGTGCAGCATCTTTATTTGTTGAAGAGGTAAAGGGTTGTTATTATAATGTGGTGGGGTTACCGGTAAATAAATTGTACTTTATGTTAAGGGAGATGGGGGTCAATCTATAAAGGAGTTGTTTTATGGATATGACTAATAAAATTATGGATTTACCTCAAAATGAAAGACCCAGGGAGAAGTTATTAAGGTACGGTGCTGAAACGCTATCAAACAATGAACTATTAGCTATAATACTTAGAACAGGATCTAAAGATGAAAATATTTTAAACCTTTGTGGTAGATTAATATCTGAGTGTGGTGGACTAAATGGACTTTTAAGCTCAAGTGCAGAAGAATTTATGAGCTTAAAGGGTATTGGAGAAGCTAAAGCAACGCAACTTTTAGCGCTTACTGAAATTTCAAAAAGATTTAAAAGTTTTAAATCTGGAGAAGAGTATAAAATCACTTCACCAAAAGATATTGCACAGTATCTTATGGAGGAAATGAGATACTTAAAAAAAGAATATCTTAAATTAATTATGCTAAACACAAAGAATATTATTATAAGTATAAAAGATATTTCAATTGGTAATCTAAACACTTCTATAGTTCATCCAAGAGAAGTGTTTTATGAGGCTATCAAAAAGTGTAGTGCCTCTGTGGTGATTTGCCACAATCATCCTTCAGGAGATCCAACGCCGAGTAAGGAAGATATAAGCATTACTACAAGACTTAAAGAATGTGGAAAGCTACTAGGCATAGAAGTGCTTGATCATATAATTATTGGAAATGGAACATATATTAGTTTAAAAGAAAAAGGATTGCTTTAGATACGAAAGGAGAAATTTTAATGGGAATGTTCGGAACGTCTCGTGATATGGGAATAGATTTAGGAACAGCAAATACGTTGGTTTATCTTAAGGGAAAAGGAATTGTATTAAGAGAACCTTCTGTTGTAGCTATAAATAAAGATACTAATAAGATTTTAGCAGTTGGTGAAGAAGCTAAACAGATGATAGGTAGAACGCCAGGCAACATTGTTGCCATTAGACCTATGAGAGATGGAGTAATTGCGGATTTTAATGTTACTGAAAAAATGCTTAGGCACTTTATTAGTAAAGTTACATCAAAAGGTTTTACAAGCCCAAGAGTCGTAGTTGGGTTCCCGTCTGGCGTAACAGAAGTTGAAAAAAGAGCAATAGAGGAAGCAACTAAAAGAGCAGGAGCGAGAGAGGCATATTTAATGGAAGAGCCAATGGCAGCGGCTATTGGGGCTGGACTTCCTGTAAATGAACCCACTGGAAGTATGATAGTGGATATTGGAGGCGGAACTACTGAGGTTGCAATAATTTCACTAGGTGGGATTGTAACAAGTAAGTCTTTAAGAATTGCTGGGGATGAACTTGATCAAGCAATAATAGCCTTTATTAAGAAACAATATAATCTTATGATAGGAGAGAGAACTGCAGAGAACATTAAAATGGAGCTTGGATCAGTATTTGCATCAGAAGATGATGCAATGAGCATGGGAATAACAGGTAGAGATTTAATATCAGGACTTCCAAAACTTATACAGATAACCCAAAAAGAAATAAGAGAAGCTCTTAGTGAGCCAGTTCAAGCAATTATTGAGGCTATAATTACAACCCTAGAAAAAACCCCACCAGAACTTGCATCGGATATAATGGATAAAGGAATTATGTTGACTGGCGGTGGTGCACTTCTAAAAGGAATAGATGCACTTATAAACCGTGAAACACATATGCCTGTACATATAGCCGAGAATCCATTGGATTGTGTTGCTATAGGAGCAGGTAAGGCTCTCGATAATATAGACGTTATGAGTAAAAGAAGATAAATATGGGATTTATGAAGAATAAACTGGCAGTAGTTATTATAATACTGTCAGTTACATTTTTATTTTTAATAGGATATAGTTATAATCGAGAAAAAATGTCCATGGTCGAGAATGGGTTAGGGGTAACTATAAATTCAGTTCAAGGTGTATTCAATGATGGGTTTTATAAAGTAAAAGATACTTTTAAATTTATAACAAACTTCTCAGATGTTAAGAAGGAGAATGAAGAACTTAGAAAAACAAATGCTGAGCTACAAACCAAAGCCTTAGAATATGATACTGCGTTAAAAGAAAATAAAACATTAAGAACCATGTATAAGTTTTCAGAGCCAAGAGATCAATACGATTATATAGGTGCTGACATAAAAGGATTAAGTTCAAATACTTTTTCGGATGGGTTCATTATAAATAAGGGTACAAATAAAGGTATAAAAAAAGGAATGGTAGCTATGACTGGAGAGGGCCTAATAGGTCAGGTTACATCTGTAGCTAGTAATTGGGCAGTAGTTCAATCCTTATCTAATGAAAACATAGGTGTGGCAGCTCTTGTTCATGGACCAGGAGATAATAATGGTATGGTTAGAGGTTATATAGATGATAATGGTAAATCACTTGCAGAAATACAGCGTATTTCTCTAGATTCGGATATAAAAAAAGGTGATATAATAGTGACATCAGGTCTTGGTAAATTTTATCCAGCTGGAATTAGAATAGGAAATGTTCTAAGTGTTCATGAAGATAAAGGTGAAGTAATGAAAACGGCTATAATACAGCCATATGTGGACTTTTCAAAAATTCAAGAGGTTTTTATTGTGGTACCCAAAGACAGTACAGGAGAAATAAAATATTAGGAGTTGAATTATGAAGAGAATATTAACATTAGTATTTTTATGTATTCTATTCCTAATATTAGATAATACTTTGATGCCTTTACTTGTGATACACGGTGCGTTTGCTAGTTTATTATTTACTTTTGCACTGTGTTATTCTATTGTTAGTTCTCCAAAAGACGCAGTGATAATTGGAGTTTTTACTGGCGCACTGCAGGATCTGTATTTTTTTAATGGGTTTGGAATTAATATGCTCTGCAATATGCTTATGTGTGTTGTAGCTGCAAACATAGGTAAAAATATATTTATTGAAAAATCATTTCTTCCAATAGTATCATCTTTTGTATTAAGTTTAGTTAAAGGTTTAATAGTATTTTCTCTGTTATTCGCAATAAAACAATATACAAATATAGAGATAATATTATATCAGGCTTTATGCAATTTAATAGCTTGTATTTTTATGTATAAATTTACATATAAACTTTCTCGAAAAGACCATATGGAGAAAGAGTGGAGATTTTGATATATTTCATGTAAAGGTTGGTGAAATAGTGAGTGAGAGAAAGAAAGAGAAAAATCAATTTTCTAGATTGAATGCAATGGTAATAATTATGTTTATTATTTTCACAGCTATTATAACAAGGTTAGTGAATATACAGGTGGTTAAGGGTGAGGGATATAGAGAAACTGCAAATAAAAAGGGTAACAAGATAATATCAACACCGGCTCCCAGAGGAGAAATAGTTGATAGAAAAGGTACTATACTTGCTACAAGTGAGTCAAGTTATATATTAACTTTTACAAATACAGAGGAGAGTGACAAAAGTTTCTTTTCCACTATGGACAAGGTTTTTAAAATTCTTGATAAAAACAAGGAAACTCAAGTAGATGAGTTTTTACTTAAAGTAAATACCGGTGATGATAAAAAATCTATGGAGTACAGCTTTGATTTTAAGACTCAAGACAAATCATCACAAGATTGGATAGAACTTAGATTTAAAAAAGATAGAGGCTTTGATACTGACGTTATTACAGAGTTATACGGTGACAAAAGGAAAGGTGACTTAAACGATGCGGAAAAGAAAAAAGTTGATGCAAAGCTTTTAGAAATTACTCCTGAAGAAGTCTTTAACCAGTTAATAGTGCAGTATAAGATAGATGAAATCGAAAATTTTAAAAGTAAAAGTATAGAAGAACTTCGTAGGTATATGTTAGTTAAGGATACATCTTTTATGCAGAGTTTTTCTGGATATAAGCCTGTAACTATTACTAGTAATTTAAAGAAAAACACTGCCTTTATTTTTGAACAAATGCAACCTGAAATTCCTGGCATCAGTGTTTTAACTCAACCAATTAGAGTTTATCCTAATAAGGACCTAGGTTCTGCTTTTTTAGGTTATATTTCAAAAATAAATCCTTGGGATAAAGATAAATATGAGGAAAAGGGTTATGATATAAGTACAGATTATATAGGCGCGGCAGGTATTGAAGCGAGTTTTGAAGATGTTTTGAGAGGCAATAAAGGCCAAGAAAGTATTACAGTTAATAAACAAGGGCGTAAAGTTAAGTCTTTAGGTGAAATTGAAACTTATCCTGGTCAAACAATACAGCTTAATATAGATGCAGATATGCAATATGCTGCAGAGAAGTCTTTAGATGCTGTAATGATAGATCTACAAAAGGCAGGAAATAACAAATCACAACAGGTAAATACAACAAATGCAAACAGAGGTGCGGTGGTGGTTCTGGATGTTAACACTGGTAAGGTATTAGCTTTAGCAAGTAGACCTGGGTATGATCCTAATATGTTTGCAGTGCCGGGAAGGTTAACTACTAAGTTATATAATTCGTATCTAAACCCAGATATAGAGAAAAAGGGATTAGAATATATCCGAAAACGAGGGTTAACAAAATTTGAAGGTGTTTTAACTTATAAAGACATAGCTGAAAAATCAGAAAGTGAAAAAGAGCAAATAATACTTGATTATATGTTTCCAGTAGATAAAAGTATACAAGGTAATACTAAAATTCGAAGAGATAACAACGATATTTTTCCAAAACCAACTTATAATAATGCAACTAAATCTCTAATACCTCCTGGTTCCATTTTTAAGCCGCTAACAGCTATTGCAGGACTTGAAGAAGGCGTTATAGACGAGAATACTAAAATACTAGATGGTGGTGGTAACCCACATGGCTACTTCACTGAACGTTATGATACTGTTACTTCAGCTTGTTGGAGATTTAATGAGCATGGTTATGGGCATGGACTTGTAGATGTTAAGGAGGCGCTAAAAGTATCTTGTAATTACTTTTTTTATAAGGTGGCAGATTTACTTTTTGCGAAGGGTGGAGAGAGTAAAAAGGGTTTAAACATAATAGCAAAATATGCATGGAAATTTGGTCTTGGTGTAGATTCTAGCAGTGATAATAAACCTACTACAGGTATAGAGATACCGGAAAACTTTGGTCAGGTATACAATTATGAATCTAGTAAAGAAATATTTTCTAATCTCTATATAAGTAATATGATAAATTATTTACAACAGGGCAGATATGGTATGAATGATAAACATAAACAATTTGACATAATGTCACAAAAAGAAAGTGGTACTAAAAAAGAAATAGAGGAAATTATAAAATCAAACAAACAAAAGACTGATTTTCTTGCTACTGTTAAGGCAGAGATCAAAAAAGATGAAAAAAATACTTTTAAAACTATTATTATTCCCAAAGAACTCATTCAAAGTGAAAGTATATTAAAAAATATTAACTACACGGGTGATGATATCAAACTTATAAATAAAACTATAGAATTGGTAATAGGGGATGCTAGGAGTGAAATTAGGTCTGCTGCTAATGCATATAATGCATCTATAGGCCAAGGGTTTGACGTTTTTACACCTCTACAGTTAGCCAATTATGTGGCAACTATGGTGAATGGCGGAAATAGATATGAAACGCATTTGGTTGATAAATTTTTAGATCCAGATGGAAACGTAATAAAAGAAGTAAAGCCTGTAGTTTTAGAGAAAACTGGAGTAAGTGCTAAAACTATTCAACTAATTAAAGAAGGTATGCTAGAAGTTACTAGTGATAAGCAAGGTACAGCATATAGTGTTTTTGGAGATTTCCCTATACCTAATGGAGGGAAAACAGGATCAGCTACTTTTAATGATACAATACAATCAGCTCTCGGAAGGACATCCTACGGGTATTATATAGGCTTTGCGCCTTATGATAAACCTGAAATAGCTGTCTGCGCAGTGGTTTTCGATGGGGGTCATGGTGCATATGTGGCACCAGTGGCAAAAGCAGTTTATGAACAATATTTTAAAGAAGAAATACTAAAAAAAGATCCTAAATATGATTTCCAAGTTGATCCAAAGAAGAAAACTGCTGATATAGAACTTCATAAGGGTTCAGTTGGAAGTTCTCCTGATTAGTAGAAAATATTTACGACTTATTAAATTATAATAGAATAATAATTTCAAATAAACTCTGACAAAATTTTTGGTCGGAGTTTATTTAGTTATTAATCATAAAAAACCGAAGGAATTATCCCATAATTATTAAAATTAATAGCAAAAAATAAAAAAAATATATTTATATTGAAATTAAGAAGGAATTTAATGATATTATGTTGAAATAGTAGTTTAAGTTGAATTATGCCAATTATACAATAAAACAATTGTGTGCTACATAGGAGAGCTAGGAGGTAGAAATTATGGTTACAGATAAAATAATAATTAAGGGTAATAAAGAAGGATTAAATGTAGTTATAAATATGAATCATTTCAGTGATTTTGATGATATGTTAGAGTCTTTGATTGATAAGCTTTCAAAAGGTAAAAAATTTTATAAAGGTAGCACTATAAAAATTACAACTGAACTTAAATACATAAATGAAAGAGAGTGTAGAAAATTAAAGGAAATATTATTCGATGAGTTTTTAATTAGTGATTGCATTTTTCAAGACCAAGAGGACTCTACTCCTAAAGTTTTTAATGGTATATATGAAGGGAAAACTAAGTTTCTTAGAAAAACAATAAGAAGTGGGCAAAGTATAAATTACCCAGGTAATATAGTTATAGTTGGGGATGTAAATCCAGGAGCTGAAATATATGCAGCTGGAAATATAATTGTCATTGGCAATTTAAGAGGAGTTGTACATGCAGGTACTAATGGTAATGAAAAAGCTATAATTGCAGCATTTAAGTTGGAACCTCAAATACTCCGGATTGGAAACATTGTCACAAGGGCCCCCGAAGATGCTGTAAAACCTGAATATCCTGAGGTTGCAAAAATTAAAAATGGTAGCATTATTGTAGAACCATATTTAGAGAACAAATATATTTAATGGAGGGAATTAACATGGGAGAAGCTATAGTTATAACATCAGGCAAGGGTGGCGTTGGTAAAACAACTACCACAGCAAATATTGGGACGGCTCTTGCATCTATGAATAAAAAGGTAGTAGTTATTGATGGAGATACAGGCCTTAGGAACCTTGATGTGTTAATGGGACTTGAGAATAGAGTAGTATTTACATTAGTAGATGTTATCGAAAAAAGATGTAGGTTAAAGCAAGCACTAATAAAAGATAAAAGGTTTAGCAATTTATATTTAATGCCAACGGCTCAAACAAGAGACAAAAATGATGTTAATATAAAAGATATGCTACTTGTAGTAAATGAGCTGAAAGAAGAATTTGATTACGTTATTATAGATTGTCCTGCTGGAATAGAACAAGGTTTTGAAAACGCCATAGTAGGTGCTGATAGAGCTATTATTGTTGTCAATCCAGAATTAACTTCAGTTAGAGATGCAGATAGAGTAATTGGAAAGTTGGATTCTAAAGGGTTAGATAGACATGAGGTTATAATAAATAGAATAAACTATGAACTTACAAGAAGTGGAGATATGTTATCTGTGGACGATATTATAGAGTGCCTAGCAATTAAATTAATAGGAATTGTTCCAGATGATAGGAAGGTTACAGTTTCAACCAATAGAGGTGAGCCTATAGTATTAGATGAAAAGTCTTTAGCGGGACTTGCTTTTAAAAATATTGCTAGAAGAATAACGGGAGAGGAAGTATCCTATGCTACTTTAGATGGCTCATCACGTAGTGACACAGGATTCTTTGCTTCACTAAAAAAAATGTTTAGAACAGTATAAGGGAGGGGACATTAATGAATTTATTTAAGATTTTTTCTAATAAGATTTTTTCGAAAGATATTGCCAGTGATAGATTAAAGCTTATTTTAATACATGATAGGGCAGACGTGTCACCTGATTTTTTAGAAATGATTAAAAGTGACATACTAAAGGTAATACAAAAATATGCTGAAATAGAAGCAGGAGAAATCGAGGTTAGATTAACAACAACAGAAGAATATGAAGGGAATTCACCAGCACTAATCGCTAGTATTCCTATTAGAAAAATCAAGAGATAACCTATCTAAGCTATGTATAATTAACAACTTATGCATAGCTTTTTTTAAAAAATATGATATAATCATATTTGGAACGGAGGTAGGTTAAAATATGAGGATTTTAGAAAACCTAAAACTTAATAAGAAACTTTTAAGAGAATTGAATTATAGCGTAATTATATTTGCAATTTGTATTGTTATTTTTGGGAGCATGAATATTTATAGTGCTATTGGAGCCCATTACTTTAAATTGCAAATTGCGTTTATGATATTAGGTCTTATTACAGTTTATTTTCTTTTAGTATTTGATTATATGTTAATGAAAAATTATGCAGTTATAATATATTGGGCAGGAATTTTATTGCTAATAATTGGTGATGTTTTTGGAAAGGTAACTAATGGTGCAAATTCTTGGATAAGATTTAAGGGTGTGGGCATACAACCTTCAGAGTTTGCTAAAATTGGAATGATAATAATGCTGGCTAAAAAGTTAGATGAAATGGAAGGGAAAATTAATGAACCTAAAAATTTGTTCCTATTGATATTTTATGCCGCGGTGCCAATGTTCCTAATTATTATTCAGCCGGATATGGGAATGACTATGGTTAGTTTTTTTATCGTTCTAGGGATATTTTATTGTATGGGTCTAAACCTCAAAGTGATAATTGGAGGAGCAACCTCACTTTTATTAGTAATTGTAGGTGTATGGAATTCGTCAATTATAAAACCTTATTGGAAAGGAAGGCTTACATCTTTCATAAATCCTGAACAAAATGAACTTACTTATGGGCTTCAACTTATTCAGTCAAAACTGTCTTTAGGATCAGGTGGGATATTTGGTAGAGGTTTTGGAAAAGGGATACAATTTAAGTTTGTTCCAGAAAATCATACGGATTTTATTTTTGCTGTTTTGGGGGAAGAATGGGGACTTATTGGTGCATTATCTTTACTGTTTTTATATGGTATGTTAATATATCGATTAATAAGAATTGCCAAAAGTTCTAAAGATATTTTTGGGACTGTAATATGTGTAGGATTTATTTCAAATTTATTGTTTTCAATAATGCAAAACATAGGCATGGCCATTGGACTTATGCCAATTACAGGGATAACCTTACCGTTTATGAGTTATGGTGGAAGTTCTCTTTTAACAAGTTTCATTGCACTAGGTCTTGTATTAAATGTAGGTATGAGAAGGAAGAAAATAAACTTTTAAAGTAATTAGAAGGAGTGATATATATGAGAATAGCATTAATTGCACATGATAAGAAAAAGGATGATATAATTGATTTCGCAAGACGTTATAAGGATATCTTAAAGCAACATGAGTTATACGGAACAGGAACAACAGGGAAATTAATAACTGAACAAGTGGGGCTTCAGGTTACTAGATTTTTGTCAGGTCCTCTAGGAGGGGATCAGCAGATTGGAGCAAAGCTTGCACAAGGGGAACTGGATATGATAATTTTTTTAAGAGATCCACTTACGGTGCAACCCCATGAACCAGACATCTCAGCGCTACTTAGATTATGTGATGTACATTGTGTTCCACTTGCTACAAATTTAGGAACAGCAGAAGTTTTAATGAGAAGTTTAAAAAATCGTGAATAATAATAGGATTTATGGAGCACTACTTATTTAGTAGTGCTTTTTGTTTTTAAAAAACATATCTCTACTTTTTTATTAAATAAGTAATATAAATGATAAAAAATAAATATATATAAATAGAGAAAACATTGCATGAGGGGGAGGAAATGGGTAATTATAATATGCAGTATCAAAGCTATTATAATAATTTAGCTAGAAAACAAAGGGGTACAAATAAAATTTCCGGTAATAGTAATAAAAACAGTAGAATGGCAAATTTTTTTATAAAGAGAATAACAAGAGAACTTATTGGTGTTTTAGTGCTGATTATTTTTGTGCTATTTTGCAAGATAGTAGTTACACCTAAAACTCAGTATGTTTATGATTACTCTAAAGCTGCTATAAATAAACATTATGATTATAGTACTTTAATAAATAATGCTAGAGGTTTAAAATTTGAAGATATAGGTTCTATTACAGTGAATTTTATAGATAAAGTTAAAAGTACGATTTCTAGTGAACAGGAGCTAATTAATTGATAAAAATAAGCAAGTTATTTATACCCTACATTATTTTACTAATAATACTAGGGTTTAAAGGAGAGATTGTAATAGCTTTTTTGATGGTGTTAATTCATGAATTAATGCATTTTAAGACTGCTAGAATTTTAGGTTTTTCGGGATTTGATATAGAAATACTTCCTATAGGCGCTGTACTTAAGATGAAAGATTTAGATGAGGCAAGTGCTAAGGAGGATTTAATAATTTCATTATCAGGTCCACTATTAAACTTATTATTAGCAGTTATTTTTTATGGATTATTTATATCATATAATATAGAAATTTTTAATTTGATATGTAAGAGTAATTTATCTATAGGTATTTTTAACCTTATTCCAGCCTTTCCACTTGACGGTGGAAGAGTGCTAAGAGACATATTATCTTTTAAAACTATATATAGAAAGGCTAATGAAATTTCAATTAGGGTAAGTATGGTACTTGGAAGCATTTTTATGTTTATATACTTTGTAAGTGTGGATTTAAATAAAAGTAATTTAAATTTGGGATTAATTTCACTATTTATATTAGTATCTTCAATTAAAGAAAAAGAAAGGATAGTATATTTGATTATGGGCTACATTATAAAGAAGAAATATAGATTTATAAATAGAGGATATATAGAAAATAGAAGTATATCTGTTTTTTGCAATAAGGATTTATTGTTGGTTCTTGGAATAATTGATAAAAATAAGTACAATATATTTACTGTATTAGATGAAAACATGAATGTACTAGAAATTTTATACGAAGAAGAAATTTTAGAGGCAATAAAAACCTACGGTAATATAAGTTTAAAAGATTACATTAGTTGTAAAAAAATAAAAAGTAAAACATTATAAGGCATCTTCAAAAAAAGACCCAGTGGTTGTGAAAGTCTGTTTAAGGCTTACGTTTAACCCACTGTTATTTTATTGAGGATGCCTAAAATCATTTTTCGTTTTGAGATTTAACTTTCATGTGTTAAAATAATATAATGGAATAAACTTAGGGTAATATAAGAAATAGTTAGTATGTATCCTAGAGAAAAAACGAGGAGGAATTTTTATGAATAAAATTTCCGATGATATTTTATTTAAGGTTGAAAAGCCTGGAAGATATATAGGTGGAGAACTTAATTGTTGCTATAAAGATAAAGAAAGTGTGGATATAAGATATGCCTTTTGCTTCCCAGATGTGTATGAAGTGGGTATGTCACATTTAGGTACTAGAATACTTTACCATGTGATAAATTCTAGAACCGATGCCTACTGTGAAAGGGTTTTTGCCCCTTGGCCAGATATGGAAAAACAAATGAGAGAAAATAATATAGATTTGTATGCACTAGAGAGCAAGGATTCACTAAGTGAATTTGATTTTTTAGGGTTTACACTGCAATATGAGATGAGCTATACTAATATACTTAATATGCTAGATATGTCTGGTATAACTATAAGAGCGTCTCAAAGAGGTGAGAACGAACCTATAATTATGGCGGGAGGTCCATGTGCTTATAATCCTGAACCATTACATGATATAGTAGATTTTTTTGTTATTGGTGAAGGTGAGGAAGTAATAAATGATGTGTTAGATATTTATAAAAAGTACATAGGTAAGAGTAAGAAAAGTGAATTTTTAAGAGAAATAACTAAAATAAGAGGAATATATGTGCCTTCATTATATGAGGTTTCCTACAACGAGGATAATACTATTCGTGAGTTTAAACCTAAATATGCCGATGTGCCAAGCAGGGTTTCAAAAAGGTTTGTAGTAGATCTTGATAAGGTTTCATTCCCTGTGAAAATGATAGTTCCATATGTTGAGATAGTACATGATAGAGTTATACTAGAGACTTTTAGAGGTTGCACCAATGGATGTAGATTTTGTCAAGCTGGCATGATATATAGACCAGTAAGAGAAAAAAGCACTAAAAATCTTGTTGAGGCTGCAGACAAATTATTAAAGAGTACAGGGTATAGGGAAATATCACTAAGCTCACTTAGTATTTGTGATTACTCAGATATACAAAACCTTGTAGTCACACTTATAGAAAAATATAAGGATGAAAATATAGGTGTATCCTTGCCTTCCATTAGAATAGATTCTTTTTCAGTGGACTTAATAAAGGAAATACAAAAGATTAAAAAAACTGGCTTAACTTTTGCACCAGAAGCTGGATCTCAGAGAATGAGGGATATTATAAATAAAGGTGTTACAGAGGAGAAAATCCTAGAAGTTGCTAATAGTGTATTTGCTTCAGGTTGGTCAACTATAAAACTTTATTTTATGGTGGGACTTCCTTATGAAACATTAGAAGACGTAAAGGGAATAGCTGAGTTATCAGATAAGGTTGCAGGAGAATACTTTAAGATTCCTAAAGAGGTAAGAAAAAGGGGACTCAGAGTTACTACAAGTTCTGCTATATTTGTACCAAAACCATTTACTCCTTTCCAATGGGTCGCGCAGAGCACAATGGACGAGGTAGTGGAAAAAATTAAAGCAGTTAAATACGCTATAAAAAGCAAAGCAGTTATTTATAATTATCATGAATCTTTAGTGTCATACCTAGAAGCAGTTATTGCTAGAGGAGACAGAAGAGTTTGTGATGTTATAATAAAAGCCTTTGAAAAGGGTGCAAAATTCGATGGGTGGTCTGAGTATTTTAATTTTGAGATATGGCAAGAAGCTATGGAGGAATGTGGCGTTTCTGGGAGTTTCTATGCTTATAGAGAGAGAAGCTACGAAGAAATACTTCCTTGGGATTTCATAGATATTGGAGTGAATAAGGAGTATTTAATTGCTGAAAATGAAAAAGCAAAAAACGTAGAATTAACTCAAAATTGTAAACTAGGTTGCACGCAGTGCGGAATCGATGTTAATTTTAAAGAAGGGACGTGTTTTAAAGGTGCGTTATCTAATTAAATATACCAAAGAAAGTGAAATTAAATTTATTTCTCACCTAGATTTAATGAGAACACTGCAAAAGATAGTTAAGAGAGCAGATCTTCCAATAGAATATTCAAATGGTTTTAATCCTCACATGGCGGTGTCGATAGCGCAGCCATTGTCTGTAGGATCATATTCCAGTGGTGAGTACATGGATGTAGTATTAAATCGTGATTTAGAAGAAGAATATATTTTGCGAAAAATGAAGGAAAACACACCTCGAGGAATTAAGATTTTAGATGTTGTAAGAGTTATTCCTGGTGAGGGGAAAAAGAAGCCACAAGCCATGGCAATTATTGATGCTGCTAAATATACTATCAAACTAAAATGCACAGATGGAGCAGGGGTAAAAGAAATTTTAGAAAATCTTCGTGAAACTGCTGAGTGGAATATCGTTAAGAAAACTAAAAGTGGAGAAAAAATGGTTAATATAAAATCATTAGTGCATACATTTGATTATAAGGTAGACAACTTCGTGCTTTGTATAACTGCACTTGTTTGCTGTGGGAGTAGAAAAAATTTATCTTCTTCGTTATTAGCAGATTTTATGAAAGATAATATACAATCTATTGATAAAGATGCCTTTGTTAATATAAGGCGGGAAGAAATGTATGCATATAAGAATGAGAAATTAGTCACTCTTAGCGAATTTTTCAAAATTTAGTGTGATAGGAGTGGGGTATAGTGAAAGAAATATATATTGAAAGACAAGAAGAATTTTTGAGGATAGCTATAAAAGAGAATAATAAATTAAAGGAATGCTTCATAGAAGAAGAGCTGGGTGGGCCTATTCCTGGACAAATATACAAGGCAATTGTAAAAAATATTGTTCCAGCAATTAAGTGTGCTTTTGTAGATATTGGTCACAATAAAGATTGCTATATGTATATTGATGAAAGGTTTAATAATACAAAGATAAAAAAAGGTGAGGAACTTATAGTTGAAGTTTTAAAAGAAGCAATAGATAAAAAGGGAGCTAAAGTAACCAGTGCTTTTGGTATTCCAGGAATTTATTCTGTGGTTGTAAATATGAATAAAGACATAAGTTTTTCCAAAAAAATAAAAAATAGAGATTTTGAAAATATGGTGCAGCGTGAATTAAATAAACCAGATGACATAGGAGTAATGATTAGGACAAATGCTATTGAGGTAGATATTAACACTTTAAATCGTGAAGTAAAGGCTTTATACGAAATATATAAAGATATTGTAAAGAGGGCTGAATATTCTAGAAATCCTATGTTATTATTTAGTGATGCTGGTGCGTTAAATAGAACACTTCGTGATATTTTAGATAAAAATACTTTCAAAATAGTGCTTAATAATGATAGTGATTTTGAATATGCGAGAAAATTTGCACGGGGTCGAGAAGACATAGATGTAAAAGTTGAGTTTCATGATGAAAGTAGAATGCTCTTTGATTATTATGGGATAGAAAAAGAAATACTCAGTCTTCGAAGTCATAGAATCTCACTAAAGTGTGGAGGTAATATTGTAATTGATAAAACTGAGGCAATGTACGTAATTGATGTTAATTCTGGTAAGAATATAAAAAGCCATTCACTTCGAAAAACGGCACAAACAACTAATACTTGCGCCGCAGAAGAAATTGCAAGACAAATAAGGCTGCGAAATTTAAGTGGAATAATTATAATAGATTTCATAGATGTGGAGGATTTAGAAGTTCGATCGGTTATACTTAGCACTTTAGAAGCGGGATTTGCTGATGATAAAAATAAGACTGTAATTTATCCATTTACTCAGCTTAATTTGGTACAAATAGCAAGGCGTAGGCGTGGAAAGTCCATATATGAATTTATTGAGGAGCCTTGCAAGTATTGCCAAGGTAAGAGTAGCAGGGTTAAACTATCATATATGCAGTTTTTAATTAAGAATGAAATTTTTAAATTGTACAATGAACAAGGATTAAAAGATATATATATTGAAATCGACGAAATTTACAAAAGGGATATAATGGAGGATGTTTTAGAATTTGCAAAGCAAATAGGAGCTTTAGACAATAGTATTTATATGAATTTTATCCCTCATTTAGAGAATTTCAAAGTACAATCGCTAATTTTTGCAAATCAAATAAGAAATTTGGAGTCCTATAAGATATATGGGTAAATATACTTTACAAATAGATGTGTATGTGTTAAAATGGCTTTTGTAGACCGCACACACAAGGTTATAAAACATACGTGATATTAGTAGAATTTTACATAAGGTATGTACCTGGGATGGCGAGACTGGATCAAGGAGGTGTATTTTTATGTACGCAGTTTTACTTACTGGTGGAAAGCAATATAGAGTTCAAGAAGGAGACGTTTTATTCGTTGAAAAATTGGATCTTGAAGTTGAAACAACTGTTGAATTTGACCAAATTCTTGCTGTAGGCAAAGAAGATGGATTAGTAGTTGGAAAACCTGTAGTTGAAGGAGCTAAAGTTGTTGCTAAGGTATTGGCACAAGGAAAAGCTAGAAAGATAGTAGTTTTCAAGTTTAAGAGAAAACTAGACTACAGAAAGAAACAAGGACACAGGCAAGCATATACTAAGATTCAAATCGATAAGATTGAAGCTTAATTATGGTAAATGTTGAATTTGTTCGAAGCAATGGTAAAATAGTTTCTTTTAAAATAAAAGGTCATGCTATGCCAAAGGAATCCAAATTAGATATAGATTTAATTTGTAATTCTATTTCAGTAATTTCTCAAACTACAGTAATTGGTATTGAGCAAGTTTTGAAAATTAAAGTAAAGTATGATATAAAGGATGGATTTCTAAGTTTAAATTTAGAAAATCAAAATCTTATAGATATCGAAAGATGTCAGGTTTTACTTGAAACGATGATACTTGGACTTAAAAGTATAGAAAAACAAAAAAAATATGGTAAATATATAAAAGTAGAAATAGAGGAGGTGTAATACTATGTTAGTTATGAACCTTCAGTTATTTGCTCATAAAAAAGGAGTAGGTAGCTCAAGAAACGGTAGGGACAGTGCTTCTCAGAGACTTGGAACTAAACGTGCAGATGGACAATTTGTTCTTGCAGGCAATATTTTAGTAAGGCAAAGAGGAACAAAAATCCACCCAGGCAACAATGTTGGAAGAGGTGGAGATGATACTCTTTTCGCTAAAGTTGATGGAGTTGTTAAATTCGAGAGAATGGGAAAAATGAAGAAAAAAGCAAGCGTTTATCCTGTTGATGTAGAAATTTTAATGGCTGAATAATTTAAGGCACCCTTAAAGGGTGCTTTTTTAAAATTCTCTTTCGGAGGATAGTAATGAATGAATTAGAAAATTATATAAGTTTACACAGAAAACAGAGACATGATTTTATGAATGATTTACAGATCATATATGGATATTTGCAAATGAAGAGGCCAAGTAATGCTTTGGAATATATAGAGAGACTAGCTAAAGAAAATGAGATTATTAGTGAAATTTATAAATTACAAGACAATGGATTTTCACTATGCCTTGAGAGTAATATTAAAAGGCTATGGGCAAGTGAAATAAAAGTGGAATTGGATATTGAAATTAGTAATTTTAAAAATAGTATCTTTGAAAGTGAATATAATAAAAAAAGTGATTTAGTTAACACTATATTTATTGAAATAGAAGAAACTAACCAGAATTTTGTTTATATTTATATATTTGAGGATGAATTAGGTGAAAGTTTACTTATTACCAATAATGCAGCAATGTCTGACGAGATAAGTTGGATGGATGAATGGCAACAAAGAGACGTAGAAATAGAACACTTGAGAATTTATAAATGTGGTTTTGGTAACAATATAGCTTATAGATTAATATTTTAGTGAACCTAACGTTTGTTAATTCATTAAAATAAAACAAAATAGAAATTGAACTAAGGTAAGGTGAAATATATGTTTATTGATACAGCTAAGATTTTTGTGAAATCCGGAAATGGTGGAAATGGAGCCGTTTCATTTAGAACAGAAAAATATATACCACTGGGTGGACCAGATGGCGGAGATGGTGGAAATGGTGGAAGTGTAATATTAGTAGTTGATGCTAGTATGACAACACTACTGGATTTTTCCTATGCAAGGAAATTCATAGCAAAAGCTGGAGTACAAGGTTCTGGCTCTAAATGTTATGGAAAAGGTGGAGAAGATTTATTAGTTAGTGTTCCAATGGGTACTATTGTAAGAGATTCAGAAACAAATAAAATAATGTGCGATTTATCTCATGATGGTCAAACTTATGTTATTTGTAAAGGCGGACATGGCGGAAAAGGAAATGTTAAGTTTTGTACACCTACAAGGCAGGCACCAAATTTTGCTGAACCAGGAATGCCAGGAGAAGAACGTTTTATTAAGCTTGAACTTAAGCTTTTAGCTGATGTTGGACTTTTAGGTTTCCCAAATGTTGGTAAATCAACACTTCTTTCAGTAGTATCTAAAGCAAGACCTAAAATAGCCAATTATCATTTTACTACACTAAAACCAAATTTAGGAGTAGTAAGTGTTAAAGGCGCTAAGAGTTTCGTTATGGCTGATATACCAGGAATAATTGAAGGAGCAGCTGAAGGAGTAGGCCTTGGAATAGGATTTTTAAGGCATATTGAAAGAACTAGAATGCTTATTCATGTAGTTGATATATCACAAATTGAAGGTAGAGATGCTGTAGAGGACTTTATTAAAATAAATGAAGAACTTAAAAAATATAGTATTAAACTATGGGATAGACCTCAAATTATAGCAGCTAATAAAAGCGATATGCTATATGATGATGAAATCTTTGAAAACTTTAAAAAGAGATTAAATGAAATGGGATATGATGATAGTAAGATATTCAAAATATGTGCGGTTACAAACCAAGGCGTTGAAGCACTAATTAAAGAAGCAACAAGAATTTTAACCACTATCCCAGTTACAGAACTAGTAATAGCAGATGATGAAAAATATGTAGTAGAAGAAAAACATTTTACCTACACAATTGAAGTGGACTCGGAAGGAACTTATGTTGTTGATGGAACCTTTGTTGATAGACTTTTAAATGCTGTTAATATAAATGAACCGGATTCTCTTAAATATTTCCATAAAGTACTAAAGAATAAGGGAGTATTTGATGCATTAGTTGAAAAAGGAATTCAAGATGGCGATTTAGTAAGACTACAAAAGTTTGAATTTGAATTCTTATTATAATAGGTAATAGATTAAAACTATTACCTTATAAGAATGTGACTAGGAGGATATTATGATTACAAGTAAGCAAAGAAGTTATTTAAGAACCCTAGCAAACCCATTACAACCTATATTTCAGGTTGGGAAAGCTGGAATAGAACAGAATTTCTTAAAACAGTTAGAGGATGCATTAGAATCTAGAGAACTTATTAAAATTAAGATTCTAAATAATAGTGGAATAACTGCAAGGGAAGCTTCAGATATAATTTGCGCGGCCATAGCTGCTGAGGCAGTTCAAACTATTGGTAGCAAATGTGTATTGTACAAAAGGTCTTTTAAAAAGCCTAAAATTGAATTACCATAAAAGCATGTAATTTTACATGCTTTTTCCTCTATTCAGAATTTGAATATATGTTATTATAGGTTGTGATATCTTTATAAAATAAAGAGGGTGTTATAGTGAAAAAAGCTATTTTTGGAGGAACATTTGATCCGATTCATATAGGTCACATTCACATCGCTTATGGTGCGTTATATAATTTACAGTTGGATAAGATTATATTCATGCCAGCAGCTAATCCACCTCATAAAACTAATAAAGTAATTATAGATTCCAAAATTAGGTATGAGTTAGTTAAAAAAGCAATAGAAATGGAAAATCACTTTGAAATAAGTGATTATGAAATAAATAAAAAAGAAAATAATTATACCTTTGAAACCCTTGAACTTTTTAATTCCATGGACAGTAGTATAGAGTGGTACTTTTTAGTTGGTGCTGATAGTTTAATGGATTTAGAAAAATGGAAAAATGTAGCGGAAATATTTGAAAATTGTAAGCTGATAGTTTATAATAGAACAGGGTTTACGAAAGATGAGTTGTTAGTGCAGAAAAATTATATAGAACAGAAATTTAATTCGAAAATATTTTTTTTGGATTTACCAATCATAGATATATCTTCAACAGATATTAGAAATAATATAAAGATAGGTAGAAATGTAAATTATCTTTTACCAAAAGGTGTGGATGAAATTATCCATAAGTTTAAGTTATATAAATAGTAGTGGAAAATATGTAATGTTTTATGTACAATATAAGTAATAGGGGGAATTTAATGTGGAGTGAAGTGAAAATGTACAATTATTTACATGAAAATTTAAAAGAAGCTAGATTTAGACATAGTTTAAGTGTTAGTGAAACAGCAGTCGCGCTAGCTATAAAATATGGAGTAAATATAAAAAGCGCAAGAATTGCAGGCTTAGTACATGACTGTAGCAAGAATATGAAGGATGAGCAGCTTATAAAAATGGCTACAAATCATGGATTGCAGTTAGATGAAGTGCAGTTTAGAACCCCCACCTTATTGCATGGAATAGTTGGTGGCATAATAGCTAGGGAAGTAATGGGAATTTATAATGATGATATTATAAATGCAATAAGCTTTCACACTACAGGTAGAAAAAACATGAGCATTTTAGAAAAAATAATTTTTATTTCAGATTATACAGAGCCATTAAGAAAATTTGATGGGGTAGAGGAATTAAGGTGCTTAAGCATGAGGGATTTAGATGCAGCAGTGTTGCAGTCTCTTGACAACACCATAAAGTATATTGTAAATCAAAAAAAAATATTGCACAATGATACAGTAGATGCAAGAAATTATTTATTGTGCAAAAACAGTAGGTGAGAGTATGAAAAAGGTGGGTAAACGAAAGAAAATAGTTAATTATAAAAGATTTGCTCTAGTTACTATTATAACTTTGGTGACGATAGTTGCAGTAGCAGTCATATGGTTTTATTCTTATTTAGCAGGGTTTAATGATAATTCAGTAGATTTAACTAAAAAAAATCCCGCTGGAAACATTGAAGCTAGTGACGTAGAAAAAATTGTTAATGACGGTAAATCTTGTAACATATTAGTTATGGGAGTAGATATAGGGGATCCGAATTCTAAAAGTGCTAATGACCCTAAGAGGACGGATACAATGATACTGGCACATTATAATGCAGAAGCTAAAAAACTTGATTTGATTTCTATTCCTAGAGATACCTTAATTGTGATAAATGATAGAAATCAAAAAATTAATAATGCCCATGCTATTGGGGGTGTGGAGCTTGCTGTTTCCGCTGTAGAAGAGCTATTAGGTATTCAAATTGATTACTATGGTAAAATCAATTATGAAGGGTTTAGAAGTGTAATTGATGCTATTGGTGGAGTGGATATGTATATAGAAAGAACAATGCATTATGATGACCGTTCTCAGAATCTAAGCATAAATTTTAAAAAAGGCACAACAGTACATTTGGATGGTAAAAAAGCTGAAGAATTTTTTAGATGGAGAAAAAATAATGATGGCAGTGGTTTCGCAAATGGAGATATAGACAGAATAAAAAATCAACAGAAATTTATTACTAAAGTTATGGATAAAATAAAAAGCCCTATGATAGTAGTTAAGATACCAAGTATTTTATCGGCTATTCAAAAGAATGTAGAAACTAATATGGATGCTAATGATTTACTTAGTTATGGGTCTACATTTGCTACTATGAGTAGTGATGATATATCTATGGACACTATTGAAGGTGTGGGGGAATATATAAATAATATATCCTATTTTATATATAATGAAGAAGCAAGTAAAGAGATTAATTCTAAATTAAGAAATGGTAGTACACAATCTATTGATAAGTCTAATCTTAAAATAAAAATACTCAATGGTACTAAAAAAGTAGGACTAGCAAGTGATTTTTCAGAATATCTAAAAGAAAATGGATATAACGAAGCGGTAACCGGGAATGGGGAAGCTACTAGTGAAACTATAGTTACTGTAAATGAAAATAGTAAAGGCCTAATAAATGATTTAAAAAAAGACTTTAAAATAAATAATATTAAATTTTCATCGTCAATTGAGGGAGAGTTTGATATAATAGTGTTGTTAGGCGAAGATCATGAATTAATGCACTAATGCATTAATCACAAGGAGGAGTAAAAATGGAAAAACATATCATAAGTACAAGTAAAGCACCAGCAGCTTTAGGCCCATATTCTCAAGCAGTAAAAGTAGGGGAGCTAATATATACTTCAGGTCAATTACCAATAAACGCAGCTACTGGAGAATTTATAAATAATGATATAAAAAAAGCAACAGCACAATCTTTAGAAAATGTAAAAGCTGTATTAGAAGAGGCAGGCACAAGCCTCGATAAGGTAGTGAAAACACTAGTGTTTTTAAAGGATATGAATGATTTTGCGGATATGAATGAAGTGTATTCACAATATTTTAGTGAAAATCCACCAGCTAGGTCTTGTGTTCAGGTAGCAAAACTTCCTAAGGATGCATTAGTAGAAATAGAAGTAATTGCTATAGCTTAAAATAAACTTTGTTTAGTAATAAGTTTTATTAGCCTCGGATTATAATCCGAGGCTTTTTATAAAAGAGGTGCAGTATGACAAATAAATTAACGTATATGGTTAAGGTGGATGTAAAGGAAGTTAAATTAAGGGATTATTTAAAGTACACTGAGGACTTATCTAGTAGATTCTTAAAAAGCTCAGGTATTAGTGGGAAAATAAGTGTGAATGGTAGTGTTTCTAAGTTAAACCATAGAATAAGCACAGGTGATAAAATTGAAATTGATATGAAGAAAAATGAGCATCAAAACATTGAGCCAGAGAAGATGGATTTAGATGTTATATATGATGATGTGGATCTTATTGTCATAAATAAAAAGCCAGGTATAGTGGTTCATCCTACTAAGGGATATCCATTTGGAACTCTTGCCAACGGAGTTTCATATTACTTTAAAGAAAGAGATGAAAAATGTATTGTAAGACTAGTGAGTAGACTTGATATGTATACATCGGGTCTTATAATAATTGCAAAAAATCAATTTTCACATATGGCCTTAGCTAGGGACATGCAAAGTATCCACAAAAAAGCTGGAGATATGGAAGGAAAAACTTTTGAAAAAAGTTATATGGCTATTGTACATGGAAATATGAAAAAGAGATCAGGTACTATTGATTTACCTATTGGAAAACCTGACGAGGAAAGTATAAATAGAGAAGTTTTTGAAGGTGGACAAAGAAGTATAACTCACTATGAGGTTATTGAGTCTTATAAAAATGGAGATTTAGTAAAAGCAACTTTGGAGACTGGTCGAACACATCAAATTCGTATTCATTTTAGTCATCTTGGTCATCCTATTTATGGAGATAGCCTTTATGGAACAAGTGAAGAGTGTTATATCCATAGGCAGGCACTGCACGCCTATAAATTAATTATCCCTCATCCAAGAACAGGTAAGCAGCTTATACTTGAGTCGGAACTTCCAGAGGATATGAAAAAACTTATAAGCAAATTAAAAGCAGAGTGTTAATATAAAAAAGCGCCAGGTACATACTATTGATTTAGTATACTTGACGCTTTTAAAATATTATCTTCTATCACTAAAGTTGTTTATATAACTATCAGATTTCCTTCTTCGTCTTCTTCTTGCTCTTCTTATTCTCATAAAAATTATGAATAAAACTAAGGCAACTAGAACATATTTTATTATGTTGGCTAAAAGAGGTGATTTTTTTGAATTATTCTTTGAAAACATATTGGTAAGTGATGATTTTTTAGCATAATCTATGCCGCTAGACAAGTCTAAACTATAAGAATCCTTACCAAAAGCGATTGTAGATTTACTTACTACATCACCTTTCTTAATAGATAATTTATCCGAATTCGTTCCATCAATTTTTACAACTGGAGGTGGAGTTGAATCTTTAGCTTTGACAATATACAAATCCTCCGAAGCCAGAAGAGGAAGTACAGTACCATCTTTTAAGGTTAAATTTGAAACTGCATCACCTTTATTAAAATATTTAAAAAGCACAAAATTATCAAATCCATAATCCAGTAAGTCTCTACTGTCTTTGAAAAAAGTCTTTTTGGAGTCATGTACAAGAGCAACTATAAGTTTTTGACCATTTCTAGTAGCTACTGCGATATAAGAATGTTTTGATTGAACAGTATAGCCCGTTTTGCCACCTACGCAATCTTCATAATAGTAAGGGTCACCCTTCTGTATTAGTCGATTACCATTCCAAAGAGGACGTTTATCCTTGCACTTATTTGTGGGCGCCATTAGATAAGAAGAAGTCATCGCTATTTCCTTGTAAGTATCATGCTTAGTAAGCTCCTGCATAATTAGAGTTAAATCGTAGGCTGAAGTTTTATGATTAACATCATATAGCCCATTTGGATTTACAAAATTAGTACTAGTGCAGCCTAGGGATTTTGCTCTTTCATTCATAAGCTTTGCAAATTCTTCTACTGAACCACTTATATGTTCGGCTAAGGCTATGGCACAGTCATTAGCGGAGGCTAATGTTAGTCCGTATAACAATTCTTTTACGGGAAGTTTTTCACCTTCGCGTAAATATATTTTTGAACCGTCAGCTAATGATGCATTTTTACTTACTGTTACTATATCATCTAATTTCGTTTTTTCTAAAGTTAGAAGTATAGTCATTATCTTAGTTGTGGAGGCCGGAGGGTATGCAGAATCCTTATTTTTCTCATAAAGTATTTTACCCGTAGCTGCATCCATTAAAACAACACTATCAGCTGATACCGTTTTCGGGTTTTCTTGTGCTTTAGCTATTGGAGCTATGTTAAAGAGTATAAAAATCGACAAAAGTATAATTGTATTTAATTTCCTCATAGATTACCTCCAGTCATTGATATTTATATTATAGCAAAAAAAACTTTTCTTAGCGACAGTATTTATGAAAAGTTGTCAATAATTTTATATATAAGGTAAATTAAAGCAAAATGCAACTTAGGCTAAAGAGGAGGAACTATGAAAAATAAAGAAAAAATAATTGGTTCAATAGTAATTTTGTGCATAAGCATTGTTTTTATAATAGTTGGATATACAATGTCAAGTCCAAAAGAAAATGTTACTGCTAAAGATTATGAGGATATATTTGTAGAAACTGATAAAAGTACAGTAAAGAAGGATTTAGTAAAGAAAGAATCTACGGGAGCTTTAGTGACTGAATCATCTATGGTAGAAGATATTAATATTAAGGTGGATATAAAGGGTGCTGTAAAAGTTCCTGGGGTCTACGAAATAAAAAAAGGAAGTAGAGTAAATGATCTTATAAACTTAGCAGGAGGAGCTACTATTGACGCAGAACTTGATGCAACTAATCTCTCTACAAAACTAAATGATGAGGACTGTGTTGTTATTTATAAAAAGGGAGAGGAAGTTCAGAGTGAAAACTTTAAAGGTAGTACGCAGAGTGCTACCGTTTCAAGTTCACCAGAGGAAAAAGACATTATTAATATTAATACTGCGGAAAAAGATCAATTAAACACTCTACCGGGCATAGGGGATGTTAAAGCTGATGCTATAATTAAATATAGAGAAGAAAATGGAGGATTTAAATCCATAGATGAGTTAATAAAAGTAGGAGGCATTGGGGAAAAGACTTTACTTAAGTTTAGAGATAAGGTAGACATAAAGTAACTAATGGTATAAAATTATTATGAAGATTTAGTAACAACAAATTATTATAATTATTTAATAAAAATATGAGGAGGCGGCAATATGGAAAAGAGACTTACAGAGCTTTCAAAAACATCTGGCTGAGCAGCTAAAATAGGGCCGGGTGCCTTAGCAAAGATATTAGATAAATTACCTAAAATGGCAAATGAAAATTTAATTGTTGGAATTGAAACTTCTGATGATGCAGCGGTATATAAATTAAGTGATGAAATAGCAGTTATTCAAACCTTAGACTTTTTTACACCAGTGGTAGATGATCCTTATACCTTTGGCCAAATAGCAGCAGCAAATTCATTAAGTGATGTGTATGCTATGGGAGGTAAGCCAACCTTAGCACTAAATATAGTGTGCTTTCCTAATTGTTTAAAGATAGATATACTTGGAGAAATTTTAAAAGGTGGCGCAGATAAAGTAATAGAAGCTGGAGCAATGGTAATAGGTGGGCATTCTGTACAGGATGATGAACCTAAATATGGTCTATCCGTTATGGGAATAGTGCATCCAGATAAGGTATTAAAAAATCATGGCTGTAATGTAGGAGAAGTATTGATTTTAACAAAACCCTTGGGTACTGGTATAATTAGTACAGCAATTAAAGCTGAAATGGTTTCTAAAGAAGCTTATGATATTGCGGTTAAAGTTATGAGCACACTAAATAAATATGCTGGAGAAATCATTTTGCAGCACCAGATTAGTGCTTGTACGGATATAACAGGTTTTGGGATAATGGGACACTGCTATGAAATGGCTAGTGGGTCGAAGGTAAGCCTTAAATTATTTAAAGACCAAATACCATATATAAAAGAGGCTAAAGAATATGCAAAGATAGGTCTGGTTCCTGAAGGCAGTTATAATAACAGGGCATACTTAGAAGGAAAATATGAGTTTAGGAATGTACCCGAATGGTTTGAAGATATTTTATTTGATCCTCAAACTTCAGGCGGGCTTTTAGTATCTTGCAAAAGTGAAGAAGCAGAAAAGATTATGATCAAGTTAAATAAATTGGATTTAGAATCAAAAATCATTGGAGAGGTAATACCACTAGAAGATAAGTATATAATTGTAATCTAACTAACAAAATAAATGCAGGGAGGTTAATTACTATGAATACAGAACTTTTAAGAAGTTTACCTAAGATAGATGAATTACTTCAAGAAGAATCAATAAAAAAGATACTCAGCGGTAATAGTCGAGTTCTTGTATTAGATTCTTTAAGAGAAACTATAGAAGTTTATAGAAATGCAATCCTAAAAGATGAAATAGAATTATTAACAAAGCAGCAGATAATAACTTCCTCAATTAAATTACTAAATAAAAAAAGCAGCCCAAAACTTAAAAAAGTTATAAATGCTACTGGAATTGTAATTCATACAAATTTGGGAAGATCTCTTTTATCAAAGAATGCAATAGAACAGGTAATTAATGTTTCTGGAAATTATAACAATCTTGAATATGATATAGAAAAAGGTAAAAGAGGGTCTAGATATTCACATATAGAAGACATTCTAATAAAAATAACTGGAGCAGAGGCTGCAATGGTGGTAAATAACAATGCAGCGGCGGTAATGCTTGTGTTAGATACGCTCTGCAGGGGAAAGGAAGCTATAGTGTCTAGAGGGCAATTAGTGGAAATTGGTGGGTCTTTTAGAGTTCCTGAGGTTATGAAATTTAGTGGAGCTAAATTAGTAGAAGTTGGTACCACTAATAGAACTCATTTATATGACTACGCGGATAATGTTACTGAAAATACAGGAGTAATGTTAAAAATACATACTTCTAATTTTAAAATTATGGGATTTACCCAGGAGGTATCTATAGAAGAGCTAGTAGTGCTTGGTAATGAAAAGTCTATACCAGTAGTTGAAGACATAGGAAGTGGAGTCCTAATAGATTACGCTAAATATGGACTCCAATATGAACCCACAGTGCAAGAAAGTATAAGAAAAGGCATAGATGTAGTAACATTTAGTGGAGACAAGATGCTAGGTGGCCCCCAAGCTGGAATTATAGTGGGCAAACAGAAATATATTGATAAAATGAAGAAAAACCAGTTAACTAGAGCTCTTAGAATAGATAAAATGACTTTGGCAGCTTTAGAGGGGACGCTTGGGAATTATTTAGATGAAGCAGAAGCTATTAAAAACATACCAACACTAACCATGCTTTTGTGTCCAAGTGCAGAGCTTAAGAAAAGAGCACAAAGACTAAAGAGAAAGCTCCAAAATAAAAGGTCCAAATTCACTTTTATTATAGATGTTGATTACTCAATGGTGGGTGGAGGCTCCATGCCCACTGAGAAAATGGAAACATACGTTATTAAAGTGAAAAGTGACATTTTTACAGCACAGCAAATAGAAGAAAGATTAAGAATGAACAAAGTAGCTATAATTGTAAGAATTAATAATAATGAAGTGCTTATGGATCTTAGGACACTATTCCAAGAGGATTATGAAATTATTACTGAAGCTTTCAATGAAATGTAAGAAAAGGGAGTTGTTATTATATGAAACATATTATTATAGGTACGGCAGGGCATATAGATCATGGAAAGACAACTTTAATTAAAGCCTTAACGGGTAGAGAAACGGATACTTTAAAAGAGGAAAAAGATAGAGGAATTTCTATAAATATAGGATTTACATATTTTGATTTACCTTCCGGAAGAAGAGCTGGAATTATTGATGTTCCAGGTCATGAAAAATTTATTAAGAACATGCTAGCAGGAATAAGTAGTATAGATGTAGTGCTCCTTGTAATAGCAGCAGATGAAGGGATTATGCCTCAAACTAGAGAGCATTTTGAAATACTACAATTATTAAATGTAAAAAAAGGAATAATAGTGCTTACAAAAGCGGATCTTGTGGACCAGGAATGGATTGATATGATCACTTGTGATATCGAGGGTGAGTTTAAAGGTACATTTTTACAAGACGCACCTATTCATGCAGTATCCTCAAAAACTAAAATGGGATTTGAAGGGCTTATTTATAATATAGACAAAATTACAGAAGAAGTTGAGGCTAAAGATACGCAGGGTCATTTTAGGTTGCCTGTGGATAGAGCGTTTTCTGTAAGTGGATTTGGAACAGTAGTAACTGGAACAATAATAAGTGGAAGAGTAAATGTAGGAGATACTGTAGAAATATATCCATCAAAAGTAGTTACAAAGGTTCGTGGCATTCATATTCATGATAAACCTTGCGGGGTTGGAGAAGCAGGTCAAAGATGTGCTATAAACTTAGCAAATATAAAACTAAGTGAAATAAGCCGCGGTAATGTAGTGTCTGTGTTAAACATAATGGAACCCTCTTATTCAATAGATTGCGCCCTTTATTATCTAAAAAGTGCAGGAAAACCACTAGTTAATAGGCAGAGAGTTAGATTATACCATGGAACAGATGAAATTATTTGTAGAGTAATTATACTAGACAGAGAAGAGATAGCTCCGGGAGAAAATGCTTATGTGCAATTGAGACTAGAAAAGCCAATAAATGCTCAAAGAAATGATAAATATGTCCTTAGAAGTTACTCGCCCATGTACACCATAGCTGGTGGAACTATAATTGAGCCTTTCGCGGACAAGGCTAAAAGGTTTAATGAAAAGTATATTGAAGATCTTGTGGTAAAAGAAAGTGGGGAAACTGAAAACATTTTAGAAAATACTCTAAGAAAACTAAGTGGAGACTACCCAGATGTTAACATGATTTTAAAAGCGCTAGGTAAAAATGAACAAGATATAGAAGATAAATTGCAAACGCTGGTAGAAGATAACAGAATAATAAAGTTAACAGCATTAGACAAGACAATATATATACATACAGAGTTTATTAAACAAAAGATAGAGGAAATAGAAAAGATTTTAATAGTATATCATAATGAAAATTCACTTAAGGTTGGAATGCCAAAAGAGGAAATTAAAAACAAGATTTTCGGAAAAAATATTAAGCAAAAAACCTATGACGAAATATTAATCCTTATGCAAAATAGAAATGTTATAAAAGTTTATGAAAAGAATGTATCATTATATGATTTTAGGATACACTATACAAGTGAGCAAGAAAAATTGAGGAATACAATTATGAAGGCTTATCATGAAGGGTGTTACAATACCCCTAAGTATAATGACTTAGCAGTAAATGAAAAGGACAAAAAGAATTTTAAAATGGTGTTTGATTCGCTTATGGATAATGGAGAGTTAATAAAAATAGCTGAGGATTGTATTTTTACAAAAGAGCACTATGAAAACTCAAAACAAATAGTGTATAATTACATTGTGGAAAATGGTAGCATAGCTGCATCAACAGCTAGAGACGCCTTCAATACAAGTAGAAAATTTTCAGTAGCTCTTTTAGAACATTTTGATGGTATAAAATTGACGAAAAGAGTAGAAAATGATAGGATATTGTATAAGGAAAGTTAAAATGTTGTTGAATATAGTAATGTTATATGCTATAATTAACACTGCTACTGGGAGTAGATAGGTGCTGGTGTGCCTGCCAGTCTTCAAAACTGTGTTGTCGTGCTAATACCATGATGGGTGTGTTCGATTCACACATATTCCCGCCAATTGAAATGACATATTGCGGCCTAGATACATATCTTTATGTATTCTGGGCCGCTTTTTTTGGTGCCACGTGGGTGGCACTTTTAGTGCTTTTTTGTAATATAGTTAATTAAATTATATAACACAGTGTAAACAAAAAAGAATGCTATAAACCCCCACAATCCTGCCACAATATCTGAAAATTCCATATTGCCTCTTTTAGTGATCTTCTGCATTATCTCAATAGCAAAAACAATAACTAAAAGTACAGTAAATGTATATATAAAGGATAAAATAGAAATATTATATTTTGACATAATCTTAAATAACTTATCAACAATAATATAAATAAACATACCAACTATGCCAATTACAATAAAATGAAGCACTTTATCATTTGATTGCATTCCAAAGCTTGGGAAAATAGCTATTAGTAAGTCGTGTAATTCATTTGTGATTGCAACAATAAATTTTAAGATTTTAATCATGCGTAACCACCCCCATAAACATTGATTTAAATCTTAATAAATTAGCATCTAATCTTCTTTTGGAGCATCTTCAATAAAATCTATTCCATTTTGTACAATTTTATAATTTCCTCTGTCTTCTTGTTTCTTTATAAAATTCTTTAAAATTAGAGAACTTAGAGAAGCTTTAAATAATCTAATATCACCTTTACCCTTGCCTAAATCAATTCCTAATTTTATTTTTGCCACGCTTTGTGGGGATGAAGCTCTATTTTCATATAGATAACTTAATGTGTTAGCTTCAATTTCTTTTATATCATCCTTCATAATGACCTCCTTGAAATTTCATTTATTATTAGTACATCATTATACTATACCTCTTAAATAATAAAAAGGAAAATTATTATTAAAAGTTGATATATTAGGCATAAATAAGAGATATAAGCAGTTAGAGTTAGCTATTGCGAAATATATTTTAAAAGCCTATAATGAAAAGATAGTTATTATTGATAACTATAGGATAATATGGATCTATATATGGATTTTAAATTTATAAATATTGGAGGCGAGGCTTTGGAATTTGCAATGAACAAAATAATGAGTATAGATAAGGATGCTGAAAACTATAGAAAAGGAACGTACAAATTGCTAAAAGAAAAGCAAGACGAACTCAAAACTACAATAGTGGATATAAAAGCTTCATTTCAAGAAGAATCTAAAAACATTAAGAATGATATAGCAAATGAAAAATTGTTAGAAGCGGAGCATAAAGCTGAAAACATAAAAAAAGAGAAAGAAGAAGGATTAAATAATATTAATACAAAATATCAAAGTAATAAACTAGAACTTATAGATGAAGTATTTAATAAAATAATAAAGTCGATATAGAGGTGAAAATATATGGGAAGTGTTGGTAAGTTTGGTGCTGTAAATACTAAAGTGAAGTCTATGATGGGAAAGATGCTTAGCACTGATCAGTATTTAAAACTACTAAATTGTAAAGACTTTAAAAGCACTGTTAAAGTAATAATAGAAGAAACAAGTTATGGCAAACTATATGAAGGATACAACTCAGAGAACATTCATAGAGAGAATCTAGAGATCGTTTTAGATAGGCACTTTATAAGTATTTATAGTAAATTCATAAACTATTTTAATGGTGAATATAGGAAACTCATAAAAGCATTATTTCTAAGATGGGAAATAGAAGATTTAAAGGTAATTATTAGAGGTAAATATTTAGGCCGTAGTGGAGGCGAAATTGAAAGTAAGCTAATTGCAAGAAGTCCATTAAATACAATAAATTATGATTCGCTATTAACACTTAAGACTGTAGAGGATGTAATAGATGGGCTAAAAGGCAGTATATATTATAAGCACTTAAGAAATTTAGCGGATGTCACAAGTGAAAAAGGACTGTTTAAGATTGAAACAGAGCTTGACTTTGTTTATTTTTCATCTATACGGCGGGTATTAAAGCATTTAGATGCTGAAAATAAAGAAGTGGTCAGTGATATTATAGGAGTAGAAGCAGATCTTTTAAATTTAGGATGGATATATAGAGGGAAGACTTTTTACAAAATACCTCCAGAGGAATTATTCAATTATATTTTATTTAATAGTTTTAAGCTTTCAAAAGAGAACCTTAGAAATCTTTGTTATATAAATAATATGGAAGAGTTTCATACCATAATAGAAAAAACACCTTATGCATCCATATATGAGAAAGATGATCCTAATGTTATAGAAAAGCGACGTAGGGAATTTGAAAAAAAATACTTTAAAAAATTTCTTACACAAAATAAAACTAATATTAGCATGGTTATGAGTTTTCTTATGTTCTATAGAATCGAAACCAGAGATATTATATCTATAATAGAGCAAAAAAGGTATGACATTGATATGAATGAAGGTATTAATTATATATCTGTCACGTTATAAATTTTACTACAAAAGAACATAGGAGGTGATTTTTGTGGCTATAGAAAAAATGCATATGGTTAATTTAGTTGGAGCAATTGAAGATTTTGATAAATTAACTAAAATGTTAGCAATAGAGGGCTGTATGCAGCCAGTAAGTGCGTTGCAAGAAATAAATTCATCAGACTTTGTACTTAAAACTTCCGTGGATAATATAGAAGCTTTAATGGATGTAAACTATATAAGACCATACTTATATGATAAAGATTATAATATAAGTTTAAAACAAATCGAGAAACTTTCGGAGATTCAAAAGAATTATGTCATAAATAAGGAATATAGCAAAGAGATGATTTTTGATTTTGATATGGTAGAGAGTGAATTATCCGAAGTATATGACAAATACATGATTTTAAATACAAAATTTGAGGAACTAAAACAAAAAAAGCAAGATCTTAAGAATACTTATGATGCACTAGAATTCTTAAAGAGTGTATCTATTCCCATTGAAGAAATTATCACTATGAAGAATTTTAAAGTGGGCTTATACAAAGTCCCTGAGCAAAATATGCTTAAGCTAAAAGCAAATTATGAAAATATCCCTTCAGTAATTGAAACTGTGAACAAGGGAAAATACTTTGTTATGTTCATAGCATTTACTCCAATACTCTTAATAGCAGAAACTGAAAGAATTTTTAAATCTGCAAATTGTGAAGAGATTTTCATGCCTACTCATTATAAAGGGATTCCGAAGGAAGTTACAGTAGTTGTGCAGGGTGAAATAAATAATGTGAAAAATGCTACAGTTGAAATTGAAAAAGAAATTCAAAATTTTCTAAACGATAATTATGAAACTATAGTGAATCTAGAAAATAGTTATGAGCTAGAGAGAAAATCTGAGGCAATAAAAAAGACAGCAGCTTGCACAAACGAATTTTTTTATCTTTCAGGGTGGATACCTAAAAGTTTCATGGAAAGAATTGACAAGTTATTGCTTGGTTTTAATGATAGAATATTAATTATTAAAAAAGAACCTAACCAAAGAACTAATAAAATTATAACTCCACCAACAATGCTTAAAAACAATAAATTGTTCAAACCTTTTGAAACCATGGTTTATATGTATGGTGTTCCTAGCTATGATGAAATTGATCCAACCACGTTTATGGCAATAACATATATTCTAATGTTTGGAGCTATGTTTGGAGATGTAGGGCAAGGGTTAATATTACTTTTAGCAGGTTTCCTTATAAACATTAAAATGGGTAAGAGCAATATAGGCGGAATATCTCAAAGACTGGGACTAAGTTCTATAATATTTGGGTTTCTATATGGAAGTGTATTTGGATCTGAACACGTAATTTCTGCCCTTCTAATTAGGCCGATGGAAAATATTAATGATGTATTAATCGGTGCCATAATATTTGGAACTGGTTTCCTTATTATAGGTTTTATACTGGGTATTACCAATAGTCTAAGGCGAAAAGATATAGAACGTGGTTTTTTTGGCAAAGAGGGACTCGCTGGTTTTATGTTCTATATTGGAGCTTTAATACTAATAGCATCTATAATTTATAAAAAGCCACTACTACCAATTGGTATATGGATAATATATTTTATTTTCTTTTTACTTATGATATTACTAAGACAGCCGTTAGCTAATATTATTTTAGGAAAAAAAGAATTATTCGAAGCAGGAGCAAAGGAATATTTTATAGAGTCAAGTTTTGAGGTAGTAGAAACTATACTCTCTTTATTTTCTAATACACTTTCATTTGTTAGAGTAGGAGCATTTGCGCTAAATCATGTGGGACTTTTCATGGCATTCTCTGCCTTGGCTTCCATGACTAATAATGGATTTGTTTCAATATTAATAATGATAATTGGAAATGTAGTAATTATATGTCTTGAAGGGCTCATCGTATTTATACAAGGATTAAGACTTGAATATTATGAACTATTCAGTAAGTACTATGAAGGTAGTGGAGTTGATTTTGAACCTGTGAAAATTAAATTTAAGTAATATATATTAACAAATTAAGGGTTCTTATTTATGATTTAGATATTAGAAGGAGGAATAATAATTATGACTATATTATTAATGTTAACATTTTGTGTTGTTATAGCGACTATCACTTACGGAGTTGTTCAGCAAAGTAAGAACAATATTTTAGGTAAACAAAAAATCAAAAAAGCATTAAAAATAAACCTAGGTGCATTTATACCAGTAATGACAGTAGCACTTATTACTAATATTCCAAGCGTAGCAAATGCTGCAGGAACAGTGGCAGCAAACCCATCCGCTGGTCTTGGATATTTAGCAGCAGGTCTTTCTACTGGACTTGCAACCATTGGTGCAGGAGTTGCAGTAGGCGCAGTTGGATCTTCTGCGGTAGGTGCTGTATCTGAAGATCCTAAATTGCTTGGAAAAACTCTTATATTTGTTGGTCTTGGGGAAGGTATTGCTATATATGGACTTGTTATATCCATAATGATACTTCAAAGATTATAATTTTCAGGAGGGATTTATGAGAAGTTATTTAATAAGTGATAATGTGGATACATTTGTGGGTATGAAGATGGTAGGAATGGAAGGCATTGTTCTCCATGAAAAAGAAGCAATAATAGAAAAGATTGAACAACTTAAAAATAACGAAGAAATAGGGATAATAATAATAACAGAGAAAATTGCTCTTTTAATTCCAGATGAAGTAAATAAAATTAAGTTGTCAAAGGAAAGACCTCTTATAGTAGAAATTCCGGATAGGCATGGATGGCGTAAGGGTAGCGACTCTATACTAAGATATGTTAAAGAGGCTATAGGGCTTAAAATATAATCATAATAAATATACTTTAGTATATGAATTTACAGGAGGTTAGGCTATGACCACCATTGAAGATAAGATAAGTTTATTTTCTAAGATAATATATGACAAGGTAAATGATGAAAAAAATGAAAAGCTAGAGGCTTTAAATACTGAAATTGAAAAAAAATTGGATGCAGAAAAAGAAAAGATAGAAGAACTAAGACGAAATCTCCAAATAGAAGTTACAAAAAAATCTAATATTAAAGCAAATGGAATAGTGGCAAAAGAAAGGCTTAATAAGCAAAGAGAAATTTTATTTCTAAAAGATAAGCTTATTCAGAGTACTTTAGAAAATGTACGTGAAAAGCTTATACAATTTGTAGGTTTACCGGAATATAAATTATATTTCATAAGTACGCTGCAAAAAACATTAAAGGAAATAGATAGTGGAAACTACTATATTGTTGTACTTAAAAGGGATAAAGAAAAATTTAACAGTGACATCCAGGTGGTAATCAGTGAATACCCCAATTTAAATGTTGAAATTCTGGTTTCAGATGTGGATTTTATAGGTGGAGTAGTTATAAAGGATTTTGAAGAAAAATTTAAAATAGATAATAGCATAGAGTCTAAATTACAGGACAGTAAAGAATTAATAGGTGTTAGAGTCATGGAAATGCTGGCGTAGGAATCAGGGAGGGAAAACACATGGAAGGAAATATAATAGGAGTAAACGGTCCAGTTATAAAAGCTGAGCACATGAAGGGCTTTAAAATGAGAGGAATGGTTATGGTTGGTGAGAGGAAGCTTATCGGCGAAATTATAATACTAGAGGAAGATAACGCAACCATTCAGGTTTATGAGGAAACTAGTGGACTTAAGATAGGTGAGCCTGTAATTTCAACTGGTAGTCCTCTTTCTCTTAAACTTGGGCCTGGAATCCTTGGAAACATATTCGATGGAATTCAGAGACCACTTGAGAAAATAAATGAGATATCCTATGGATTTATACCGGAAGGAATAGGGCTTATGTCTATAGATGAAGAAAAACTTTGGGATGTAGATATTACAGTTGAGCCTGGAACTGTGCTAAAAGAAGGAGATATATATGCAACTGTTCAGGAGACTGAATCTATTGTTCATAAGCTAATGGTTCCACAAGGGTCCTTTGGAACCGTAACAGAGGTAAAAGAAAATGGAAAGTACAATATCGAAACTACAGTAGCCCAGCTTAAACAGGGTGAAACAAGTCATGAACTTAAGCTTTATCAATATTGGCCTGTAAGAAATCCTAGACCAGTAAAAGACAAAAAAACTATTTTTAAACCTCTCATTACGGGGCAAAGAATAATAGATACCTTCTTTCCTTTGGCTAAGGGAGGTACCTGTGCTATTCCTGGAGGTTTTGGCACGGGGAAAACTATAACCCAACATCAGCTTGCAAAGTGGTCTGATGCTGATATTATAGTTTATATTGGCTGTGGAGAAAGAGGAAATGAAATGACAGAAGTCTTAGAAGACTTTCCAAAGCTTATAGACCCTAAAACGGAGTTACCTCTTATGAATAGGACTGTGCTTATAGCTAATACGTCAAATATGCCTGTAGCTGCAAGAGAAGCAAGTATTTATACTGGTATAACTATAGCAGAATATTTTAGGGATATGGGATATCATGTTGCTATAATGGCAGACTCCACTTCAAGATGGGCAGAGGCACTACGTGAAATATCTGGAAGACTTGAAGAAATGCCAGCTGAAGAAGGATATCCAGCATATCTTCCTTCAAGAATTGCAGAGTTTTATGAAAGAGCGGGTTATGTTGAAAATTTAAACGGAAGCGAAGGCTCTGTTACTGTAATTGGGGCTGTATCACCTGCAGGGGGTGATTTCTCAGAACCTGTTACTCAAAATACTAAAAGGTTCGTATCTGTATTTTTAGGACTTGATAAAAAGTTAGCTTATGCAAGACACTATCCAGCTATAAACTGGTTATCTAGTTATAGCGGATACTTATCACTTTTGAAGGATTGGTATGAGGAAAACGTGGCTGAGGATATAATGCAGTTAAGGGCAAAGATGCTTAAGCTTTTATATGAAGAAGATAAACTTCTTGAAATAGTTAAGCTTGTAGGCGAGGATGTACTACCTGATGATCAAAGACTTATTATAGAGGTAGCCAAGTGCCTAAAAATAGCATTCTTACAGCAAAATGCTTATAATGCTGTGGATGCTTTTGCACCCTTAGATAAACAGTATAAGATGCTTAAAGTTATAGAATCCTTATATGATAATGGTAGAAGAGCTGTAAAAGTAGGAATACCTATTTCTGTTATAATTGATAAGGAGTTAATGGAAAAACTTTATAAAATGAAATATAATGTGCCAAATGATAAGCTTTCGCTAATAGATGATATAGAGCAGGAATTGGTGAATTATTTTGATGAACTTATAAAAAAATATAAATAAGCTGGGTATATACTTGTGAGGAGGTCCAATATGAAAAAAGAATATTTAATGTTAAATAAGATCCAAGGACCTTTAATTATACTTTCTAACGTGGAAAATGTAGCCTATGATGAAATCGTTGATATATTGGTTGATGGAAAGTATAAGAAAAAAGGAAAGGTTGTTCAAATTCATAAAGATAAGGCCATAATCCAAGTTTTTGAAACAACAACTGGCATGTCAGTGGATAATACTTCAGTTCATTTTAAAGGTGAATCATTTAAAATAGCGGTTACTAAGGATATATTAGGTAGGGAATTTAACGGAATAGGTGAAGCAAAGGATAACGGGGGAGAGGTTTATTCTTCTATAAAATACGATGTAAATGGAAGACCTATGAACCCTGTAGCTAGAAGATACCCTAGGGATTATATACAAACAGGAATTTCATCTATTGATTGCCTTGCTACATTAATTAGAGGACAAAAGCTTCCTATATTTTCTGGAAATGGTATTGCTCATAATGAGCTAGCAGCACAAATTGTAAGGCAAGCAAAAATCTCCGGTGATGCGGATGATAATTTTTGTATTGTGTTTGCAGCTATGGGTATAAAGTATGATGATGCAAACTTTTTCAAGAAAAGTTTTGAAGAAGCAGGAGTGCTTGAAAAGGTGGTTATGTTTATAAATTTAGCAGAGGATCCTATAGTAGAGAGAATAATAACTCCAAGATGTGCTTTAACCGTTGCAGAATATTTAGCCTTTGAAGAAAATATGCATGTGCTTGTAATACTTACTGATATGACTAATTATTGTGAAGCGCTTCGAGAACTTTCATCCTTAAAAGAAGAAGTGCCAAGTAGAAAGGGCTATCCGGGATATTTATATTCGGATTTAGCGTCGCTTTATGAACGAGCTGGGATGATGAAGGGAAAAGAAGGTAGCATAACACAAATACCTATATTAAGTATGCCTAATGATGATATAACGCATCCTGTACCAGATCTTACGGGGTTTATAACAGAGGGGCAAATTGTTTTAAGTAGAGGTCTTCAGCATAGAGACATATATCCACCAGTGAATATCCTACCATCGCTTTCTAGACTTATGAAAGATGGTATTGGCGCCGGATTTACTAGAGAGGATCATGCAGATGCGTCAAATCAAATATTTGCAGCTTACTCTAGGGTACAGGACGTAATGGCTCTCTCTCAAGTTATAGGAGAAGATGAACTGTCGGAAATAGATAAAATATATATGGATTTTGGTAGAGCGTTTGAAGAAAAATTTTTAAAGCAAGATTATGATGAAAATAGGGATATGTCAGAAACTTTAGATTTAGCATGGGAAATTCTTGGAATACTACCTAAAAATGAATTAGATAGAGTTTCACCAGAGATTCTAGATAAATATTATAAAAAAGTGGTAGAGTAATATGGAGAATTTTGCACCTACTAAATCTACGTTAATGGCTGCTAAAAGTTCCTTGGATTTTTCTAGAAAAGGCTTTGAGTTATTGGATAAAAAAAGAAATGTGCTTATAAGAGAAATGATGTCTTACGTTGATAAGGCGCGAGAACTTCAAAATCAAGTAAATATAGTTTTTTCAAAGGCGTACAAAGCTTTAGAATATGCAAATATAAACACAGGAATAATAAATATAGAGGACATAGCTATGGCGGTAGAAGAGGCTAAAGACTATGAAGTTTTATTTAGAAGTGTTATGGGGGTAGAAGTCCCTAAAATTATTTTCGAAAAAAAAGATATAGAGCCGAAATATGGGTTTTATAGAAGTAGTGCTTCCATCGATGAAGCAATGAAAGAATTTAATGGAGTTAAATATTTAACATACGAGCTGGCAGAAGTAGAAAATGCCGTGTATAGATTAGCTATGGAAGTTAAGAAGACTCAAAAGAGAGCCAATGCACTTCAAAATATACAAATTCCTAAATATGAGGGAATAGTGAAGTATGTTACAGAAGTTTTAGAGGAAAAAGAAAGAGAAGATTTCTTTAGGCTTAAAATAGTAAAAAAGAAACATAGAAAAGAAGATTAACACTAAATTCAATAAAAGAATATTCAAATTATTCTAAATGTGTTATAATGACGTTATAAGAAAGGGAGGACAAAAAAAGGAAAATTATATGAAAAGTAAAATAAAATTACAGTTTAGTTTTAAATGATATATGTAAAGTATATAATTATGAACAAAATTTTAAATAAATAATAAGAGGTGGAATATGGAAGAATATAGAGGCTACGTAATTGAAGTTATAGAAAACAGTGAGAAAGAATATCCATTTAGGGCTGTAGCAAGAAAAGAAGGAGAAGAGATTAAACATAAAGGACATAGCAAACTACAAGCAATAGATCGTGTTAAAGAGACCATTAATTTAACAATATCTAGAAGTAGTAAATAAAAAACAATATTTCAAAAAAAATAAAAAAGTATTGCACATTGGAAATATGTATGCTATTATTAAGAAGTTGAGATTGCAAAATCAGCAACAACAAGATTTAATATGATTAAAACATTACCTTTTTAGGCATATAAAGTAAATCAGCTCTTAAATCTTAATATAATTAAAAAGGAGAAATGTTTAAAATGGCAGATAAAACTATTGTATGTAAAGATTGTTCACAAGAATTTGTATTCACTGAGGGAGAGCAAGAATTTTACAAAGAAAAAGGATTCGAAAATGAACCTCAAAGATGTCCTGATTGTAGAAGAGCTAAAAAACAACAAAACAATAGAGGATTTCAAAGATAATTTAATCTAATAAAAAATACCTGTAGGATTTAGTTCCTATAGGTTTTTATTTTGCAAAAAATTCACCGTAATCTACAAAATTATGGTATATTATATTTGCTATAAGGGAAATTTAATATAAATACTACATATTAGAAGGAGAGATTATTACGTGAAAAGTATAAAGCTGAATACAGCTAATTTAAATAAAATTAAAATGCATAGTATTAAAGTTGAAAATACAACACACATTCATGGTGGAAAGTATGAAGGGCAAAGAAAAGATGGTTTAAAACATGGTGAAGGAACTTTTATTTATAGTGATGGCAGTAAATTTATAGGACTTTGGAATAATGGCAAGATGCATGGTCAAGGGACTCTTACTTGGGCCTGCGGAGAAAAGTATATAGGTGAGTGGGAAAATGATGAAAAACATGGGTATGGAATATATACTTGGCCAGATGGTGAAAAGTACATAGGTTTTTTTGATAATGGTGAGAAATCTGGTCAAGGTATTTGTATATGGCCAGAGGGAGATACATATGTAGGTGATTTAGTGGATGGGTTAAGACACGGAGAGGGAATCCATACTTGGGCTTCTGGAGAAAAATATATAGGTCTGTGGCAAAATGATGAAAGACATGGGCAAGGAATGTATATATATCCTGATGGGAAAGTAGAAGTGGTATAGCTGTAATAAATTAGTGGAACTATTTCATGGGATACATAATATTATGTACTAACAAAAGAAGCAGTGGGTGTTTCACAAAAATAAATACATTTTTTTGCGAAGATGCCTTATTAAAAAATATTGCCTTAAAAGAGGGGGAATATGAATGTATTTTTGGTGGATAATATTATTACTACTAGTTGATAACAATGATGGCTGTTGTAATGATTCTAATAATAACAACGGTTGTTGCAATACTATTATTATAAACAACAGGAGAAAATGTCATAGAAAATGCCCTAGAGATTGTTAAAACCTTTCTGTTAAAACTTTAATAATGGGTCTTAATATTAGTATATAAATAATTATTTTGAATTGTTTGATTGAAATATGGAGACTTTAGCGAGGTTTGCTGAAGTCTCCTGTTTAATACAAGAGTTATATAATAAATAAAATTTTCAAACATATAATTATACTAATATAATTATTTGATTGGAGGTTTACTATGGATTATGATTATAAAGGCATCGCCCTTATACCCATAATAACAATTTTAGTTGACGTTATTAAAAAAGCAGGGTTACCTAAAAATTTTGCCCCTTTAGCATCTTTAATTCTTGGAGTTATTGCTGGACTTGTATTTGAAAACAATGGAGATATTAAAAATGCAATCATTACAGGATTAATAATGGGAATGAGTGCATCTGGGTTATATTCTGGCGGAAAAGAGGCATCTAGGGGATATATAAAAATGATAAACAAGTAGGGATAGATTGATTACTATAGATATTTATTGGATAAAATGAAATTGTGGAGGGTTAAAATGCTTGATAACATATTTGGAACAAATTAATATGTTCTATTTAAAAAAATAAACTTTCAAGTAGAATAATTTATTATGACTAGACCCTTAGTTTATTATGCAATAACAATATTTATGGGATGTATTGCTGTTTTAATCTTAATCAATAATCCTATTTTAGGTGCAGTATTTGCTGCATCTTTTTTAGGTATAATGTATTTTACTATAGATAATAAATTTTTTTATTTAGTAGTTTGCTTTTTTATTATTGGGGCTGTAAATTATTATGCTTATTTTAATGTTAATTTACCCCATCATCAAAAGTTGAAAGTTAGAATTTCAGACAAGAGTAGTTATTATTGCTATGCAAAGTATAATGATAAAAAGATACTACTAGAGGGTAATACTTATAAATTAATAAAAGGAAGAAGTGTTTGGATTACTGGTAATTTTAAAAAAGATGCAGTATATGAAAGAGGTATCGTTGGAACATATACAGTAAAAAGTTATGAAATTTGTAATGAGGATTTAATATCAGTAGTTGAAAGTTTTAGAATGAATTTATATGATGAGTTTTCTGGAATCCTTGGTAATGAAAAAGCAGCTATAGTTATGGCGGTATGTTTTGGAGACAGTGGATATATAGAAAAAACACAAAAGGATGATTTTAAAAAATTAGGGATCAGTCATGTTATTAGCGTATCAGGATTACATATGTCTATAGTATATAGTGCACTAGAAATTATTGTTGGTTATAAGATTGCACTAGTATTCTCATTTTTGTATGTGATATTCACAGGGGGAAAAGCCTCAACAATAAGAGCTTTTATAATGATTTTCATACTGAAAATCTCAAGTAAAATTTATAGAAAATATGATAGTCTATCTGCCCTTAGTCTAGCTGCAATTATACTATTAATAATTAGACCCTTTTATATTCTTGATATAGGATTTATGCTTTCATTTCTTTGTGTTCTTGGAATTATATTATATAATAAGAGTGTAGAGAAAATATTATATAAACTCCCATCTTCTTTAAATAAACCCTTTAGTTTAAGCCTAAGTTCTCAAATATTTTCTATGCCTTATGCAGCTTTTGCACTTAAGACGTTTAGCGTAGGTTTTATTTTTAGCAATTTATTTTTGTTGCCATTTTATACCATGGTTGTGGTGCTGGGGAATATGGGACTGGTATTTAGCTGGACTCGTGGAATATTTAATTTAATAAATTACGGGCTATTTACTGTGTTAATAATTATAGAATCCATTCAGAAAGCACTAGTGGCACTATTGCCAGAATTAATTAACTTTTCAGATATAGAGAGTTTAGTTGTATTTGGACTATATTTATGTTATCTTGGAATTAAAAGTGGATATAAGCAATTCAAGTATGTTCCACTGTGTACTATTTTTATCCTTTTATTTAAATTTTTTTAAATATTTGTAGGGGCTGGAGGAAATAACTTGATTAATTTTACAGATTTAGAGAAAAACATTACGAAAAATGGATTAGAAAATTGTTATATATTTTGCGGAGTTGATGAGAAATTAATAAAAAACCATGTTAAGTTTATAACTGATAAGGTATTAGATAGTGAATTTATAGATTTGAATTATTCGAAATTCGATGGGAGTAAAACTGATTTTGAGTTAATTATTGATGCTTGTGAAACCATGCCTTTTATGAGTAATAAAAAGGTAGTGGTAGTATATAGAGCTTCATTCTTAGAGGATAGTGTCAGTAAAAACTCAGGAGATTTAAAAAATAATAATTTTACATTGTTAAATGACTATTTAAAAAACCCATCACCCCATTGTGTTTTAATTATATATTATGTATTTTCAAGTGACAGAGAAAAACCAAGTAATAAAATTAAAAAGTTAGATAAAAAGGTATGTGTTATAAAGGTTGATAAATTAAAGGGAGAGGTTCTTCAGAAAAAGTGCAGGGATTTATTTTCAGCAGCAAGCGCAAAAATAGGAAAATCAGAACTTACTTTATTTTGTAGTAGTGTAGATAATAATATGGATATCATATTAAACGAAATAGAAAAGTTAGTTTCGTTTGCAAAGGGGCGAGAAATTACCAAGGGTGATATTTTGGCAATGATGCCTCAAAAGAGTGAAAATGATATTTTTAATTTAGTGGATTATTTGTCACAGAAAAACACTAAAAGGGCTTTAGATATTTTAAATGAGCTAATATACAAAGGAGAGAAAATTCCATTTATTTTATATATGATAGGAAGACAATTCAATATATTATTCCATCTTAAATTAGGTATTGAAGGTGGTAAAACAAAAGATAATTTAGCAAATGAACTTAAGCTTCATCCATATATTTGTGAAAAAATGATTTCACAGAGTACAAAGTTTACATTAAATAGGCTAAAGAGAAATATTGAACTATGCGTTAAAACAGAAAAAACCTTGAAAAGTTCTTCTACCGACTCTAAAATAAATATTGAAATGTTTATGATAAAAACTATGATGTGATAAAAAAAATAACCGGTGCATGTCACCGGTTATTTTTTATGCTGTTAAAGCATTTAATTTTATAGCTAATCTTGATTTTCTTCTTGCTGCTTTATTAATGTGAAGTATTCCTTTTGTTACAGACATATCTAATGCTTTAACTACACTTGCATATGTAACTTTAGCTTCTTCAACATTTCCTGAAGCGATAGCTGTTTCAAATTTCTTTATTGTAGTTTTTAAAGCAGATTTAATCATTGTATTTCTAGCTGTTTTAACCATAGTAACTTTAATTCTCTTTTTTGCTGATTTAATATTTGCCATTTATTTTAGCCCTCCTTGAATTTAATAACGAGTCAACAGCTTTGGGGAAAGCTGCATCCGAATTTCTTTAATAGACAACTGATATTATAGCATTAAAATTAAAGCACTTCAAGTGAAATTTAACCTATATATATTATTTTTAAAGAATAGGAAAGCACTATTAGGAAAAACTAATATTAAAAATCTAGGTGAGGTGAAATTATGATAAGTGTAAGAACTGATTTAGCTGTAGAAGCTAAAGAGTTATACAGTGAAGAAAACAGTGGTGAGATGCCTGGTATTGATGTGGATGAATATAATGATGGCGATATTAAAATAACTAATGTGAAGATAGTAAATGATATTGGCGAAAAAATGATGGGAAAACCAAAAGGTACTTATGTAACAATTGATATCCCAGAATTTGTTCACTATGATGGCGATGCTATGGACAGAGTAAGTATTGTAATGGGAAAGGTTTTGAAACCGTTAATAAAACTCCAGGATAGTATGACAGCATTAGTTGTTGGACTTGGAAATTGGAACGTTACGCCTGATGCCGTAGGACCAAAAGTTGTATCAAAAATAATGGTGACTAGACATTTAAAACAGTTGGTGCCTGACTCTATAGATGAAGGTATAAGACCGGTGTGTGCTATATCGCCGGGAGTCCTTGGAATAACCGGAATGGAAACTGGGGAAATCATTAGGGGAATTGTGGAGAGAATAAAACCTAATTTAGTAATTTGTATTGATGCATTGGCTTCTAGAAAAATGGATAGGGTGAATAGAACAATACAGATAGGTACTTCTGGAATCTCTCCAGGAGCGGGAATTGGAAATCGAAGGATGGAAATAAGCGAAAAAACCTTAGGCATTCCTGTTATTGCTATTGGAGTCCCAACAGTAGTTGATGCTGCAACACTAGCCAATGACACTATTGATTTAGTGTTAGATGAAATGATTAGGACTGCAAAGGAAGGCGGACAATTTTACACTATGCTTAAATCAATTGATAAAGTAGAAAAACAAAAGATGATTACTGAGATATTAAACCCATATGTTGGTAATCTTGTTGTTACACCAAAGGAAATTGATGTTGTTATAAACTCTGTATCTAAAATTATTGCTAATGGCATTAATATAGCCCTTCAGCCAGCATTAGGTTTAGAGGATATAAATAAGTTCTTAAACTAGTATAATATATTTTAAAAAGTGCATCCTTACTAGATAGAGGATAATAAATAATGATTGCTATTTATTATCTAATTATAAGGAGGCATTTTTTATGCGTAAAAAAAATAAAGGGAAAAATTTTATTGTAATTATTTTGTGTGTTTTTATTTTTATATATGGATTCATTATGATTAGTGTTAGTAAACCAGAACTTGTCAGAAAAAAGTCTCCATTTACTGTAGATGTGAGCTTAAAACCTATTGACATTAAAATAGAGACCAAGGATTATATTATTTATGTGAATAATAAAGTTATTGATGGTGTGAGTGAAAAGTGTAAGGATGTTTATAACAATATTTTTTCAAAATAAGATAAGTTTAACAAAGCTCTATATATTTATGATATAATTTAATAATTCGTATATAATAATGGGGGTAAAAATTAATGCAGACCAACAGACAAAAATACATAAGAAACTTTTCTATAATTGCACATATTGATCACGGCAAGTCTACGCTAGCTGACAGATTATTAGAAAAGACAGGAACACTAACTAAAAGAGAAATGGAAGAACAAGTACTTGATAATATGGACCTAGAAAGAGAAAGAGGAATTACTATAAAATCTCAACCAGCTAGGCTAGTTTATAAAAGAGATAATGGAGAAGAATACATATTTAATTTAATAGATACTCCAGGGCATGTAGATTTTAACTATGAGGTTTCTAGGAGCTTAGCTGCGTGTGAAGGTGCAGTGCTAGTAGTTGATGCCTCACAAGGGATTCAAGCTCAGACGCTGGCAAATTGCTATCTTGCAGTAGATAACAATCTTGATATTGCACCTGTTATTAATAAGATAGATCTTCCTAGTGCTAGGCCTCAAGAGGTAATTCAAGAAATTGAAGATGTAATAGGTATTGAAGCCCAAGATGCACCTTTAATTTCAGCTAAGACTGGGCTAAACATAGAAGATGTTTTAGAAACTGTAGTAAAAAAGATTTCGCCACCTAGTGGTGATGAAGAGGCTCCACTAAAAGCACTGATTTTTGATTCTTCATATGATAGCTATAAAGGTGTTGTATGTTATGTAAGAGTTCGTGATGGTAAAGTTAGGCAAGGAACGAAAATTAAATTGATGAATACAAGTAAGGTATATGACGTAGTAGAAGTTGGAGTTTTTGTTCCTAATTATCTTCCTGTACCTGAGCTGTGTGCTGGAGATGTTGGGTATATAACTGCGTCTATAAAAAATGTTAGGGATGCCCGTGTTGGGGATACAGTAACAGAAGCTTCAAGGCCGGCTTTAGAGCCACTTAAAGGATATAGACCTGCAATACCTATGGTTTTTAGCGGAATTTATCCTATAGATGGTGCTAAATATGGAGAGTTAAAAGAGGCATTAGAAAAACTTCAGTTGAATGATGCAGCTTTAGGGTTTGAACCAGAGACATCTGTTGCTCTGGGTTTTGGATTTAGATGTGGATTTTTAGGACTTCTTCATATGGAAATAGTACAAGAAAGAATAGAAAGAGAATTTAATTTAGATATTATTACTACGGCACCATCAGTTATATATAAAGTAATGAAAACTAATGGAGAGCTAATAGAAATAACAAATCCAACAAATCTTCCAGAGCCTACAGAGATTAATTATATGGAAGAACCAATAGTTAAAGCTTCTATCATAACACCATCAGAATATTTAGGGACAGTAATGGAGTTATGCCAACATAAAAGAGGCGTATACATTGATATGACATATATAGAAACTACTAGAGTGGTACTTAATTATGATATGCCTCTTAATGAAATAGTGTATGACTTTTTTGATGCTTTAAAATCAAGAACAAAAGGTTATGCGTCTTTTGACTATGAATTAAAGGGATATGTAAAGGCAACTCTTGTAAAACTAGATATTTTGCTTAAAGGTGAAAAAGTAGATGCACTGTCTATGATTGTTCCTGAGGAGACAGCTTCAAATAGAGGCAGAGTTATGTGTGAAAAATTAAAAGAGCATATACCAAGACAAATGTTTGAAATTCCAATACAAGCAGCTATTAATGCAAAGGTAATTGCAAGAGAAACTGTAAAAGCACTTAGAAAAGATGTTTTAGCTAAATGCTATGGTGGAGATATTTCAAGAAAAAGAAAATTATTAGAGAAACAAAAAGAAGGTAAAAAGAGAATGAGGCAAGTGGGAAGTGTAGAAGTTCCACAAGAGGCATTTATGGCTATACTTAAGGTGGATTAAATCATCTTCTGCGAAGCTGAAATGTCGTTAAAAGGTAAGGTGATTAGAAGATATGAAAAGTGTGGCATTATATATACATATCCCATTTTGCGCGCAAAAATGTTTATATTGTGATTTTCCGTCTTTTGCTGGCAAGGAGAATTTTATGATGGATTATGCCATAGCCTTAGCAAGTGAAATAAATAGTATAAAACATAGAAAAATTAAAACCATATTTATAGGTGGGGGTACCCCCACCTATTTATCTTTGAAAGGCTGGAAAATAATAAGCGAAAGTATAGAAGGATTAGACACTGACCCTAATTTAGAGTTTACAGTGGAAGGAAACCCTGGAACATTTACAATGGAAATATTAAAGCTTTTAAAAGAATTGGGAGTAAACAGGCTTAGTATTGGACTTCAAGCCTTTCAAGATCCTTTGCTTAAGAAACTTGGGAGAATACACACAGCTTACGATTTCAAACAAAGTTTTGAAATGGCAAGAAATATAGGGTTCCATAATATTAATGTGGATTTAATGTTTGGGCTTCCGTCGCAAAGCCTTGTGCAGTGGCTAGAAACCATAGAAAATGTAACAAAGCTTAATCCGGAGCATTTATCTTGCTATAGCTTAATTATAGAAGAAGGAACGGTTTTTTATAATAAATTTAAGACAGGTGCATTAAATCTTCCTAATGAGGAATTAGAAAGAACTATGTACTATGAAACTATAGAGCGTTTAAGGGAGAAAGGGTATATACAATATGAAATCTCGAATTTTGCAAAAAACCATATGGTGTGTGAGCATAATCTAGTATATTGGAATTTGGATGAATATATTGGATGTGGATCTGCTTCTCATTCATACAGTGATGGTTTTAGGTATAGAAACGAAGAAAATATAGAAAAATATATAGAGAAAATGAATACAATTGGCAATGCAACAGTAGAAAAAACAAAAAATTCAATGGTGGATGATATGGAAGAGTTTATGTTTATGGGGCTTAGAAAGATGCGAGGAATAAATAAAAGTGAATTTAAGAAAAGATTTAATAGTGATATACATAGTGTTTATGGCAGCGTAATAAACAAATATGTAATAACTAAGTTTATGGAAGAGAGTGATGATAATATATTTTTGACTTATGAAGGTATCCAGCTCTCCAATGTAATTATGTCAGAATTCCTGCTGTAGCAGCTGTTAGCACACTTACTATGAAGCATAAATTGCATTAGGATATTACAATTCGGAATAAATTTTAATTTTTAATAGATTCTTATGAAAGTCGAAGTAAAACGTAGCATTTGAAAGATAACTCCAAATAAACAATATATAATGGCTATATTCAAAAATAGAGGTTATTGACAAATACTATAGTAAATGATAACTTAAATACATACTCGTTAGCACTCAATGGTAGTGAGTGCTAATAAAAGAGGTGAAATTATGGAAATGGATGACCGGAAAATTAAAATACTTGGGGCTATAGTTACAGATTATATAAATAATGGTGAGCCCGTAGGATCCAGAACCATAGCTAAAAAGTATGATTTAGGTATTAGTTCGGCTACTATAAGGAATGAAATGGCAGATCTTGAAGAGATGGGATATATAGAACAACTACATACCTCATCTGGTAGAAAACCATCAGATAAGGGTTATAGATTATATGTTGATAGACTTATGAAAATTACGAGCTTATCTATTGAGGAACAATATATGATCAAAAACCAACTTATTAATGTCGCTTTGCATGAGGTTGATAAGGTTGTTAGGCAAGCAACACAAATGCTTGCACATCTTACGAATCTTACGTCTATAGTTAAAGCTCCGTCTGTTCAAAAGAGCAGCATTAAATATATTCAGCTAATGAATCTAGATGCTGGGAGTGTTTTGTTTGTAATTATTACTGATAGCGGTATTATTAAAAATAATTATATTAAAATCAGTAAACCTATTGATAGTTCTACTATAGAAAAACTTACCAATATACTTAATTTTAGATTGGGAAAACACACAATTGAACAAATAAACTTAGAAGTAATCAATAATTTAAAAAGTGATTTGGTTTGTTTTCAAGAGATTTTTGATGGTATTATTCCAGCTTTATATGATAGTCTATCCGGGATTGAAACTTCAGAAGTATATATTCAAGGAGCAACAAATATATTTAACTACCCAGAATATAACAATATAATTAAAGCTCGCGAGTTCTTAGTTCTAGTGGATAATAAAGAGAGCATAAATAGTTTACTAGGTGTTAGGGATATTACTGGTAATATTACAATTAAAATTGGCGGTGAAAACTTTGTTGAGTGCGCAAGAGAATGTAGCATTATAACGGCAGTTTATAGCGTAGCTGAAATGCCACTAGGATCTATTGGTGTTATAGGGCCAACAAGAATACCTTATGGGAAAGTTATATCTGTTTTAACTGAAGTAGTTAAAGAGTTAAATGACAATATAGCTCAAATCTATGAAGATCATAGATAAGACTTTAAATTAAAAGATTTATTTTGAACCTGGAATGGAGGAGTGATTTAGTGAGTGCACGTAATGAAAGAATTTCAAAAGAAGATATATCAACGGAGGATGAAGATTTAATCTCTGAGGATTTGTGTTTAAAAGATGAAATTAATGAAAATGAAACTATCATAGAAGAAGTTGATGGGACTCTACAAGAGGCTTCAGAAGAAGCTGAAATAGTAGACGCAGAAGAGCCTATAGAGCTTTTAGAAAGTGAAAAAGAAAAAGATATGAGCAAAAAAATGAAGAAATTAATCCAAGAGAACATGGAATTACAGAATAATGTTGATGTTTTTAAAGATAAGCTTTTACGAACAACGGCTGAATATGAAAATTTTAGAAGAAGGACATCGAAAGAGAAAGAAGGCATATATACTGATGCTTGTGCAGATGTTTTAAAAGAAATTCTAACACCGCTTGACAATTTGGAAAGGGCCCTTGCTGTTGAAGGAACTTCAGAAGATTTAAGGGTTGGTGTTGAGATGACTGTAAGACAATTTAATGAAGCCTTTAGTAAGCTTGGAGTTGAAGAGTTAGCATCAGAAGGCGAGTTTGACCCAAATCTTCATAATGCAGTAATGCATATTGAAGATGAACAATACGGAACTAATGAGATAGTTGAAGTATTTCAAAAGGGATATAAAAGAGCAAGCAAAGTATTAAGACATAGTATGGTCAAAGTGGCAAATTAAAATATAAAAATAATAAGATAATAAGTAGCAATTATTATAAATTAAAAGAAGTTTAAGGAGGAAATAATAATGGGAAAAATTATAGGAATAGATTTAGGTACAACAAATTCATGTGTAGCAGTTATGGAGGGTGGAGAACCTGTGATAATTACTAATTCAGAAGGTGCAAGAACAACGCCATCTGTAGTATCATTTCAAGCAAATGGAGAAAGACTTGTAGGTCAAGTTGCTAAGAGACAATCAATTACAAATCCAGATAAAACAATAAGTTCAATCAAAAGAGAAATGGGTACTGATCATAAAATAGATGTCGATGGAAAATCACATACACCACAAGAAATTTCTGCTTATATTTTGCAAAAAATCAAAGCTGATGCTGAAGCTTATTTAGGAGAAACAGTTACAGAGGCTGTAATAACTGTACCTGCATATTTCAATGATAGCCAAAGACAAGCAACAAAGGATGCAGGAAAAATAGCGGGCCTTGATGTTAAGAGAATAATAAATGAGCCAACAGCAGCAGCACTAGCTTATGGTTTAGATAAAATGGATGTTAATCAAAAAATATTAGTATATGATTTAGGTGGCGGTACATTTGACGTATCTGTATTAGAACTTGGTGATGGTCTATTCGAAGTTAAATCAACTAACGGAAATACTAAACTTGGTGGAGATGATTTTGACCAAAAGGTTGTGGATCATATAGCTGATACTTTTAAAGCAGATAATGGAATAGATTTAAGAAATGATAAAATGGCACTTCAAAGATTAAAAGAAGCTGCTGAAAAAGCAAAAATTGAATTATCATCATCAATGCAAACAAGCATTAATCTACCATTTATCACTGCAGATGCAACAGGTCCTAAACATGTAGAGATGAATTTAACAAGAGCAAAATTTAATGAGTTAACTCACGATTTAGTTGATGCTACCATAGAACCAATGAAAAAAGCTCTTAAGGATGCAGGCTTATCACTTAATGAAATAGATAAAGTTGTGCTCGTAGGTGGTTCAACAAGAACTCCAGCAGTTGTAGATGCAGTTAAGAACTTTACAGGAAAAGAACCTTCAAAGGGAGTTAATCCAGATGAATGCGTTGCACTTGGTGCAGCAGTTCAAGCAGGAGTATTAAGCGGAGAAGTTAAAGATGTATTACTTCTTGACGTAACTCCATTAACACTAGGAATTGAAACACTAGGTGGAATAGCTACTCCACTAATTGAAAGAAATACTACAATTCCAGCTAAAAAGAGTCAAACATTCTCAACAGCTGCAGATGGTCAAACATCAGTTGAAATTAACATTGTTCAAGGTGAAAGAAAAATGGCTGCTGGTAACAAGACCTTAGGAAGATTTACTCTTTCAGGAATACCATCAGCACCAAGAGGAATACCACAAATAGAAGTTACTTTTGATATAGATGCTAACGGTATTGTTAATGTATCAGCTAAAGATAAAGGAACAGGAAAAGAAGCTAAGATAACAATTACAGCATCCACTAATTTAAGTGATGATGAAATTGATGCAGCAGTAAAAGAAGCAGAGAAATTTGCAGAAGAAGATAAGACTAGAAAAGAAGCAATTGAAGTTAAGAATACTGCAGAACAATTATCATACCAAACTAAAAAAACATTAACTGAACTTGGGGAAAAAGTATCAGAGGAAGATAAAAAAGATATTGAAGCCAAGTTAGAAGTTCTTGATAAAGTTAAAGAAGGCGAAGAAACAGAGGCTATTAAGAAAGCTACTGAAGAACTAACTGAAGCTTTCTACGCAGTAACTACAAAGATATATCAAGCAGATGCAGAAGCAGCACAAGGTCAAGGAGAAAATCCTGACCAAGATAATTCTTCTGAAAATGGTCCGCAAGATGACAATGTAGTGGATGCTGACTTCAAAGTAGACGATAAAGAATAATTTATTAAATTAAGGGATGGGTAATTACCCTTCCCTTAATTTAAGTAATATTGTAAGTGATTATATAATACTATGGGTTGAATTATTTTGCGCATTAGTTTATATTTATAGAAGCATATATATTTTAGGTGGTGTAAAACAGCATGGCAAAAAAAGATTATTATGAAAGTCTTGGTATACAAAGAGATGCCAGTGATGAAGAAATTAAGAAGGCCTTTAAAAAGGCTGCATTAAAATATCATCCAGATAGAAATCCAGATAATAAAGCTGCAGAGGATAAGTTTAAAGAAATGAATGAGGCATACCAAGTTTTATCTAATCCAGAAAAAAAATCAAATTATGATCAATATGGTACAGCTGATGCCGGCGGATCAGGATTTGACGGTAGTTCAGGATTTGGTGGTTTTGGTGGTGGTGGTTTTGGTGATATTTTTGGTGATATATTTGGAGGAGGATTCTCTCAAAGAAATCAAAATGGACCCCAAAAAGGTGCAGATTTAGAGTATAATTTAAATTTAAGTTTTGAAGAGTCTGTTTTTGGCGTTGAAAAAGAAGTATCAATTACAAAAAATGAAAAGTGTAGTGAATGCGGTGGTAGTGGTGCTAAAGCAGGTACTACTCCAAAAACCTGTGATAAGTGCGGTGGGAATGGGCAGATAAAAGTTCAGAGAAACACTGCTTTTGGAAGTTTTGCAAGTATGAGCACTTGTGATAAGTGCGGAGGTAAAGGTAAAATAATCTCTGAACCATGTAGAAATTGTCATGGTTCTGGAAAAGAGAGAAAAAATAGAAAAATTAAAATTAATGTTCCAGGTGGAGTTGATACTGGGAATGTTATGCCTCTTAGAGGACAAGGGGAACCTGGTGAAAAGGGTGGCCCATCAGGAGATTTATATATAAATATAAGAGTAACTCCTCATAAAACTTTTAAAAGAAATGGAATTGATATTCATATTGAGTCGCACGTAAGCTTTGGATATGCGGCCCTAGGTACTGAAATTAAAGTACCAACAGTGGATGGAGATGTTAAATACAAAGTGCCAGCAGGAACACAATCTGGTACTGTATTTAGACTTAAGAGTAAGGGTGTACCTAGAGTAAATGGACATGGAAGAGGAGATCAATACGTAAAAGTTATTGTTGATATTCCTAAAGCTTTAAACGATAAGCAAAAGACAGCACTGAAACTCTTTATGGAAGCCAGTGGTGAAATTGTAGAAGTTTCTGAGGAAAATAAAAAATCTTTTGTGGATAAAATATTAGGTAAATAGAAAGGTAAATACAAATAAAAAACTTCGTTTATAAAACGGAGTTTTTTATTATAAAATAGGAGGATGAAAGTGGATAAAAATTGGGTTGAAGTAACTATAATTACAAGTAGTGAGGCAGTTGAGGCTGTGTCAGAAATGTTAAATAATACTGGTGTAAGTGGAGTTTCTATTTTAGACCCTGCTGATATGATTTATAGGCGAGATCATACTACGGATTGGGACTATTTTGATGAGACTATTATAAATACAAATAATGAGGTTGTAATTAAGGGATACTATAAAAAAGATGATAAATTTGATAGTAGCTTTGAAAAAATTAAAACAGGAGTAAACAATCTGCCTGAGTTTGGATTAGATAAAGGCCTTGGAACTGTTACAATGAATGATGTAAAAGAAGAGGATTGGGAAAATAACTGGAAAAAATATTATAAACCAACAAAGGTAGGAGAAAAGGTAGTTATAAAACCTATATGGGAAGAGTACAATAAAAAATCAGATGAAGTGATTGTAGAACTAGATCCGGGCATGGCTTTTGGAACTGGTACTCATGAGACTACTAGGATGTGTATAAAAGCGCTAGAGAGGCACGTAGACAAAGATTCTACGGTTTTTGATATAGGAACAGGGTCAGGCATCTTATCTATTACAGCAGCTAAGCTAGGGGCTGTCAAAGTCATAGGAGTAGATCTGGATCCAGTAGCGGTAGTATCTGCAAAACAAAATGTTAGCTATAATGACTTAAATAACATTGAGATATTGTATGGAGATTTAATGGAAGTCGTAAAAGGAAAAGCAAACATTGTTATAGCAAATATTATGGCAGACATAATTATGTTTTTGACTGAGGGAGTTAAGCCATTTATTATAGAAGGCGGATATTTTATATCTTCAGGAATAATTTTAAGTAAAAAAGATGAGGTATTAGATAAATTAAAGTCATGTGGTTTTAAAATTGAAGAGATAAATATAGAGGGCGAGTGGGTCTGCATAGTTGCAAAACTCTAGTGCGATAATTAAATAAGTCGAGGAGAGAAAAAAATAATGCATAAATTTTTTGTTCCAAAGCAAAGTATAGTAGACAATGTGGCTACTATTGATGGTGAAGATGTAAAACATATATATAAGGTATTAAGGCTCAAAATTTCTGATAAAGTGAGTATAAACAACTGTGAGGGAAAAGAATATATTGGGGAAATAACACTAATAGATAAAAAACAAGTAATTATAAATCTATTAGAGGAAAGCTCTATTAATAATGAAAGCGCTATTGATGTATACTTATTTCAGGGTCTGCCTAAATCAACAAAAATGGATTTGATAGTTCAAAAAAATACAGAACTTGGAGTAAAAGCAATAACACCTGTTATTACAGAACGAGTAGTAGTTAAGACGGAGCCTTCAGAGTTTAAAAAGGTGGATAGGTGGAATAGGATAGCACTAGAGGCTGCTAAGCAGAGCAAGAGAAGTTTGGTGCCTCAAATTAATACTCCTATAGAGTTTGTAAATTTGTTAGAACAATTAAAACCTATGGATTTAGTGGTTGTTCCCTATGAAAATGAAGAGGGATATGGTATAAAAAAAACAGTTCAAAACATAGAAAAAAAAGATATTGTTAAAGTTGCTATTGTAATAGGACCAGAGGGTGGATTTGAAGAGTATGAAATATCAAAATTAAAAGAGATAGGGGCTCAAATCGTCACGTTGGGACCGAGAATACTTAGAACCGAGACTGCGGGGTTTACATGTTTAAGCCTTATAATGTATGAACTAGGAGATTTGGGGGGAGCTATATAATGAAAGTTGCAATTGCTACTTTAGGCTGTAGGGTTAATCAGTACGAATCAGAAGCGATGTTAGAAAAATTCATTAGAGAAGGTTACGAAGTAGTAGAGTTTCATGAATTTTCAGACGTATATGTTATCAATACTTGTACTGTAACCAATATGAGCGATAAAAAATCAAGACAGATGATAGGACGCGCAAGAAGAGCAAACAGTGAAGCTGTTATTGCAGTGGTGGGATGTTACGCACAGATAGCCACTGAAGAAGTAGCTAGTATTTCTGGTGTTGATGTAGTTTTAGGTAGTCGGAATAAAGGCGATATTGTCTACTGGGTAAATAGAGCTAAAAATGAAAACAAACAAATTGTAGAGGTTAGTGATGTTCTAAAAAATAAAGCGTTTGAGGATTTAAATATAAGTGAGTACCAAGATAGAACCAGGGCGTTTGTAAAAATTCAAGATGGTTGTAATAGATTTTGCTCTTATTGTATAATACCATTCACAAGGGGAGCAGTTTGTAGTAAAGATCCTTCTAAAATAATAGCAGAGGTTCAGGAACTCGCCGCAAACGGCTTTAAAGAGATTCTTTTATCAGGTATACATATAGCATCTTTTGGGTCTGATTTAGAAAAGGGATGGGATTTAGTTCGAATTTTAGAAGAGGTTGACAAGGTTCCTGGTATAGAAAGAATAAGAATAGGGTCAATAGATCCCACTTTTTTTACAGAGGGAGTTATAGAGAAAATAGTGTCACTGAAAAAGCTATGTCATCATTTTCATCTTTCACTGCAAAGTGGATGTGACGAAACCCTTAAAAGAATGAATAGGAGATATACGGCGCAGGAGTATAAAAATGTAGTAGAAAATCTTAGACGTAATATTTTGGGAGTGTCTATAACTACTGATATAATTGTGGGCTTCCCTGGAGAAACAGAAGAAGAATTTAATGAAACCTATAATTATTTAGAAGAATTAGAATTATCAAAAATGCATATTTTCAAATACAGCATAAGAGAAGGTACTAAAGCTGCTGAAATAAAAGAGCAGATTAATGGGAATATTAAAGACGATAGAAGTCATAAGCTAATTGCTCTTAACAATAGGCTGGAACAAAAATTTATGAGCAAATTTTTAAATAAATCTATGAGAGTTCTTTATGAGCAAAAACTGGGAGCCAGTGAAGATGAATACCAAGGGTACACTGATAACTACATAAAGGTTGTTTCAAAGGCTTCTAAAAATATAGAGGGTGAATTTCACATGTCTAAACTTATAGAATGCAAGGTAGATCATTTAACTTCAGAGGTTGAAGATTTATAATATTGTGTAGACTAATTAATATATATAGCAGGAGAATAAAATTTTATGTTGAATAGTATAATAATATAAGATGGTAGGAGGTGATTATGTGGATGACTGTATCTTTTGTAAAATCATAAAAAAGCAAATTCCTTGTGAGTTACTTTATGAGGATGAAAGCGTTATAGGATTTAAAGACATAAGTCCAGAGGCTCCAGTACATGTTATAATTATTCCTAAGGGACATATCTCTAACCTCAATGAATTAAGTGAAGATGGATCAGATATAATAGGTCATATATTTATGGTTGCAAAAAAAATTGCAAATGACCTAGGGATTTCTGAAAGTGGGTATAGAATTGTTTCTAATTGTGGAGAACACGGGGGTCAAACTGTTCAACATATACATTTTCATTTATTGGGAGGTAGGATGCTTAAGTGGCCACCTGGCTAAGAAAAAGTAAGTTTTGAGAATGTTGTGTATTTAGTATAGGCTTATGTATAAATATATTTTATATGGTCAAAAATCAATGAAATTGTTGACATACTGTAAAATAGTGTTGTATAATAAAAACTGTGCTATTTAGGCCCCGCATTGGCTGCTTTTAATGTAAATTGAATTGAGCTAGCGGAGGGAGGGATAATGATGTCAGAAATTAAAGTTGGAGACGATGAGACAATAGAGAATGCTTTAAGAAGGTTTAAGAAAAAATGTGCAAGAAGTGGAGTGCTTGGAGAAGTAAGAAAAAGAGAGCACTATGAAAAACCAAGTGTTAAAAAGAAATTAAAATCAGAAGCTGCGAGAAAGAGAAAATTTAAATAAAATTTTAAAAAATTGTAATTTTGTTAAAATACCTTCCTCAGCAGTTAACTAAATCAGAAATTTTAGAGTTAGTCATAGAAACAGTGGTAAAATTGGGAACCAATAGCATGAAACAATGGGGAAAATTTTGTTTACCACATTGCCTTAAGTTATGGGCAGATCAATGGGTAAACTCTTTAGTTAAAAATATTATAATAAATAAGAGGCTCAGCTTTTGCTGGGCCTTTTTTGATTTAAAAAATTATAAAATTAAAAAATGTAATTTCTTATGATTTTATTTCATAAATTTAGTATGAAGTATTTTATGAGGTGATTAGATGGAAAATAAATTTTATAGGACAAAAGAAACCATAGCTAATAAGTTGGAATTACCAAGAGATGTTATATTAGATTTACCCAAAATAACTATTTTGGCTAATAGCGAAATAAATATAGAAAATCATAGGGGTATAGTAATTTTTGAAGAGGATATAGTGAAAATAAATTCCAATGTTGGTCCAATTTCAATATATGGTAAAAATTTTAAAATATTATTTATAGGGGGTAACACAATAACTTTAAGCGGCAACTTTAAGTCTATTGTGTATGAAAGCCATGAATAATTTTAAAAAATATAAAAAAGGTATAATCACAATGGAAATTGGATCGTTAATGCCAGAAAAGTTTATAAATTTGTTATGGAGAAATGGTATTGTAGTTAAAAATATAATGAAGATTAATATTACAACTGTAGTTTTGCAGGTGAAATTGTGTGACTATAGCGAAATTAGTAAAGTGGCAAAACTGACAGACACAAGGATTAGAATTACAGGAAGAAGTGGATTGTCATTTTTTCTAATGAAAGCGAAAAAACGATCTGCACTCTTAATTGGAGTGTTCTTATTCGGAAGCATAATATATTATTTGTCTACATTTGTGTGGAATATAGAAATTAATACAGAACGATATATAAGTCCATATGAATTGCGTAATCAAATTAAAGGGCTTGGAGTAATACCTGGGATTAGAAAGAAAAATATAGACATCTACGAAATTGAAAATAAACTTACGAAAATTAATGATGAAATAATGTGGGTAAAAGTCAGGATTGAGGGCGCTAAACTAGTTGTTAATGTAATAGAAAGACAATCGCCACCTACCATAATTGTAGATAAAACCCCTGCTAATTTAATAGCAAGTAAAGATGGTGAGATAGTTAGAGTATTTACTACAGAAGGTACAGCCATTGTAAACAGTGGGAATATGGTACAAAAGGGTGATATATTAGTTAAGGGAGAACAAGGTAAAGAAGGAAGTGTCTATTCTGTACATGCAGAAGGTGAGGTAATAGCAAAAACCTTCTACGAGGTAAAAAAAGAAGTACCGCTAAAGAATAAATCTAGGTTGAAAACAGGTAACAGTATAAGTAATTTATACTTTAATTTAGCAAATAAAAAAGTTTATCTTAAAAATAGCTTAATTACTTATGAAAATTATGATAAAATAGAAAATAAGGATAAATTTATCAAGAGCGAAATATATTATGAAGTTGAGGAAAAAAATACACCTGTGAATGTTATTGAGTTGGTAGATGAAATGTATTCTGATATCCTCAGGAACCTGGACAGAAATGTTCAGATTAAAGATAAAATTTCAGATGTGAAAAAGGAAAGTGATGGGTATATTATAAGAGTAGTTGTAGTTGCAGAGGAGAACATTGGAGTAACTGAAGAGAATATTGGAGTAGAACAAAAATTACATTAGAACAAAAACTGTTTGTTTTATAATTTACGAGAGAAAAAAAGGCGGGGATAGGGCATGAAAGATATTAGAGGATTTATTAAAATTAAAAAAGCAAAACCATATTTGATTTTTATAATTACAGCAATGGTTATGTTTTCTATTTTAGTAACAGCTTTGGTTCCTAAAAAATACACTCTAAATGTGGGGGATATTGCAAAAGTAGATATAAAAGCTCCTAGAGAAGTTGAAAATGAAGTTGGTACAAAAAAAAATAGAGATGATGCTGTACAAGGTGTAGGAAAAAGAACAACTAAAATCCAAGTAAATAAGCAGGTTATAGCAGATATTGATGAACTATTTTCTGCAGTGCGAGAGTTAAACGGTGTTACAGAATCATCCACAAATAATGAAAGTCAATTATCAGAAAAAGAAAAAATAACTGCACTTAAAGAAAAAAAAATAATTCCAGATATTATTTATGAAAATTATCAGATTTTAGTAGGGTTAGATACTAAAAAAGCAGAGGAATTACAAGCGTTTCTCCAAAAAACAATGATAAAACTTTATGATTTAACTACAATAAATGAAAATAAGCCAGAGGAAATTAAAATGGCGCAAGGAATTATAGCTGTAGAGTTTAATAACTCTAGTTTTACTAAGGACATAAGAGAAATGGGGATATCAATCGCAAATGTAGAAGTATTTCCTAATACAATATATGATAAGCTAACAACAGAATCATTAATACAAGAGGCTAGAGAAAGTGTTAAACCAGTAATGATTAAGAAGGATCAAATCATTGCAAAAGAGGGAGAGCCAATAACCTCTGAACAGAAGGGACTCCTAGAGTCGCTCGGACTTCTTAACAATGTGGGTAATTTTGAATGGCCCTTATATTTAAGTTTAGCGGGGCTTGTTTGCTTAGTACTATTACTTCAATGGTTTTATTTATTTAAGTATCATCCACAAGTTTTTAATGACATAAAGAAGTTAATCATGCTCAATATTCTTAGCATAATTGCAATATCACTTGCTAGAATACTAGGTATAATCTCATTGTATGTAATTCCACTGGCTTGCATACCAATACTTATGGCTATATTAATTAATGATGAAGTAGCGATTGTAGTAAATATTCTTAACTGCATTTTAATTAGTGTTGCAGTTAAATTCAATCTTGAAATTACAATACTGGCTATGCTAAATTCTATTACAGCTGTTATGCTACTTAAAAAAATGCAACAAAGAAATGATATACTATATTCATCTATATATATAGGAATGATAAACCTAGCCATGTATCTTTCTATGGGATTTCTTTTAAGCAATAGCATTGTTGAAGTTGTGAAAAAGGCTGGCATGGTGTCCCTTGCAAGCGTTTTATCTGGAATTCTTGCTATAGGGTTTTTACCGTTTTTCGAAAGTTTGTTTGATGTAGTGACTACAGTAAAACTTTTAGAACTATCAAATCCTAATCATCCACTGCTAAAAAGACTACTATTAGAGGCTCCTGGCACTTATCACCATTCTGTAATTGTAGGTAACCTGTCAGAGGTTGCAGCAGAAACAGTTGGTGCTAGTGCTGTTATTGCAAGGGTGTCCTCTTACTATCATGATATTGGCAAGATAAAGAGACCTTATTTTTTCAAGGAAAATCAATTAGGAAATGATAATCCGCATGATAAAATAACTCCAAACCTAAGTACACTTATAATTATTTCTCATGTGAAGGATGGAATAGAACTTGCAAAAGAATTTAAAATACCTAAGGTTATTCAAGACGTTATTGGGCAACACCATGCAATGACCTTAGTTAAGTACTTTTACGTAACTATGAAAAATTCCAGTGATAAACCAGATGAAATTAAAGAGGAAGATTTTAGATACCCCGGTCCAAAACCTGAAAGTAAGGAAGCGGCAATTATAATGTTAGCAGATGCAGTGGAAGCCGCAGTAAGATCTCTTCCGAATCATACAACTGGTAAAATTGAGGAAATGGTTAATAAAATAATAAAAGAGAGGCTTACTGATGGGCAAATGGATAATTGCGATTTAACTCTAAAAGATTTAGAAAAGATAAGGAAGGCTTTCTTAAAAGTACTTTCAGGAATATATCATGAGCGAATAGAGTATCCTTCCGATAAATGGGAAAAGGATAAGGAACGCGAGTCTAAATAGGAGAGTGGAAAACAGTATGATTTTTATGGATAATAGGCAAAATAAGATAGAAGTAACAAAGGAGCTCAAAAGCGTTATAAAGAATGTTATTGAATATACACTGAGTGAGGAAAAACTTCTTGTGGAAAGTGAAGTAAGTGTTATCTTTATTGATAATGAAGAGATCAGGGAGATAAATTTAAAACATCGTGGTATAGACGAAGTTACTGATGTATTATCTTTTCCTATGTTACATTATCCTGAAAATAAGGTATTTAAGGAAGTGTATACAAATTACAAGTTTGACCAAAATGATTTATATGATGGGAAATTAGTTGTTGGAGATGTTGCACTATCACTAGAAAAAGCAGTGCAGCAAAGCGAAGAATTTGGACATTCCACTACCCGTGAATGTGCTTATCTTACAGTGCATTCAATACTGCATCTTTTAGGCTACGATCACATAGAGGAAGCGCAGAAAAACATTATGAGAAAAAGAGAAGAAGAAATACTCGGTACTTTTAACATATATAGATAAAAGATTTGAAGGTGGTTGTGTATGAAAGTTAAAAAATTAGTTGATAGTTTGAATTATGCTATTGAAGGAATAATATATTCAATTCGAACGCAAAGAAATATGAAGATACATATGCTAGTGGCAATGTTAGTTCTTACTGCTACGTTTTTTTATGATTTGTCAAGAATAGAACTTTTAATTATAACGATGACTATAACACTAGTTATCGTGGCGGAAATGATAAATACTGCAGTAGAATGTGCCATTGATGCCACAACAAACTTTTACCACCCATTAGCAAAAATTGCTAAAAACGTAGCTGCTGGTGCAGTGCTGGTAACTGCTATAAATTCACTATTAGTGGGTTATGTGATATTTTGGGAAAGATTAACACCGTTTAACAAGTCAGTAATGGCAAAGATTAAAAAATCTGACACTGATACGACTTTTTTTATTCTAGTTATAGTTTGCATCGCAGTGGTAGTAATTAAGGCGATTTATGGTGAAGGAACACCGCTAAAAGGTGGTATGCCAAGCGGTCACTCAACTATAGCTTTTTCAGTGGCAACAGCTATAACATTATTAACTGCTGAGCCGTTAATTATGGTTTTAGCTTATTTTATAGCTGTAATTGTTGCACAAAGTAGAGTTGATTCAGAGATTCACTCCATCCTAGAAGTGATTTTTGGTGGTATTTTTGGGACGTTATTAACTTTGCTACTCTTTAAAGTTTTAGGATAATAAATTTTTATAAAATTTTATAATTATAATATTATTTGAAATACTGATATTTAGTGATATAATTGCTATACGTGATTTTTCATTGTTATTTATTTTCACAAAATTTAAATTATTTTACGGGGGTGTTCTAATGGATTATAAAAAGCTTGCTAAGCTTGCAATAGATGCTAGGGCAAATGCATATGTGCCATACTCGAAATTTAAGGTAGGCGCTGCGGTTGTTACTGAGGATGGATCAATATATACGGGGTGTAATATAGAAAATGCATCCTATGGTGCTAGTAATTGTGCCGAGCGAACTGCGATTTTCAAAGCTGTGTCTGAGGGACATAGAAAAATAAAAGCAATAGCAATAGTAGGGGATATGTCTACTAATACTTATCCATGTGGTATCTGCAGACAAGTTATAGTAGAATTTGCTACAACTGATATCCAAATTATATTAGTAAAAGATGAAGATAACTATATAACAAAGACTATGGAAGAAATATTACCAGGTGCCTTTACTAAAGAATGTTTACTGAAGTAAGAATTTACTAAAGTAAAAACAAATTACAAATGATAATTATAAGGAGGAAATATGTTTAAATCAGGATTCGTATCTATTATCGGAAGGCCTAATGTAGGGAAATCTACATTAATGAATTATATTATGGGGGAGAAACTATCAATTGTGTCTAGTAGACCTCAAACCACAAGAAACAATATACAAACTATTTTAACTACTAAAGAGTCTCAAATAATATTTGTGGATACTCCAGGAATGCATAAACCTAGACATAAACTAGGAGAATACATGGTTAAAGTAGCCAAACAATCCACAGATGCAGTAGACGTTATATTATTTATAACTACACCAGGTGATGAAATTGAACCAGGGGATAAGCATATTCTTGAAGATTTAAAAGATACTAAGATACCTGTTTTTTTATTAGTCAATAAGATTGATGAAAATACACAGGAAAGGGTAGCTAAAACTATTAAGTCTTATTCTGAATATTTTAATTTTAAAGAAATAATACCGATAGCTGCCATTAAAGGCAAAAATGTTGACATAGTTACTAATCTTTTAGGGGAACTTATGCCAGAGGGGCCATTATATTATCCAGAAGATATGATTACAGATCAGCAAGAAAGATTTATTATAACTGAGATTATAAGAGAGAAAGCTCTTAAATTATTATCTCAAGAGGTACCTCATGGAATAGCAATAGAAATTATTTCTATGAAAAGAGACAAAAACAATTTGTACAATATTGAAGTTAATTTGTTATGCGAAAAGGATTCACATAAGGGTATAATAATTGGCAAAGGTGGAAAAACACTTAAGCAGATTTCCACTTATTCAAGACAAGATATAATGAAATTCTTAGGCGAAAAAGTATACTTAAGATTATGGGTAAAGGTAAAGAAAGAATGGAGAGACACTTCAAGTATGCTCAAAGAACTTGGATATAAATAGGGGATGATGTTCTGTCTATTTTAAAAACTAGAGCTATAGTTATAAAAACACAAGAGTTTAAAGAATCTGATAAGCTTGTTTGGCTTTTTACTGAAGAGTTTGGAAAAATAACAGCCATAGCAAAGGGAGCAAGAAAAAACAAAAGCAAATATATATCATCCACATTACCTTGCTCATATGGAGAATTTGTACTTTTTAAAGGCAGGAATTTATATACAATAAACGAAATTACAATAATAGATTCTTTTCAACAATTATTAAGGGACTTAGATACAATTACCTATGCCTCTTATTTTGTTGAATTAATTGATATCGCAATGGAAAACGAGGATGTTAATAAGGAACTTTTTAAAGAGCTAGTCACTGCTTTTTATTTTATAAAAAATGACGTTATGGATATAGAAGTTCTAGCTAGAGCTTTTGAAATAAAGCTACTAAGAGCAACAGGGTACGGATTAAATTTTAGTAAATGTGTTAAATGTAGAAATAAAGTAGATACATCTAATAATATTGATTTGCAATCTTATGGACCTATTTGCAAAAATTGTGATAAATCAAACAGTATATATATATCAAACCCTACATATAATACATTAAAATTCTTAAATAATTTTGGTATGGATAAAATTAATAGAATAGTTGTATCCAAAACATCCAAACTGGAGTTATATAAATTTTTATCTTTTATCATTTCAGAGAATTATACTAGAAAGCCAAGGAGTTTAGAAATGTTCGATTATTTAAACCAATACAAAAACTAACAATTATTTTAAATAAAGTACAAATTATTAGGAGGTAGATTTTAATGGAAGAGATTACGCTGGAAAAAATTGACATAATTAAAGAACGGACAGGAGTTTCATATACTGAGGCAAAAGAAGCACTGCAAGAATGTGATAGCAATGTAGTTGATGCACTAATTTACATCGAGGCTAAACAAAAGAAATATCCTATATTTAATATGGATGAAGTATATACTACCAAGGAAGAATTTATAGTATGGATAAAGAATACTGTAAAAAAAGGCAATGTAACTAGAATTAAAATTAAAAAAGATGAAAATGTAGTTGTAGATATACCTGTTAACGCTGGTATTGCAGCAGGGCTAGTTGGATTATATATGCCACCTCTAATTGCACTAGGTTTATTAACAGCGGTACTTACAAAGGTTACTATTGAGATAACTAAAGCAGATGGATCTGTTGAAGTAGTTAATACTATTATCAAAAATACTGTAGAAGACTTAAAGGGCAGAATGAATGATATAAGTGAAGATGTAAAAGAAAAATATAACGATACAAAAGGTGGTTTTAGTAAAGATAGTAAAAGCAGTAAAGATAGTAATGATGAAAATGTATACCAATATACAGTAAAATTTGATAAAAACTTAGAAAAACAGGAAGAAAACGAATCAAAAAAAGAAGAAGAAAAAGAAAGTGAAGAATAACAAATTTTTTTAATTAAAAAGCCAGCAACTAATGTTGCTGGCTTTTTAAATGAAAGATTATTCATAGTACATAAAAATACTAAAAATTTTCATGAGATATTCTAAAACATTAAAAGATTCTACATTTCATTGTAATAATGTGGTACAATGTTTCAAATGGTATGTAAGATTTTACTAGAATAATAAATTTTGCAATCGTTTATATTTCAAATATATACCATGGTTAAAGCGCTAAAATAGGGAGAAGGTGGAAGCAATAAAATTAACACCAAGACAAGATGAGATAATTAGATTAGTTAAAGAAAATCCACCTATCACAAGTGAAAAACTAGCTAATAAACTAGGGGTCACAAGAGCTGCACTAAGGCCAGATTTGGCCATACTAACAATGACTGGTATATTAGATGCAAGACCTAAGGTTGGATATGTTTATTCTAAGAAACCTTCTTATAGTTTAGTTTATGACTATATAAGAAATATTAAAGTTAATGATGTAATGTCTAAACATGTAACGGCAACAGAAGAAACTATGGTTTATGATGCGATAGTACATTTGTTTTTAAATGATGTAGGTACACTATTTATAAATAATAATGGCAATTTAGTGGGAGCTGTTTCAAGAAAAGACTTCCTTAAAATGGCTATGGGTGGAACAGATATCCACAAAGTACCTGTAGGAATTATAATGACTAGAATGCCAAATATAGTGTTTGTTGAAAAAGAAGATAGTGTTTATTTGGCTGCACAAAGAATTATAGAACATGAAGTAGACAGTCTGCCTGTGGTAGAGAGAAAATTTGAAAATGGCAGAGAAGTTTTTAAAATTGTAGGCAAAGTGTCTAAAACTAATATTACAAGGTTGTTTGTAAAAATGGGTGAAAATGGTTAATAACCATTATCATATATAATTTAGAATCGAAGGGGTTGTATACAAATGGATAACAAAAAATATGTTTATCTTTTTAGTGAAGGTAACGCTTCAATGAAAAATCTTCTAGGAGGAAAAGGTGCAAACCTTGCCGAGATGACTAACCTTAAAATCCCAGTACCACAGGGATTTACAGTTACAACTGAAGCATGTAATAAATACTATGAAGATGGTAAGTTAATTGCATCTGAAATTATTAGTGAAATTAATTCAAAAATGACTGAACTTGAAAAAATTACAGGAAAGAAGTTTGGTAGTTTAGAAAATCCATTACTCGTATCAGTTAGATCTGGCGCAAGAGCTTCAATGCCGGGTATGATGGATACAATTTTGAATCTAGGGTTAAATGATGAAACAGTAGAGGTTATGGCAAAATTAACAAAAAATCCGAGATTTGCTTATGATTCTTACAGAAGATTTATCCAGATGTTTGCTGACGTTGTTATGGACGTTGAAAAAAGAAACTTTGAAAACATAATGGATAAGATGAAAGAAGAAAAAGGTGTAAAAATTGATACAGAACTAGACGCTAATGATTTAAAAAAATTAGTTAAAGAATTTAAAGCATTTTATAAAAAAGATAAGGGCGAAGAATTTCCAAGTGATCCAAAACGCCAACTAATAGATGCTATTTCAGCAGTATTTAGATCATGGGATAATCCTCGTGCTAATGTATATAGAAGACTCAATGATATTCCAGGTAGTTGGGGAACGGCAGTAAGTGTTCAAGAAATGGTATTTGGTAACAAAGGAGAAACATCAGGAACTGGTGTTGCTTTCTCTAGAAACCCATCTACTGGAGAAAAAGGAATATATGCTGAGTACTTAATGAATGCACAAGGTGAAGACGTTGTTGCAGGAATAAGAACACCAAACGATATATCACAACTTCACGAAGATATGCCAAAAGTATATGGCGAATTCATGGCAATTGTTAATACTCTTGAAAATCACTATAAAGATATGCAAGACATGGAGTTTACAATTGAAGATGGTAAATTATATTTCTTACAAACAAGAAATGGTAAGAGGACTGTACAAGCTGCCCTTAAAATTGCTGTAGAACTTGTTGAAGAAGGAATGTTAACACAAAAAGAAGCTGTTATGAAGGTTGAACCTAAACAATTAGATACATTGCTTCATCCTAATTTTGACACTGAAGAATTAAGAAAATCGAAAGTAATAGCTAAGGGACTTCCAGCATCTCCAGGCGCTGCTTGTGGTAAAGTTTATTTTTCAGCTGAAGATGCTAAGGAAAGACATGAAGCTGGAGAAAAAGTTGTTCTTGTAAGACTTGAAACTTCACCAGAAGATATTGAAGGTATGATAGCTGCAGAAGGTATCTTAACAGTAAGAGGAGGAATGACATCTCATGCTGCCGTTGTTGCAAGAGGAATGGGAAGATGTTGTGTTGCTGGCTGTGGAGATATAAAGGTTAATGAAGAAGCTAGAAATTTCCAAATAGGAAAGACTATTTATAATGAAGGCGACTTTATTTCTATGGATGGAAGCACAGGAAATATATATTCTGGAGCAATTAAAACAGTTGAACCTGAAATAAGTGGTTACTTTGAAATACTTATGGGCTGGGCTGATAGCATAAGAAGTTTAAAAGTTAGAACCAATGCTGATACTCCAAGAGATACTGCACAAGCAGTTAAATATGGAGCTGAAGGTATAGGCTTATGTAGAACAGAGCATATGTTCTTTGATGCTGATAGAATAATGGGTATAAGAGAAATGATAGTTGCTAAAGACGAAGCTAAGAGAAGAGTTGCACTAGATAAATTATTACCAATGCAAAGAGAAGACTTTATAGGAATATATGAAGAACTTGAAGGGAAACCAGCTACAATTCGATTCTTAGATCCACCACTACATGAATTCTTACCACATGATGATGGAGATATAAAAGAATTAGCAATTGAAATGGGTATAACTTTTGAAGAACTTAAAGGCACTGTTGAATCATTACATGAATTTAACCCAATGATGGGACATAGAGGCTGTAGACTTGCAGTATCATATCCAGAAATAGCTGAAATGCAAACTAGAGCGGTTATAGAAGCTGCTTTAGATGTTAAGACTAGAAAAGGATATAATATTGTTCCTGAAATAATGATTCCACTAGTTGGAGAAGTTAAAGAATTAAAATATGTTAAAGATATAGTGGTAAGGACAGCTGATAAAATTATAGCTGAAAGTGGCACTGATATGAAATATATGGTTGGTACAATGATAGAAATACCAAGAGCAGCACTTACAGCTGATTTAATAGCAAAAGAAGCAGAATTCTTCTCATTTGGAACAAATGATTTAACACAAATGACATTTGGATTTTCAAGAGATGATGCTGCAACTTTCTTAAAACATTATTATGAAAAGAAAGTTTACGAATTTGATCCATTCCAAAAACTAGACCAAACAGGAGTAGGTAAGCTTGTTCAAATGGCTGCTGAACTTGGACGTAAGGCTAGACCAAATATAAAACTTGGAATATGTGGAGAACATGGTGGAGATCCATCTTCTATTGAATTCTGTCACAATGTGGGACTTGATTATGTATCATGTTCACCATTTAGAGTTCCAGTTGCAAGACTTGCAGCTGCTCAAGCAGAGATAAACAATCCAAGAAAAAAATAGTATTTTAAATTAAAAGAAACAAATAAAAAGCCGCTGCATTGCAGTGGCTTTTTATTTGTTATGTTTTATTCTAAATTCACTTTGAATTTATTCCCAATGTAATCTTTAAGTTTACGTGCAAAGTCTAATTGATAGTCATTTTTATTAGTTCCGTTATCTAAGAGGTGTATAAAGGCTTTTTTATTACATTTATTAATATTACCATAATAATCCCTTGATATTTTCCAATACCTTTGAGGAAAAGCTAAATAAACAAGAATATATTTATAATCATCCAAGGTTAAAGGCAAGATTTTATTGTAAAGTTCTAAAAAACTTATTGCTATTTCTAAATCCCATTTTGTACTGTCTCTTTTTAGAAGTCTTCGCAAACAATAGGAGATATCGTGGGCGCAATAATCATATCTACATTTATCAAAATCGATTACCCATATATCATTATTATTATCAAAAATAATATTTTTATTAACATAATCAAGGTGACATAAGGATTTAGTAAGATTATTTGTATCCATGGTGCATGCAATGTCCCTAGAGCACTTAGCTAGTTTAATGCTTGAATCAAAATACCTAAGGTATAGATTTGAAAATGAATCATTATATTTATAAGCTAAATTAGAAAATTTAAGGAGACCTATATAATGTTTATATATAGAAGTACTAAGGGAACCGTAATCTTCCTTTATAGTACTTCCAAATATAGGTTTGAAGTTTATACTTGTTTTGTGCATATTTGCAAGGTTGCTTCCACATGCTAATATATGATCAATATTATCATAATCACATTTGATGCCATTAACCCAAGGGGTAAGTATAAATAGCATGTTACTATAGTTTACAAATCTACTATTAGTGATTGTAGGAAGTATACGAGGTACATTAATGTTATTTCTATATAGCCATTCTATAGCTGAGTATACAAATAGTAAATCTTTTACTGAGTAATAAACTTTTTTTAAACAGTAACACTCTTCAAAGTATTGCACTTTATATACAGCTCTTTGTTTATCAGTATCTTTAAATTTAATTTGTGTTATATCAGCATTAGCTAAGTTATATTGTGGGAGAATGTATTTTTTTACGTTTTCTTCGGATAATAAAGCTATGTTATTAAAGTTTTTAACCGTGGAGGGCATATCAACGCTCCTAATAAAATTATTACATTATTAGAATATTAATAAACTATTAATATTATACGTTTAAATATAAAAAAAAGGGAAATTTATTTAATTTGTAGAATACTAACTAAGACGATTAAAATAAATAAGGAGCTAAGACCATTAAAATAAATAAGGAACGTGAATATTGTTATTTTTCATGAGCCCTAAAAAAAGAACATAGTAATTTTATATATAGTCTTTAATTCAGGAGGAAGTTTATGAATATTCGTCAAAGAATAGAAGCCAGTGAAGTTAAGAACATTATACATTATGGGGCATTATCTTTAAACTCAAAGGGTAGGAGTGTAATAGAAGATGAGGATGAGGTAAGAACCTGCTATATGGTGGATAGGGATAGGATAATACATAGCAAATCATTTAGACGACTTCAACATAAAACCCAAGTATTCATAAAAACCAGTAGTGATCACTATAGAACAAGGTTAACACATACTTTAGAAGTTGCACAGATAGCTAAAACTATAGGCCGGGGTATAGGATTAAATGAAGACCTAATAGAAGCTATTGCTATAGGGCACGATATAGGGCATGTAGCCTTTGCTCATAATGGCGAAGAGGTGCTTAATAATATTTTAAAAGGCGGATTCAAACACAACGAAAATAGCATCAGGGTGCTGACAAAAATCGAAAAATCAGGAAAGGGACTTAATTTAAGTGCGGAAGTACTAGATGGAATTCTTCATCATAGTGGTTTTTCTAAGGAATATGGAAAAGCCTTTACTTTAGAAGGTCAGGTTGTTAGATATAGTGACAAGATTGCATATGTTAACCATGATATTGATGATTCTATAAGGGCAGGGTTATTAGTGGAATCTATGCTACCTAAGAGGTCTATTGGAATTTTAGGAGCAAGTCATAGCAAACGCATAAACACATTAGTTGTGGATTGTATTTACAATACATTAGATAACTTAGATAGAGGGTCTATAGGCGTTTCACTTAGTGAAGAGATTGGATGGGCATTGGGTGATTTACGTAACTTTATGTTCAATAATATATATAAGGGTGAAATGTTAAAAGAAGAAAGGAAAAAGGCACAATTCGTGTTAACACAGGTTTATACATATTACTATAACAATCCACAGGCTATGCCAGAAGTTTATAAAAACATAGTTCAGAATGAGGGATTAAATATAGGAGTAGCAGATTATATTTCAGGTATGAGTGATGATTATTGTTTAATGCTATTTAATAATTTATTTGTACCTAAGGTTGGTATTTATTAGTCCGAATTTATAAAAAAAGCCATTATTGAAGGAAATCTTTGTTTTATAAAGAATATATTATATGCAAATATTATTTTTTTTAAAAATATTGGATTTTAAAGAGGATAAAACAGTTTTTTGTCGAATAAAAATATATTGTGAATTTAAATAAGTAAGGTGGTAATAAACTATTGATTGCTGAAGATGTCATCCAAAAAATAAAAGAACAAAATGATATTGTGGATGTTATATCTGAAAGAGTTAAGCTTAAAAGAACAGGAAGAAACTATATTGGTCTTTGTCCTTTTCATAATGAGAAGAGTCCGTCGTTTACAGTATCTCCTGAAAAACAAATATATAAATGCTTTGGGTGTGGAGAAGCTGGGAATGTAATTAGCTATATTATGAAGGATAGGAACACAACTTTTCCTGAGGCTGTAAGGATACTCGCTGAAAGAGCTAACATTACTATAGATTTAGAAAGTGAACAAAGTAATGTGCAAAAAGACACCTATAATAAAATGTACAATATTAATGTAGAAGCAGCTAGGTATTTTTATAATAATTTAAGAAAGGATAAAGAGGCTGGATTATATTTCACCAAAAGAGGTATAACAGAGACTACTATGAAAAAGTTTGGTTTGGGGTTTTCCTTTGATAAATGGCATGGGCTTTTATCATACTTAAAAAATAAAGGATATTCGGAATTAGATTTGTTCAGTGTAGGATTAATTATAAAAAGTCCTAAAGGCTCCTATTATGATAGATTTAGAAATAGAATAATGTTTCCAGTGTTTGATTATAGAGGTAAAGTTATCGGATTTGGAGGAAGAGTTTTAGATGATTCAAAACCTAAATATTTAAATTCTCCGGAGACACCACTGTTTTATAAAGGGTTGAATCTTTATGGACTTAATTTTGTAATCAAAAACAATAAATCTAGAACAATAATAATTGTAGAGGGATATATGGATTGTATTTCACTTCAGCAGTATGGATTTTCAAATGTTGTTGCATCCCTTGGTACCGCACTTACTATTAATCAAGCAAAATTATTAAAAAAATATGTAGACACAGTTATTATTTCATTTGATGCTGATGTTGCAGGTCAGGCAGCAACACTAAGAGGTCTTGAGTTATTAAGGAATGAGGGATTTGACTTAAGGGTACTTCTAGTACCAAAAGGTAAGGACCCTGACGAATATATAAAAATGAATGGAAAAGAGGCTTTTCAGAAATTAGTTGATGAAGCACTGCCTCTAATAGATTATAGGATTAAAAGAGCTGGTGATGGAATAAATTTTTCGAATAGTGAAATGATAATACAGTATGCGAAAAAGATCACTGAAATTATTATAGATTTAGATCCTGTTGAAAAAGATGTTTATATAAAAAAGATTTCTGAGCAAACAGGGATCAAAGAACAAGCAATATATGACTTATTAAGAGAAGAAATCAACAAAAATACAAATAAAGTGAAAAAAATGAATACACATCAGGATTTTGGACAAAAATTATATTTAGAACTAGCTTATATTAAGGCTGAAAGAAATTTATTGAAATATATGTTTATAAATGAAGAAAATTGTGATCATATTATAAATAATATGTCAATTGATCAATTAGTACTTCAAAGTCATAAAATTATATATTCATTAATTGTTGGGTGTAAAAACTTATCAAAAGATGAAAAAATTAAAAATATAGAATTTAGATGTACTGATATAGAGTGCACAAAAGAATGGATAAACATAATTGAAATTGAGTTTGACGGGGAAGAAGAGGATTATAAAAAATTTATAAATGACTGTATAAAGGAATTAAAAAAATTCAAGTTAGAGGAGTCGAAAAAAGAAATTATGAATAAAATCAAAGAATATGAAACAAAGGGTTTGCTAGAAGAATCTATAGTGCTTGCACAAAAACTTTTAGATCTTCAAAAGGATATAAAGAAGTTATATTAAGTAGAAGGGAGGTAATAAGATGAAGGATAAAGCTGCAAAAATGTCTATAACCAAAAAACTTATTGAAAAAGGTAAGAAAAAGGGATCCTTAACTTATAAAGAAGTAATGGATGAACTTTATGAAATAGATTTAACACCAGAACAAATAGAAAAAGTTTATGAAGTTTTAGAATCAATGGAAATAGATGTTGTTGGGGATATGCATGATGTACCAGCAGGCGTAGGAGATAAATCTCAGACTGAACCAGAAACTGAAGAATTAGATGTTAGTATACCAGAGGGAATATCTATAGATGACCCTGTTAGGATGTATTTAAAAGAGATTGGTAAAGTTCCACTTTTAACATCTGCTGAGGAAGTTGATCTTGCCAAAAGAAACGAAGAGGGAGACCTTGCTGCCAAGAAGAAACTTGCAGAGGCTAATTTAAGACTGGTGGTAAGTATTGCTAAGAGGTATGTTGGGAGAGGAATGTTATTCCTAGATCTTATTCAAGAAGGTAATTTAGGACTAATTAAAGCTGTAGAAAAATTTGACTATAGAAAAGGATATAAATTTAGTACCTATGCTACTTGGTGGATTAGGCAAGCTATAACTAGGGCTATAGCTGACCAAGCAAGAACAATAAGGATACCTGTTCATATGGTTGAAACTATAAATAAGCTTATTAGAGTTTCAAGACAATTACTTCAGGAACTTGGACGGGAACCTCAACCAGAGGAAGTTGCTGAAATTATGGAAATGCCTGTAGGAAAAGTTCGTGAAATTATGAAAATAGCACAAGAACCAGTATCTCTTGAAACTCCTATAGGAGAAGAAGAAGATAGTCATTTAGGTGATTTTATTCCTGATGATGATGCTCTTGCACCAGCAGAAGCTGCTGCATTTACAATGCTCAAGGAGCAATTAATAAACGTTCTAGATACACTTACTCCAAGAGAAGAGAAAGTTCTAAGATTAAGGTTTGGACTAGATGATGGACGCGCAAGGACACTTGAGGAAGTTGGTAAAGAATTTAACGTAACTAGAGAAAGAATTAGACAAATTGAAGCTAAAGCACTACGTAAATTGAGACATCCAAGTAGAAGCAAAAAGTTAAAGGATTATTTAGATTAAACACCTTATATAGGGTGTTTTTTTTATTATAGTGCAAATATATGGAAAATCGTTTACAAGAGAGATTCCAATATGCTATAATGTGCAGTGAGAAGGTGATTAAATGGATAGTTTTATATCAAAGCGTGGACGTGGACTGGGGTTTATCCTTTTGATGACGGCATTATATAATATATTAATAATTATATTACTTCAAATTAATAACTCATACATAGTAGCTAGCATATTAGAAATATTACTGTGGGCATGCAATATATATGGAGTATATTACATCGTACTTTATTCAACAATCAAATGCATTATTGATGACCAAAATCTTTCGATTTATGCCATTTGGTCATTAAAGAAAATAGTAGTGCCATTAAATGAAGTTGAAGGGTATACTACAGCAACTGGTGAAATTAAAGGAGTTAAGCTTTATGGAATGGCTTCTAGTAGATTTGCAATGGGCAGATTTGTAATTGATAAAATAGGTATTGCTAGAATGTTTGTTACAGATAATGAAAAAATATTCTATATAAAAACAAAATATATGACTTATGCAGTGTCACCTCTAGATTATAAAAAGTTCGAGGAACATTTGGTAGATCATGATATACAGGTAGTAGAGTGGAAATGCAAAGTTAATAACAGTTATAATCTACATAAAGATAAGCATTTCATTTTACCCTTAATAGGAGTAAGTATAGTAATACTAATCTTAACTCTAAATCCATTTATATTATATTTAAAAGATATTATACCGGGTGTTATGCCCTTAAGCTTTGATGCGAAATTTAACCCTATAAAATTGGGTACGGGAAAGCAATTTGCGTTTACCCAAATGATTTATGGTGTATTAAATATGATCTTACTATTTTGTATGTATTATGCAAGTTATTTTTGTGCAAAATATGATAGAAAATCTGCATATAAGTATATTTATGTGTCATTAGCGGTGGCAATGATATTTTTATTTATGCAGTTTAAAATATTAATTAATTTTAGATAAGGATGTAATTTATGGAACTCAGTATAAGATTAAAAGCAATTGTAAATATGATGGATAAATGTGACAATATCATAGATGTAGGCACGGATCATGGGTATGTACCTATTTATTTAGTTAAAAATGGGTTTATAAAGAGTGCCATTGCATCTGATATAAATAGTGGACCAGTTGAGAAGGCTAAAAAAAATATTCTTAAAAACAATGTATATTCTCAAATTAGTTGTAGAAAGGGAAGTGGATTGTCTACCGTTAAAGATGGGGAAGTAAAAGTAGCTATCATCGCTGGGATGGGTGGAAATTTAATAAGAGACATATTAGAGGCAGACCTTGCTGTTGTTAAAAAATTAAAATATGTGGTACTTCAACCAGTTCAAAATGCTGAAATTTTGAGAGAGTATTTGTATACTACCGGATATGATATTATTAAAGAAGATATTTGTCTTGAGGATGGAAAGTTTTATGAAATTATTAAAGCTAAATATAATACTGTGCCAGTAGTATTAGATAGTATATATTATGAGATAAGTAAAACATTATTGGATAAAAAACACCCTGTAATGCAGGAGTTTATAGAATATAAATTAAAAAAATATTCGAAAGTATATAATAGATTAAATGAGGATACAATTGCAGCTAAAAATAGAAAAGTGCAATTATATCATGTAATAAAGACACTTAAGGAGTTCTTAAAATGATTTTAAAAGTAGAAAACGTCCAGCATATTATGGAAGAATATGCGCCTTCTATCCTAAGTGAAGATTATGATAATGTTGGACTAATGGTTGGGGATAGAGATGTAGAGGTTACAAAAATTTTAATTGCATTAGATTGCACAATAGATGTAATTCATGAGGCGGTGGACATGGGATGCAATTTTATATTGACTCATCATCCTCTTCTTTTTATTAAACCTAAGACAATAACTAGTGATACATTAATAGGTGTGAAGATAATGGAACTTATAAAAAATAATATTGCTCTTTTTGCAAGTCACACAAATTTAGATTCAGTTAAAGGTGGTCTTAATGATATAGCCACAGAAATGTTAGGATTTAATGAAAGCAAGGTAATGGAGTCATCAATAATTCCAGGTTATGATAATGGGCATAATGGTATTGGACGTCTAGTTACTTTAGATAATCCTATTTTATTAATTGAACTGTGTGAAAAGGTTAAAAAAGTCTTTAATGCTGTGCAAATTAGATATGTAGGAGAGGATAATAGGGAAATCAAGACTATTGCTATTATAAATGGTAGTGGGGAAGATTTTTTTGAGATATCTAGGGCTCTTAAAGCAGATTGCATAATTACAGGGGATACAAAATATCATGGCGCTTGTGATCTCAAAGAGCAAGGTACATCATTAATTGATGCCGGTCATTTTATAACAGAGTGGCTTCCTTTTCAAATTTTCGGAAAGATTTTTCAGGAAAAGTTAAGAGGTAAGGGTTATAGTAATGAGGTACTGATTTCAAAAAGTACTGTGGATACTTATAAGTTCATATAACTAATGTTGTTAAAATATTATTTGATTTTTGGTCTATAGTATGATATTATATTCCTTGTGAGTAAGCCAGACAATCGCTGCTGAATGCTGTTTTACAGTATGTCAGGAGAGGAAAGTCCGAGCTCCATAGGGCAGGGTGCTGGATAACCCCCAGTGAAGGTAACTTTAAGGAAAGTGCAACAGAGATATACCGCTAAAGGTATTCTTATAGTTTAGCTTGCTAAGCTATTTTAATATACTAGCAAGGATGGAAAGGCGAGGTAAGAGCTCACCAGCGCAATGGCGACTTTGCGGCTATGTAAACCCCACTTGGAGCAAGATCGAATAGGAGAACATTTTGGGACGGCCCGTCTCGTTCTCGGGTGTATCGCTGGAGCCTATTGGTAACAATAGGCCTAGATAGATGATTGTCTAATACAGAACTCGGCTTATAGGTTTAGTCACACTATGGAAAACACTATGTTAATCGCATGGTGTTTTTTTATTTGCCACCGGTTTGCCACCCAAAATATTATTTAATTTTTCTGTAGCGTTTTTTTGCATATCTTTATTGACATGACTATATATATTTAGAGTTGTATTTATATCTTTATGGCCAAGTCTTGTTTGAATAGTTTTGAAGTCTATACCCTGGGATAATAACAAAGTTGCATTTGTATGTCGAACAAAATCCAAACGTTTGGATTTCCTTCGTTATCCAAACCTTTATAAAATCCAAACCTTTTTCAAATATGCCTGATATTTAAGGATTTTACTGAAAAAAGGTTTGGATTTTTTTCATTACTTTTTCATTGACTTAACAGCACAGAATTCTGCCAGTTCACCTTTTACATTTTTCCATTTCTTTGATACCCTTTTTTCGTTCTCATCTTCATGTCTCCTGTTTGGGTGTACTTAAAATATACATCTGTATAACATGTATATTCCTTTAAATCAACAGCTGCCACGATTTTTCTAATTTCCCGTTTGAACCTGTCAACATATTTTTGAGTACCCGTTTATCAACATGTAGGAAATGAGTTTGGGATAATTATCACGTAGGTTTTGCACATTTATTAGTATGTCCTCCTATTTCATTTGATAAGAAGAGAATGCACTAGAAGAATAAAATCCAAACCTTTTCAAGATGAAATGACTGAAATATAAGACTTTCATCAAAAAAGTATGGATTTTATTTAAGTTTGGATAACTCAAATCATGAAATCTTATTTTCTTATTAATATTAGCTATAGTTAATATTTTTTTTAATTTATTCAAATAATACATTGGATGTATGCGTGATCCATTTTCCCAAGTGAATATAAAATCATATTCTCTTTCATTAAAAATATTTTTAATGCTGAAATCTCCATATTTCAATTTATTCTCATTCTGCCTTATGTGAGTAGAGGGGCAAGAGATTATCTATTCCCCCTTACTTAAGATTATATCTTATACATAAAAATAACAATGCAGCACTTAGGGGGACCACAGCGCAGCATTGTTTTCTTTAGTTATTAATAAAAAGGATTGGTATTTAAAGTATAGACAAATCCGAAAAATATATTCACTGTATTCAACCAAAACGTGGCAGTTAAATCGATTGATTATAAAGCATATAAAGTATATAAAGTTTAGGAGTAAGAATTGAGTTAAATTTAACTGAAATTGTATAGAAGTTCTTTATATAAAAAGAGAAATTTAATATATCAGTAAAAATCTACTTATAGTTATAATTGCAAACAAGGGTATTAACAAAGTGACAAGTCTATTAAATGTATAATTAATGAGGTGAGGAAACTGCCCTTTTTTATATGTGTATTGATGAACAGGGTTTAATAAGGTAATTACTATTGCCGTTTGGGTTCCATTGCTACACATACCCCTATTTACAGTATAGGGGCAGCCGTTGCAGTAATAAAAGACGATAAAGTGATATTAAATAAAGCTTATGGGTATGCAAATCTTGAAAAACAAACCTTACTTGATAATAGTAGTCAAGTTTTTGAGTGGGGTTCTGTAACAAAGTTGGTTACTTGGGTATCTGTAATGCAGTTGGTGGAAGAAGGACGTCTTGATTTAAATAAAGATATCAAGACATACCTACCAGATAACTTTTTGACGAAATTAAAATATGAGAAACCCATTACTTTATTAAATTTAATGAATCATACGGCTGGATTTGAGGATTATCTTCTTGATTTAGGGTTTAAAACACCAGATAGTATTAAACCTTTATCTGAAGGACTTAAACTTGCAGAACCAGATCAAGTATATGAACCCGGTACAGTGATGTCATATTCAAATTTTGGTGCAGCACTTGCGGGCTATATCGTAGAAAGGGCATCAGGCATGGAGTTTTATGAATATGCAAATAAAAATATATTTGACCCTTTAGGGATGAAGCATACGTCTATTCAACCAACACTAAAGGACAAGAAGTTTTTATTTGATAATAAGCCTATGGGATATACGTGGCAGGGTAATAATAATTTTGGACTAGGCTCATGGACATATGTATCGCTTTATCCCTGCGGTGCAGCAAATGGGACGGTTGCAGATATGGCTAAATTTGCTTGTGCATTTATGCCGAAGGAAAATGAAAGTTCACCATTATTTAAAAATAAGAACACTTTGAAGGAGCTATTATCAACAAGTTACTCTGTAGTTGATGGACTTCCAGGAGTTGCGCATGGACTTATGGAAGCTACGAACGATAAAAGCATATTATTTCATCCAGGGAGTACAATTTGTTTTTCAAGTATGCTTGCATTTAAGCCAGATGAAAGATTTGCTATTATTATAGCCTCAAACCAAGGAAGTGAATCTCAAGTAGTATTTGGATTAACAAAAGAGCTTCTATTTGGTAAAGGTGTTGATGTCAGTACTGATATTGTCACTGATTATAAGGACGTAACAACTGCTCATACATATCTTCCAGCTCGATATCAGCATGGTGGATATTTGGAGATACTTGGCTACATGTCCTATTTGAATCTAGATAAAGTAGATAATAAAACTATTACTTTAAAACAACTTGGACACGGTTTAGTATTTACTAAAAAGAAGAATGGTATATATACAAGGGATAGTGATAAGGATGCAATCTACCTATCAGTGGTAGATAATAAAGTTGAGAAGTTTTGGTTAAGCGGCATGGAGTATGTACCTGCTCCTAAAATTAGATCAGAAATTTGGCTTGTTGTTAGTGTAATAACACTGGTTTTGTCAGGGTTGTATTTTATTATTGCAAACATTGTTGGAGCTATTCAATGGATTGTATCTTTTGTAAAGAAGAAAAAGAAGAAATTAATATATAAATTAGTAGCATTACTGAATCTATGTGGTCTGCTTATGATTATTAACCTTATTTTATTCTTTGTGCGTTCATTACCTTGGCCTGATTCTAGTGTTGTAAAGATTCATATAGTATTTGTGTATATTCTTTCAGTGGGTATGATTGCTTTAATAGGATTTATATGCAAGGCTTTGAGAACGTCGGATCTGAAGAAACTGCAGAAAGTTTCTATTATACTAGCTAACATTATAGCAGTGTTATTCATAATAGTAATAAAATATTGGGGATTTTATTCTATAAATTAAAGCATTGTAATTGCAAATAATATCCAATGTCCACACCTGAGTTGGCACTTTTGCTATATGTGTGTGTGGATATTTTACTCTGATGGTTTTAAATTATGAAATTTCTTGAAATATGGAAAAACAAAGCATAAATATGACAAATATCTTATCTTATGTAAGTATCTGTGTTAAAATAAACAGAAGGACATCCTTTATTTTTGAATACGAGACAAAGAATTGAAATTTTAATTTAGAGTAAGGTGAGTGATGAATGTTTAAAATTATGGTTGTTGAGGATGACAAAAGCATCAGAGATGAACTTACAGTACTACTTCGTAATGCAATGTATGAAGTTGCTACCGTGACTGATTTTACTAAGGTTGCTAATACATTTAAACAGGAGGAGGCAGATTTGATTTTGTTAGATGTTAACCTGCCTGAAACCAGTGGACTAAAAATCTGTGTGGAAATCCGCGCTTTTTCTGAAGTGCCAATTATATTTGTCACTAGCTGTAACACGTCTATGAATGAACTTAATTGTATTAATATGGGGGGAGATGACTATGTTACAAAGCCATATAATTCAGCTGTATTATTGGCTAGAATTTCTACAATGTTAAAGAGAGTTTATGGACAATTAAATAAAGAAAATCATCTATTAGTATATAAAAATCTTGAATTAAATTTAGCAACTGCCATGGTTTTATATAACGGTAAAGCTGTAGAATTAACGAGAAATGAATTGAAAATAATGTATTATTTGTTTCAGAATACAGAAAAAATCATACCTAGAGTGGAGATTATAGAATATCTTTGGAACAATCAAATGTATATTGATGATAATAATTTGAGCGTCAATATAAAAAGAATAAGAGTAAAATTAGAAGAAATTGGTGCGATGGATTTCATAGAAACAAAAAGAGGTCTCGGATATAAAGTATAAAAAAAGACTTTGTATATTTCTATAACAGACTTATTAGTTAATATCTAGACTTGGAGGAATTATGAATTTTGGAGATTATTTTAACGATAAAATTGAATCTATTTTACTGAATATATCATGTGCCCTTGCATTATCGGCGTTTTTATATGTAATGGGGAATGATCTAGGGGTAATTGCTCTTATTTTAGTAGCGTGGTCAATTGTGTTCATAGGGCATATTATTGTAAACTATATAAGTAGGAGGAAATATTTTAATCGAATTAAGAGCATGTTAGGTATACTAGAGCAGAAGTACCTAATTTCTGAGATGATTGGAAACCCAGATAGATTAGAAGATAAAGAGTATGTTTCAATCTTAAAAAGAGCTTCGAAATCTATGACAGAACAGGTAAATAGTATTAAATATGATAGTCAAGAATATAAAGAATATATTGAAATCTGGATTCATGAGGTTAAGCTACCAATAACATCAATTCAGTTAATGTGTGAAAATAATAAGACTGATGTAACTCGTAAGATTCTTTTAGAACTTAGAAAAATAGAGAATGATGTGGAGAAAGCTCTTTATTATGCCAGATCCAATGAAGTTTGGAAAGATTATATGATTCAGGAAATAAATATGGATAAAGTTGTAGAATATACAATCAGTAAAAATATACAGTTCTTTATTCAAAATGCCATTCAAATAGAAAGAAGTTGCCAAAACACTTATGTTTACACAGATGGAAAATGGATGGAATTTATAGTAAATCAGTTATTAGTCAATGCAGTTAAATATAAGAAGCATCAAGATTCTATGATAAAGATATATACACAAGAGATGAAAAATGGTATAGCATTGGTTATTTACGACAATGGAATAGGAATAAAAAAAAGTGAGATTAATAGAATCTTTAATAAAAGTTTTGTTGGGAGTAATGGAAGAAAAACAGAGAAGTCAACAGGAATGGGACTATATCTTTGTAAAAAACTATGCGATAAACTTGGCTTAGAGATTTATGCAGAATCTGAAATAGATAACTATACGAAGATTATAATAAACTTTCCGAAAGGAGAATTTATCTTACAAAACTGAAAGATAAATGTAATGTTGTTAGATACAATAAGTTTAATATTTGTTTTATAATAAGATAAGCTTAGGTTTTGCAGAAGAAGTTAAAGACATTTCAGAAGGAAAATCTCCTTTTGAAGTCTAATATTGTAGTATAGAAGATGTTTGTATAACTGTAAAGCTTGATGATGTAGCTTATATTATTTGAGAGGGAGAGATGATGAAGATGAATGAAATTCTTAAAATTAGTAATATTGAAAAATACTATGGAAAAAAGGGGAACATCACAAAAGTATTAGAAAATGTAAGTTTTGGTGTGGAAAAAGGTGAATTTGTAGGAATTATGGGGGCTTCTGGCTCTGGAAAGACCACTTTACTAAATGTTATATCAACAATTGACACAGTAACTGCTGGACATATCTTCTACGATGACACTGATATTACAGAAATCCCAGAAACAAAACTTGCAAGTTTTAGAAGAAAGAACTTAGGGTTTATATTTCAAGATTTTAATTTACTAGATACACTTACCATTGAAGAAAATATTTCCTTGGCTTTAACAATCAACAATGTAAACATAGATGAAATTGAAGGTAAAATAGAAAAAATTGCAAATGATTTGGGCATATTTAAGATATTAAAGAAATTCCCATATGAAGTATCTGGTGGAGAGAAACAAAGATGTGCTTGTGCAAGGGCACTTGTTAATAATCCAAAACTTATTTTGGCAGATGAGCCAACTGGTGCACTAGATTCAAAATCTGCACAAATGTTATTAGAATCTATAACTACTATGAACAAAAGTCTATTGGCAACGATTTTAATGGTTACTCATGATCCTTTTTCTGCTAGTTATTGCACTCGAATTCTATTTTTAAAGGATGGAAAAATATTCAATGAGTTAGTACGCGGAGAGAAAACCAGACATCAATTTTATAGTGAAATTTTAGATGTTTTATCACTCCTTGGAGGTGACACGAGCAATGCTAGCTAAATTGGCATATCGTAATGTAAAAAGATCTATGAAGGATTATTATATATACATTATAACTATTACAATCGTTGTATCGTTAATGTTTGCTTTTAATTCTATGATGTTTTCTGATATGATTCGCGGAATGAATAGTCATATGACAGACTATATGTTTTTACTTGTTTTCTTTTCCATTATCGTTGTCATTATTGTTGCTTGGCTTATTAACTATATGACTAAATTTATGCTTGATAAACGAAGTAAAGAGTTTGGAACGTACTTATTACTTGGTATGGAAAATATTAAAATATCCCAATTATTTCTTTATGAAAATGTTTTGCTAGGAATTATTTCATTTATTTTTGGTGTTATTTTGGGGAGTTTTATATTCCAAATACTGACAGCTGTAGTTACGATGTTTTTTGGAAGAGATTATAATGTTGAGATAGGATTTAATTTTAAGGCATTATTGCTTACAATTGTTTACTATGGTGCAATCATGTTCCTAGTTGTATTAAAAAACAACAAAAGACTAAAGAAAATGAAAATATATGAATTACTTTATGCAGATAAAAGGAATGAAGTAGTTAAAATCAAAAACGTAACGAGAAATTGTGTTATGGTTGCATTATCACTCATTGCAGGAATCGTGGCACTGAATGGTGCACCGGTTATTGTTACTTTGGTTTGTGTCGTATTTTTTATCTATAACTTTTATATTGGAATATCAAGCGTTATTATTTTGATATTTTTAAAATCTAAGCGTCTGAAATATAAGAAAACTAATTTGTTTATATTCCGTGAACTATCCTCTAAGCTTAATACAATGGGATTTACCATGGGAACTTTAGCAGTACTATTTACCCTAACATTACTAAGCAGCAATTATGCAGTTGGAGTAAGTAGCTTCAAGGGTGAAATAGAGAAGAGTGTTCCCTTTGATACTTGTCTTACAGTACTTAGCAAGGATGAAAAATTTGATAAAGTATCTGCTTATATGGAAAAAAATGATTGGGTAAAGGAAAGTATTGTGTATCGTATTTATAAGGGTGAAAATAATACGTTTACGAAGATACTATCTCAGAAGAAGGGTTTAGGTGGTTTTTTTAAGTATGATACCTATTTGAAAGTAAGCGATTATAATGTTTTAAGAAAATTTTTAGGTTTAAAGGAAATAACACTTAATGATAATGAGTTCTTAGTTCATTCGAATTCTTCAGTAGCAGATTATTATACTGCGTATACTAAAAAAAATCCGACCATGGATATAGAAAATATAAAGTATTCATGCAAGGGGGTTTATTCAGAGGATTTTTCGCAAAATGGACAGAATGGGGCTGGCTTTATATTGGTAGTACCAGATGACGCTATAAGTCAAATGGAAGTATATTATTCACAATATGCAGCAAGTACGAAAAAACAGCCAAATGAAAAACTCTATAGTGATCTTAAAAAATATGTAAAACAGGATGCAGAGAATTGGGCAAGTGCTAATCATAGACCTAACGAACTTGATCATGGTATGGGAATCAATAGTGTTTATTTGATTTTTGATAATATTATGGTTAGAAATGGAGGGCTTGATTATGAGGTTAAGGCCGCTCTTATCACAGTGGTTTCATCTATTTTCTATGTAGCATTGGTATTTTTAAGTGTTGCATTGACAGTGCTTGCTGTTCAACAATTAAGCGACTCTGCAAAGTACAAGCAAAGATATAAGATATTAAATCAATTAGGGCTTGACGACAAGCAGCGAAATAAATTGGTGTTTAAGCAACTGTTAATTTACTTTTTGTGGCCAATAGTCATTCCTATCATAATAAGTTTCACTGTTTCAATGAAGTTAAATAAACAGCTTTTAGTGGGAACAAAGATTGCAGCAACCACTTATACCTTCTATGGAGCAACACTTGGTCTATTCTTAATAGTTTACTGTATTTATTTTGCGGCTACCTACGTAGGATTTAAAAGGAATATTAACCAAAAGAGTAGTTAATAATAATGAAGAAAGAAGCTATAATTTGGTACCTTTGTCAAGGATAATATAAAAAAGAGTGTTAAGAAGCTAAAAGATGATTTCGGTATTGTGATATGATCCCCTTAAAGTGAAGTGAATCCAAAAAATTGAACAAAGTATTTCATGTATGGGACCAGTAGTTTAATGTAACTGCTGGTCATTGTATTATACTACTGATTTTCTATAATTAACTGGACTTAGCCAATTCAAATTATGTTTGATTCGATCATCATTATAGTATTTTACATACTGTATTAAATTCCCTCTTTATTTCTTTCATTGATGTAAATTCCTTTATATACAATAGTTCAGTTTTTAAAATACTAAAAAAATTTTCTACTACTGCATTATGATGACAGTTTGTATTATGTGACATACTTTAATGCCAGGGGGTAAGCTTGTAGCATCTGTGTTGAGAAAGCTAAAAAATTAGCAAGGCCTGTAGGTTATGATTATCTTGATTTGTTGGACATTAGATATAATCAGCTCCGCAGACACACGTAAGCGATAGAACACATACCGCTACCTAAAAAGACAGCTCCACATTAGCCTGTGAAGCTGTTTCTTTTAATAAAATCCTTCTTTAGCAATTTTTTTTATGTAGTTATACTGTTTATGAATAAGTTTCTTAAACTCAGCGTCTGATAACTCATTATATATAGCAATGCCTTCTTCATAAATACATTAAGCGGTGGCAAATTTATGGTTTGCCACCTATTTGCCACCGCTCTATAAAATATTAATGAATAAAGATAGTCATAATTTAATATGAAAAACCTGTTAAACATAGTATAATCATTGCTTAACAGATATAAGAAAATATAAGAAAATCCATATAAATAATGAAAAGGTTGAATACAGAACTCGGCTTATAGGTTTAGTCGCATTGAAAACACTATGTTTAACGCATGGTGTTTTTTTATTTGTGCGCCCGGCATGGGCGCAATCTAACGGGTGTAAGTCCCGAGTGCGGGTTGATAGTGCCAAGCACATAGCCGACACCAAGGGTGTCCTTAGCGATGAGGAATCTGAAGGAAGGTCTAGGCAAA
>NZ_JBOITO010000014.1:0-13975 GCF_050717635.1 Clostridium sp.
GCCTAGACCTTCCTTCAGATTCCTCATCGCTAAGGACACCCTTGGTGTCGGCTATGTGCTTGGCACTATCAACCCGCACTCGGGACTTACACCCGTTAGATTGCGCCCATGCCGGGCGCACAAAAAAGAAAGAGGACACAGTACTGTGTCCTCTTTTTTATTATTATAAGTTTTTTTCGTAACTTTCTACCATTTTCTTAACCATGTTTCCACCTATTGAGCCTGCTTCTCTTGAAGTTAGATCTCCATTATAACCATCTTTAAGACTAACTCCTACTTCTTTAGCAGATTCCATTTTGAATTTGTTTAAACCTTCTTTTGCTTGTGGAACTAATGTTTTATTTGCCATAATAAATTCCTCCCTTTTTTTTATATTTTGTTTGTGTATTTTGTTTCTACTGTTAGCATGTTCAAATTCCAGATAAATATGCTGTCTTATTTTTGGTTTAATAGTTTATTTTTATAACATATTCCTAATGAATCACAATTTTTGTGTTTGGTATTATTTAAATTATATTAGGCAATAATATTTATAAATATATTAAGAATAAGGTGGTTATAAAATGAAAGATATCATTAAAAATATTGATGTTATAGAAGAGAACTTAAAGTATATGACAGAAAATCATAAGGAAATCTATGATGCCTATTCGAATTATGGTAAGTTAGTTCACGAAAAAGGCGGTCCGTTAGACGAGAAAACACGTTGGCTCATAAAAATAGCTCTATCCACTGATAGCCAATATGAATATGCCTTAAGAACCCATATTTTAAAAGCCCTAAAAAGCGGATGCACAAAAGATGAAATTGAACATGCAATGCTTCTAGTAGCACCAACTTCAGGCTTTCCTAAAATGATGACGGGCCTTTTAATATTAAGAGATATTATTGACAAAACAGAATAACCAACTCCACCTGATATAATTAACTAAAAAGAGGATTCGGAGAACTTTTATTGAATTTACTAATACATGCACTACTTACTAGATGCAATAGTAAAGTCCGAAATGGGGGTACAATATTATGATCATTTCTAATAAAGATCAAATTAGTGAAATGAAGCTTCAAGGAGAAGGTATAAAGGATGCATTTAAAAAGGTTCTTATTTCACCAAAAGACGGGTGGGAAGGAAATGTAATGAGAGTTTTCAAACTAAAAAGTGGTGGTAATACACCAAAGCATGAACATCCATGGTTTCATGTAAATTATATATTAAAAGGTAAAGGAACACTGTTTCTTGATGGAACAAATTATGAAATAGAAGAAGGTTCTTTTGCTTATGTTCCTGCTGGCAAAACTCACCAATTTGTTAACAACAGTAATGATGAGTTAGAATTTATTTGTATTGTCCCTGAAGAAGGAGAAAAATAATAATACCAAATGGTGATAGCAGTATAAAAATTACATATACTGCTATTGTACCAGAGGTTATGCAATTTAAATATAACTCACTCTAATGTGTTTTTATAATCTGTATATTTTTCTAATATATCTTTATTGCTCTTAAAAAACTCATATAAAGTTTGCATATTCTTCACTGTATCGCCAGTAATAACATGCTCTATAAGTTCTGCCTGAACTAACGCATCCTCCTTTCGTCCTATAAAAGAAAAAAAATTTTCTATTATATTATGTCTATTTAATAGTAGCCCGCCTAATTTTTTACCTTCATCTGATAAAGTTACAATTCCATATTTTTTATAATTTACGAGACCAAGCTCTCCAAGTTTTTTTGCCATCTTCGAGGCTGAAGAATCCTTAACGTTTAACATTTGTGCAAGTATGTTTATCCGAATATAATCTTCATTTAGACTATTCCTATATATCATCTCAAGGTAATCTTCCAATGCAGGGGTAAGTAAATTTTCATTAAATCTTTGTAATTCATATCCACGGACAGTATGAAATCTATCATCCATTTAATCACCACCATTATTTTTATTATATTCCATATTATATATATATATTAGTAACACTTAAAAAGTATTTATCATATTTTAGGGTAGGGAAAATTTTTTTCTCAACAGCAAGTTTTATTTATATAATTAAAATGTACAATAGTAAAATATTTTTTAAGATTATAAGGAGGTTTATTTCTAAATGAATACTTGTTACACTCCACTTAGCTCCTTACCACTTGGAAAAAAATGTAAAGTCAAAAAACTTATTTCTGATGGTTCATTAAGAAGACGACTTCTTGACCTAGGATTAATTGATGATACTGTTATAGAATCCTTACACAAAAGTCCATCTGGCGATCCTGTTGCTTATCTTATTCGAGGTGCAGTAATTGCTCTTCGTAGTGAAATAACATCGATGATATTAGTAGAAATACTTTAGAATAGTATTCATAAATCTAATTATAAAATATAGTTAAGTTCAGTATTTTTTTAGGGGGATATGTTTATGGGTCTAAGCAATGCTTCAACTGGAGCAGGAGTGCTAGAAAAAGAGCTTCGAATTAATAGAATAACAGCAAATGATAAAATAATAGCTTTAGGCGGTAATCCTAATGTTGGGAAAAGCACTGTTTTCAATAATTTAACAGGTTTAAATCAACACACTGGTAACTGGCCTGGTAAGACTGTAGCAAATGCACAAGGAAATTATTCTTATAAAAATACAAATTTTATTTTAGTAGATATTCCAGGTACCTATTCATTAATGTCAAGTTCCGTTGACGAAGAGGTTGCTAGAGATTTTATATGTTTTGGAAATCCAGATACAACGGTAATTGTAGTAGATGCCACCTGTTTAGAAAGAAACCTAAACCTTGTTCTACAAACACTTGAAATCACTTCCAAAGTTGTTGTATGTGTTAACCTAATGGACGAAGCAAAAAGAAAAGGAATATCAATAAATTTACAAGAACTTTCAAAACTACTTGGAGTTCCTGTAGTAGGCACAAGTGCTGTTAGGACAAAGAGTTTAAATGAATTAATGGATACAGTTTTAGATGTTGCATCTAATAAATACGCTTCCAGTGTTACAACAATTGTATATGAAGAATTGATAGAAAATGCCATATCTAAAGTTGAAACTGCAATCAAATCACAACTTCAAAATAAACTTAATCCAAGATGGGTGGCACTTAAGCTTATAGATGGAGATACAACTCTAATATCTTCTATTAACAAGTATCTTAATTTCAACTTAGCGAAGGAAAATGAAATTATGGAACAGGTTTGTGACATAAGGACTTCTCTTAATTTAGAGGGAATTGATTCTGATACATTCCGAGATAAAATTGTTTCTCAAATAGTGCGAACTGCTGAAAAAATAAGTAGTACCGTAGTTTCTATTGAAAATAAGAACTATAATGATACTGATAGAAAAATCGATAAATATCTCACCTCTAAGAAGTTTGGAATTCCCATTATGATTCTTCTCTTAAGTGTAGTGTTTTGGCTTACAATAACTGGCGCTAACATTCCTTCTAAAATACTTTCCAGTGGTCTGTTTTGGTTTGAAGCAATACTTACAGATTTTTTCACTTGGCTCGGTACCCCTTCTTGGGTACAGGGATTATTGGTTAAGGGAATGTATCGAACTCTTGCCTGGGTAGTAGCCGTTATGCTACCTCCAATGGCTATATTCTTTCCCTTGTTCACACTTTTAGAGGACTTAGGTTATCTACCTAGAGTAGCTTTTAACCTTGATAATTATTTCAAGAAAGCATGTGCTTGCGGAAAACAAGCATTAACAATGTGCATGGGATTTGGTTGCAATGCTGCTGGTATAATAGGCTGCAGAATAATTGATTCACCAAGAGAGCGGCTAATTGCAATTATCACCAATAATTTTGTACCTTGCAATGGAAGATTTCCTACCCTTATAGCAATTATCACTATGTTTTTTGCAGGGATTATAGTTGGCCCTTTTCAATCTGTAATATCTACACTAATTCTCACAAGTGTGATTGTTCTAGGAGTTGTAATGACGCTCCTAATTTCTAGAATTTTATCAAAGACAATATTAAAAGGTATCCCCTCCACCTTTACTTTAGAGTTACCGCCCTACAGAAAACCTCAGATAGGTAAAGTTATTGTAAGGTCTATATTTGATAGAACTCTATTTGTACTTGGTCGTGCAGTTGTAGTAGCCGCACCAGCAGGAATTATTATATGGACAATGGCTAATATTCATATAGGAAATTTAAGTGTTTTAACTTATTGTGCTAATTTCTTTGATCCCTTTGCCAGACTTATTGGATTAGATGGTTATATTTTAATGGCATTTATTTTAGGTTTCCCAGCAAATGAAATAGTTGTACCTATAATAATTATGAGCTATATGTCTACAGGTAACATTTTAGAGCTTGATAGTTTAAACCAATTAAAGGATCTTCTGGTTTTAAATGGCTGGACATGGCTAACTGCTATATCTGTCATGTTGTTTTCACTAATGCATTGGCCTTGTGCTACAACATGTTTAACTATCAAAAAAGAAACTCAAAGCTTAAAGTGGACTGTTATTTCATTCCTTATTCCTACTATCACAGGTATTGTTATTTGCTTTATAGTTGCAAGTACTGTACGGTTACTAGGTTTGATATAGTAATATATTCTTTAATAAAAATAGCCGACCAGTTGAGTTGCAAATTAATTTACAACCCAACTGGTCTGCTATTAGCACAGGCGTTGAATTCATAGTTGACGCTTACATACCAACCGAACTCACCTTCCACGTGCCATCTTCTTTTACTAGTTCTACAACTCCTTTTGCTGTATCTTTTTGTCTGCCTGTGTCTACTTGTTTGGTTTTACCATCTGAAGATATAAAATCAAGTTTAACTTCGTAATAGTATCTTACTTTATCATAATCTTTAACATCTTTATACACGTTTTCACCTAAAGTAAGGTCTGTAACCTGGGTTGTATAATTACCATCAGCGCCCATCGTGACAGCAAAAGTATTAAATCGATTCGCTATAATATTTTTATATCCTTCTTTTGTCATTAAGGGTTGTATATCTTTATTAATTGACTGATAAATTTTGGTATATTCCTCATTAGGTGGTGTTATAGTACCCTCTGGAATGCCTTCACCTATCATATCCATTCCTGGTGGAGTTAGTCCATCAAGTGACTTAAATTCAACAATTTTTCTTGCATCTACGGTAAATATGTTTCTAATCAATTCTTCTGCAACCTTAACCGGTGTTTCTGCTTTTGATTTTGAAGTATTTAGTGCAACCCCTATGCCTCCTAATATAACTACGATAATAGCTCCTAGTATTATATTTCTCACATTTGCCTTTTTATACTTTGAAATCATAATAATCCTCCTTTTTATTTCTGAACTATTCATAACCATTGAAGTGGTTCCAATTAATCTATTGTTGCTGCCCATAAGTCTATTACTGTTGCCAGCAAGCTCTAGTACCCTTACTATTGCATTTCCGTACTGAAGGTTTTTCCCTTTATCTAAATAAGAAATTACGCTTGCATCACAGGAAACTTCAAGGTCTTGTCTCATTTTATGAAAGCCGCATAACAAAATTGGATTAAACCAATAAATCATGGACAATAGTGTTATTATCCAATTTATAAATATATCCTTGTTTTTTAAATGGGTTAATTCATGCATTATAATATACTTAAATTCTTCATCACAAACATTATCTGCAACACTTATTGGAATTAATATCTTTGGTTTATTCATCCCACATAAAGATGGACTACTTATTTTTTCAGAATAGGATAGTTCTACCTCACTTCTTATATTCATAGTCTTCATGCAAATATATAGAATTTCTTTATGTATGATATTTATATTTTTTATAGACGAACTAACAATATTTTTAAGTTTTTTATGCCCTGTAATTAAGGTCCCTATTAATATTAGAACTCCAAATATCCAAATAAAACAGAACACTTTTTCAATATTAATTTCACCTTTTAGAGGTACGTTAATAGTGTTATCGATTACACTTCCACTTGTTGGTGTTAAGGTACTTATTGATGTTGAACCATCTAAGCTGGAATTATCAAGTTGTTTTGAAGAGTTTATTTGTGTGGTTTCATTTGTGGCACTTTGCACATAAAAATTTTTATATATATTAGAAATGTTTAAAGGAGTTTGTGGACCTATATGAATTATTAGTTTTATGATTAATATTAACCATATATAATAGTGAAAATTAGGGCTTAATTTATTTTTGAATATACCTTTAATTATTAATATCATGAGTACAATTACGCTACCAATTAATGATGATAGTACAATCATCTCAAAGATACTTAATACATTCACATACATCACCCCTCATTATTGCTTGATTTATTCAATATATTTTTAAGTTCAACTATATCAGCTTCAGATAGTTGCTCAGATTTAGCAAAGTTCAAGATCATAGACTTGATTGAACCATCAAATACCTTATTAATAAAAGACTGACTTTCTAATTTTATACATTCATCTTCCGACACCAAAGAGTAATATAAATATTCATTGCATAATTTATTAAAGCCAATTGCATTTTTATTTAATAATCTATTTATTAGAGTTTTAACTGTAGCTGGTTTCCACTCCACTTTATCCTTTAGCTCCTTAATAATATCCATTGATGTAATTTCAGAATGATTCCATATTATTTTCATTACTTCCCACTCCGCATTTGATATTTTAGGAAATTCACGCATTATTATTCTACCTCCACTTCGTTTACAACTGTAATCTATATATTGAGTTTACAACTGTAATTAGGTGTTGTCAACATATATTTCCATTGTTAGAATATTTTTTCCTCAAAGAACAAAGAAAGTCCCTTTAATAGCAAAAAAATCTTCTTATCATAGGATAAGAAGATTAATAATACTCTATAAAAAAACTTTTTAATAAACATTACTATTTTATGGATGCTTCATAAATTGTCCCAATTGAATTGGCTAGCATCAAATTGAATTCTTTGTCTGTTTGTTTAACGCTCAATCCTTGGGATAAGGCACGTGAAAAACTAGCAACCAGTCCGTGATTATGCGAAAGTTTTTCATTTGCTTCACTTCGAGTATACCCTCCTGATAAAGCCACAACACGTACAATATGCGGATTATCCAATAAATCGTGATAGAAGTTATCTTCTGTCGGTATTGAAAGTTTCAGCATGACTTTTACATCTTTGTCAAGGGCTGCTAATTGGTTTAAAATTTCATATTTTAATATTTTTTCTGATTTTTCCTTATCCGCACTGTGTATATCAACCTCTGGTTCGATAATTGGAACCAACCCAACTTCAGCTATTTTCTTGCCAATATCGAACTGTTGTTCAACTAATTTTCGAATTCCTTCTGGATTTGCTTCTTTAATGACTGAGCGCATTTTCGTTCCAAAAATATTTTTATCAACCGCCCGTTTTAAGAGCTCCTTCAAATTCGGAATCGGTTTCATGAGTTGAACACCGTTTTCAAGTTCAGCCAGACCTTTATCGATCTTTAAAAAAGGCACAACGCATTTGTTCTCCCAAAGAAAATCCGCAGTAAATTTATCATGAACCTTACGATCCATAGTGTTTTCAAATAAAATGGCACCTAAAATATGATCCGAACTAAATGCAGAATTCGTTATAATACGTGTTCTCATTTCATGTACCAAATTGTACATTGCTTCATCATTTGAATAACTGTCTTTTGAAATGCCATACTGCAAAAGTGCAGTGGGCGTACTACCCCCACTCTGATCCAACGCAGCAATAAATCCTTTTCCAGCATAGATTCGATCCATTTGTTCCTGATTCATATAATTATCCCCTTTCATTTTTAATAACTGAATGATATATTTAACTTTATTATACCACTTCATTAGGTAACGATGTTACTATAATTTTCCAATTTAATCATTCTAGTGTTTTTACTTACAATGTGGGTGACACCTTAAAACCTCTTCTGCTACCAGTTTGCTTGAGATTAACACCATAGATACACCTGTGCCTGGATGAACTGAACTTCCTACAAAATAAAGGTTTTTAACTTCCTTTAATTTTAAATGAGGCCTAAAGTAGTTAGTTTGAGTTAATGTGTGACTTAGCCCAAAGGCCGTACCTCCATAGGAATTAAAAGAGTCTTTCAAATCTTTAGGTGTAAGGTAATTTTCGTATATAATATGTTCTTCTACATCCTCTAACCCACTTATTCTACTTAAGGTCTCAAGAATTTGTTTTCTCAAAATCCCCTTAAGTTTTACATCCCAGTGAATTGCCTCAAATAATAAATTTGGTACACGTACCATAATGTTTAAATTCTCTTTATCAATAGGCGCCATAGTTTCATCAATTCTACTTGGGCAATAGATATACAAAGATGGTTTTTCTGGCAATTTACCTTCAAAAGGTGCTTCAACATTCTTTTTAAAATCCTCTCCTAAAAAAAGATTATGTACTTGGAGCCGAGGGTACTTTTTATTTAGACCAAGATACATTATAAATGTAGAACAGGAATATTTCATTTTAGATACTTTTTCATCATCATATTCGCCCTTATCTTTTTTATCTTTGATAAGCTCTGTCACAGCATATGGAAAATCAGCATTACATATGACTATATCTGATTTTTCAATTTTATTACTAGTTTTTATGCCAGTGGCAACTCCATCTAAAATTAATATTTCTTCTATGTTTGTTTCTGTTTCTATAGTACCGCCTAATTCATATATAAGTTTTTCAAGCGCTTTTATGTATGAATACATACCACCTTTAAGATGCCAAACACCATATAGCTCTGATATAGTTGGAACTATGGTGTAGATATTGGGACCATTAAAAGGAGATATGCCTACATATAATGCTTGAAAACACAGAAATTCACGAAGTTTTTCATTTTTGATATATTTTGATACATAATTGTATGTATTGGAGAGAGTTCTACTCTTTAGGGCCATACTCATAGTAAGTGGATTAAAAAAATCCTTTGGTACAATAAAAGATTTATTCAAAAAATACTTGTTAGCAATAAGATATTTTTCATAGGAATCACCTAAAAACTTCAAATACCCTACACTATCTGGTTTAGAAATTGATTCCAAAGTCTCTATTAATTTAACCAAATCCCTAGAAAAATCATACCTACTTCCGTCAGCATAATTAACTCTATATATAGGGTCTACGCTTATAAACTGAAGATAATCCTCCCAGTTTTTATTCGCAAAGCTAAATACCTCCTTATACTCTTCAGGACGCATTAAAATAGATGCTGTTAAGTCAAAACGAAAATCATCTTCCTCTATAATATTGACCTTTCCACCAATTCTTTTTTCTTTTTCATAAATTTTTACCTCATATCCTCTACTTAGCATCCTTACAGCTGTGGCTAGACCTCCTACCCCAGCTCCTACAATTATAATTTTTTTCCTCACCTTAACTTCTACTCCTTTTGTATATAAAATTTACCTATATCTTATCTTTGACTATTTTATATACAATATACTAAATATCAGCCTTATCTTTTAGTTTTTAGAACTTACACTAAATAAAAAATATATTATACTCTTTCATTTTGTTATAGTGGATACGCACCATTCCATACTATATCCCTATAATTTACTGGATCAGTGTCACCTTCTGTGCTGAACATTAATACTACAGAATCTTTGTTAAGTCCAAGCTTTTCCTTTACTAAGCTATACTCAGGATTAGTCATTAGAAGTGAAAGTACTCCAGCACCTATTGCTGCTGACTCTCCAGAAATTACTCGCACGTCCTTTCCAATAGGGTTACCAAGAATTCTCATTCCTAAAGCAGTTACACTATCAGCACATTTACAGAAACCAGTTGCGAAATTTCTTATTATTTCCCATCCAGCTGGAACAGGTTCTCCACATGCAAGTCCTGCCATAATACTATCTAATGATCCACCTACTGTATAAGCAGTACCATCATTCATTTCACCAGACTTAAAGTAACATGCTGCATTTTTAGGCTCCATTATAAGTGTAGTGGGCATATCTCCATTATAATAATTTGATATAGCTCCTGTTACACCGGACGCCATTGCACCAACACCAGCTTGAACAAACAAGTGCGTTGGCTTTTTATAACCTGCAGCTTCTAGTTGTTCTATTGCTTCCATTCCCATAGTTGAATATCCTTGAAGAATAGTCTTCGGAACTTCTTCGTAACCTTCCCATGAAGTATCTTGTACTATATACCAATTGTTCTCAGTTGCCATTTTATTTGCATATCTTACAGTATCATCATAGTTAAATTCAGTAACTATAACAGTTGCTCCTAATGCTTCTATGTTTTTCACCCTGCTTTCTACTGTTCCCTTAGGCATGTATATTATTGCTTTTAAGCCTAATTCTTTAGCTGTCCAAGCTACACCTCTACCATGATTTCCATCAGAACAAGTAGCCAAAGTCATATTCTTAATTTTCGAGTGAACGCTCTCAGATTTTAAGTAATCAAAAGTAACATTCAAAACCTCAAGTCCTAGCTTGTCACAAACTAACTTAGAAATAGCATAAGTAGCTCCTAGTATTTTAAATGAGTTTATATCTCCTCTTTGTGATTCATTTTTAATAAATATTGTTCTTACTCCAAGGTGCTCAGATAAACTTTTTAATTGTACTAAAGGAGTAGCCGTGCAGTCAGGAATACTGTCATGAATATGTCTAACTTTTTTTAATTGTTCTACAGATAGAAATTCTGCGCATCTTTCCTCTTTAGCATCATACTTTCCATTAACTATAAATTCAATATTATTTGTTATTTTTTGCATTTACTCATCTCCACTTCAATGTAATCGATTAATATTTTTTTATTTTAATAAACTTATTATATTGTAAATTTTTCATATAGTAAATATAATTCTTATATTCTTCTTTTTTAGCTTATTTTTACATGAATATAAAAATAAGACCTAGACTGCAAATACCCCCCCTGCCTCTAATTTATATGAAGCAAGGGGGTTGCAAATTAGGTCTTATGTATTTAGAGTAACTTAATCAGCTCTTCTAACTCCTGCGATAAAACTTTTGCAAGCTCAAAATCAGTATCTTTTAAAGCCAATTCTATTTTTGTTTCAACTATTTTTTTCTTTTGTTCAATTTCTAAATAGTCTCTGTCAAAATGACTAGCATAAATCATCTTTCTAAATTTCCGCATACTCATTTTTCTAATTGTCTTATCTTCAATCATTAAAACATAATCCATACAGTTTACTATAGAATAGAAATCATGAGAAATCATTAAAATCGCACCTTTATAGTTCTCTATTGCTTTTTCCAATGCTATTTGTGAATAGGTGTCTAAATGACTTGTGGGCTCATCAAGAAGCAACATGTTTGCTTTACTAGCAGACACTTTTGCCAATTGAAGTATATTCTTTTCTCCACCAGACAAAGACCCTATCTTTTGATTAATGGCTCCTTCTTCTTCAAATCCATAACCAAAAATATATTCACAAACCTCTTGATTAGTTTTAAACCCAGCACCCAGGAACTCTTCAAGTATGGTATTAGACTCATTTAGTGTTTTACCTTGAAGTTGAGATAAATAAGCCACTTCAACCTCTTCATTTATATCAATAGAATCATGATTATTTTTAAATATTTCTTGAAGCATTGTGGTTTTCCCTGTACCATTTGAACCTACAATGGCTACTTTATCAGTAGATTTAATCTCAAAGTTAACATTTTCTAGAAGTGTATCATCAAAGCTAACACTGTAATCACTAACCTTTAAAACAATGGTTTCGGCCATTTCATTATTCGAAACTAAACTTATATTCGGCTGTTTAATATCTACAAATGGCGCTTTAATTCTACTTTTTTCTAATCTTTCTTGAATTTTAACTCTAGCATTTAGAGATTTTCCTTTAGAAGATTGATCGTACTCAGTTGCGAGAAATCTTAGTTTTTTTATTAACTTCTCGTTTCTCTCAAGTTCTACATTATCAGAAATAGCTAATTCTTGCAGTTCAATTTTAGTTTGAAGTAGTGAAAAGTTATAATCAATATAGTTTCCATCAAACTCTTGGAGTTCCATGTTTTCAAGGTGCAAAATTTTATTAAAACAATTATTCAATATATATCTGTTGTGCGTAATAATTAACATTGCTGCTTTATGCGAATTAATTAGATTTTTAAGAGCAACAAGGTTTTCAAAGTCTAAAAACACATCGGGCTCATCCATAATCATTAAGTCTGGACTATTTAGCATTTCCTTAATTACTTGAATAAGCTTGAATTCCCCACCACTAAGTTCAGATATCATTAGATCTTTATACCTCATTAAGTTTGCAAGATTCAAGTTTTTATTAATACGGTTTTCGAAATCATCCCCATTAATAGCATCAAACGCGTCTAGTGTTTGTTGATACTTTTCTAGTAGTGAATCAATATCCGAAGATGTTTCCATTTCGATGCAAATAGATGCTATTTTATTTTGCAACTTAATAAATTTTTCCCCTATATATTCGAAAACTGTAATTTCTTTTGTTTCGCCCTGTTGTGAGAATTGACTTACATACCCAATTCTACAATTTGGGTCCATGGTGAGCTCACCATCGAACATATATTTTTCTGGATCCATAATTATATCTATAAGTGTACTTTTTCCGCTGCCATTTGTTCCTATAAAAGCACAATGCTGACCATCTTCTAAAGTAAATGAAATGTTATTATATAGATCCTTTTGCGGGAATGAGTAGGACAAGCTATCAATTTTTAACATATTTTACCTCTCTTTATCACTAAAAAAGAGCCTATAAAAATAAGCTCTTTATTATATTCTATTCTCAATTGCAATATTACACTTGCTTTTTGTGTAGTAAACACATTCTACTGAGTTTACCATTGATATTATAACACTTTTTACGACTAAGTTCAATCGTTACATATTAATACTTCTCGCGATATCAGTTACATTAAAAACCAAGCTCTTCATCTATCAATATGACTTCCATATCCATGTCATTCATCTTTTTATAGTAAATTACAAGACCATTACAGATACGATCTGGACTGGAACAATTATAACAACGATCTCCTTTTATTGCACATGGGGTTCTAAGTCCTAATCTCATAGCATTACGAGGAGCAGCAATGTTACGAGCACGCCAAATAGCCTCTTCTAGTGTTTGCGTTATTTTATTTGTACTGACAACAAAATATACCTTTTTATGACCGAATAGTGATCCAGCTACACGATTACCTGTGGCATCAATATTAACAAACTCTCCTGATTCTGAGAGGGCGTTGACTGAGGTCAAAAAAATTTCTGTTGTCAGGCACTCTATTGCAGTATCGTTAAATGTTTTCCCTAGTGCCAAATGCTTAGGATCAACAACCTTGTTGTGCGAAGCAATCCTATCAAATAATTTCATCTGCAGCATAGTATCAGAATCACCAAATCCAATATATTGGTCATTAAGACTACTGTCTAAATACTGTGCCGCATCTTCAGCGGTTTTAAAGAAGTTTACCTCATAATTATTTTTCTTAAGTGCATTAATTGTTTTTTCAATATTCATAGTTTTACTAAATCCTCCAATCTATTTTCTGTAACTGCTAGTTTTATACTCTTTTATTTTGTTATATAATGTTTGCCGTTCAATATCTAAACTTTTAATAACCTTCATCTTATTACCGCCTACCTTTACTTCATTTATTACCTACATTCGGTATTGAAAATTTTCCCTTCTATACCTTGGGCAAAATATGAAATGATAATTTATTAAACTTACTGCGGTCTTCGTTGTTCTATATTTATTTTCTATGATTTCATTATATCATTGTTTGTGTATGTGGAGTTATTAGAATAGTGTGCTATAATAACCCCCATATCCCAAATGCACCCTTGACTGCACCTTTTAGATAAAAAACAACCCCTTAATGAGGTTGGTTTTTTATTTTGGCTATGTTTAAGATAGATGTTGAAATTTAATATTTTCTAAATATTTGGTTATAATAAGACTATATGAAGGATTACGGAGGTCTTATTATGCCAAGTGTAGCGTCAGTAAAGAAAGATTTAGAGGCT
>NZ_JBOITO010000015.1:0-12745 GCF_050717635.1 Clostridium sp.
CATTACATACTATTTAGTCTTACGACTAAAATTTTACTTCTTTTTACTAAAGTAATTAACTGGTTTAGCAAAATATTATTTTGCTATTCTTTACCTATTTCTCTGTTTAATTTTCAAAGACCAATTTCATTTGTCATTATGTGACGACTTCTACTACTTTACCAGTTGTTTAATCATTTGTCAACAGTTTTTTATTCTTTTTTAATTAAATTCTCTGCCACCATGATTTTTTTATAGCTTTTAAACTGCAACTACATTTATTATTTTACCATACTAGTTTATAAATATTTATATATACATCATACTTACGCAAATATAAGTGTAAATTAATCTTGTTTCCTTGCTTATTCTACATTTTTCTCGTATTGATACACTAGGCATGGTATACATAGATATTTATACAAACCGAGAATAAATACTTGACGTTAACCTTTAACCTTATAAAAAACCATGTGATCTCTCCATGATCCATTTATATATAAATACTCTTCACTTATTCCAAGTTCTTTAAATCCACAGCTTCTTAGAACTCTTTGTGATTTTTCATTGTCTATTAAAGTAGTTGCTTCTATTCTATGTAACTCTAATTCCTCAAATGCATATTCCACTACAAGTTTAACTGCTTCTTTCATATATCCATTACCTTGTTCTTTTTCATCTATAGAATAACCTATAAATGCATTTTTAAAAACACCCATAACAATATTAGATATTCTTATTTTCCCAATAAATTTACTATCCTTATATATACCAAAATTAATACCATTACCATTTAAAAACTGTTTATAACTCTCTATTAAATTATGCTTTTGGTTATCTAAAGTGTAAAAACTTGCATCTCTAAAAGGTTCAAAACGCTTTAAAAATTCTCTGTTTCTTAATTGGAAATCTAACACCTCTTCTGCATCACCTTGAGTTAATACCTGGATATTAATATTTCTACCTTTAATCGAAAGGTCCCTTTTTATTAGATTTCTATTAAAACCTAATGAATTTATACCAAACATAATTTCTGATTTAAATTCAGACTTAATTATTATACTATTTGTAATAATACCCTCTAACTCAAATCCTAAATCAGTAAAAGCTCTTATATTTATATTTTCACGGGCTATTACATTTACTTTATTTATCCCCATGTTTTTAACCAAAATATTAAGTATAAGGTTTAATGCGTCTTTTAGATACTCATAACCTTTATTAGTATATTTATGGAATTTCAATCTAAACAGACAAAATTTATTTTGTTTATCTAATTCCACTATAAATATTCTCCCTAGTATAATATAAGTATTATCTTTTATTACATATTCTCTTTCATTTCCCTTTACAGCTTCTAAGTTCACATATTTGCCCTTATTCATTACTAACCCCTTTTTCAATGCTAAAATCTTTTGTGGTATTTATATAGATAAAATATATAAATATAATTGATATCACTAAACTTAGTGGAATCATATAAAAAGCAAAATATGTACCAATTATATCATTTAGTCTACCTATTACTAAGTTAAGTAACATATTAACTAAAGAAGTTAATGTAACTATTAACCCTGTTATATAAGAGATATTCTGCTTAAATACCTTGCTTATTGTAAGCACAATAGTTGGAAATGTAATTGCAAAAAAGAAACCTGAAATAGATATTATTATAAGGCCATCTTGTCCAATTATAAGTCCAAAGGTAAACAAGCACACTGCAATTATTAAAGATGCCATAGTTGTTTTTAAATAATCTAATTTTTCAACTACAAATCCTCCCACAAGCCTTCCTATACTAAATACAATTAAGAACATTACACTATAAAATGCACTCTTACTGCTATTATAGTTATAATTATCTTTTATATGATTCACCAACCAGCTTACTGTGGCTATCTCAGCAAATACATAAAATCCTAATGCAAATACATAGAAATAAACTATTTTATTTCTTAAAATCTCTAATATATTTATTTTGTTTTTTTCATTATATTTATGGGTATGAGGAAATTTTATAAAAATAGATGTAATTAGTAGAATTAAAAACAAAATTGATAAACCTAAGTATATATTTCTCCAAGTATAACCTTTGGACATTAATATTCCACCTATTGCTTGACCCGATGCTCCTCCCACACCGTAACAAAAATGAATTAGATTCATAAGAATAGCTTGATAACTTAAGATTAATACTGGCACTAAAGTGTTTATCGCTATACCTGTAAGTGCTACCCCCATACTCATAATAAAAATACCTATTAAAAAAGTAGCATAACCATTTATTTCTGATAATAAAACCAGTGATAAAAACATAAAAAATAGCCCTAATATAATAACTCTCTTTTGTCCTATTTTCTCACAAAGTATTCCCCCAATATAAGAAAACAAAACATATGCTAAAGATCCAATAAAGAGCATTATACCTATCCCAGTATTATCTATATTAAAATCTGATTTAAAAGCTGGTATAAATATTCCTCTAGTATTCTCAGCCATTGCATTTAGCCCCATGATAATAAATATAAAAATTATAGCTATAACATTGTTCTTGTTTTTCAATAGATTTCCCCCTTATAGTTCAATGGGTTAAATATCTTTTATTAAGTCCTTAACCACTTCTCCACCAATTATCATACCCGCTACTGGAGGAACAAAAGATATGCTCCCGGGAATTTGTCTTTTCATGGCACATTTTTTTGAACCACCAGTACATACGCATCCTTCCTTACATGTTATAACTTCGTCAAGCCTTGGCTTCATAGGCATTTCTTCTGAATAAACCACCTTAAGACTTTCAATATTTCTCTGTCGCAACTCATGTCGCATAACTTTTGCAAGTGGACACATTTTCGTATCATAAATGTCAGCGACTCTAAATAGTGTTGGATCTAATTTATTACCTGTACCCAAACAACATATAATATTCATATTATGTTCTCTGCAGAATTCTACTAACGCTATTTTTGAAGTCACTGTATCAATAGCATCTACTACATAATCTGTATCTTCAGTAATTATATCCGCCATATTATCTGCAGTTACAAATGTTTCATGAGTGATAACCTCACATTCAGGATTTATGTCGAGTATTCTATCCTTCATCACTAAAACCTTACTTTTACCTATAGTTTTATGGGTGGCATGTATTTGTCTATTTAAATTTGTTAAACAAATTGTATCGTCATCTATTAATACCAACTTTCCAACACCCGCTCTTACAAGTGCTTCAACTGTATAACTACCAACCCCACCAATTCCAAAAACTATTACTTTACACTCTTTTAATTTATTTAAACTATCCATACCTATAAGCAATTCCGTTCTTGACAATGAATGCTGTGCCATATTTTTTATCTCCCTTGCAACCTGTATTAATTAAATCAAATTAATTTATAATTTTATTATACCCTATATATTTAAAAAGGCCACGCATATGCGTGGCTTTTCTTCCTACTTCTACATTCCTATTTTTTCATATCATTAAATTATAGTTTGTGAACAAATATTCCACTTTGTAATTTTGGTTCAAACCAAGTTGATTTAGGTGGCATTGTTTTCCCTGCATTTGCTATATCCATCAAATCGTCCATAGTTGTAGCACACATCGAGAATGCGACACTCATGCCTTCATTAACTCTTCTTTCAAGTTCTCCAAGTCCTCTTATTCCACCAATAAAATCAATTCTTGAATTTGTTCTTGGGTCATCAATTCCTAGAACTGGCTCTAGTAGATTTTTTTGAAGTATTGATACGTCTAATCTTTCAACAGGGTCATTCATATTAAAAGTTCCAACTTTAGCTTCAAGTTTATACCATTTACCATCTAAGTACATTCCGTAAGTTCTTTGCACTTCTGGCTTAAATTGACCTTCCCCTGTATATGGAGTTATGTCAAATTTTTCAGCTGCTTTATTCATAAATTCTTCTGAGGTATTTCCGTTTAAATCCGCAACAACTCTATTATAATCCATTACATATAAATCATTGTCAGGGAATATAACTGATAAGAAGAAATTGAATTCCTCATCACCTTTGTATGATGGGTTTTCTTGTCTTCTCTTTAGCCCAACTTTAACAGCTGAGGCCGATCTATGATGACCATCGGCTATATATAAATAATCTGTTTCAGCAAATATAGCTGATAGCTTATTTATAACTTCTTCTTCATCTATAACCCAAATAATTTGAGACACACCATCTTCTGACTTAAAATCATATACTGCTTTTTTTGTTTCTGTCCAATTTTTTACTATAGCGTCTACTTCATCTTTATGTCTATATGTTAAGAATATTGGTCCAGTATTAGCATTTGTGTAATCAACATGATTAAATCTATCAAGCTCTTTATCAGCTCTTGTTAGCTCATGTTTTTTAATTACATCATTTATATAATCATCGATTGAAGCACAAGCAACTATACCAGTTTGAGGTCTCCCATTCATTATTTGTCTGTAAATATACAAACAAGGTTTTTCATCTTGCATATATACTTTATCACCAATCATTTTTTGAAGATTCTCTCTAGCCTTAAGATAAACCTTCTCACTGTGAAGGTCTATTCCTGGTTCTAAATCTACTTCTGGTTTATCAACATGTAAAAATGAATATGGTTTCCCTTTTACCATTTCTCTAGCTTCTTCACTGTTCATTACATCATAAGGAAGAGCTGATACTTTCTCTACTAAATCTAACTGTGGTCTGTATGTTTTAAAAGGTCTTACTACTGCCATTATTATTCCTCCCTGAGTTAATTGATTTCACTAGTTTACTTGAAAAAATCGTAAATAATGCTTGTTATTTCAGTACCTATTCTTGTCTGAGCTTCCGCAGTTGCAGCTCCAATATGTGGTGTTACAGAAACTTTCGGATTATTAACTAAAGCTTCATTTTTAGTTGGTTCTTCAATATAAACGTCTACTCCAGCTCCTGCTAACTTTCCATTATCTAAGGCTTCTACTAACGCAACTTCATCAACTACTCCACCTCTAGCACAATTTATTAGGAATGCTCCATCTTTCATCATAGCTAGCTGTTCTTTTCCTATAGTAGCACCTTTTTCTTTGAAAAATGGTATGTGTAATGATACATAGTCAGCTTTTTTTAACACATCATTTAATTCGAAAAATTCATATTCATCACAATCCTTAGCTTTTCCTATTATGTCTGTATATATAACTGTCATACCAAGTGCAGATGCTTTTTTAGCCAGTTCTCTTGAAATTCTTCCAAATCCAATTAACCCCAAAGTTTTTCCAGCAATTTCTACGCCTTCGTATTTTTTCTTATCCCATTTCCCTTGTCTCATAGATACATTTGAAATATTAATAAATCTTGATATCGCAAACATATGAGCAAGAGCAAGTTCAGCTACAGAAGCACTACTTGCATTTGGAGTGTTAGATACTTTTATTCCTTTTTCCATGGCATATGCTACGTCTATGTTGTCAACTCCAACTCCACCACGTATTATAAGTTTTAATCTTCCAGCCTCTGCTGCTTTATCAATTATTGGTTGTCTAATCTTTGTAGCAGATCTAACTACAACTACATCAAACTCTTGTAACATTTCACCTAAAATTTCCGGCTCATAAAACTTCTCAACAACTTCATAATCTTTAGATCTTAAATCTTCTATAGCATTTTTCTCCATACCATCAGTAACTAATATTCTCATCATTATAATCCTCCTATTTATATAAATCACATATATTAATAATATTTTCAATTTCTTATAAAAGTTAAATTAAGAATGAAAAATCACATTATAATTTTTCATTCTTAATTCTATATTTTTATTATTCAAGTCCTAAAATTTCATTAATTATTAACAAAAGTTCTTCTATGTCTTTTGTTGTAGTTTCAGCCATATGTGCTATTCTAAATGTCTTATCTTTCAATTTCCCATAACCATTAGAAATCATAAATCCTTTTTCCGCTAATTGCTTGTTTAGATCAGAAATACTAATCTCTCTTGTGTTTTTAATGTTAGTTAATGTGTTTGACAAAAAGTTTTCATTTGGGAATACTTCAAAGTATTTTGTAGCCCATGCTCTTACAATCTCAGCACCAGCAATATGTCTAGCGTACCTATTTTCTAACCCTTCTTCTACTATCTTATCCAATTGATAATCTAAAGCAAACATATGTGCAAGTGATGGAGTGGAAGGATATTGGTAATTTTTCTTTTGAATACATTCATATAGTCCTAACAAATCAAAGTATGATCCTCTGTTTGGAACTAGTTTTGCTCTTTCTACTGCTTTTTTTGAGAATGAACAAATAGCCATTCCCGCAGGTAGTCCCAAACATTTTTGAGTTGAAGTTATACAAATATCTATAGCCCACTTATCTACATTTATTTCCGTTCCAGCAGCATTACTTACTGCATCAACGCATACTATAACTTCTGGATATCTTTTATAAACTTCAGATAAACTATCCATGTCATTCATAAGCCCAGTTGAAGTCTCATTCATAGTAATAGTTATCAAATCATATTTCCCAGTCTTTAACACATCTTCAATCATTTCTGGAGTTGTTGGCTGTCCCCATTCAGATTCAAACTTATCTGCTGGTACTGCATTAGATGTACACATTTCAAACCATCTGTTTCCAAACGCTCCTACTGAAAATACTGCAGCTCTTTTTGCTGTACATGAACGAACAGCACCTTCCATAAGTCCACTTCCTGAACTAGTGGAAAGTAATATTTCTTCTTTAGTATTAAAAACTTTTCTCATTTTATCGCTTATGTTTCTTTGTAATACTGATGCTTCCTTACCTCTATGTGATATTTGTGGAGTAGCCATTTTTTGAAGTACATCATCTGCTACTTCTACCGGTCCTGGTATAAATAATCTCTTATGCATAATATAACCTCCAAGGTTTGGCTTTCGCCATTTTTTATTCATTTTGCGATTTGTCTTGAAGTAGCTATTACTTCTTTGTTTTATCACTAAACTATAAAATTTACAATATAACAATAGTTACTTCAAGGTAATTTTAGCATATTTTGCGCATTATTTATATAATAAATTGTGCGATTTAATATATTGTTCCTATTTTCAACATTTTTAAAAGGTAGTTAATACTTTATTATGTATTTTTTTTGCATTAACCTTGATCTAATGATGATAAAACTTTGTCGTATAAATTAATATCACATTTATCATTTTTTAAATGCTCACAATTACCACAGCTTTTGCTAAATGCTGTACCTATTGACGATTGAAATCCTGATTTTATTGCGTTATATCCATTACAACTATTTGCAACATGCATCATCTGTTCAATATATTCTATCTTGGGCATAAAAAATCTCCTCCTTATTATTGAGCTAGTCAATTTATCATTATTATTTCCCCAATTTCATAGAATAATACCTATGTACAGACTCCACGCACATAATTAACACAATTACTAAAACTTATAGAACTATATTTGAAAAAGCTACTAAAACATATTATCATTAATTTTATATATTAATTATTGATTCAGTTTCTCTACAGTACTTTGTAGTTAAACACTGTGCTAAATTTCTCGGGCATCTTTTGCATATGCAGTCCTGATCTTTACCATCACACTTCTTTGTAGCATATTCAGGACATTTATCACAGTTATCTCCACCTACAGCCATTTTATCACCTACCATTTTAGTCTATATTGATTTATCATTAGCGTATATCTTATATTATCACTCTTCATTTTCCAACTCATATTTTCTCCTATACTTGATCATTATTTCATTTAAAATATCCGCCGCTATTGGTGGAGTATAGGTAATAGCATTAGCCCCCGCTTGTATTGTTTCTAATATACTACTATCATTTGGTCCTCCAGTGGCTATTATAGGAAAATCAGAATATTTTTCTCTTATTTTTCTAACTATATAAGCTGTTCTCTTAGCTCCTGAAACATTCAGTATAGTTGCTCCTGCATTTATTCTTGCTTCTATATCTTCAAATTCTGATACAACAGTAACTATTATTGGAATATCAATGGTTTCTCTTACCTGTGTTATAACTTCGTTGGTTATTGGACTGTTAACTACTACTCCCATAGCTCCTTTAAATTCCGCATCTAGTGCTAAATTTGTTACCCTCTTCCCTGTAGTAATTCCCCCTCCAACCCCACAAAATAGTGGTACGTCTGCTGCTAACAAAAGCGACTCTGTTATTATTGGTTGAGGTGTAAATGGATACACTGCTATAATTGCGTCCGCATTTGTATTTCTTATAACAGCTACATCTGTAGTAAAAACAAAAGACTTTAATCTTTTCCCAAAGATTACAATACCGCTAGCTTCTCTTATTATGCTTGGTAGCTCTATCATATGGCTTCTCAAAATCCCTTTTATTTGAGGTACCTTTTTAGCTTCTTTATTTTTTTCCATTATTATTCGCTTCCTTATTTATTATTATTTTTAGTATATCTAATATAAAATCACTGCTATTTTGGGAACAATTTAAATTATGCTAACTATTTAAATTGTAATTATCATTAGTATAATTATACTTTTAATACTTGCTTTAATCTACTATAAAAAATATATTATTTAATTTATACTAGCAATTACTTTATATTTACTATAATATAATTACATAAAGTAAACTTATATAATAAGGAGGTCCTTAATGCCAAAAAAAATTCATTCTACCTATCGTATGTTTATTTTATTTTGCTTAATTTTTATATCTTTAGCATTTATTATTGACACACCTAGTGAAATCTTTTTAGGCTTTAAAAAAATTTTTTTTGAATCTAATATACTGATAACCGATTACATAAAACTTGCAGGTATTGGTGCAGCTTTTATTAATATGTCTTTGGTAGTTTTAGCTTCTATATTTCTACTTATCCTTGTAGGAATAAAACCGAATGGTTCCACTGTAGCTGCACTATTTACAATGGCTGGTTTCTCTCTTTTCGGTAAAAATATTGTTAATATTTGGCCAATAATATTTGGAATATGGCTGTATTCAAGATATCAAAACGAACGGTTTATAAGTTATGTTTTAATAGCACTATTTGGAACAACTTTATCCCCTACCGTTAATCAAATAGCATTATTAGGTAATTTACCACTTGTTTTAAATATAACTATCGGAGTAATAATAAGTACATTTATCGGCTTTATTCTTCCTCCAATGGCAGCTTACTGTCTAAAACTTCACGAGGGTTATAATCTTTATAATATAGGTTTTGCTGCTGGACTTCTTGCAACTTTACTAATGTCACTTCTAAGAGCCTTTGGTATAAATTTCGAAAGCCGATTGCTTTGGTCAACTGGTAATAACTTATGTTTTTCTATAATATTAATCTGCTTATTTATATTAATTATATTATTCGGATATATAGAGAACAACAATAGTTTCAAAGGCTTATTTAACCTCTATAAACAACCTGGTAGACTCGTAAGTGATTATTACCTCGTATTCGGAAGAGGTATTACCATGATAAATATGGGTATCCTAGGTATATATTCTACTTTATTTGTCCTTGTAATCGGAGGAGATTTAAATGGTCCTACCATAGGTGGAATACTAACCATTGTTGGCTTTGGCGCATTCGGAAAGCACCTACGTAACGTATTTCCTGTTATGATTGGTGCAACACTTGCCTCTCTATTAAATATTTGGCATGTGGCTTCACCTGGAATGGTCCTTGGGATTTTGTTTAGTTCAACATTGGCTCCAATTTCAGGTCAATTCGGATGGGCTTATGGTGCTATAGCTGGGTTCTTACACATATGTCTAATGATGAATCTTGGATATCTTCATGGTGGTTTAAATTTATATAATAATGGTTTTGCAGGTGGGATAGTATGTATTATTCTTATACCAATTATTTCTGCATTTAGAAGGGAGCATGATTAAATTTGAAACACACAAATCAAAGAAATATAAAAATAGTCACTGAATTGATGAATTACTGTTATAGTCACGGTTCATATAATATTCACCTTGATATTAACAAAAATAATAAAAAAATAATTATATCTATAAAAGCACAAATAACCTATATATCTAAAGAAAACATTGAACTTTTAGAAAGATCACTAAACACACCAAGACTGCATGAAATGGAAGAATACTATTGGAATTTAACTGGCGACACCGATACAGGTACAGAACTTACACTTGTAGGTATGATGATTGATGAAGCTACCGTAAATTATGTAGATGGTCAGTATTTGGAGATCCTTTTAACTAGACTTCCATAAAGATTTTAAATAATTAGGTCCTCTCTTTTAATTTAACAATCACAGAAGATTTAATAATTAATCCGAATTGAATCTTCTGTGATTAGCATTAGAAGTTACTTCATTTCCATTAGTACTTTTCTAACAACTCTTTTACCTATCTCATCTTCATTCATTTCAAACAACGCATCATCTATACTTGTCCACTCAACTAATTCAACTTCTGAAGATTTAATTATATCCCCTTCAACATACATAGCACAAAAAGTTAACATTATAATTTCTTTAGAAGCGTAATACTCACTTCCTAAATATTTTATATCTCCAACCGTTATTCCTGTTTCTTCTTTAACTTCTCTATACACAGTTTCCTCAACGGATTCTCCATTAGTTACATATCCTGATACTAATACCTTTGAATTTTTAAATGTATAACTTTGTTTAAGAAGTAAAATTTCTTTACCTTTCATAACAGCAACTATTACGCATGGTTTCGGTGTATCAAAAAACATAATATCATGTACGTGACAATATGGTACTGTTCCTTCATCCCAACTATATTTTTCAATTAATTTGCTTCCGCAGTGTGGACAATATTTAAATTTCAATTTATTACCTCCCTAAACCCTAATATTAATGTGGGTTTATTTAAATCTACTTAAATTATAAAATAACCGGAACTGGTAAACTTAAAGTTATAAATTTTTCACCAACTTCACACTCATAAGCAAAAATATCAACGCCATTTTCTTTCGCTGCTCTTAATGTATCACCAAAAGCCTGGTCCATAGCATCATATGGTGAAAATTCACTAATATTACTCATCTGAATAAGAAATAGTATTCCAGCTCCAAAACCTGCTTTTTTAGCCTCTATAAGTTCTAATATATGTTTTCTTCCTCTTTCTGTAGGTGCATCTGGAAACATAGTTTTACCATCTACTTCAAATGTTACACCCTTCACCTCAAGATAATATACCTCATCTAAATTATTAGATAGCCTGAAATCAAATCTACTATTCCCAAATGTTTTTTCTCTCTGTACTATATTATATTTAATAAGTTTTTGTATTTTTCTATTTTTTAATGCTTCATCAACAACCTTATTAGGAATTTGTGAATCTATGTTAATAATTTTACTATTTTTATACACTGCAATTAGGTCATATAGTGTTTTTCTACTAGGATTAAGTTCTTCTCTTAATAAAACTTTAGACCCGGGGGTTAGTATTTCACTACATCTTCCTGTATTAGGAACATGAACCATTAATTCAACACCATTTAAATTTACATAAGCTTGAAACCTATTCGGTCTACTTGTAAATTTAGCAATAAAAACTCTTTCATTTATAAACATATTTTCATCTCCATTTTTTAAATATACACTAATTTCTAAAAGTTATCAACAATAATTCATCATTATCCACAGTCATAATAGTTTTTCTGTGGAAACATTCATATTACTCCACAAAAAAACTACAAACAAAAAAGTCCTTGCAATCGCAAGGACTTTTTTCTGGTGACTCCTAGGGGAATTGAACCCCTGTTACCACCGTGAAAGGGTGGTGTCTTAACCGCTTGACCAAGGAGCCTTATAACATTTGGTGGCTTACCGGGGAATCGAACCCCGGACACCATGATTAAAAGTCATGTGCTCTACCAACTGAGCTAGTAAACCATATTGGCTGGGATAGCAGGATTTGAACCTACGAATGCCACAGTCAAAGTGTGGTGCCTTACCGCTTGGCGATATCCCAATGTATGGTGTGTCTTAAGGGATTCGAACCCCCGGCCCACGCCTTAGAAGGGCGTTGCTCTATCCAACTGAGCTAAAGACACATATTATAAATAAAAAAATGGAGCGGGTAGAGGGAATCGAACCCTCGTAATTAGCTTGGAAGGCTAACACTCTACCATTGAGTTATACCCGCTTAATTGGTGCAGATGAAGGGACTTGAACCCTTACACCGTGAGGCGCTAGATCCTAAGTCTAGTGCGTCTGCCATTCCGCCACATCTGCATAAAAATGGTGACTCCTAGGGGAATTGAACCCCTGTTACCACCGTGAAAGGGTGGTGTCTTAACCGCTTGACCAAGGAGCCTTATAAAATACTAAAATACTAAAATATTAGTATTTTAGTATTTACCTGGCGACAACCTACTCTCCCACAAGGTCACCCTTGCAGTACCATTGGCGCGTTGAAGCTTAACCTACCTGTTCGGTATGGGAAGGGGTGTTACCTTCATGCCATAATCACCAGATTATTTTTTAGAAATAATAAGTGAGAATCTACCGTCGTTGACTACGGATATTATATATAAAATATACTCTCATCATCATTTTTTATAGAGAATTTTACTTTTTTTATAGAAAAGTATTCTCTCAAAATTGCACAGTAAATTAGTCTCCTTCCTTACGGTCGGAACCTTCGCTCTTTTTTTACAAAAGGAGTATATCGCAAAATTAATACTATTATGTTACTTTTATTTATTTTGGTCAAGCCCTCGACTTATTAGTATTAGTCAGCTGAACATGTTACCATGCTTACACCTCTAACCTATC
>NZ_JBOITO010000016.1:0-10394 GCF_050717635.1 Clostridium sp.
AGACTCCTGGAAGAACACCAGGTTGATAGGTTAGAGGTGTAAGCATGGTAACATGTTCAGCTGACTAATACTAATAAGTCGAGGGCTTGACCAAAATAAATAAAAGTAACATAATAGTATTAATTTTACGATATACTCCTTTTGTAAAAAAGGAGTGAAAGCTTTGAGCGATAGCGAGAAGATTATTTTACTGTGCAATTTTGAGAGAATATTTATATTCTCATCTGGTGATTATGGCATGAAGGTAACACCCCTTCCCATACCGAACAGGTAGGTTAAGCTTCAATGCGCCAATGGTACTGCAAGGGTGACCTTGTGGGAGAGTAGGTTGTCGCCAGATAATAACAGGGATCTTTAGCTCAGTTGGTTAGAGCTACCGGCTCATAACCGGTCGGTCCGGGGTTCGAATCCCTGAAGGTCCACCAAAAAAACAGTCCTATTAGGGCTGTTTTTATTAATCTGGTGATTATGGCATGAAGGTAACACCCCTTCCCATACCGAACAGGTAGGTTAAGCTTCAATGTGCCAATGGTACTGCAAGGGTGACCTTGTGGGAGAGTAGGTCGTCGCCAGGTAAAAAAAACCACTAAGCTATGCTTAGTGGTTTTATATTTGTAATTTATTATAGATAACATTAAACTTCGTATGCAGAACTTAAAACTTTACTTATACTTTCATTAATTACTAAAGTTGCTTTTTTATCGTAAGGGGTAGAGGATTTATTAATAAGAACTAAATTATTTCCTTTGAAAAATTTTATAAGATTTGCAGCGGGATATACCACAAGCGAGGTTCCACCAACAATTAATGTATCGGCATTACTTATTGCATTAATAGAACGTTCTAAGATGTCCATATCTAATTCTTCCTCGTAAAGAACTACATCTGGTTTAACAATTCCACCACAGCTATTACACTTAGGAATGATGGTTTTACTATTTAATATATAATTTAAGTCGAAAAATTCATTGCATTTCATGCAATAATTCCTATGCACAGATCCGTGTAGTTCATATACATTTTTAGAACCAGAAGTTTGATGTAAACCATCAATGTTTTGAGTAATTATAGCAGTTAGTTTATTTGCTTTTTCTAGTTTAGCTAATGTAATATGCGCATTATTAGGTAATGCATCTGTAAAGATCATATTAGATTTATAAAACTTGAAAAAATCTTCAGTATGATTCATAAAAAAGGAATTACTTAAAATAACTTCAGGAGGATAATTTAAGTTATTTTTTACATTATATAAGCCATTTTGAGAACGAAAATCAGGAATATTACTTTCAGTAGAAACGCCTGCACCTCCAAAAAAAACTATATTAGTACTATCTTTTATAATTGTTTTTAATATTTCGTAACACATAATATCAACTCCTTAGGTACAGTATAACAGTTAAAGGACAATGTATCTAAAAAACTGTGGATATTAATAGTACTAATGTAGAAGTTCTCAATATAAGAAGTAATGCAGTAAATCTATAGATACTTTTAAATAAACATGAGAATCTAAAAACTATCGTAAACGCGCGTTAATTAAACGTAATTCAATAAATGTAGCTAATTCTAGCTTTTATGGTAATTGATAAAACTAATAATTCTGTATAAGATAGAATTGTATAAATATAAGGGGGAAGGATAAACAATGAAATTTGGTTATTTTAATGATTTAAATAAAGAATATGTTATTACAACGCCTAAAACTCCGTACCCGTGGATAAATTATCTTGGGACAGAGGACTTTTTCTCACTTGTTTCAAACACTAGTGGTGGGTATTCTTTTTATAAGGATGCTAGGCTTAGAAGGCTAACTAGATATAGGTATAATAGTGCACCTGTGGATAATGGGGGAAGATATTATTATATAAATGATGGGAAAGATGTATGGACACCAGGGTATATGCCTGTAAAAACTAAATTGGATTCATATGAATGTAGGCATGGACTTGGATACACTAAAATTAAAAGTGAAAAAAATGGCCTTGAAGTAGAGCAATTGATGTTTGTCCCTTTAAAGTATCACGGAGAAGTAAATAGACTTAAAATAAAAAACACTTCAAGTTATACTAAGGAAATTACGGTTTTTTCATTTATTGAGTTCTGTTTATGGAATGCTTATGACGATATGACTAATTTTCAAAGAAATTTTAGTACTGGATAAGTTGAAGTAGATAATTCTGTGATTTATCATAAAACAGAATATAGAGAAAGGCGAAATCATTATTCATTTTATTCTGTAAATACAGAGATAGATGGGTTTGATAGCGATAGAGGGTCATTTTTAGGATTATATAATGGATTTGATTCACCACAAACAGTTATTTCAGGTAAATCTAATAATTCTATAGCTAGTGGATGGTCTCCAGTGGGGTCTCACAGTAAAGTATTAACTCTTAAACCTGGCGCTGAGACTAGTCTTATTTTTGTAATTGGATATGTAGAGAATAAGGAAGAAGAGAAGTGGGAAAGTCCTGGTGTTATTAATAAGACTAAGGCAAAAGTAATGATAGATAGGTTTAAAACTGATTTTGAGGTAGAAGAGGGGTTAAAATTTTTAAATGAATATTGGTTAAATTTATTATTAAAATATAATATAAATAGTGATGATGATAAGTTAAACCGAATGGTTAACATATGGAATCCATATCAGTGCATGGTAACATTTAATATGTCTAGAAGTGCATCTTATTTTGAGTCTGGTATTGGGAGAGGTATGGGATTTAGGGACTCAAATCAAGATTTACTTGGGTTTGTGCATCAAATTCCTGAAAGAGCAAGAGAAAGAATATTAGATATAGCCGCTACACAATTTGAAGATGGTGGAGCATATCACCAATATCAACCATTAACTAAAAAGGGGAACTTCGAAGTGGGTGGAGGCTTTAATGATGATCCATTATGGCTGATTTTAGGTACTGCTGCATATATAAAAGAAACCGGAGATTTTGATATCTTGAATGAACGCGTGTCTTTTAATTGTGATGATAATATAAAAGATACACTAATGGAGCATTTAAAACGCTAATTTTACCATGTTATAAATAATCTTGGACCAAATGGACTTCCGCTAATCGGAAGAGCCGACTGGAATGACTGTCTGAACCTTAATTGTTTTTCAAAAGAACCCGATAAATCTTTTCAAACCTCTGGGGATCCTGATGGTAGAGTTGCTGAATCTGTGCTAATAGCAGGAATGTTTGTGTTTATTGGACCAGAATATGTAGAATTATGTACAAGACGATGTCTATTTGATGAAGCTATACTAGCTCAGAAGCACGTTGACGAAATGAAAAATGCCGTTATAGATAAAGGTTTTGATGGAGATTGGTTTTTAAGAGCATATGATGCTTTTGGAAACAAAGTGGGTAGTAAAGAATGTGAAGAGGGTCAAATATATATTGAATCACAAGGCTTCTGTGTAATGGCAGGTATTGGTGTAGAAGAAGGACTAGCATTAAAAGCGTTAGACTCAGTTAAAAAAAGATTGGATACTAAGTATGGTATCATGCTTCAAGCGCCCTCTTATAGTAAGTATGATCTAAATATTGGTGAGATTTCATCTTATCCACCAGGATATAAGGAAAATGGCGGTATATTCTGTCACAATAATCCATGGATAATGATTGCAGAAACAATTTTAGGTAGAGGAGATAGAGCATTTGATTTATATAAAAGAATAGCTCCAGCCTATGTTGAAGAAATAAGTGAGGTACATAGAACTGAACCTTATGTTTATTCACAAATGGTAGCGGGAAAAGATGCTCAAAGGTATGGCGAAGCTAAAAATTCTTGGCTTACAGGTACAGCCGCATGGAACTATTTTGAAATTACGCAGTGGATATTAGGCGTAAAACCAGAATATTATGGACTTATTGTAAATCCTTGTATTCCAAGCCATTGGAACGAATTTCAGATTACACGAGTATACAGGGGAGATATCTACAATATTGAAGTTGTGAATCCGCAACATGTTTCAAAGGGTGTGAAAATGATAAAAGTGGATGGTAAAATCATAGAAGAGAAGGTACTTCCTATGTTTGGTGACGGTTCTTGTCATAAAATAGAAATAGAAATAGAAATACAAATGGGCTAAAGCTATATTAGCTAAAAGACTTAAAGAGATATTACAAATTTTAAAATTTTAATTAGTAAATGTAAACGATTGTCTAAGAAGATGAGCAATATGAATATAAAGGAAGATAATTCTACTAAAACTCGGTTATTTAAAGAAATTTCAACTTATTTGAGTTTGAAAAGTAAGAAAATGTATAGTATCATTATATTATGAACACGCGTTTAAGTAATAAATCGGAGGTGCAGATATGAACAGTATAGATATAGCTAAAATAGCCGGAGTTTCAAGAAGCACCGTTTCAAGGGTAATTAATAATTATGATAATGTTCCAGAAGAGACAAAAAAAAGAATCCAACGTATAATTAAGGAAAATAATTATGTGCCACATGCGTCAGCTAGAATGCTTGCAGGAGTTAAAAATAGAATAATCGGTCTTTTTATTATTGATATGAAGGTAGATTCAGACGGCATGCAAGTTACAGCTAGTTCTTACTTTTCGCCTTTTACCGGAGCAGTTATAGATAATGCAAGTAAAATGGGTTATAACGTACTTGTTTCAATTGTAAGTAAACAGAAAGATTATAAAAAAGTGAAAGAAACTTTTTATAATAAAACTATAGCAGGTGGAATATTTATTGGAGAAAAGAATGGCGAGGAAGAAATAAAAGAAATTATAAATTATGGATGTAAGGTTGTACTTTTAGATCAATCAATAAAATCAGATGAAGAAATTTATAAAAAATGTATAATTGTAAATGCTGATAGTTATGGTGGAGCGTATAAGGCTACTAAGTATCTAATTAGTCTTGGTCATAAAAAAATTGCACATATAGTAGGAGTAACAGAACATTTGTCTGCTATGGAAAGGCTTCATGCTTATAAAAAGGCATTAACAGAGGCTGGAATTAAAATAAAAAACAATTTGATTGTCAAAGGTAATTTTACGATTAGTGGAGGGTATAATGCTACAAGAAAGCTGCTTCAAAAGGAAATTCCTACTGCAATATTTTGTGGGAATGATCACATGGCCATTGGAGCCATACAAGCAATCCAAGAAGTAGGATTAAAAGTACCTGAAGATATCTCTATAGTAGGCTTTGATGATATAGAAGTAGCAAGATATATAAATCCACCGCTTACAACAGTAAGAATGGCTTTAATGGAAATGGCGTCTATATCAACAAATAGTCTAATAACATCAATAGAGAATGACACCAGTTTTTCGGCGAATTATACTGTACCTATTGATTTGATAGAAAGAAATTCATGTAAAACTATAAAATAAACTGTTTTACATTTTTTTTAATAAACAATAAACACGCGTTTATTATGATCTCAATAGTACTGTGATATCTTTTTTAGGATATTACATATTTATAAATTTATTATTTAAGGGGGAACAATGATGAGAAAAAATTATTTTAAGAGAATTACAATGTTAACACTATCAACAATAATGGTTACTACAATGCTTGCGGGTTGTGGATCTAATTCAACAAAAGATCCAGATCCAAAAAAAGATTCAGCTCCAGTAGCTGATAAAGCACCAGCAGATTTTAAGGGAAATATAAAAATCTGGTCTTGGAATACTGAACTTAAGGATTTAGGTATCATTGATAAGTTTAATAAGGTTTACCCTAATATAAAGGTGGAGCTTGTATCAATACCAAATGACAATAGTGCATAGACAACTAAAGTTTCGGCTACAATGAGTGCGGGCGTAGGAGTGCCTGATGTATTTTTATCGGAAGCTGCTTACGTAAAGAAATTCACAAATTTAGATTTTTATGAAGATTTATCATAAAGCACCATATAATGCTGAAGAGCTTACAAGCAAGATGGTACCATATACTGTAGATTTGGGCAGAAATAAAGAAGATAATTCAATTAGAGCATTAACTTGGCAAGCTACTCCAGGCGGATTCTTCTATAAGAGAGGGATTGCTAAAGAGTATCTTGGTACAGATAATCCAGAGGATATTCAAAAAATGATGACAACAACTGAAGATTTTATAAAACTAGGACAAACGCTTAAAGAGAAAAGTTCCGGAAAAGTTAAACTATTAGCTGGATATAATGAATTGGCAAACGTAGCTATCGGTAGTCGAAGCGAAGGATGGGTAAAAGATGATAAACTAGTTATCTATGCTAAGATGATGGATTACCTTGATGAGGCAACTACAATTAGAAAAGAAGGCTTAGACGCTAAGTTTACCCAATGGACACCAGCATGGACAGGTTCAATGTCTGATAAAACTACTTTCGGATATATGCTTCCAACATGGGGACTTCCTTTTGTATTAGCACAAAATGCTTCAAAAGAAGAAGGAAACTATGCATTTGTACAAGCGCCAACATCATACTATTGGGGCGGAACTTGGCTTGGAGTAGCTAGCAAGAGTAAACAAAAAGACAATGCTTGGGAATTTGTTAAGTATATAACTTCAAATGCTGATTTCATGACTGCACAGGCAAAAGATAAAGATGATTTCATGAACAATATAGATGTTCAAGCTGCATTATCAGGCTCAGCAGATGGAGATAATAAATTCTTAAAAGGTCAAAATGTATACAAAGCTTATAGTGAACTTGTTAAAGGTATTAATGGTAAATTATTTACTGAATATGATGATAGCATTAACAATGTATGGAACCAACAAGTAGATTAATATAAATAAACCTTATTAACTGTTTAATGAAAATGATATAACCAGTTAATAAGGTTTTTAAAATATGGAGGTGACATTTTGGCTAAAGCTAGGATAAATAAAGAGAAATACGGGTTAGTATTTATTGCTCCGTTTTTTATTATATTTTCAACCTTCCAATTATATTCAATGCTATATTCTCTTTATGTGAGTTTTCTTAAATGGGATGGAATGTCTAAGAATGCTAAATTTATAGGATTCACAAATTATTCAAGATTATTTTCAGATCCAATTTTTATAAAGACTGTAGCAAATACTTGGATTATGTGGCTAAGCGCTGCTATTCCGCAAATGATTTTAGCATTAACCTTAACTGTACTATTAAATGACGCAAGACTAAAAGGTAAAGATATATTCAGATCAGTATATTTCTTTCCTAATCTAGTTACCGCAACTTCAATTGGTATATTGTTTGCATTCTTATTTGATTGGCAAGCAGGGTCGGTAAATAAGATATTAATGAATATACATCTAATAAAGGAGCCAATAAACTTTCTCATGAGCGAGGGTTACTCTAGAGGTATAGTTTCTCTTACTTCTTTCTGGATGTGGTTTGGATATAGCATGCTAATATTTATGGCGGGAATGAAAAATATTCCTGAAGAACTTTATGAAGCTGCCACTGTTGATGGGGCTTCTAAAATACAATCTTTCTTTTCAATAACAATTCCACTATTAAGACCAACAATATAATTTTCAGTTATTACTTCATTAATAGGAGGAATGCAATCTTTTGATATACCATATGCACTAACAAAGGGAGCAGGAACACCAAATAACTCAACAATGACAATGGTTATGTATCTTTATAGAACTGCATTCTCAAACAACAACTATGGTTATGGAGCTGCTGTGGGCTATGCATTATTTTTAATGATACTGGTGTTTGCATTAATTTCTTTTAAGTTTATAAATAGAAATACTGATTACGAATAGAGGTGGTAGAGATGAAACGTAAATTTGTATTAGAAGTAGGGAAAAAACCAATAAGTAGTATTATAAAGAAGACAATTTTATACATAGCTTTGACTGCACTTGCAATTCTATGTTGTTTACCATTTTTTATAATGATAATTAATGCTACTCATACTAATCTTGAAATAGCTACAACATTGTCTTTAAAACCTGGGTCTGCAATTATGACGAATTATAGAAGGTTATTAGAGAGCCAACCTATTTGGAAGGGCTTCTTTAATAGTTTGTTTTTAGCAAGTTGTGTTACAGCTGTAAGTGCCTACTTTAGTGCCTTAACTGCCTATGGTTTTTCTAAATTCAAATTCAAGGGCAATAAGATTTTATTTTGGGTACTACTTGGTACCATGATGATACCTACACAATTAGGTATGATAGGATTATTCCAATTAGTAAAAAAATTACACTTGCTGGATTCTTATTTGCCACTGATAATACCTGCTATTGCAACGCCTGCATCTGTATTTTTCATTAAAGGATACACAGACGGCGCCATTAGTGATTCGCTTGTAGAAGCTGCTAGAATAGATGGATGCAATGAGTTTCTTATATTTAACAAGATAGTTTTGCCATTAATCTTCCCATCAGTTGCAACAATGTCTATATTTACTTTTATTAATACTTGAAATAACTTCCTAATTCCGTTAATATTACTATTTGATCAGAATAAATTTACACTTCCAATAACGGTAATGTCGGCTAGAGGAACATACCAGACAGAATATGGTGTGGTTTTCACTGGTGTAGCTATTTTGATTGTACCTATAATGATAGCATTTATTTTCTTATCAAAGAAGATAGTTGGAGGACTGTTTCTAAAGGGAGGATGGTTAAATGCAGATAGTTCGGACTGGTTTGCAGAATACACAAAGGTTATAGCCAAAAGACTGTCCGATAGAGTTACCCATTGGATTACCCAAAATGAACCTCAATGCTTCATAGGCCTTGGTCATGTGAATGGCTCTCATGCTCCAGGTCTTAAACTTAGTAATAGCGATATATTACTTGCATCGCATAACTCTCTTTTAGCTCATGGAAAATCGGTTCAGGCACTCAGAAAGTTCTCAAAAGTTCCTTGTGAAGTTGGTTATGCTCCAGTTGGTATAACATCTTTTCCTGATACTAATTCACTAAAAGATATAGAGGCTGCAAGAACTCACATGTTTGAAATAACTACGCCTAATCAATGGGGAAATACTTGGTGGATGGATCCAGTTTTTTTAGGGAAATATCCTGAAGATGGACTTAGCGTTATGGAAGAGTGGCTACCTAAAATAAAAGCTGGGGATATGAAAACTATCTGTCAACCTTTAGATTTTTTAGGACTTAATATTTATCATGGCACAAGAATAAAAGCGCATAAAAACAACCGTCCTGAAGTGGTGGGCAATAGGGTTGGACATGAACAAACCTTAAATAGATGGTCAGTAACACCTGAATCTTTATACTTTGGACTAAAGTTTTTTTATGAAAGATATGGGAAACCTATACTTATAACTGAAAATGGAATGTCAAATATAGATTGGGTAAGTTTAGATGGTAAGGTTCACGATCCTCAAAGAATTGATTTTTTACATAGATACTTAAAAGAATTTAAAAAAGCTAGTGAAGATGGAGTATCCACTAAAGGTTATTTTGCGTGGTCCTTAATGGATAATTTTGAATGGGCTGAAGGATACAATGAAAGGTTCGGTTTAATACACGTAGATTACGAAACTGGCAATAGAATAGTAAAAGACTCTGGATATTGGTATAAAACAATTGTTGATAGTAATGGAGAGTTACTTTAACTTTCAAATTATAATACTACTCAGTATCCCACCTAAGAAAATGGATGATTTAATGTGCAGGAGTTAGGAAAAGCTTCTGCTTTTTCTATGATATGGTTTTATAAATAAATAACTTGTTACTTAATGAGCAACAACACACATATTGACAATGTTTAGCCAAGCGTATCAGAAGGCGGTATATGGAAATATTTAAACCTATAGCTAGGAATATGAACATAATCTAGTTAGAATACTTGTATGCTTAAGTTATGTCTTTATTTATGTGATAAAATGTTCCTTGTCGTCGATAAGCAGGGGCAAAGTAAATTAAATATTGATTCCTATTCAATTATCTTCCAGACGAAAACAAATTTTAAAAAAATGTTGACAAAACAAGAAACATCTAGTAAAGTAGTAGAAGTCGTCAGCAATTGATGAACATAAATAATCAAATTGGTCTTTGAAAATTAAACAGAGAAATAGGTAAAGAATAGCAAAATAATATTTTGCTAAACCAGTTAATTACTTTAGTAAAAAGAAGTAAAATTTTAGTCGTAAGACTAAATAGTATGTAATGAGCTTGCGAATCAACCTAACGGTTGATTAACCATCTTAACAGTTGGCGCAGATTAATCATTTCAAACTAAAAGTGTAAACTTTTAAATTGAGAGTTTGATCCTGGCTCAGGACGAACGCTGGCGGCGTGCCTAACACATGCAAGTCGAGCGATGCGATTCTTCGGAATCAATTAGCGGCGGACGGGTGAGTAACACGTGGGTAACCTGCCTCAAAGAGGGGAATAGCCTCCCGAAAGGGAGATTAATACCGCATAATATGTTTTGGTCGCATGATCAAAACATCAAAGGAATT
>NZ_JBOITO010000017.1:0-9994 GCF_050717635.1 Clostridium sp.
CTAATCAGTATAACGAAATATTATCTTAGAACTTGTTAGTTCTTATGGAACCGCCGTGTACCGAACGGTATGCATGGTGGTGTGAGAGGTCGGCTAATCAAATAATGATTAGCCTCCTACTCGATTGTATCATCATTTTAATCTACAATATTATTTTAAATTACACATTAAGTCATGCAAGTAAAGGTTTTTATATAAATTTGTAGAAGTATAGTAATGTAGGGAATTTGATATAAAGCTAGGGGGATGAATACATGGCAAATAAGAAAAAGTATCTAAGTTTTGTTTTAGGGTTAATACTTATGTTCAGCATAACTGGCTGTTTAAGTACATCTGAAAATGCTCAGCCAGCAGTTGCGATTCTACAAGCACAGAAAAAGACTATGCAAACAGTTCCAAATAATCAAGCAGAAGCAGACAAGACTATAACTAAAGAAGTACCTACGCAGAAAGAAAATACAGTAAGCATTGACGAAAAAGCTGTAACTGGTGAGCTTAAAGTTCATTTTATAGACGTAGGCCAGGCAGATAGTATATTAGTACAACAAGGCAACTCAAGTATGCTTATTGATGCAGGGAATAACGGTGATGCTCAAGTTATTCAAAATTATTTAGATAGTAAGGGAGTTAGTTTTCTTGATGCTGTAATTGGTACACATGTACATGAGGACCACATTGGAAGTATGGACTATATTATTAATTCATTTAATGTAGGAAAAGTGTATTTTCCAAAACAGACGTCAACTACTAAAACTTTTAAAGACTTTGTAAGTGCAGTCCAAAATAATGGGCTAAAATTAACAGTGCCAACAGTAGGTAGCACATTTAAAATAGGCGATGCCACTGTTACAGTATTAGCACCTAATGGAATAGAATATGAAGATGCAAATGATTACTCTATAGTTGTAAAAATTACTTTCGGAAACACATCATTTTTATTAACTGGAGATGCAGAAGCTGAGTCTGAAAACCAAATGTTATCTAAAGGGCTAGATCTATCGGCAACAGTACTTAAAGTTTCGCACCATGGAAGTAGGTCTTCTACAGGTATAAGTTTCTTAGATGGGGTAAATCCTAAGTATGCCGTAATAAGCGTAGGCAAAGGTAATAGCTACGGACATCCTACAGAGGAAACTATGAGCAGACTAAAGGCTAAGGATATACCTGTTTATAGAACTGATGAAAATGGAACGGTTGTTGCTACTTCTAATGGAACAAATGTAAGTTTTAATGTGAATCCTGGTAGCTATAAAGGAATTACTTCTAGTTCTACTAGTGCTAGTTCAACAACTGGTAATGCATCAGTAAGTAAGCCTGTACCAGTTACTGTTGCAAAGCCAGCTACACCAAGTAAGAATCAAAGTGTGACTGTATATACTACTAAGACTGGTAGCAAATATCATGTTGAGGGATGTTCATCTTTAAGTAAAAGCAAGATTCCAATAAGCTTAAATGATGCAAAAGCACAAGGATTAGGTCCATGTAGTAAATGTCACCCACCCAAATAGGAGGAAATTATGAAAGTAATTATTGATAGGTTTGAAGGTAATTTTGCGGTATGCGAAAAAGAGGATAAGCAAATGTTAGATATTGAAAAATCTAAAATCCCTAATACAGCTAAAGAGGGCGATGTTCTTAATATAGATAATGGTATGATAACTGTAGAGGTTGAAGAAACTGAAAAAAGAAAAAAAGAAATAGAAGAACTTACTAAGGATTTATGGAATTAGATTTAAGGGGCAGAGATGCTTCTTTTTTTATGGATTAATCACGATAAACAAGTAAAAATTGATATTGTTTCAAGTATTTGACACAGGAGATAATATATAATATAATTGGTCTATCGACAAGAAAAGACACTGAGTTTACCAAAATTCATACGTTAAATGATTTGTGAGATAGGAATATTAGAGTTATGTTAAATGTTATTTTTATGGGGGGGAAGTATTATGGGTATATTGTATGAAGCAACAAATTTTACTAGTTGGGGTATTTTGATTTTTGTTTTATTTGCTTTAATGGCTTTTAATGAGCTTGGTCGTTCTACAAAATGGGGCGGGATTGTACTTTTTCTAATAGTTCCAATAGGGCTCACTATTTTTGTTTGGCCAACAACTGCAGCTCTGGGAAATGAATATGGTACGGGAACTTGGTTTAATTGGGTAAAAACCTATTCGGCCATCGCAGGGTGTCTTGGGTTTATGGCTATTCGCTATATCCCATCACTTATTAAAAAGAAGTGGGTATTATGCTTTCCAGCCTTTATTTTAGCATTTAATATCTTTGAAGCAGCTATTCGGGATTTTCAATGTTTTACATATGGCGCATGGAATGGAGAATATATAGACAATCTTTGGGTAATGTCAGGACCATGGAATATCATGAATGGTATAGCTGGACTACTTAACATCATCGCTATCTGCGGTTGGTTTGGTATATTTATTTCCAAAGACAAGACAAAGGATATGATTTGGCCTGATATGATCTGGCCTTGGATCATAGCTTATGATTTGTGGAATTTTGCTTATACCTACAATTGTATAGCTGATCATTCATTTTACTGTGGCTTGGCACTGTTGCTTTCCTGTACCATACCTGCTTTTTTTATTAAAAAAGGAGCGTGGCTTCAGCATCGCGCGCAGACTCTTGCCTTGTGGATAATGTTTGTCATGACGGTACCTTCCTTTGCAGACCGCATAGCTCCTGTAGCTACCACGCATAATCCAATTGCGTTTTTTACCTTAAGCTTGTTGGCCTTAAGTGCAAATGTTCTATTAGTAGCTTATCAGTTTAATAAGATTCACAAAAACAAACTCAATCCGCTAAAAGACGAAATTTTTGTAGAAACAAAAGCGTATAAGCAGGTTATTGAAGAAAATAGATAGAGTTAAAGCACTGACCCCCTTAAATTAAGGGGGTCAGCTTTTATTCTATCTCGATTGTGTCCTATTAAAGTCTTCATACTGTATTAATGAATTAATCATACTTCTTCGCACTGTTATGGATAAGGTTTCTATGATTTTTTCGGGGTTTTCTTTCATATCATTTTGTATCCATTGAACAACAAGACCTAGAAATGCAAGTGTGTAAAAATTGTGGAAAGCTTATAAAAAATCTTATATTTAAATAGAGCTTTAAAAAAAGAAACTGGGATTTGTCATGCTTTCAATGTCTTGTTCAGGTTATGGTATTAGTCATAGTGATATAGTGGGTTACAATACTTTGTTTGGAATGAAGAGAAGTAAGGAGCTATTTATAAGACCTTTTATGAAGTAGGAAATCATGAAATTTCATAATTATAGTTACTATGCTATAATGGAAATTAATAGTATATAAATAGATTAGGGAGAAAAGTATATGAGACAACTAAAACATCCACATAAATTTATGATATATTCAGAAATTTTTAAATTTCTATTAAATAGGATAGTTCCGTTTATTATATCTTTCGTAGCAATGCATTCAATAGGTATAAAATTTCCTCAAAAGTATGGAGGGAATTATACAGTAGTTTACGTAGTGTCAGCTGCTGTGGTTGTAGTTGTTTTTTTAGCTATAGTAAAATGGAAGAAAAATGTATATAGCCTTGCGGATGATGAAATGTCCATAAAATATGGAGTGATAATGACGCATGAGAGATCAGTACCTTTTTCACAAGTGCAAAGTGCGGATATATCATCCTCTGTGGTTCAAAGATTATTTAATGTATACAAGCTTGAAATCGATACTGCTAGGGGAGAGGAAAGGTTTGAAATATCTCTACTTTTATCTAAGCAAGAAGCAATTAGAGTGAAAAATATCATATTTAAAGGACATGAAAATAACGGTGAATTTGAAGTTACGGAAGGATCAAATATAAAAAAAATCTATTGCTCATTAAAAGATTTATTTGTTATGGCAACAATGTCTAGCCACATTTTATTAGGATTTCTTATAATCTTAGGGGTTTATTTTAAGATAGAGGATATAGTACCTGAAGGGTTTATGAGAAAAGTCAAAGTATTTGGGGTAGCCACAATTAAAGAAGCTAATGAAACAAGAACAATAAGATATAGAGTAGCACTCATTTTTATTATGTTATTTATTTCATGGACCATATCTGTTCTTGCAACTATAATCAAATACTATAAATTTACAGTTATAAGGGAAGAACATAATATTAAACTATCCTATGGGTTATTTGATAAAAAAGAAGTGGATATTCCAGTAAAACAAATTCAAAGCACAACAATAGTAGAGGGAGTCACTAAAAAGACATTTGGGTATTTTTCATTAAAAGTTAATACTGTTGGTAATGGAGAAGATAGAGGTGGAAGCAGGTTGATTTGTCCTAGTGCTCAAATGAAGGTGCTTAATAAGGTTTTTAAGGATATTTTACCTGAAATGAATATAACTTATGACTTAGTTATGCTTCCTAGAAAAGCGTTAATTGGATTTCTTTTATGTAGATTAACAATATATTCTATAACAATGTCATTAATAGCTATTTATGTTCCTTATGGGTGTTTTGTATTTTTACTATTACCTATATTAATGTATTGGCATTATATGAGCTTTAACGATAATGGAATATATTGGGGAAATCATTTTGTTGTCATGAGATATAGAAAATTTTCAAGAAAAACAGTTATAATAAAAAGGAATTGTATTAAGTCAATTGGTAAAGAACAAAATTATTTTCAAAAGAGGCAAGGTATTACTAAATATACAGTAACAATAGCTGGAGAAAATTCAATTAAATCATACAGTGCACTACAATAAACTTTATAAGTAATTATATTATATCCAGTTAAATAAAAGAGAATCGTCAGTAATGATGATTTTTTTTGCGTTAAAGATGTTTATATTCCACAGATTCTATATATAATTGCTACCGTATTATGGATGAATATTAACAGAATTAATGCAGATAATAATAATGTAATTTGAGGGATTTTATTACCACAAATTTTGAGGGGGTATAGTATGAATTTATTTAGTTTTTTTATATCCAGATGGGATACTATATTAGACCTTACAGTGGAACATTTTATTATGGTACTTACTGCAATGGTCATTTCCATTATATTAGGAACGGCTGTAGGAATAATAATTACAATGAATAAAAAAGTGGCAAGTATTGTTTTAAATATTACAAATGTCATGATGACAATTCCAAGCTTAGCACTTTTTTCTTTACTTATTCCTATACTAGGAATTGGGAAAGCACCAGCAATTGTTGGTTTAGTTGCATATACGCAGTTACCAATTGTTAGAAATGTTTATACGGGAATTACAAATATTAATCCATCTATTATTGAAGCAGCAAGAGGTATGGGACTTACAGAAATGAAGATACTTTATAAGATTAAAATTCCACTTGCTTTTCCATCTATAATGACAGGAATACGAACAGCTACTGTAATGGGAATAGGAATAGGAGCCATTGCAGGTTATATAGGAGCGGGTGGACTAGGCGTCTATATTTTTAGAGGAATAAGTAGAACAAATGACAATATGGTGTTAATAGGAGCAATATTAATTTCCATCATTGCCATATTGACAGATAAATTACTTGAGAAGGTTCAAAAAAAACATGAGATATAAGAGGGGGTGGACAATATTATAAAATTTGAAAATGTTACTAAAAGATATAATAATGCAAATGTAGATGCAGTTGAAAATCTCAACCTTCATATTGAAAAAGGAGAAATTTGCATGCTAGTTGGACCATCAGGTTGTGGTAAAACCACAACCATGAAAATGATTAATAAATTAATCAAACGTAATTCAGGAAATATACTTATTGATGGTAAAAATATAGAAAATATTAACTCTATAGAATTAAGAAGAAATATTGGATACATTATTCAAGATATAGGGTTGTTTCCACATATGACAATTGCTGAGAATATTGCAACTGTACCGGTGGAATTGGGTTGGAAAAAAGATAAAATTGACGCCAGAGTAAATGAATTATTAGAACTAATGGAACTTGACCCGAAAGTTTATAGAACTAAGAAGCCAAGAGAACTTAGTGGTGGACAGAAACAAAGAGTAGGGGTGGCAAGAGCATTGGCAGCTAATCCTCCAATTATGTTAATGGATGAACCATTTGGAGCGTTAGATCCCATTACTAGGGGAAAATTGCAAGACGAATTTCTTAAAATTCAAAGAAAAATAAAAAAGACTATTGTCTTTGTAACTCATGATATTGATGAAGCAATTAAAATGGGTGATAAGATTGTTGTATTAAGAGATGGGAAAATTCTTCAAATGGGTACGCCAAGTGAAATTTTAACTAATCCAATAGACGATTTTGTATCTGAACTCATTGGTGGAAATAGCTCAATAAAAATGATGAACTTGATTAAATGTGAAAGTATTATGCAAAAGGTGTACGCAATGGATATAAATCTAACATTTGAGGAAGCAAAGAAATTATTTTTGGAATCTGAAGTTAATAAAATGGTGGTTACTGAAGATGGAAAAAATGGGAAATATTATATTGATCTAAAGGATATTTTAAGAAGTAGTGGAAAAGTTAGCGAAACAAAAAGAGAAATCGTAAACCGAGTTTCAATGGATGCAACTGCAAAAGATGCATTGTCAGAAATGTTTAGTACAGGGAAACAATATATTTTTGTTGAAGACAGCAGTCATGAAATTAAAGGCATAGTCACAATAAACAATTTACTTAAGGTGGTGAGTGATGGTGACAGCGGGTCTATATAAAAATTCTATGAAATATATTAAAAATCTTGTCATAATTTTAATTTTAATAGCTATTGGTATTATCTTAAGCATTTATGTTGTTGAAAACCCTCAAGATAGTATGGTTGCAAGATTAGTCAGTTATGACAAGATTTCTACTCTTCTAAAACAACATCTTTATATTGTTGGAGTATCAAGTGGATTAGCAATATTAACAGCAGTCCCAATAGGTATACTTCTGACAAGACGGAAATTTAAAAAATGGACATCTAAAGTAGTGAGTATTGTCAATGTGGGGCAAACGATTCCGAGCTTAGCTATTGTAGCATTACTTGTTGGAGTACTTGGAATTGGAGCTAAAACAGCTATTATTGCTTTGTGGATTTATTCGCTTTTACCTATTTTGAATAATACATTAATTGGTGTGGGCGAAGTAGATAAAGCTATCATTGAGGCTGCAAATGGAGTAGGGATGAAGGCAAGTCATGTTTTGACTAAGGTGGAAATTCCACTAGCTATGCCAATGATAATAGCTGGCATCCGAACAGCTATTACTATTAATATTGCTTCAGCCATACTAGCTGCGTTTGTTGGTGGTGGTGGTTTAGGTAATTTGATTATCGCAGGAAATAACATTAGTCGTTGGCAAGTTCTTGTATTAGGAGCGACGCTTCCAGTACTCATGGCACTTATTGCTGATTCTATATTTGGAATGATTGAACAAAAAATAAAATTATAAAGGGGAAATTATAATGAGAATTGGTAGAAAATTAATAATAATGATTATTGTATCAGGAATGGTAATTGCTACACTAACAGGATGTGGAACAAAAAGTGCAGATGAAAAAGTAACTGTTAAAGTAGGTTCAAAAGAATTTTCAGAGCAATTGTTACTAGGGCAAATGACTATATTGGCTTTAGAGGATGCAGGATATAAAGTTGAAGATAATACAGGTGTTGCAGGTTCAGATAAAAATAGAAGTGCACTAATAAATAAAGATATTGACGTTTATTGGGAATATACAGGAACGGCATGGCAATCACATTTACAACATGACACTCCTTTGACAGAATCACAAGAATGCTATGATAAAGTAAAAGCAGAAGATGCAAAAAATGGTATTGATTGGTTGAACTATGCAGGGTTTAATAATACTTACACTGTTATGATGAAAAAAACACAAGCGGATAAATTGAAAATTAAAACATTGAGTGAATTGGGAGCTTATATTAAAGCAAACCCAAGTAAGTTAAAATTTGCAGTAGATCAAGAGTTTACAGCAAGAGCTGATGGTTTGCCAGGATTAGAAAAGACTTATGGATTTAAAATAGCTGAAGCTAATCTTTTAGTTATGGATAATGGTATTGTTTATAAAGCTTTAAAAGAAGATCAAGCTGATATCGGAATGGGGTTCTCCACTGATGGAAGAATCAAAGCCTTTGGATTGGTTAATATTGAAGATGATTTAGCCTTCTTCCCAGCTTATAATCCTGCACCTAATCTTAGAACTGAGTTTGTTAGTGAAAATCCTGAAATTGTAGAGATTTTAAATAAAGTTTCTGCTAAACTAACAAATGAAAATATGACGCAAATGAATTATTTAGTAGATATTGAACAAAAAGAGACAAAGGCAGTGGCAGAAGAATGGTTAAAATCAGAAGGATTAATAGGTAAATAGGTTTATTAGTGAACAGGATCTAAATTGTAGACCTCTGCTGTAAAAAGCGGGGGTCTTTTGTTATTGAAGTATATTGAGTGAAAATTAATCTTTCACAATTTCATCACATATATATCATACATTTAACAAATATGCTTATTATAATAATCTTATAAGAATTAAAGAAAAGGAGATTATATAAATGAAAAATAGAGTGTTTAAGTTTAGAAAGTGGATTCAGATATTTTTCTTCGTACTTATTGCTTTTATCGCAATTAATCATACCCTTATTGAGAATGGAGGAGGAATAACTTTACTATCTGCTGCTTCACTACATGCACTATGTCCATTTGGTGGAGTTGTAACGATTTACCAATACTTAAGCGATGGAACTTTTATAAAGAAAATTCATGAATCCTCTTTTATTCTGATGATCATTGGATTTATTCTTGCTGTAGGTTTTGGTCCTTTATTTTGCGGGTGGATATGTCCATTTGGAACTTTTCAAGAATGGATAGGTAAAATAGGTAAAAAACTTTTCCATAAAAAATATAACAATTTTATACCATATAAATACGATAAATATTTAAGATTCCTAAGATATATAGTTTTAGCTCGTGTGCTTTATATAACTGCAATATCAGCCGAAATAGTTTTTGCGGATGTGGATCCATATTATGCATTATTTAATTTTTGGACAAGCGAGATTTCAATAGTTAGTATGATTGTTCTATTATTAGTTATGATTTCTACTTTATTTGTTGAAAGACCTTGGTGTAAATATGTTTGTCCTTATGGTGCTGTACTTGGAATAGCTAACCTATTTAGAATCTTTAAAATCAGAAGAAATGAGAATACCTGTATATCATGCAAGGCTTGTGATAATGTTTGTCCCATGAATATTAAGGTATCGGAACATGAAGTTATCCTTGATCATCAATGTATTTCATGTATGCAATGTACATCTGAGTATGATTGCCCTATAGTAGATACAGTAAATTTATCTACAAAGGGAGGTAAATAAGTTATGAAGATAAAAACTTATGTTTTACCCTTAGTAATTATTGTTGTTTTATTTGGTGGAATAGTAGTAACCAAGGCTTTTGGGCTATGGAAAACAGAATCCACAAAGGTTCCGAATACTATAAAATCTGGAGAAGCTATGGGTGAATATAATCCTTCTGACATTAGAGGTTCTTATACATTTAAAGATATTAGTAGCTCTTTCAAGATTCCTGTAGAGATACTTGGCGAAGCGTTTGCTGTTGAATCTTCAGATTTAAATAGTTTTAAAGTAAAAGATCTTGAAATAATCTACGAAGGTTTAAAAGATTCTGGTACACAAATAGGCACATCTTCTATAAGGTTGTTCGTTGCTTATTATCTAGACCTTCCCTATGAGATTAGCGAGGAATCTTACCTTCCAAAAGCTGCGGTAGATATTCTAAAATCAAAGGTGAAACTTAGTGATGAAAAGCTGAAGTATTTAGATAGTCACTCTGTTGATATAAAATAAAGGCTATGTTTAATAACAGTGTTGATAATATGATAATTTTTAAGGGAAGCCATTTTGGGCTTCCCTTAATTCACATTTTATGAATGATGTTCATCTAATTTAGTTCAATCTTCTCTCGAAACTTGTC
>NZ_JBOITO010000018.1:0-9543 GCF_050717635.1 Clostridium sp.
GTTAGAGGTGTAAGCATGGTAACATGTTCAGCTGACTAATACTAATAAGTCGAGGGCTTGACCTAAGTATATTTAATGCGAAAAGATTATTTTACTGTGCAATTTTGAGAGAATATTTATATTCTCAATCTAGTGATTATGGCATGAAGGTAACACCCCTTCCCATACCGAACAGGTAGGTTAAGCTTCAATGCGCCAATGGTACTGCAAGGGTAACCTTGTGGGAGAGTAGGTCGTCGCTAGGTAATGTTCCTCGATAGCTCAACGGTGGAGCGCTCGGCTGTTAACCGATAGGTTGAAGGTTCAAATCCTTTTCGAGGAGCCATTTTTATTTAAAGTATATAGAAGCTAGTTAATAGCTTTTTTTATTTTTTTGTCTAAATAAAAATTTAAATAAATGATAGATCAATTTTTTATAATAAATATACGCTTTAGGGAATAACTTTTACTTATTTTAAATATATAGTTAAGTATCAATAATTTATAATTATTGATACTTTTATTTACTTTAGGAAATAATAGATAAGGAGTAATAGGTATAAAGATATTTTTAAATAATATATTCGCATTATTTAGAAAATTCTGATATAAAGAAAGGAATTTTTATTTAAAGGTAGAATATATGATATATATATCTAATGAAATGATAGGAGGTATTGTATATGAAAGAATATAAAAGTAATAACCTAAGAAATGTAGGTATTGTTGGACATAGTGGTTCAGGCAAAACCACTATAATGGAGTCATTACTATATTATACAAAAGCTATAGATAGATTTGGTAAGGTTGATGAAGGTACCACAATTAGTGATTACGATATTGAAGAAAAGAAGAGAAAGACATCTATTTCTACATCAGTAGCTTTAAGTGAATGGGAGGATGTAAAAATAAATCTAGTAGATATGCCTGGGTATTTTGATTATATAGGAGAAATGATTGAGGGTCTAAGGGCTGTAGATATGGCAATGATAACTGTTTGTGGTGTATCAGGAATAGAAGTTGGAACAGAAAAAGCCTTTGAATATATATGTGACCATAATTTGCCTAGAGCCTTTTTTATTAACAAATTAGATAGAGAAAACAGTAATTTTGATGTTGCAATGCAGCAGATAAGAGAAAAATTTGGAATATCTGCGGTACCAATTCAATATCCTATAGGTAGTGAAGGGGATTTTAAAGGTGTAATTAATGTAATATCTAGAAGGGCTCGATTATTTAATTTTAAAACTCATACAATGGAAGAAAGCGATATTCCAGAAGAATTATTAGGAAAAGTAGACGAGTGTAGAGAACTTGTTATGGAAGCGGTAGCAGAAACCGATGAAGTTTTGTTAGATAAATATTTTAATGAGGGGTCTATAAGTGAAGAAGAAATATATAACGGCCTTATAAAAGGAGCATCACAGGGAGAGATTGCGCCTATAATGTGTGGGTCCGCATTACTAGGCATAGGAATGCATACGTTACTTGAAGATATGGTTGAGTGTTTTCCATCACCAATGGATACAACTCTTTACAGTGCAAGAGATATAAAAAACAAAAAATATATACAGGTTAAAATTAATGATACTGAGCCGTTTTCTGCATTAGTATTTAAAACTATTGCTGATCCTTTTGTGGGAAAATTATCTATGTTCCGTGTTATTACTGGGAAAGCCAAAAGTGATACAATAGTATATAATACAAATAAAGAAAAAGAAGAAAAAATAGGTACTATGTATTTCTTAAAAGGAAAGCAACAATATCAAACTTCAGAAATTGAAGCAGGCGACATAGGAGCTGTTTCAAAGCTTCAATATACTAGCACAGGAGATACACTTTGTGACAGTAGTAGACTATTATTGTTTGATACTATGGATTTTCCACAACCGGTATTTTCAAGAGCTATCATAACTAAAGCTAAAGGTGATGAAGATAAGATATCTAATGGACTCGCAAAACTTTTAGAAGAAGATCCTACGTTCTCAATATCTAGATCTACAGAAAGTGCAGAAACTATAATTTCTGGATTAGGGTCAACTCACTTGCAAGTAATAGTTAGTAAACTTAAAAATAAATTTGGAGTTGAAGTAGCATTAGAACTTCCAAAGGTGGCATATAGAGAAACAATTAGAAAATCTTCTGATGTCCAAGGGAAACATAAAAAACAGTCTGGTGGACATGGACAGTATGGTGATGTGAAAATTAAATTTGAGCCTAGAATAGATGGAGCAGATGATTTAGAATTTATTGATGCAGTAGTTGGAGGTACAGTTCCAAGGCAGTATATACCTGCTGTTGAAAAAGGTTTAAAAGAATGCATACAGCATGGTGTACTTGCAGGATTCCCTGTTATAAGGCTTAAAACAACCTTACATGATGGTTCATACCATGCTGTAGATTCTTCAGAGATGGCATTCAAAATGGCAGCTACATTAGCTTATAAGAAAGGCCTTCTAGAAGCGGAGCCCATTATATTAGAACCAATTATGCACGTGGAAGTTACTTGCCCAGATGATTATATGGGTGACATTATTACAGATATAAATAAGAAGAGAGGAAAGATTCTGGGAATGGAGGCACTGCTAAAAGGCCAAAAAGTCATAGGGGAGGTACCACAATCCGAATTATTTAATTATGCAACTGATTTACGTTCAATGACTGGTGCTAGGGCTAATTTTAGGGTAAAATTTGAAAGGTATGAAGAAGTTCCAAAGGATGGAATTGATAAAATAATTATTGCTAACAAAAACTTGGAATAGATATAAATATATAAAAAATAAAACCGTATCTTACGGTTTTATTTTTTATTTTAAGTGCAAATCTTTATGGTAATAGTGAAAAAACAAATTGTAATAAACATGTATATTATAATTGAAATTACAAAGCCTAATATTAAATACGCAAAAGAGGGGAGAACTAAATGTCTGAATATAGATTAGACATTGTTGGAGATATTAAGCTAGGTGATTATAGCAATATACATGATTACATGGGAATAATTCAACAAAATGATAAGTTTACAATTACTTCTAAAATGAAGAGCTCCGAAGAAGTTGGGATATTATGCAAGATGCTAGAGAATAATTATTTTACTATTGTAGAACAAGGAGATATGAAAAATGGACAATATTCAATTACATCACAAAGGCAGCGGTAAGAAATTAATTTAAAAATATTTTGTGGAATAAATTTCGGAATTAATTAATACGAAATTTGTTCCTTATTTTATATAAAACAAGGAGTTTTATGTTATTAGTTAAAGATATATCTACCAGTAATATTGAAATTATTTACTCATAGTGGTATGTTATAAAGAGTAGTAAAAGTATTTAAAACATAATGTTTTATAGTTATAAAAATTTAAAAAAGTTACAGGAGGATTAAGATGGAAAAGGAATTATTCATTAAAAATAGAGCGAATTTATCAGGTATGTTAGAAGAAAATTCTATAACATTGATATTTGCAGGTGAGGCACCATATAAATCAGGGGATGAAACATACCTATTTACTCCAAATAGGAATTTTTACTATTTAACAGGCATTGATAGAGAAAAAATGATTCTAATGCTAGTAAAAAGAAATGGTAAGGTTGAAGAGACATTATTTATAGAAAAAAATGATCCTGTTATGGCTAGATGGGTAGGAGAAAAAATGCCGGAAATGGATGCTAAAGGAATTTCAGGTATAGAAAAGATTCTATTTATAGAGGGATTTGAAGGAACTTTTGGTTCGATTTTAAATAGAGTGAAAATAGATAATTTATGTTTGGATCTTGAAAGACAGGAGTTTAATATGTTAAATGACTGGTCACAAAGATTTGCTAAGAGTGTAATGGAAAGATATCCGTACATAAAGGTAAAAAATATTTATCATGAAATAGCTAGTCTAAGACTTATAAAATCAGAAGAAGAAATATGGTTAATCCGGAAAGCTATAGATATTACAGATAGAGGAATAAAGGAACTGCTTAAAAATGCAAAAGATGGTATGAAGGAGTATGAACTTGAGGCACATTTTGATTTTAAACTAAAAACCTGTGGTGTAACAGACTTTGCTTTTAAAACAATAGCAGCTAGTGGAAAAAATGCGACAACACTTCATTACGATAAAAATAATAGTGAACTTCAAGATGGTAATTTAATATTATTTGATTTAGGTGCTCAATATAAATACTACAATGCAGATATAAGCCGTACATTTCCTGTTAATGGTAAGTTTACAGACAGGCAAAAACAGGTTTATAATGTGGTATTAAGAGCACAAGAAGCAGTAACTCAAATTGCAAGGCCTGGTATATTGTTTTCAATTTTAAACGAAACCGCTAAAAATATACTGGCACAGGGGTGCATTGAGTTAGGTCTTATTAAAGAAGCTAGCGAACTACCAAAGTATTACTTCCATGGCGTAAGCCACTACTTGGGGCTTGATACTCATGATGTAGGAAATCGTGACATAGAGTTAAGAAAAGGTATGGTATTAACTAATGAGCCAGGACTTTATATCCAAGAGGAGAGTATGGGAATTAGAATAGAAGATGATTTATTAATAACAGAAGATGGATGTGAAAATCTTTCAAAGCAAATAATAAAAACAGTAGAAGAAATAGAAGATTTTATGGCGAAGTAGATATGCCTTAGTATCTATGATAAGTAGTAATTATAAAATTACTACTTGTTTTTTAGAGCTGGAATTTATAGCGTTTAAATTTAAAGGATAATATAAGGAGGAAGAAACGTTGATTAAAAAATTCATTTCTTATTACGGCCCACATAAAAAATTATTTGCATTAGATATGATTTGTGCGTTTTTAGTAGCCTCTTTAGATCTGGTATTTCCTATGGTAACCAGAAATATTTTAAACGAGGCTTTACCTCAAGGAAATATAAGAAAAGTTTATGTGTTTACGGCAGTACTAGCAATATTATATTTATTCAAATTATTATTTAATTATATAGTAGAGTATTGGGGTCATGTTGTAGGTGTTAGAATGCAATATGAAATGAGAAAAGATATATTTTCTCACTTGCAAACTCTGTCTTTTAAATATTTTGATAATAATAAAACTGGGCATATTATGTCTAAAATAATTAACGACTTAATGGAAATATCAGAACTTGCACATCATGGTCCTGAGGATCTATTTATATCAGCAGTTATGCTTATAGGGTCATTTATAGCACTTTGTACAATTAATGTAAGTCTTACACTAATTGTATTTTCTACGCTTCCTCTTATGATATGGTTTGCTGTGAGTAGAAGAGTTAAAATGTCAGAAGCATTTAGAGCTGTTAGAAAAGAAGTGGCAAATGTAAATTCAACTTTAGAGAATAGTATATCGGGTATAAAAGTTTCTAAGTCTTTCACTAATGAAGAATATGAAATGGATAAGTTTGATCAGGGTAATGAACAGTTCAAACAGTCAAGGCAGCATGCATATAAATATATGGCGAATTTCTCTTCCGGCATAAAATTTTTAGTTGATATGCTAAATGTTGTTATTATTGGGTTTGGTGGATATTTTATATATAAGAAATTAATAAACATACCGGATTTAGTAGCATATTTATTATATATACAATTCTTTATGCAACCAATTCGAAAACTTACGTCCTTTGTTGAACAATATCAATCAGGAATGGCTGGTTTTGAAAGATTTGTAGAACTAATGAATATAGAGCCTGAAATTGTGGACAAGGATAATGCTATAGTTCTTGAAAATATAAAGGGAGATATAGAGCTAAGGAATGTAACCTTTAGTTATAATGATAAAGCATCTATTTTATCTAATATGAGCCTTCGTATTCAGGCAGGTAAGACTCTGGCAATTGTTGGACCGTCAGGGGGAGGTAAGACTACCTTGTGTCATTTGATTCCTAGATTTTACGAATTAACTGATGGAGACATTTTAATTGATGGTCACTGTATAAGAGATGTTACACTAAAATCTTTAAGGCAAAATATTGGAATTGTTCAACAAGAGGTATTCTTGTTTGCAGGAACTATAAAGGATAATATATTATATGGAAGACCCGATGCGACAGATGAGGATGTAATAGAGGCTGCTAAGAATGCTAATATACACGACTTTATAATATCATTATATGATAGATATGAGACAAATATAGGAGAAAGAGGAGTTAAATTATCTGGTGGTCAAAAACAAAGACTGTCTATAGCTAGAGTATTCCTTAAAAATCCACCTATATTAATATTGGATGAGGCTACATCTGCACTTGATAATGCTACGGAGATGATAATTCAAAAGTCATTAGAAAACTTATCTAAAGGTAGAACAACATTTGTAGTAGCTCATAGGCTTTCTACTATCAGAAATGCCGATGAGATTGTAGTAATTACTGACAATGGTATACAGGAAAAAGGCACTCATGATGAATTAATTGAACTTGAGGGAATATATTCTAAGTTATATAATGCTCAATTCAAGGGTTATATTCCGGATGAAATAATATAGTGTAAATGCCAAGTTTTATGGTGATATGAACTATTATAAAAAAGCTTATCTTCTTATATTTAAAGATGATAAGCTTTTTTATTGTGCAATAGAAGGAACGGTGAATCATGTATAAAAATGTAAAAAAAAGTATTGCGAAAGTTAAATATTAAACAAGGGGAAAAAAAAGTTTTATAGAATAGATAAGATATGGTAAATAATTACAATGAGTTTAAACATATAACTATAGTAAATCATAAAACATTGTAAAAAGTTTATAAAGGGGGATGCAAAATGGTTAAAAATAAGAATAATATTATAAAGTTATTAAATGAGATTAAAAGTCTCACATATCTTAAGGGGACTTCAGAAATAAATGTGGACAAGTCCATAGATACTGATTTATTTGAATATAAAGATGGAATATCCATGTTGTATAAGGATAGAAAAGATTAAACAGGAAAAATATATATACATAAGGATATTATGCTATGAAAGAATTTCCATAGAAGTGGTTATAATTAAAGAGAATAAGTAAATTCATTGCAAGTGAGGTGTTTGAACATGATGTTCAATAAATTTACAGAAAGAGCACAAAATGTGTTGGTTTATGCTCAGAAAGAGGCTGAAGAATTAAACCATGGTTACGTAGGTACAGAGCATATATTGTTAGGAATTTTAAAAGAGGAAGATGGAGTATGTAAAAAATCATTGAACAATATGAAAATTACTTTGGAAAAAGTAAAGAAATTAGTATTGGATTATGAAGGTAAAGGAGACGTTGAAATACGTATCACCGAAATACCTTTAACGCCAAGAACAAAGAGGTTACTAGAATTAAGTCTTTTAGAAGCAAGAAATCTAAACCATAATTATGTTAGTCCAGAACATATTTTGTTAGCTTTAATTAGAGATGGAGAAGGCGTTGCTTACACAGTCTTAGTTAATTTAGGGGTGAATTTTGATAAATTAAAAAATGACATATTAGATAATTGGTGTTCTGAGGACACGCCTAAGGGAAGTATATCTAAAGAAAAGAAACAAAATGGTACGCCAACCCTAAATCATTTTGGTAAAGATTTAACTGAAATGGCAAGAGAAGGTAAACTAGATCCTGTGATAGGAAGGGATGATGAAACTCAAAGGCTCCTAGAAATTTTATGTAGAAGAATGAAGAATAATCCATGTCTTATAGGAGAAGCAGGTGTAGGCAAAACAGCTATAGCTGAAGGGCTTGCACAAAGAATTGCTTCCGGTAATATCCCGGAAAGTTTAAAAAACAAAAGACTTATAACTTTGGACATATCTTCTATGGTGGCAGGATCTAAATATAGAGGAGAATTTGAGGAAAGGCTTAAAAAGGTTATGCAAGAGATATTAGAATCAGGGAATGTTATTATATTTATAGATGAAATTCATACCATAATAGGAGCGGGAGGCGCAGAAGGAGCTATTGACGCCTCTAATATATTAAAACCAGCACTTGCAAGAGGAGAGATACAATGTATTGGTGCAACAACCATAGATGAATACAGAAGACACATTGAAAGAGATCTGGCCTTGGAGAGAAGATTTCAACCTATAACTGTAGGAGAACCAAGTAAAGAGGAAGCTGTGAATATATTAAAAGGACTAAGGGATAAGTATGAAGCACATCATAGAGTTAAAATTACTGACAGTGCAATAGAAGCAGCTGTTAGCTTATCAGATAGATATATATCAGATAGATATTTGCCTGATAAAGCAATAGATCTTATTGATGAAGCAGGAGCAAAAGTAAGAATACAAAATTTGACTGCTCCAACAAATCTTAAAGATTTACAAAATGAAATTGATAAACTTTATAAAGAAAAAGCTGATGCTATATCACTACAGGACTTTGAGAAAGCAGCTAAATTAAGAGATAGTGAAATAGAATTAAAAGGAAAATTAGATAACTCTAAAAACAATTGGAAAGCTCAGAATGAAATGGATGAGCTAATAGTTTCAGAATTAGAAATTGCTAGTGTTGTATCAAAATGGACTAATATTCCTGTAGAAAAATTAACCCAAAAGGAATCAGATCGTTTATTAAAATTAGAAATGTTACTTCATAAGCGAGTGATAGGACAATATGAGGCAGTTGAATCTATTTCAAGGGCAGTGAGACGAGCAAGGGTAGGTTTAAAGGACCCTAAGAGACCAATAGGTTCTTTTATATTTTTAGGCCCCACCGGCATAGGTAAGACGGAGTTATCTAAAGCGCTAGCTGAGGCAATGTTTGGTGATGAAAATAATATGATAAGAATAGATATGTCGGAATATATGGATAAGCATACCGTTTCAAGGCTTATGGGTTCTCCACCAGGATATATTGGATTTGATGAAGGGGGACAATTAACAGAAAAGGTGAGACGTAACCCTTATTCGGTAATACTCTTTGATGAAATTGAGAAAGCTCATCCAGATGTAATTAATATTTTGTTACAGATATTAGATGATGGAAGGCTAACAGACGGAAAAGGCAAAACCATAGACTTTAAAAATACATTGATCATAATGACATCAAATGTAGGGGCATCAACACTAAAGAAGCACAAGTCTCTAGGCTTTTCTATAAATGGAGATGGAGCTAGTTCAGAATATGAAAAAATGAAAGAAAATATAATGGAAGAGTTAAAGATCTCTTTTAAACCTGAATTTCTAAATAGAATAGATGATATTATCGTATTTCATTCATTAGAACAGGAAGATTTGTATAAGATAGTAGAGATAATGCTTGAGGTAGTGAAAGAGCGTCTTAAACAGCTTCAAATTAATATTAGTTTTAATGATGAAACGAAAAAACATTTAGCTAAGGCGGGGCTTAATACTAATTATGGAGCCAGGCCTTTGAGACGAGAAATTACTAATGCTGTTGAAAATGTGCTTTCTGAAGAAATACTTAAAGGTAATATTAATAAAGGAGACAACGTGAGTGTTGTTATGAAAAATGATGAATTGCTTTTTAAGACTATGGGTAAGTTGTATAATGAAATGACCGAAGAATAAAAAAAATAAAGACTCAAGGGAAATACTCTAGTATAATGTTAAGTGACAAAACCAACATATACGGGAGGATTTCAAATGA
>NZ_JBOITO010000019.1:0-9116 GCF_050717635.1 Clostridium sp.
ATATTATGTACTATATATACTAAATAAAATATATATGGTTATCCCGTATATCATGTATAATTAAATAGGATAAACATTAATATACTTAACTATCTATCCTATAAATATAATACTATATTTAATTCAGAGAATCCTTTAAAGGAAATCATAAGAAAAGCACTACTTTTATAATGCCACGAGAACCTCATAGACGTGGAGTTAAGGGCAGTAGGAGTAGTAAGGATGAAAAGAGAAAAAGAGGCATATCAAGTCAACAGGTCTGTGTACTATGTGCCATTGATAGAGTAGGAAATATTATGACTGAACTAATATGTAAAGGTAGGATGAAACATACAGATTTAGAAAGGCTCTTTACTGGCAGGATTGAGGATGAATCTATCCTCTGTACCGATTCACATAAGAGTTATATTAAATTCGCTAAAAATTTAAATGTTGAATTACAGCAAATCAAACGTGGGAAGCACAAGGAAGGCATATATCATATACAACACATTAATGCGTTTCATAGCAAACTAAAAGAATGGATGTATGGATTTCATAGTGTTGCTACGAAATACCTTGCTAACTACATGTACTGGTTTAAATGGTTACAGTTTTTTAATACAGAGAAGGATACTGTAAAAACCAAACATTTATTAGTCCAGTCGCATACATCTCTTTCTGATACAAAGTTAAAAGATTTTAAAATTAGGGAAGCAATTTATATTTAATTATGTTAAATATTTGAATAATTACATTACTATGATGTATAATTAAATATGGACACAATAGTAAAATTTGACGAAACATTAGTTTATAAATTTTTAAGGGGGTATTGTTTTGACTATATGGATTATATTAGGTATTACTTTACTATTTATATTTTTAGTTGTAAGTCTAATTTTCTGGTTTCTCGTTAAAGCAAATAAGATAAAGCCAAGCAAAATATCAAGGCTATTTTATTATGATGATGAAAATTTCATTAAATCTTGGGAAAAAATAAAAGAAAAGGGCATATTAATGCATAATATTAAAAATGTTGTTATGTTTACTGCTTTTTATGGAATAATAGGATTTATTAATTTCTCCAAAGATAATAATAGTATCATGTATTGGCGTGAACATATCTTATTATTGGTTGTTACTGTTGTTATCTTTGCTTTACTATCTTCTCTAATTAGTTGGGGTATAGAGCAGGATAGATATAGTAAATTAAAAGAAAAAGTGAAAAATGACAATATAAAAAACTTTAAAGAATAGTTCTAAATATTCATAAAATGTGAATTAAGAGAATCCATTTTTGGCTTCTCTTAAAAATTGTCATATTATCAACATTATTATTAAACATAGCCTTTATTAAATATTTAATCGTGGCTCTAGTTCAGTATTCTTTTTTATTTCGGCTAACGTTCCTAACTCCCGACGTTCTTGAGCCTAGCGCGACCGCGCTTGGCTCAAGAATGTGTTTTGGCAATTTTCTCATGCCAAAACGAATGGGAGTTTTTTGTTAGCTGATGGCTACCTCTTATTATCTTATTCTATTGATATATATATACTCCTTTCCATAGTGTACCTTTTCTATTCTTTATGTTAAAATATATTATATAAATTCGATTAAAAGGAGTGATACTATGAAGTGGGCTGAAGTTAGAACCTTATATCCAGACCAATGGGTAAAATTGAAAATAATTAACTCTCATAAAGAAAATGACTACCTCTACATCGATGAAATGGATATAATTCAAACAATCTCAAATGACAAAGATGCTACTCGTGAACTTGTTAATTGCAAAGGTGACAATATCGTGTTTCATACAAACCACAATACTATACAAACTAAAATAATAAAAAACATGGGCTTATTTAGGAGGATTCCAAATTGAAACTTGAATATAAAGATGGATTATTGTACACTTCTCTTAAAATAAGCTACCATGGTAAAACAGTTGAAATAAATAATATTGTTGTAGATACTGGTGCCTCATTTTGCATTATAGAACCCTCTTCCATTGAAGAACTTGGAATCATTCTAAATAAGGATGATGAAATTGAAACGTTTTATGGTGTAAATGGTATCTTCAGCTATGTGAAAAGAACAGCTGACAGTATAATTCTTGATAAAGTTATTTTGAATAACATTGATTTCTATATGGGAACAATTGACGACAATATTAATGGGCTGTTGGGTCTTGATGTATTAATTAAGTCAAATGCTTCCATAAATATTGGAGACATGAATATTAAATTTAAGGATTGTTAATGTTTTTTTACAGTTTGCTGTCAGCTAACGTTTCTTGTTGCCGACGTTCCTGAACCTTAGCCCGACGGGCTTGGCTAAGGAATGTGCCTTGGCGGCAGCAGAGCGATAACCTATATATAGATTATAAGTTATAAATTTACACATTGCTATATAAAAATAGTCCACCAGCCAAGGCGGACGGCAACATTTTGTTAGCAGATGTAATATTTCTACGTTTACTTTTTAGATAATTTTAACGTACTGAATTCTTAACTATTGCATAACAATATAAGAAAAATGCAAATGAAAAATACAGTAGAATCCTTAAAGTTATCAATATCCACTTTAAAATAATTGTTCATTTTTTAAATAGTGTTATTTAAATTAAAATTTAAGGAATTTTTATAATATTATAACGTTTTATATAAATAATATTTACTGCACATACCCCTCTTGAATTTAACATTTAAGCACATAAAAAACTTCATCTTCTGCCTCTAGTCCATTAATCCTCTGCTTAAATCCCAAACTAGAATATAACCTATTTGCTACTATACTTTCTGGATGGAAACTCACCCATATTTCATTAAAATTATTTTCATCTTTTATCTTGTTTAATACTCCATCCAAAGCATATTTTCCATAACCTTTTCCTTGATATTTTGCATCAATCATAAAACGAAATAAGCACATAGTATTGTCTTCTATATCCACACCATACATTGCAAAACCTATCATTTCATTACCAGTATATATGCCTAGAGCAATCCAATTAGGATTAAACTTCCATTCAGCAATTGAGACTACATTTGGGTGCGGTAAATATCGTTCTTGCTCTTCGTTGATTTTTAAGTTAATACATTCTTCCCAATTATTTTCATCTATTTCCTTCAAAAATATATTCATTGTGATCTACCTACTTTTTTATTTATTTGTGTTACTTCTTTTAACTTAGTGGCTCATCAGCATATATATTAATTAAAAGAATGTAACATATATATAATTTTACCAAAACATTTTACTTTCTCCAAACTAAAAATTAATTATAATAATACTTTCCCATCTAGAATTTGATGGTCTGGGTCATAAATATTAACAAGACGTTACTAATAAATAACCTTTGATGTACAATAATCTACAGATGCTCACTATCATCTTTTTTAGTAACGGAAAATAAACTTCCGATAGAATATTCTTTCTGCTAACGTTTCGTACTCCAGACACCGAGACCCTTAGCGCAACGCCGCTTAGGTTCGCAGGTTTGCTTTGCAGTCTTTTCATGCAAAGCGAACTGGAGTATTTTGTTAGAGGAAGTGCCATATCTTCTGCTCTATATTCGATAACTAAACCAACATAACTCTTTGGTTTTGCTTATAACATAACAACATTATTGATTAATTTTTGTAGCTTTACTAATTTTTATTGCTCTAAAGAATAAAAATTGAGGTCTCTTAGTTAGTTTATCATAAACCTTTAGCTGTTCTATTTTAAATTGTTCTATTGGCATAGGTTCTAATAATTTATCTATCCTAAATCCATTTTCTATAACTGCAGAAACTATCTTATTCAAAGGCCTCCTGTAGAATTGAACTTTAATTTTACCTTTATGGGTTTCCCACTCATCATCTATAATCTCTGTAGAGAAGTAATTTTCCTTATTAAAAACTGTAAAGTCCATAAAAGGATGATGAACTGAGAAAATAAGTTGCCCATCCTTCTTTAGAATTCTATTAAATTCACTCATTACTAAATCCCAATTTTTAATGTAGTGAAGTGTTAAAGATGATAACACAACATCAATAGACCCATCCTTAATAAAGTCTAGTGGCTCATTCAGGTCAGCCCTTATAATTTCAGCCTTATCTCCAACTCTCTCTTTAGTCATTTTTATCATGTTAGGACTAAAATCTAATGCTATTACACTTGCCTCTTTTTCCAGTAACCACTTAGTATACCACCCTGCCGCACAGCCTGCGTCTAAAACTTTCTTTCCTTTTACATCTGGAAGTAAAGATAATGTTGCAGGTCTTTCATAATAAGCATTGAATGGTTTTATATCAACATATTTAAAGTAATATTCTGCCATTTCTTCATATGATTCAAGGGAAACTGAGTCTTTATTTATAACATGTGTTTGTTGTTGTAAATTATCTAATATATTTGCACCACCTTAATTCGTAATAATTTAAAATATTCATTAATAAAAAATCTTAAGGGGAAATAAATCTTTTATAAATATGCCATTTCCTCTAACGTTTCGCATCGCGGACACCTTTGAACCTTAGCGCGACCGCGCTTGGTGAAAACGTGTGCTTTTGCAGTCTTTTCATGCAAAAGCGAACAGCGATGCATTGTTATCTGATGAACGGAAATTCGTCACATCAAACTTACACATTACTCCAACTCATTTATAATTTTGGGTCCATCAACTATTAGCCAATAGGCGTGTTCTATAACTAATGATAATCTATCAAATGTCTTTACCTCTGCTGGTTCTAATGAGTTCTGCCATTCATCATGCAATATCCCTGAGTCACAGCAAGAAATATAAATATATTGTAATTTATCTCCTAACTCCTTTCGTTGAATATCCTTTGGCCAATATATATCTCCATCAATTAGCAATATAAACCCTTCGGCACCATGCCCCGCAATATATACTAGTCTGTCACTGTTGAAAGCAGTGCTCAAGTTACTCTCTGTTAACGGTTGAATTGCTACACTGTCACCTCCCCATCTCTCATTAGCTACAAGGGTTTCTCTATAAAATCCCAGTGTAAATACGCATCTTGGTATATAACCCATATCATCATACAACATAACTACTTCTGATTCTTCAATGTCTGCTTGAGTTAGAGATGATGCATGAATTGTCATTAAAATGATCGCTAACAATACAACAATCTGTATCACCATCATTATAAATGATATCCTTAATAACTTAAACTTAGTATATAACTTGAGCATTGGTTTTCTACCTAGTGTCGCCGAAATAATACCTTGTAGCCAAATTATTACACAAATTCCTAAAAGGACAAATAATATATAAAATGATATCTCTAATGGAATCACACTTGCTAACTTTCGATTCGAATATATAATTAAACTATGTATGCCAAAAAAAACAACAAATATAATAACTGAACATGACACTAGAAAATTAAGCGCCAATGCTTGTATGAAATGGACATTTTTTTCAGCCTTTGTATGTCTAACAAAATTGATAACCAAACACATGGGGATACTCCCCAAATAAAAACTCACATTAAGTAATTTGTCTTTCATCATCTCTCCTTCATTACTTTATCATCTATTTTAGGTATCCACCTAGTTTTTCAGATAACGTTTCATGTTGCCGACGTTTCTGAACCTAGCCCGACGGGCTTTGTGAAGGAATGTGCCTTAGCGGTGGATTTGTTCCTAATCTATGCATGGATTATAATTCATAGATTTACACAATACTATATAAAAATAGTTCACTAGCCAAGGCGAACTGCAACATTTTGTTATACGGAGTTTTAGCAACTACACTTTGAGCAAGACCCACCCCGGTTATCCTTAGATTTATTACGCCCTATGAATAGATTTGGATTCTGAAGTTGAGCCGAAAAAAACAGCACTATAAGTTTATACTTAAATAATGCTAACTGCTGAAGCTGCTCAATTTCTGAAACAAATTATAGAACGAAACCGCCGTCAGGTACTATGGGGTTTCAATCTTATCCATATTCCGTAAAAATTCTATTTACTATATTTTATCATATATTCGGACTAATATTTAAAAAAATTCCTGTTATTTTTACTGTTTCCCTTAATTAATGATAGACTTTCCCCCTCCCCATATAACGTTTAACTCAGTTCAAGCTATTTATTTAAATAATTATTGGAATTTTCTCTGGTGGTTCAAGTCTTTTAGGTTTTAATTTTCTTCTAGTCATCATTTTTCCACTACAGCAAGGACATTTATTAATATCTACACCTGTCAGCTTAAAAAGTAGCTCAGCTGTACTTAGCTTTACTTTTTCTTTGATTTTAGACACTAATACTTTCAGAAGACACTTGCATTTATTTAGCTTTGTCTTTCTATTTCGGTTGCTTAAAATACCATAATGCCTAATCTTAACAAATTTATATGGTAGTACATGCAATAAGAATCTACGAATAAATTCTTCTGCATTAACAGTCATATATTTTTCCTTACTATTATCTCGGTAGTCTTTCCATTTAAATACCACAAGTCCATTTTCAAAAGCCACAATTCTATTATTAGAAATTGCAACTCTATGAGTATACCGCCCCAAATATTCCAGTACATGCTCTGCACTACCAAAAGGAGGTTTGCAGTAAACTACCCATTCTTTATTATAAAGTCTATCGATAAAACATTGAAAAATATCCTTGTATTTTAATTCTTCAATTTCATTAATAAACCTTAATTTGTTATCATAATAATCTTTCTTTAAATAGTATAAGAATTTACCCCTAAACTTTCTAGATAAAACCTTAACCGGTATAAAAAAATCTTTTTTAGAATTCACCCATTTTTCACCATCTAAAGATAATCCCCCACTTGGGACTATGTTGTGAGTATGAGTATGGTTCATTAAGTTTGATCCCCAAGAATGAATTATTGTAGTAAAACCTATTTCTGCACCTAAATATTTACGATCTCTTGAAAGCTCTAAAAGAGTTTCAGAGGTGGCTTTAAATAAAATTGAATACATTTCTTTCTTATTTGTAAGAGTTAGAAATTCTAACTCATGTGGTATTGTAAATACCACATGAAAATAAGGAATTGGTAATAGATCCTCCTTTCTATTCTCAATCCATCTTTCTTTTGATAAGGTCTGACATTTAGGACAGTGTCTATCTCTACAAGAATTATAAGATATTTTTGTATGACCACATTTATCACATTCGTCCACATGGCCGCCTAACTGAGCTGTTCTACAGGTTATTATATTCATCATAGCCTTTCTTAATTGAAAAGGGAGATTGTGTTCTTCACAATATTTTTGTCCGAGTTCAGCGAATATATCTTGTACCTCAATCATTATCGTCACCAAGTAATGTATCCAATGGACTTTTAATACTTAGCAAATCCAGGCGTCTAAGATGAAGGTATACGCTAGTTGATGATATTCTAGTGTGTCCTAATAGTTTTTGAATATGGCATACATCAGTACCTCCATTTAAAAGGTGGGTAGCAAACGCATGGCGAACAGAGTGAACAGTCACATGCTTAGTTATTTTTGCTCTTTCTATGAATTTTCCAAATTCTACTTGAACACTCCGTGGACTTATTGCATTAGTACTATATCTGCCTGAAAATAAGTATTCTTCCGGTCTTGATATTTCCCAATATTCTCTTAGTATTTTGTGGTTGCTTTTTCCTAAAATAGAATACCTATTTTTATTACCCTTGCCTTCTCTAATAAATATTTGCATGTTTTTGCTATCTATATCTGATACTTTAAGATTACAGACTTCACTTATTCTTAATCCTGCGGAATAAATGGTCATAAAAATAGCTTTATACTTAATATTATGGGTAGCATTGAAAATATCATTCATTTCCTCCGGAGATAATATAGCAGGCAATCTTCTTCGTTCTTTAGCTCTAGGTAATTGCTCAAGATCCAATTTTCTATGCAAAACTTTTGCATAGAAGAACTTGATACACGCATTATAGTAATTAACAGTCCCTTCACTTAACTTTCTAACAGTGATACAATGATGTAGGAATTCTCGTATTTCTTCTTCACCTAACAATTCGGGTGATTTATTATGAAACTTAGAAAATGTGCTTACGTGAAGAATATAATTTTTTATTGTCTTCGGACTGTATCCCTTAATTCCATCTCGATTTTCATTCTGTTTCTTAATTCAGACATGATTAACACTCCTTTATTTTTTTATTTCTCTCAAAATAATAATAAAGTAAGTGTTCATGATAATAAAGACATACTTGCTAAAAAGGAAGTATGTCTTTAATTAATTATTAAATTATATTGTCAAAATTTAAGTTTAACTAAAATCCGCCACCGCTAAGAGCGGTTTAGTTCTATTCAACAATTGTTCATCAATCGTAGTTTTGTGATAGATGAGCACTATATAGTATTACGAAGCGTTATTTTCTTATATAACTATATATATACTTAATTTTATTTCCACACTATTTACCAAGAACTATCAAATCACCAAGTGTTTTAAATCCGTTTTTTTCATAGAATTTCTGCGATGGGTAATCTTTCTCTGTGTTTAATATCATTCCATTCATTCCTTGCTCTTTAATATCTTCTTCTATTGCCTTTATAAACCAGCTTCCAATATCTCTACCTTGCATTTCGTAATTAACGCAAAATTCATCAATATAATATTCAAAACCTGCTATCCATGGTTTTTTCATACCTATACTCAATGCTACCACCTTATCATCTAACAAAGCTGCATAACCTACAAAGTAGTTATTGTTAAAATGATTATTAAAAAAATTCTCTACTTGTTCTTTTGATTCGTAAATATCATTCCAGGGCTCTTTAGTGAATGTTTCAATATACAAATCCACACAATCACCAATCATATGTTTTTTAATTTTTAAAAAAGCTACTTGTTCCATGCTACCCCTCCTCCACAATTTGTTGTTTCTCTTTACATCACAATATTTAACCAATGTAAATTATCTTTTATATTTGAATAACTAAAAATCACTAGCTACGTAAGGAAATTTCAGGTAGACCTGAAATGTCTCATAACGTCTCCGTACTCCAGACGCCAGAGAAGTTTAGAGAGCTCTTCTCTTAACTTCTCTGGTGTGCTTTGCAGTCTTCTCATGCAAAGCGAACTGGAGTATTTTGTTAGGCGATTGACCATGCCCCGTTATTCAGAAATCGCCATG
>NZ_JBOITO010000020.1:0-186291 GCF_050717635.1 Clostridium sp.
AATGGTTGCGGGAGTAGGACTTGAACCTACGACCTTCGGGTTATGAGCCCGACGAGCTACCAACTGCTCCATCCCGCGATATTATTACTAAAATTTTACCAAAACCAAGTTTAATTGTATACTAATACGACTAATATGTCAATATTTTTCATGATTAGTTTACTAAATTAATACGATAATACTATATTAGAATGGTAGCGGAAATAGGACTTGAACCTACGACCCTTCGGGTATGAACCGAATGCTCTAGCCAGCTGAGCTATTCCGCCATAATGGTTGCGGGAGTAGGACTTGAACCTACGACCTTCGGGTTATGAGCCCGACGAGCTACCAACTGCTCCATCCCGCGATACTTGGTGCTGAAGACCGGAATCGAACCGGTACGGTGTTTAACCACCGCAGGATTTTAAGTCCTGTGCGTCTGCCAGTTCCGCCACTCCAGCATATTTGTCCCTTACATGCTCACTTCAAAATCTAGTGCTACTTCATAGCGACATGTTTTATTATATCCGATGTACAAACCATTGTCAATAACTTTTTATTTCTTTTAAAATAGGAACTAAATACTTAGTTCCTATACACATAACTTCTAATAACTAGAAGTTTTTTTACTATAGCCTCTACCTTTTCCTTCTTGATGTTTTTTAACATCTTGAAATCTTTCTTCGCTATCTTTTAAAAATTTAGTCATTATATCTTCAAATCCACTTGCATTTGCTTTGCTTTTTTCCTTTTCCCAGTCTATCTCCATTGGTTTAATAGATCTTTTAGGTACTCCAGCTTGTTTTATGGATAAACTTATTTTACCATTATCATCCACAGAAATCACTTTAACTTTTACAATATCATTTTCTTTAAGATGATCATTTACATTTTTAACGAATGTATCTGACACCTCAGATATATGCACTAATCCTGTTTTACCATCCACTTCTACAAACGCACCAAAATTGGTGATATTTACTACTTTGCCTTCTACAATACTTCCAGCCATTAAGGTCATATTAAAAAGTTCCTCCTCAAAAATAATGTTTTTTATTTTCTATATTAATTTAATAATAAGCATAACAATAATTATAGCATTTAGTTTTTCTTATCCATTACAGGAGTTTCACCTTCTTTAACAAGACCTAAAATTTCTCTTGCCAACTTTTCTAGATATTTATCACTTTTAGATAACTCTACTTCATCCCGCAGCAATTTATTTTCTCCCACTTTCTTTTGTAATTCAACATTATACTTTTGTATGTCTTTCTTTTGTCTAACCATAGTTATTTGTTGTTGAATTAAAACATAAAAAACATATACTAGTACAAAAGCCAATACGATAGTCTTAATACTAAATTTTTTTTTCATATTCCATACCCTTTTCCTTTCAATGGAATGAGTATTCCTTATGCTACTTAATCTATTTTAATTTGTATTTCACATTTCTTCAAGCTATTTCTTTATAATTTATACTTTTTTTTTATTTTCAGCTTATAAATCAATAAATTGACTGGATATAAAATGATATTCCATCCCACCCTAAATACTTTTCCATAAAACACAATAAGGTTAATTTGCACTTTTATAAAAACTGTACTTAAGCATTTCAAATATAAGTATACTCCTATTATTAAACATAAGTACACATAAAAGTTTATATACCCTTTATTAGTATACATCAAAAACATAAAAACAACTATGGAATTTAATATCCAAAATAGCAAATCCTGTATTATAGTCATAGCTTTATTAGTATTTTCGAATCCTCTTATTAATCTATATATATCAAAACATACTCCAGTTATTATTCCCGCTAGCAACCCGAATATTATAAGTTTAACTTGGCCTATTAATGATATTATCATAACTATTCTACCTGAACAATCTTGATATTATACTATCTTTTTTAGCTTTACTAATGCCACTAGTGTAAACAAAAGAATCTACCTTACCAGTTATTACCACATCTCCATTTTGTACATCTAATTTATTCATCTTTAAATCCTGTCCTTTTATCATCATTGTTCCTACGTTTGTATTTAATAATATTTGGTTTTCATTAAAATTTATAACCTCTATAATTCCACTTATGTTTAATTTGTTCCTGTTTTCTAGCATCAAATTACTTTTTTTATCTTCTATTTTCATTTCTTTCTTGGCTTCCATAATATCCTCCTCATTAAATTTAATAAAAATCGGGAATTAAAGATTTCTTAATTCTCAATCCATTACATACCATTATATTCCTATAAAATATATATGCTTATCAAACTTAATTAAGAATTATATTTATCAACATTTATTCTTCCTTGTCTTCTCTTCCTGAAATCATTTCATACATTTGTTTAGCAGTGTCTTTTGTCACATGTTCTAAAATATTAATAATTTTAGCCTTTAATGTTTGATTTGCAAACTTAATTTCAATAATGTCACCTTCGGTTACTACAGTTCCGGCCTTAGCCACTTTATCATTTATAGAGACTCTACCACCACTACATGCTTCTTTTGCTATGGTTCTTCTCTTAATAATTCTTGACACTTTTAAATATTTATCCAGTCTCATATTCACGCCTCCACTATTAATATAATTTACTATTTTAAACCAAAGTCTTTAAAAGAAAAAACCTAGATATACATCCAGGTTTTCAAATCATAGTAAAAATTATTTATTTACTATATCTTTAAATTCTTTACCAGCTTTGAATACTGGAACTGTTGATGCTGAAATTTGAATTTCTTCCTTTGTTCTTGGGTTTCTACCCATTCTAGCAGCTCTTGCTCTTGTTTCAAAAGTTCCAAATCCAACTAGTTGAACTTTTTCACCTTTTTCTAGTGTTTCTTCGATAGTTTCTATAATTCCTTTTAACGCTGCTTCTGCATCTTTTTTAGTTAACTGAGATTTTTCTGCAATTTTTGCAATTAATTCTGATTTATTCATTTTTGTTACCTCCTTATTATTGAATACGCTATTAAAAGCATATTCTTCACCAATTTTGAAATTCCTTCTTTTTAGACTAATTTTGTTTTTTAAATAAATTTACTGTCTTTTAGATTCATTCCATAATGTGTCCATTTCTACAAGTGACATATTGACCAAATCTAAGTTTCTATCCCTTGCATTTTCTTCTATGTACTGAAAGCGGCCAATAAATTTATCTATAGTATAATTTACTGCAAATTCAGGGTCAATGTCAAGCAATCTAGCAACATTTACAGTAGAAAACACTAAATCCCCCACTTCCTCTACTATTTTTGCCCTATTTTTCCCTTTATATACATCTTTTACTTCTTGCAGTTCTTCTAGCACTTTCCCCATAGCAGTCTCAACTGAGTCGAAGTCAAACCCAACTTTTGCGGCCTTTTGCTGAACCTTATCTGCTCTCATTAAGCCCGGTAAATTTTTCGGAACATGTTTTAGTGTATCTGTATAACTTTTAAATCCTTTTTCTTTCATCTTTATATTTTCCCAATTTAGCAAAACATCTTCCGGACTCAAATTTTCTTTATTAAAAAAAATATGAGGGTGCCTATTTATCATCTTATTAGTAATTCCTTTAACAACATCATTTATATTAAAATATCCTTGTTCCTTTCCTATTTGCGCATGAAATACCACTTGTAGAAGTACGTCACCTAGTTCCTCAATAATTTTATCTTCATCTTTCTCATCTATAGCTTCTAAAACTTCATAACATTCTTCAATAAGGTTTTTTTTCAAAGATTCATGGGTCTGCTTTCTATCCCACTTACATCCATTTTCTCCTCTTAATACATCTATAATTGAGGTTAAATCATGAAAATCTTTTGTAGCATCCATCTCTATCGGTATATAAATTGAAGTTAAATAATCCACATCTTCTTGTCTATCTAGTTCATATAATTTAATTTTCCTTGTATTTTCTAGACCCTTTACCCCTGCCGCCCTAACAAAATAAATTTCCATATCATCCTTATAATACTCTAAAAGTGCTAATTTCACATCAGAAGCGATAGATTTATTGTATACTTGCGTTATTATAACCCCTACTCTTTTATCTAAAACTTGATCCTTTATATCAAAGGCATCTATAATTTTAAGCCCCTCTATAGGATCTAATTTTAAACTTTCAATAACTGCATCTATAAAGCTAACCGCAGGAAGAATTTCTATATCTATTCCGCTTTTCTTACAAAGATTTATTAAAAGTTTAACAGAAGTTTCTGCCACAAGAGGATGGCCTGGAACACCATAAATAATATCTCCATATTTATGGTGCTTTTCAATAAGATCTTCTGCAATATCCCTATACACATCATCAAAATTATTATATTGTTCATATCTATCATCGTAGGTTTCAAACACAATCCCTATAGACTTCAAGTAATCGACTGTGGGATGTTTTTGTGTTCTCAGATAAATTTTTTTGTCTCCTTTAAGCACTTCTAACGTTCCTATAGTTAGTGATTCTACTTCCCCAGGACCAAGCCCCACTACTTTAATCATTAGCTTTCACTCCCTTATTTTTATTTCATTTACAAAATCTCTTTTTAATTTCTTCATATTCAAATATCCCCAGTAAAAAAACAAATAATAAATAAACAATAATACCTATTATTATGGATATTATGCAAGACAAACCTATGCTCATTGTATAATTATAAACACTAGCACTACTAAATACAACTGCAATTATCATTATAATGGCTGCAATAGCTGGTTTTATAAAAGCGCTCACAATATTAACCTTCATATTTATATTTCTCTTAAGTTCATACATATTTAAAATACAACTTGTAACATACCCTAAAATACTTCCTATAACTGCTCCATATATATTTACAAATGACAAGGAAACTAATACATATGTTACGATAATTTTTACCATGCAACCTATCCCTAAATTGTATACAGGTCTCATATAATTGCCTATACTTTGGAGTATTGCCGTGCTAGTTTGAGTTAAAATTATAAAAGGTATTGATATAGATATATATTGTAAAATTTCATATCCAGCTGCATCTTTCATGAAAACTAAATACATTATAGGATAAGCCATAAAAAACATACCTAAAGAAGATGGAAGCGAAATTACATTAGACAGTTTGATGGCCATATCTACCCGTTTAACTAGTTCCCCCCTTCTACCCAAATAAAATGCTTCTGCAATTATCGGCACTAATGACGCGCATAGAGCCACTGAAAGTGCCAAGGGTACATTCATAAGCGTAAACACCTTCCCAGTCAACTGTCCATACATAACAGCTGATTGCAATTGTGTGAATCCAGCCTTTAGAAGTTGCTGTGGCACTAAAACTGAATCTATTAATGACATAATAGTCCCTACCGCAGCTCCCATAGATATTGGCAGTGCAGCCTTTCCCAGTTCTGTTAAAATGTGTTTTCGCTTTGCTACACTTCTTACTGGCATCCATTTTTTAGATTTCAAATAAGTTAGATATAAATATATACTTCCCATAGCTCCACCAACAAGAGTTCCAAGAGCTGCTCCTGCAGCTGCATATTCAATTCCCATTGGATACAACAAATATGCAAATAAAACTCCAGCGAAAACTCTTCCAATTTGTTCTACTATTTGGGAAATAGCCGTAGGTCTAACATTCTGTAGCCCTTGAAAATAGCCCCTAAATGTACACATAATAGAAACAAAAATCGGAGCTGTTGCAATAACCATAAATGAGTAATATGATTTAGGATCCCACTTCAATACAGATATAATAGGCCTTGCAAACATTAGCATAAGCACAGTAACTGCGGTGGCTAATGTAACCATAAAAAAAAGTGTTTGCTTTAAGACCTGCAAGGCTCCTTCGGTATCATTTTTAGCATTCATTTCAGCAATAAATTTAGACATGGCTATCGGAACCCCAGAAGCTACCGCTACGAATGTCATATAGAGTGGATAAGACATTTGATAGTATCCCATACCCTGATCTTTTATAAGTGCCTGGATAGGAATTCTAAAAAATAGTCCTAAAAACCTTGCAAATAATCCTGCCATCCCAAGCATAATAGTCCCTTTTATCAATGATTGTTTCTTCATAATAACCCCCCTTGTACTCCTATAGTAGCTACAGCAAATACATTCTCTGATTATAATTACTTGATTAAAGGACTTATTATTACTCATATCACAAAAATAAAAGTATATATTACTGCAAATCGTTTTACTTTGCTCAGTAATATATACTTTTTACTCTTATACTTTTATTGTTCCATTTGTTTTCCTAAAAAAGATGCAGCAGTTTCAGCCAATTTTAATTCTAAATTCCCGAATTTAGCTTCTGGCTCTGCAGATACTATAAGTACAGCTCCAATTGCATCACCTTCAGTTATTATTGGCGCAATAACCTGCGCATTGTATTTGTTTTGTACTTCATCATCATACAATGCTATGATTTTTTCTGAGCCCTCACCTAAGATGATAGCTTTTCTATCTTCCATAATTTTTTCTAATTCAATACTGATTTTTTTATCGACATATTCTTTTTTAGCACCGCCGCTTACAGATATTATGTTATCCTTATCGCATATAATTATTACATTACCAATAGTTTGTTGTAACGAATCAGCATATTCCTTAGAAAATTCACTTAGTTCCCCTATAGGCGAATATTTTTTTAAAATAACTCCACCTTCTCTGTCCGTAAATATTTCTAAAGGATCTCCTTCTCGTATTCTCAGAGTTCTTCTTATTTCTTTTGGTATAACAACCCTTCCCAAATCATCTATACGTCTTACTATACCGGTTGCTTTCATTTAAATAATTCCCTCCTTATATAAAATCTTATATAATACACTTCCACTATTATTATCTTTCTAAACTTGAAATTTTATGCACTTTTGTATATGTTTAATTTTAATATTCAAAAAAACCTAAAAAAAAATAAAGAATACCCCCTATTAAAGGTATTCTTTATAATAAAACTCTATAGATTTTTTTCATATTTCGTTATTTTGCCTTCTTCTTTCCATTTTTCAATAGTTTCTGTCCATTTCTTTTCTTTATTCTGTGCTAAAAGTGTCTTTTGTATTTCTTCCTTTACAGCTTCAAATTTCTTTACAGGATACTCTTCCTTTTCAAGAACTTTTATTAAATGAACGCCAGCCTCTGTTGTAACCGGTTCTGAAACCTTACCTTTTTCTGTGGCAATAGCAGCTTTCAGAAAAGTTGGATCAATTTTAGTATTAGTATACTCTACAAATCCCAAGTCTCCACCAGCTTCTTTACTCCCTGTATCAATACTTTTTTCTTTTGCAAGTGCTTCAAAATCCCCACCCGCATCTAAAAGTTTTTTAATTGCAGCTGCTTCCTCCGGCGTTGCAACTAAAATATGTGCTACTTGAACTCTATTCGGTTTTTCTGTAAACATAACTGGACTCGCAGTATAGTATACTTTTTCCTCTGCCTCGTTTACTTTAACATCTTTTGTAACTTCTGTGTATAAAGCGGTTTGAATAATACTTGGCTTTATTCTTTCTTTTAAATCCGCTTCTGTAAGGTTAGCTTTTTTTAATTCTTCTTTATACTTTGCTTCACTTTCTAAACTTTTCTTTATTTCTTCTAATTGTTTATTTATTTCAGTATTTATCTTTTCTTCAGTAGGCATTACTCCTAGTTCTTCTGCTTTATAATTCATGATCTTTCCAGCGATTAAATTATCTAATATTTGAGTCTTTTGCTTTGTTATTGTATCCATAGCTTCGGTATTACTGGCATAATTTTCTCCAAATTGCTCCTTAATTTGAGGAATTATTGCCGATAACTCTTTATCAACCTCTCCTCTTGTTACTTTAGCATCAAAAACCTTTGCTACTACACTTTTAGCAACACCTTCAGGTGTTTTTTCTATCATATTACAACCAATTAAAGATGTAGTGAATATAGTTATCAAAGCTATACTAATTATTTTTTTTACGTTTTTCATTTTACTTCCCCCATTCTATATATGATATTGTAATTAAATTTAAATCTAAATCCTTATTACAATACCTATCAATTTTATCATAGATTTATTTTTTTTCAACTATACTTTTTATATACTTCACAATATCTATGAGATTTGCAATAGTATCTTCTTTTGTTAAATTCTTATTTTTGTATGCAAAGGCTGGTTTATTACCTAATTTAAATACAATACTCCTATTATATTTATTAATTAACGCTTTAACTAATGTTCCATTTATCCGACCACCACTATCAAATTGCAGTATTACCTCCTCATCTACCTCTTTAATTTCTATTATTCCCACCTTTGATGATATACTTCTAAGATAGGCTATATTCATAAGATTTGCAACAGGTATTGGTATATCTGAAAACCTATCTTCTATTTCTTCTTGTATGTCTAACATATACTCATAACAATCAATAGCCGCAATTTTTTTATATATTTCAATTTTCTGTGATTCATCCTCTATATATGTACTAGGTATATATGCATCTATTTTAATTTCAACAGAAGTTTGAATAGAATAATCTTCCACATCACCCCTTATATTCTTAACTGTTTCTTCAAGCATCCTACAATATAAATCATACCCTACCGAAGCCATATGTCCATGTTGAGCTGCTCCCATCATATTTCCAGCACCACGAATTTCAAGATCCCTCATTGCAATTTTAAAACCTGACCCTAGTTCAGTAAAATCCTTAATTGCCTTGAGCCTTTTTTCAGCTACCTCAGTTAACACCTTATCTTTTTTATAAGTAAGATACGCATAGGCTATTCTATTAGACCGCCCAACTCTTCCTCTTAATTGGTAAAGCTGAGAAAGACCCATCTTATCAGCTTCATAAATTATTATGGTATTGGTATTTTGGATATCTATTCCTGTCTCAATGATGGTGGTACACACTAATATATCATACTTGTTCTCCATAAAATCTATCATAACAGATTCAAGTTCCCTTTCTGTCATTTGCCCATGGCCAATACAAACCCTAGCTTCTGGAATTAGTTTACCTATATAGGCTGCCATTTCTTTTATAGTTTCTACTCTATTGTACACAAAGAAAACTTGACCACTTCTATTTAATTCTCTTAAAATTGCATCCCTTATTAATTGGTCATTAAACTCCACCACATAAGTTTGTATTGGATACCTTTCTTCTGGTGCCGTTTCAATCACGCTAATGTCTCTTACCCCTGTAAGCGACATATGGAGGGTTCTTGGAATTGGTGTGGCTGTTAGAGTAATTACGTCTACGTTCTTGCTAATGCTCTTTATTTTTTCTTTGTGAGTAACACCAAATCTTTGTTCCTCATCTATAATTAATACACCTAAATCTTTAAATTTTACATCCTTTTGAATTATTCTATGGGTACCTATTAATATATCTACATTTCCTTCTTTTGTAGCCTTAAGAACAACTTTCTGTTGTGCTTGCGTTCTAAATCTACTAACCATTTCAACTTTTACTGGGAAATCAGAAAACCTTTCAGTAAGATTTTTATAATGTTGCTCCGCTAAAATAGTAGTTGGTACTAGAAATGCTACTTGTTTACCATCCATAACTGCTTTAAAAGCTGCCCTAACAGCTACTTCGGTTTTACCATATCCAACGTCTCCACATATTAATCTGTCCATTGGTTTATCCGATTCCATGTCTTTTTTAATTTCTTCAATTGCTATTATTTGATCTGGTGTTTCCTCATATGGAAATTCTTCCTCAAATTGCTTTTGCCACACAGTATCCTTACTATATCTATAACCCTTAAGTGTAGCCCTTGTTGCATAAAGCTTTACCAACTCCTCTGCAATATCCGCAATAGAGTTTTTTACCTTATTTTTAGCTTTAGCCCATTCTACTCCACCTAGCTTACTAATCTTTGGAACTTTGCCTTCGCTTCCAATATATTTTTGCACCATGTCTAATTGTTCTACAGGAACATAAAGGGTATCATTGGCGCTATATCCAAGGACCAAATAATCTCTTTTATGACCATGAACCTCTAACTGATTAATTCCTTTGTACACACCAATACCATGATTTACGTGAACAACATAATCCCCCAGTTTAAGTTCTGTAAAACTTTTAATTTTACTTGCTCCTTTTTTACTGGAACGACTAACAGTTTTTCTTTTTGCTCTTCCAAAAACCTCTTTGTCTGATATAACACATATCTTTAGCTCTGGATATTCGAACCCTCTTAATTGATTACCAAAGGTAACTACTACTTCCCCGAACTCAATTTTAGATATACTATCTTTATATACACTATCAATGCCTCTGTCCCTAAGCGTATCTATTAGCCTTTCACCTCTGGTTCTTGTACCAGAAAGGATTACAATCTTATAACCTTTATACTTTTTATCCTTTATATCTTCAATAAGAAGCTCTATCTTTCCATGATAATCATTAGCTTCGATTTGAGAAAAAGATACTATAGACCTTGGCTTAAGCACTTTTGCAGATTTAGCAATAGACTCTAATGTCATCACTTCAAGGGCTCTTAAATCCTGATATATGTCGTCCTTATTAATTAGATTCCCTGCTTGTTTAGGAAGTATATTACCCCTTTTTAGGAAATTCTCGTAATTTTCTTGAAACTCAAAATACACACTATCCAGTTTCCCAGAGCACCTCTGTGCATCATCAACTACAATAAAAGAATCTTTCATATAGTCTAAAAAAGTGGATGTATTATCATAAAAATAAGGCATATAACTATCCACAGAGTCAAAGCTCCAAGTTTCTTTAAGCTGTTCTAAGTTAACATTAACTAAAGACCTTATTCTTTCTATACTTTCTTTATCTTTTCTTTTATTAAAGCTACCTAATACATTTTCTAAATCTTCTTTTATTTTGTTATGTCCATTGTTCATTATTTCCTTAGTTAATATTATTTCCTTTGCTGGAAATATCTCTATTTCATTTACCTTATCAATGCTTCTTTGAGTTTCACTATTGAATGTTCTTATAGAATCTATTTCTTCATCAAAAAGTTCTATTCTAAAGGGTAGCGAAGAAATAGGAGGATACAAATCTATAATACCCCCTCTTATGGAAAACTGACCTTTAGTATTCACCATATCTACTCTTTCATATCCACATTGAATTAACTTCTCCGAAAAGTTAACAATATTTAATGTACTTCCCACAGATAGTTTGAAAATATATTTTCGGAAAAAATCTATAGGCACATAAGTAGCCGCTAGGGCTTCTATACAAGTAACTATTATTTTCTTACCCTTATCAGTAATCTTTTTCATTACTTTTAGTCTTTCCCATCTAAGGTCACCAGATACAGCGTCTGCATTATAAAATCCCACTTCTCTAGTTGGATAATAATACACATCACTAGCATAAAAACATAAGTCTTCATAAATATTTTTAGCCTCTACATCGCTGTGAGTTAAAATTAATAGGGATTTATCCAATTGCTCGTACACACCACTCAATAAATAGTCCTTAGCTGATTCTGATAGTCCATATACACCAATTGGATACATTTTTTTTTCTATATTACTTATTATATTCTTAAACTGACTACTATCTTTCAAAGGCTTCATAAGCCCTTTTAGCCTCATGCTAACACCTCTCACTCACTGAATAATTTATATATAATGTTTTAATAATGACTTTAATTAAGCGCTAAACCCATTAAAATCATTCATAGCCTCAGTACATCCTTTTTCTATTATGGTTTCGACAGCTTTTATACTAGCCTCAAAAGTTTTTTCTACAAGCACCCTATCTTCTTTAGAAAATTTTCCTAGAACATGAGGTATTAAAGAATTTTGTGGTTGTCCTACCCCTATTTTTATTCTTGTAAACACATCTGAGGATAAATTAGAAATAATACTTTTAAGTCCATTATGACCGCCTGCACTACCTTTACTTCGTATTCTTAATTTACCTGCATGCAAACTAATATCATCATGTATTATGATGATATTTTCACTGGTAATCTTATAAAAAGAAACTGCTTCTCGTACACTCTCTCCACTTAAGTTCATATAAGTGCTAGGTTTTAAGAGAATAACTTTTTCTCCTGATATATTAACTTCTCCATATACACCTTTAAATTTTATCCTATTAATGCTAATGTTATACTTATCCTTCATTAAATCAATTATATCAAATCCCACGTTATGCCTCGTATGTTTATATTCATCTCCCGGATTTCCTAGTCCAACTACCAAGTACATTACTACCTCCAAATATTCTTATGTTTAGGATATTTATCTAACACATAATTATTTTAGTTCTTTTATTAATAATAATATACTAAAATATTATTAATTTCCACATTATATATAAATATTACTATACACTTCACACTAATCAATGTAAAAAATAACCAGTAAATGTACTAGTTATTTTAGTTTACTTTTAGTTCAGAGAGAACTATACTAATATTTATTATTTTTGCATTTCTCCAAATTTTACAGGGTACCTCATCATTAACTTTGTACGCTGACAAAACACTATTTAAATCCTCCATGTTTTTGACACTATGCCCACCTATTTCAGTTAGGATATCAGTAGGCATAATCCCAGCTATAGCGGCTCCACTTTCTCTAATAACTTCTTGTACATATACGCCTTCTACACCACCACCGTCAGCTGAAATTGCTGTTTTGCCATAAATGCCTATAGATGGTCTAATAACCTTGCCATCGGTCATTAAATCATTAATAATATCTTGAGCTTCATTTGAGTTAATTGCAAATCCCATTCCAAAAGCGTCACCATAAGAACTTACTTTCAAACTATTTATACCAATAACTTCTCCATAGATATTACATAATGCTCCACCACTACTCCCAGAACCGATGGTTGCATCTGTTTGTATTACTTTATATATGGTCTGTTCTGCAGTTTTTTTATCAACCATATTAATTTTTCTGTCTGTTGCACTTATAATTCCTGCAGTAACTGTTCCCGTAAACTCTTTTCCAAGTGGATTCCCAATTGAAATAGCTAAATCTCCAACTTTAATCTTTGATGAATCTCCGAATTTTGCAACGGGCAAGTTATTAGCTTCAACTTTGATAACAGTTAAACCCGTTCTCTCATCCTTTCCTACTAACGAAGCACTCAAAATATTATCATTACTAAGTTTTACTCTTATTTCTGTTGTACCTTCAACCACATGGTAATTAGTAATAATATATCCATCACTTTTAAATATAATTCCAGAACCACTACCTTCTACAGTATTCTCTATTCCTTCTGCCTTATTACTAATGCCAACCACCACCGGCGACACCCTCCGCGCAACTTCTGAAATAGAATTATCATAAGTCCCACTAGTGTTATTGTTCCCTAACCCTCCGGAATTTAGTACACCGTTAAAATTTTTTGCCGCTCCGTTTTTAGCAATTACAAATTGGGCTGTAATTCCACCAGAAAGTGATGCTATAAGTATAAAACTAAATACTTTCAAAGATAATTTAAAATAATTCTTTTTATTGTTTTTTCTAAATTTAATTTCTCCAAAAATATCATGACCACATTCTGCATTCTTCCACATAGCATCTCTTATTTCTTCAGAAGTTTTATGGTTATCCTTTTTATTCATAGCATTACCTCCTACTACTTATAATTTAATTGCAGGAACGCCTTTAAATCTTTAATTGAAAGATTTCATTATTTCAATCTTTTATGAGTTATTTTACCTTCGTTAATGTAAAAGTAAAACAAACGCCATTATCCTTATTTTCAACCCATATATCTTCCTGTAATTGTGTTATTATATTTCTCACTATAGATAATCCAAGCCCAGTACTATCTTTTGCTGTCCTTGATTTATCTGCTTTATAAAATCTATCCCAAATATGCTTTAAATCTTCCTCCGCTATTAGAGGACCTTCATTAAAAACAGAAACGAAGGCTTTTTTTCCTTTAGTTTTTGAGCTAATTTTTATTTTCCCACTTGGGTTTACATATTTTATTGCATTATCAAGTAAATTTGTAATAACTTGCACTAACCTATCTGTGTCTCCAGCTACAAATAAATTATCTTCATCAAAGCACACATCTACAGCTGCCCTTTTTTCCTTTATTTTAGTTTCATTTTTTATAACTGTAAGTCTAATAATTTCATTTATGTCCACTTCCATAATCCTTAAACTGAACTCCCCAGCCTCTATTGCAGACATATCTAATAAATCGCTTACAAGCCTTGTTAGTCTTTGGATTTCTTCATAGGCAATAGATAAATAATATTTTTCTTTTTCCGCAGGAATTACTCCATCTAATATTCCACCAATAAAGCCCTTAATTGATGTTATAGGTGACCTAATCTCATGGGATACATTCGATATGAAATTTCGTCTATTTTTCTCTATTTTTTCTATTGAATCAGCCATAAAATTAAAAGATTGGGCAAGTTCTCCAATTTCGTCGTTGGATTTCAAATAAACCCTTTTATCCACATCGCCATTTGATATTTTCTTAGCTACAGAATTAATCTCAGCTAAGGGCTTTATAATTATTTTTTGGGAAAAATAATATATGACTATACACGAAAATATTATTGCAAAAATTGCAGATATCCAAATTATTTCATAAACCCTTTTTAGCGAGTCACTTAATTGTTCAATGGAATTGTATAATATTATGGATCCTTTAAACTCACCTGCCTCAGACATTATGGGGGTGCCATAGACTCTTACAGGTTTATCATATATCCCAGCATAGGTGGCTGTAGTTTCAAATGTCTGACCAAGTCTAAGATCTTCTAGCTCCTTCCCAAAAACCTGTTTACCCATAAAATCCTCATGCTCATTATTAGATACAGCGTAAACATACCCATAGCTACTTGTAAGCCAAATATCCGACTTTATAAACTTACCATACATCGTTATTATTTCATTTATTTTCTGAGCCGAAACATCACCTTCCAAATATTTAAGGGCGTATCCTTGTATATCATAGGAGTTTTGTAAAAATTGCTCTTTTCGTTCACTAAAAAAATAATTTTGAAACCAATATGACAAAAAAGAAGCAATAAATATTAAACTAAGAGAAATTATAATAGTATAGGTTGCTAGCATTTTAAAAAACAGCCCTTTTTTCACCATTTATTTCACCTCAAATTTATATCCTACTCCCCAAACAGTCTCAATTTGCCAATTGGGTCCCCCTTGAAGTTTTTCTCTTACCCTTTTAACATGTACATCCACAGTTCTAGAATCTCCTGGATAATCATATCCCCAAACCTCACATAATAATTGTTGCCTAGTAAATACTCTATTCTTATTAAGAGCTAAATAATGTACTAATTCAAATTCTTTAGGCGGCATTTTTACTTCTTCGCCTTTATATGTAACATTATAAGAATTAATGTCAATTTCTAATCCTTCAAAATTTAAAACTTCCTTACCACCATTATCTAAGTTGTACCGTCTAAGCACAGCTTTCACTCTTGCAATTATTTCTTTTGGTTCAAAAGGTTTTACTACATAATCATCAGCTCCAAGTTCTAGTCCTAATACCTTATCAAAGGTTTCCCCTTTAGCAGTAAGCATAATAACTGGAGTTTCATAATCTTTTCTTATCCATTTTAAAACATCAATTCCATCAATATAAGGCAACATTACATCTAGAAGAACCAAATCTGGTTTGTAGCTTAAAAATACCTCCTGTGCAGCCCTACCATCATATGCTACTTTTGTTGCATACCCTGAACTTTCAAGATACATCTTAATTACCTCAGCAATATTTTTATCATCATCAACTATTAGTATTTTTCCTATAGTTCCTTCCATATTTGTACCTCCAAATTTTTTTATCTGTTTATTATATATTATTTTTGATATTTTTGTATTCTGTGTGTTTTTAAAAATAATTAATCTTATAACTAATCTATCATACTTTACCGTTAACTTATTAGTTTTTTTTAAAATGTTACAATTTATTCACCAATTTCCTTAAATGATTTTGATATTTAGCATTTTATTGCTTATATATATTATAATCAATATTTCGCTTTTATATAAATAATTATAACAATTTTAATTCAACATATATTATAACGAATTACATAAAAAATAACGCTACTCTATTATAAAGATAACAAAGTAGCGTTATTTAAAATATGCATCTATAAATTACAATTTTTACCTCACATCATGACATGAAGGCTATTGTACATCCTCAAATAATTTACTTACAGAAACATTCTCATATATTCTCCTTATAGCCTCAGCCATAATTGGTGCTACAGATAAAGTAGTGAATTTATCACTGTGTTTACTTTCTGGCACATCAATGGTATTTAATAAAATTAATTCTTTTATTACTGAATCATTTATCCTTTGAATAGCTGGTCCAGATAGAACGCCATGACTGCAACAAGCAAACACATCTTTCGCTCCTAGTTTAACTAGTGCATTAGCTCCGTTAGTTATTGTCCCCGCAGTATCTATCATATCATCCATCATAATACAGGTTTTTCCCTTAATATCACCTATAACATTCATAATCTCTGCAACATTAGCCTTGGGCCTTCTCTTATCAACTATAGCTATTTGTGCATGTAATTTGTCTGCAAATTTTCTTGATCTAGCTACGCTTCCAAGATCTGGTGCAACCACAACTACATCATCCCTATCTTTGAATCCATGTTCTATAAAATATTTTGCAAGTATAGGTGTTCCCATTAAATTATCAACAGGAATATTGAAATATCCTTGTATTTGAGCTGCATGTAAATCCATAGTAAGTACTCTATCTGCTCCTGCAGTTGTTATAATATCTGCCACAAGCTTTGCTGTAATTGGGTCTCTGGCTTTTGCTTTTCTATCCTGTCTTGCATATCCATAATACGGTATCACAGCAGTTATTCTACCTGCTGAAGCTCTCCTAAAAGCATCAATCATAATAAGAAGTTCCATTAAATTGTCATTAACTGGAGCATTAGTAGATTGAATAACAAATACATCTGCTCCTCTAACAGTTTCATGAATGTTAACAGATATTTCTCCATCACTAAAAGTTCCAACCTCTGAAGCCCCAACTTTTAGTCCCAGTATTTCCGCTATATCTGCAGCTAATTTAGGATTTGAATTACCAGTAAAAATCTTAATATTTTTGCTATGGTTTATCATCTGTAGTCCTGATCCTCAAAATTAATACAAATCACATTTCAATATAATTCATATAGACTTTTATTTTGTCCACTAAACAAAACAGCAGTATAATAGGAATTGTTTTTTTATATTCCCAGTCCACTACAAAAATCAGTTTTGCACCTCCCCTTATAATTTACTTATTAAATATTACCCTTACGAAATTATTTTTTTAGGCCTTTTTTAATTACCCAGTTTTCAATATTTACTTGTCTTGCTCTAGCTATTGAAAGTGCATTTTCAGGCACCTCTTTTGTTATTGTAGAGCCAGCAGCAATGTATGCATTATCATTAACTTTTACAGGTGACACTAGGTTAGTATTGCAACCTATAAAAGCATTATTGCCTATTATAGTTTTATATTTTGACTTTCCATCATAGTTTACAACTACAGTTCCGCATCCAAAATTACATCCTCTTCCAACCTGCGCATCACCTATATAAGTAAGATGAGATACCTTTGTATTATCTCCAATAGTCGACTTTTTAATTTCAACAAAATCTCCTATTCTAGCATGTTTACCAATGATGCTTTCTGGCCTTATGTATGCGAAAGGTCCAACTGTAGTTTCCTCACCTATTTGGCTTTGAATTACAACAGAGCTTTGAACAGAAACTCCCTTTTGAAGAATACTATCTACAATTCTATTATTTTGATAAAGAATACAGTCTTCTCTAATAATAGTTTTACCCTCAAGTATATTTCCTGGGTATATAATAGTATCTTTCCCTATAATAACATCAGAGCCAATGTACGTATTAGTCGGATCCATTAATGTAACTCCATTTTCCATATGTACTTTATTTATTCTTCTTCTCATAATTAATTCTGCCTCTGCAAGCTCTACCTTAGAATTAACAGCAGTAATTTCCTGCACTGGTACAACAAAGGCTCCAACTTTACATCCTTCACTTTTTAATATACCAATAACATCTGTTAAATAGTATTCCCTTTGAGCATTATTATTATTTAGCTTATCTAAACTATTAAGTAATTGTTTTATATTAAAGCAATACATTCCTGAATTTATTTCTTGCACTAATACTTCTTCCTCAGTACAATCTTTAAACTCCACTATTTTTTCAACATCACCATTTTCATTCCTGATTATTCTACCATACTTTGCAGGATCATCAGTGCTTGAAGTTAATATAGTCGCCTTAAAATCCCCTTTTTCATGATAATCTATTAGTTCCCTAACCGTCTTTTCAGTAATTAGCGGACCATCTCCAACAAATATTGCTACAGTGCCTTCATTGTCGCCTAAAAATTCATTAGCACACATTACTGCGTGTCCTGTCCCTAATTGTTCCTTTTGAAGGGAATAACTGACTTTTCTATCCTGTGTTCCACTTTTAAGCTTCTCAGCTCCTCTTCCAATTACAACATTAACGGTCTCAATGTCTGCACCTCTAAGAGTATCAACAACATGATTTATCATTTCTTTGCCGCAAACCTTATGTAGAACCTTAGGAGTATTAGAGTTCATTCTTTTTCCTTCACCCGCAGCTAATATTATAGCGCATTTATACAAATAAAACACCTCTCTATACCTTCATTCGACAAATTAAAACATTATATGTTTATTGTTTTTAATTAAAATACTTATTATATTATATTTTATATAACCCTTAATTGCAACTAACCTTAAATTTTATTTTTTTATCTAAAAAATAAAAAGGGGGTTACCCCCTTTTTAGACTTCTACTTTTTCTTCTACTTTTTCTTCTACTTTTTCTTCTAAATTTTCTTGTACTTTTTCTATTACTTTTCTTACTACTGGTTCTTCATTTTTTACTTTTTCATACTCACTCAAAATAGCTGCTTGAATTTTTTCTCTTGTCCCAGTATTTATTGGGTGTGCTATGTCCTTAAATTCTCCATCTGGAGTTTTTCTACTGGGCATAGCGATAAAAAGTCCACTTTGTCCCTCTATAACTTTAATATCATGAACAACAAATTCATTATCAAAAGTTATTGATACAATTGCTTTCATTTTACCCTCTGTAGCTATTTTTCTAATTCTAACGTCTGTAATTTCCATACACTCCACCTCCAAGTTGCGTTAATATTATACTATTTCTCTATAACTTGGGTTTTTCCTTCTTAAATTGTAAAAAAAAATTTAATTTTTTGAATATTATGCCTCTTTAGTGGTTTTTGATGAAATTAACAGAGGTTTACCCTCTTTACTTATCCCTTTAAACTGTATAATTGATATATAATCATCTATAAGTTTATGCTGATTTTCTATATTATCAATAAGAACTCCAACCCCTAAAACTTCACTTTCAAATTCTTTAAGCAAATTAATTATACCTCTTGCAGTACCTCCCGCTTTCATAAAATCATCTATAAAAATACATTTGCTTCCTACTTTGATGGATTTTTTTGAAAGAGACATAGTCTGAATTCTATCACTTGAACCAGATATATAATTTATACTAACAGTACTTCCCTCAGTAACCTTAGTATCACGCCTTACTATAACTAATTGAACCCCCATCATCTTTGCTACTTCATAAGCAAGTGGTATTCCTTTAGTCTCTACCGTTACTACATAGTCTATATTTAGTTCACTAAAAGCAGATGCAAGAATTATCCCTGCTTTATGCACTATTTCCGGATTATACATAATATCAGTCATATATATGAAATTTCCTGGTATTATTCTGTCCTTCTGTGCTAAGATCTCACATAACTCGTCTGCAAATATACTGCTCTCAATGCTTGATACTCCGCAGATATATTTTACACCCCCAGCTGCGCCTGCAACTGTTTCAATCCTTCCCATAGATAATTCATTTAGTGTTTCGCGAACAATAACAATATCTTCGCTAATTGTTGATTTAGCTGCATTAAATAATTCTGTAAATTTTTTTAAATTTATTGTCTTATTAGGATTTTCTGTTAATATTTTAGTAATACCTGTAACTCTTTGATTTCTACTATATTTATTCATATTTATCACCTATATTTATTTTTATTTTACGAATTATAATAAATAAAAAATCTTTATCATTCGTAATTTTATTGTAGTTCAATTTCGTGTTTTTTACAACGGTTATCTAATTAAATTCAAAACATAAAAATATTATTGCTTATTTGTATTGTTTTTATGTTATTTTGTATATAATTAAGAAAGAGGAGTTGATATAATGTCTTTTGATTTTATAAGAGATAAAAACAAAAAAGTTCATTTCATAGGAATAGGCGGTATAAGTATGAGTGGCCTTGCAGAAATCCTTATGAAAAACGACTATAAGGTTTCTGGATCTGATATGAAGTTGTCACATATAACAAACAAACTTAAACAAAAGGGTGCCGAGATTTATATAGGCCATAGTAGTGATAACATAATAGATGCAGATTTAGTTGTTTACACTGCTGCTATCTCTCCTGAAAACCCTGAATATATTAAAGCTATAGAATTAAACCTACCTTTAATGGATAGAGCCGAATTTTTAGGTCATATTATGAAAGGACATAAATATAATGTAGCCGTATCAGGTACCCACGGTAAAACTACAACGACTTCTATGATAGCTCACATAATTTTAAAAGAAAATGTGGACCCTACCATACTAGTAGGTGGAGAACTCGATGCCATCGAAGGCAACGTTTTAGCTGGGAATGGAGACTATTTTATTACAGAAGCCTGTGAATACAAGGAATCATTTCTAAAATTCTTCCCTTATATAGGTACAATACTAAATATAGATGCAGATCACCTAGATTACTACAGAGACATAGATCATATTAAAGATGCCTTTAAAAAGTTCATTAATATTATACCTGCTGATGGATATTTAGTTGCAAATATAGACGATGAAAATGTTAAAACTGTTCTAAAAAATAATTATAACTGTAACATACTTACTTATGGTATAAACGAAGGAACACTTAAGGCAAAAAATATTAGCTATAATAACCTAGGTTGTGCTACCTTCGATGCATATAAAGATGACAAATTGCTATTTAAAATAAATCTTAATGTACCTGGAGAGTATAATGTGTCAAATTCTCTTGCAAGTATAGGTACAGCTCTAATCCTTGGTTTTTCTGAAAACTCAATTGTGGACGGCCTATCAGGTTTTAATGGTACACATAGAAGATTTGAACTTAAAGGAACTAAAGATGGGGTAACTGTTATTGACGATTATGCTCATCATCCTACAGCAATTAAAGCAGCCCTAAGTGCTGCAAGAAATTACCCTCACAATAAGATTTATTGTGTTTTTCAGCCCCATACTTATTCAAGAACCATAAGTTTATTTGAAGATTTTTCAGATTCTTTTTATAATCTGGACAGTTTAATCCTTGCAGATATTTATGCTGCAAGAGAAAAAGACAATGGGGTAATAAGCTCAACTATGCTTGGAGACAGAATCCGAGAGAAAAATGTAGATTGTATAAACCTGCATAGTTTTGATGCAATTGTACACCACCTTAACACTAATTTAAAACCAGGGGATATACTTATTACAATGGGTGCAGGAGATGTAAATAAAGTAGGAGAAATGTATTTAAAATAATTCACTGAATATTTTTTAAATTACTTATTGACATACATTAACAAATAAAGTATTATTAAAAAGTAATCATTTGAAAAATGATTATAATTTTAATTATGAAAAGGAGGTAGTAACCATGATCAATAATGAAGTTCGTACTTATGCTAAAACAGTATTTAATTTAGTTGTATTTAGCAGTACTTCTATGCGTAAAAATTTATATTATAGTCCTACCTTAATGAAAATTATCTTTTCATAATGATTTTTAACACTTAAATTATTTTTATGAGATTATAAACATTGGTCATGGGCTATTCGTCCATGACCTTTTTATATGAGTTAATTTATTATGTGTAATTAATGCACTAACATAATATTAATGATTTTTAAAGCCATGGATATATCCATGGCTTTTTTATATTAATAAATAAGTTAAATTCTAAAGTATAATTCTAAAAATACATCAGCCTTAAGGGGGCATCACTTTAATGAAACGAATTTTAAAATATGTTACAAAGTATAAACTATTTATTATTCTACCTGCTATTGCAATGTTAATTAGCATAGCACTTGATATGTTTAATCCCTATTTAGTTAAAATAATGATTGATAAGGTCCTTCAAGCTAAACAATACGAGCTTCTTACTTTTGTGTTAATGTCTCTAGCTGGAATTACTATTGCTAGATCAATACTAGGCTATGTTAAAGACTACACATTAGATTATGTCTCCTCTAGAGTAAGTATAGATTTAAAAACCGACTTATTTAATCATATTCAAAGTTTACCTTTTAAATATTTTGATAGCATGAACACTGGTGAACTTATGTCAAGAATGAGTTCTGACGTGGATAATGTATGGATGTCCATCGCTTTTGGTATAAGCCTTGCTATAGAACAGGTAATTTATTTTTTAGTTGCCTCTATCCTTATATTCCGCATAAATTGGAAGCTTGCTATAATAACACTCCTAACTATGCCACTTATCGGTTATATAGCAATGAAACTTGAAAAAGAGGTGGGAGAAGCGTTTGATAAAATAAGTGATCACAATGCAGTTTTAAACACCACCGCTCAAGAGAATATTGCTGGCGCAAGGCTTGTAAAAGCTTTCGCTCGCGAAAAACATGAAACAACAAAATTTTTAAATCACAACAAAACAAATTATCATCTCAATATGAAACAAGCTAAAATTTGGAGTAGACACTTTCCTATGATAGAATTTTTGTGCAATATATCCGTTCTAGCTGTAGTATGCGCCGGTGGCGTGCTCGTAATTGATAAAGCATTATCTATTGGTGAACTCGTAGCCTTTAGCCAGTATGTATGGATGTTAATTTGGCCTATGAGGATGATAGGTTGGCTTACAAATATGATAACTCAAGCTAATACTTCCTCCAAAAAAATCTTTAATATCATGGATGTTGTGCCAGAAATTAAAGATAAAGATAACGCCCTACCTATGAACGAAGTTAAAGGCCACATAAAGTTTGAAAATGTGTCTTTTAAATACAATGATAATTATATACTTGAAAATATAAATTTAGATATACCCGCTGGAAGCACCGTTGCAATAATGGGAACAACAGGTTCTGGTAAAAGTTCCCTTATAAATCTTATAGGCAGATATTATGACATCTCAAAGGGCTGTATTACTGTAGATGGTAATGACGTGCGTGATATATGCATAGGTGATTTGAGGCGTAAAATGTCCCTTGTTGCTCAAGACACTTTCCTGTTTTCAGAAAGTATTTCTGAAAATATACGTTTTGGAAAACATGATGCCTCCACTGAAGAAATTAAAAAGGCTTGCACGGATGCTTGTGCAGATGAATTCCTTCAAAATCTTACGGATGGTTATGATACCGTTATTGGCGAAAGAGGCCTGGGTCTATCTGGCGGTGAAAAACAAAGACTTTCTATTGCAAGAGCACTAGTCAATGATTCAAACATTTTAATACTTGATGATGCAACTTCAGCCCTAGATATGGAAACTGAATACAATCTTCTGAAAAATCTTCACAATAGAAATAATAATGCAACTACTTTTATTATTGCGCATAGAATATCTGCTGTTAAAAATGCAGACATGATTCTATTTCTTGAAGATGGCCACATAGTGGAAATGGGGAATCATAAAACCCTTCTTGAAAAAAGAGGGTACTACTATGATGTTTACAATCAACAATTTACAGACTTTATGGACCTAGAAGGAGTGGTGATATAATGAATAAGAATTCAACAAAACAAGATGAACAGATTAATTCAACTTCTAAGGGCGAGTTAATTAGAAGGATATTTAGTTATTTAAAACCTTATAAAGTCAAAGTAGTTTTAGTCATATTACTTATGATTTTAGTAATGATTTGCTCCCTACTAAACCCATATATTTTGAAACTAGCAATAGATAAATATATAGTAAACTCCAATATAAAAGGATTATTTAAAATTGCTGGGTTTATGCTAGTTTTCAATATAATAGCACTTATTGCATCTAAAATAAGATTTAATATGATGGCTTCTGTTACTAACTCTGCACTACTGGATATAAGACAAGAATTGTATACTCATATTCAGAAACTATCCCTCACTTTTTTTGATAATAGACCTGTAGGAAAAATACTTGCAAGGGTTATTGGAGATGTAAACTCCCTTCAAGATCTTTTCTCTAGTAGCGTAACTAACCTAATTCCAGAAATTTTAACCCTTGTATTTGTTACAATTATCATGTTTTCTATGAATTTTAAATTGGCTCTTATTTCCATATCATTTCTGCCAATATTAATTATAGGGTTTGCTACTATAGAAATTTTTTCTAGAAAGCGATGGCAAATATATAGATCTAGACGCTCTAATCTTAATGCATACACACATGAGGACTTCTCTGGCATAAGAATTATTCAATCTTTTGCCTCCGAGGACAAAACTTCTAAAACCTTTGTATCCTATGTTAAAGATATGATGGATTCCTTTATGCGAGCAGTAAGGTTAAATGATTTGTTTTGGCCAATGGTAGAACTTTCTTGGGGGCTTGGGAGCTTACTTGTATATTGGTATAGTGTACCGCTTATTAAAGCAAACCAATTAACTATTGGTGAACTGGTAGCCTTTAGCGCTTATATTTCAATGTTTTGGAGACCTATTATGAATATAAGTAATTTTTATAACTCATTAATAACAAATTTTGCTTCTGCTGAAAGGATTTTTGAGATACTAGACGTCAAACCAGATATACTAAGTATTGATAGTGCTATACAAATGCCCAAAATAAAAGGTGATGTTCAGTTTAAAAATGTAATGTTTAGTTATGATGATGATGTTCCCGTATTAAACAATATTAATTTTAAAATAAAATCTGGAGAAACAGTGGCTTTAGTAGGTCCTACAGGAGCAGGAAAGACTACTGTAATAAACTTGATTAGTCGATTTTACGATACTGATAGTGGCGAAATTTTAATTGATGGTAGAAATATATCTCATGTTGATATAGGGTCCCTTCGAAGTCAAATGGGCATTATGCTACAGGATACTTTCCTGTTTTCTACTACTATTATGGAGAACATTCGTTACGGAAAACTAGATGCTACAGATGATGAGGTAATAGCTGCAGCTATTGCAGTTAATGCCGATTCATTTATCATGAAGCTCACGAATGCTTATGAAACAGAAGTAAATGAAAGAGGGGCTAGGCTTTCTGTAGGCGAGAGGCAGCTTATATCCTTCGCTCGTGCACTCCTTGCTAATCCAAGAATATTAATTCTGGATGAAGCTACTTCTAATATTGATACCACCACAGAAAAGCTTGTACAAAAAGGAATTAAGAAGCTCTTGTTTGGTAGAACCTCCTTTGTTATTGCACATAGATTATCAACTATAAGAGATTGCGACAAAATAATGGTTATAGACGATGGGAGAATTGTAGAGAGTGGAACCCATGAAGAACTTATAGTTCTAAAGGGATTATATTATAATCTTTATATGTCTCAATACAAATTCTTAAATGAAGGTGCTTAGATTAATTGAATTTAGAAAGGAATGTATTTATTATGAAAAAAGTTATATACACCGTAAATGCCTTTTCAGATAATTCCCTGGGTGGTAATCCAGCTGGGGTAGTGCCCAATGCTGTTGGCCTTAATTATAATGATATGTTAAGTATTGCCCGAGAAATGAATCTATCGGAAACTGCCTTTATTTTTCCACTACAGAATGATGAGTCAGATTATGAGGTAAGATTTTTTACACCCATTCAAGAGGTAGATTTATGCGGTCATGCTACAATTGCTTCTTTCTTCGCTTTAGCTTCAAAAGGTATTATTACCGGAACTGATCATGTTAAAATTATAAACCAAAAAACCAAGGCTGGAATATTACCAGTTGAGCTTTGTTTTAAAGATACTAAAATACAAAATGTAATGATGACCCAAACTAAACCAAAATTCGTTTTTAATGTTGAAAACCTAGGTGAACTTGCTAAAATTATGGGGTTAAATGTATGTGATATAGGAATAGACGGGTATACTCTTGTCCCTCAGGCTGTATCCACTGGGCTTACAGACATTATACTTCCGGTTAAAAGTTTATCAACTCTAAAATCCATAAATCCGAACTTTGCTAAATTAACCGAGTATAGTAACAATCTTGATATTACTGGAGTTCATGCTTTTACACTTGAAACCGAAGAAAAATCTTCTACTCTCGCTTGTAGAAACTTTGGTCCTGCCGTTGGAATAAATGAAGAATCTGCCACAGGAACCTCTAATGGATCCTTGGGTGCATATCTAGTAAAAAATGATGTTATTAAATTTAAAGATATTATAACTCTAATTTGTGAACAAGGATATTATATGAATAGACCGAGTAAAATAATTGTAAGCCTGGCGGGAAGCAAAAACACCCTAATTGTAAAGGTCGGTGGCAACGCTATTATTGTAAAAGAAGGCATTACTTCAGAGGTATAAATTTTTTTATCTTTAATGGTATACTGGATTTAAATATTAATAAGGGGGAGATACTATGACAGAAAAAGAAAAAATGCTGGCAGGCATGCTTTTCGATGGAAAGGACCAACAATTATTTGCAGATAGAGAAAGGGCGGGTAATTTATGCCATGAATTTAATAGTATGGCTTTTGATAAATATGATGAGAGAAAGGCCTTGCTCAGAAATTTATTTCAAACAGAAAATACTTGTTACATAGAGCCTACTTTCTTTTGTGATTACGGCTATAACATTGAAATTGGAAAGCACTTTTATGCAAATCATAATTGCGTTATTCTTGATTTAACTAAGGTTAAAATTGGTGACAATGTAATGTTTGGCCCAAACGTGCATATATACACCGCTACCCATCCTCTTAATTCAGTGGAAAGAAATGCTGGAAAAGATCTAGGGAAACCTGTGGAAATTGGAGATAATGCTTGGCTAGGCGGCGGCGTCATAGTGTGCGCCGGAATAAAAATAGGTAAAAACACTACAATTGGAGCTGGAAGTGTAGTAACCAAAGACATTCCCGAAAATGTTTTAGCCGCAGGTAATCCCTGTAGAGTGATTAGAAATTTATAAGACTTAAAATAGTGACCGGAAAAACTAATATACTTTAGTTTTTCCAGTCACTTTCTTACTTTCTGTTATATTTCATAAAAAACTGCTCCACTTCTTTAGTCTTCTCTGGTTCAATATGTTGTAGAAGTAGAGTATAAGGTTTTTTACCTACTGTTAGTATAATATTTTTCTTTGTTATTTGAACCTTATTTATATCATTAAACATGATAGTCTTACCCTTTGACGCAAAATTACTATTAAGTTCAAATCTATCCTTTTCAAATGTTAAATAGTTCAAATTTTCAAGTCTTCTAAGTTTTATAATAAATGATGTTGAAAACGCTATAGATACAATGGTTACCATTGTGAATATTCCTGCCATTCCAGTTCTTCCGCGAAAAAATAACCCTACTACCCCAATAAATAGTGCAAAGCTCATCAAAATACTAAATGCCCCTTGCTTCATAGCCATTTTTTTTGTTGTTTTACTAAATTTAATCTCTTTCATTTGTTTTCCTCCTAAGATGATAAAAAATCTTGTATTCTTATATTAGCATAAATTAAATCCTTTAGGTACAATTATTATCAGGTCATAATTTCCTTATACCTCATTTTCATATTCACATAAAATTCTCTATCCCTTATTTCTATATATGTTTCACTATAATCTATTTCAAAATTTGCTATAGTGGAATGAACTCCGCTGTCACTTAAAAAGTGTATAGTACATATGCTATTATCTTCTATAATGCAAAATCTTATTAGTATGCTCTTTACTGATGGAAATTGCACTCTAGAATTTATGCACTTAGGAAAATCAGTAAAATATAAATTTACACACCTATACTCTAATGGGATTATTATATCAATGTTATACTCGTCCTTTTGGATTTGCCTCACATTAAAATCGCTATCTATTTTCAGTTTATTTTTTTCATAAATCATATAATTCCTCCAGTAAAAAATAAATATAACTATTTTGTTTACAATATATTATATCATGTTTATTGGGATATGCTACAATCTAAGTATTCTTCAATACAATTATATTAATAACAGTTATTTGTTGAAACTGACTATCATTAAGTTTATAATATAAATATGCATAATAATTAACAATAAGACACATTTATATTGTATAAGGAATTGGAGGTATGTTATGAGTATAAAAATTAAAATTTTCTCCGACTATATTTGACCCTTCTGTTATGTCGGCAAAGGTATTGTCGAGAAACTTGAAACAGAATATGACCTTGAAATTGAGTGGCTAGGACTAGAAATACATCCGGATACTCCAGACCAAGGCATAAGTCTTAGTGAAAAATTCAGTAAATCTAATTTAGAAAATATGTTGTCTAACCTTAATTCCTCAGGATCACTATATGGAATAAGCTTCGGTAACTTAGAGCTAATGGTGAATTCTCATAATGCATTAGAGGCTGCAGAGTTTGCTAGAGAGAATGGAAAGATTAAAGAGTATCATTCTTCTTTAATGGATGCTTACTTTAGAGATTTAAAAGACATCGGAAATTTACAGGTGCTTTCTGATTTAGGCGAGTCTCTGGGTCTAGATAAAGAGATCCTTATTAATGCTGTTAAAAATAGAACCTATGCAACTACTTTAAATAATAATTCTAATGATGCTCATAGAATGAAAATTAATAGCACCCCTACTTTTATTATAGAAGATAAATACACTATAGTTGGCGCACAACCAATAGAAGTATTCAGAAAAATCCTTGATAAGTTCTAAGAACTTCTTCTAAACCGTTGTTTAAATAATAAGCCCTGCATTTGCAAGGCTTATTTGTCATTTCTATTTCATTAGTTTTTTTAACCATTTAATCTTATCCTTGTATGGTGCATATCTTATTTTTACATCTATAATATCACTCTTTTTGGTCATGCTTTTTTTATGAGAAAAAACATCATAACTTCCTTTGCCGTGGTAAGCACTCATACCACTAGCCCCTACCCCACCAAATGGCAAATATGGTGATGCTACATGCATAATTGTATCATTTATGCATCCTCCACCATAAGAAATCATTTCTATTATTCGTTCTTGGTTTTTTCTATTAGTAGAAAAGAAATATAATGCTAGAGGTTTAGGTTTTGAATTAACCATTTTAATAACCTCTTCTAAATTTTCAAATTCCATAACTGGCAAAATAGGTCCAAATATCTCATCTAACATAATAGGATCATTCCAGGTTATGCTATCTATAACTGTAGGCGCAATATATTTTTCTGTTTTGTTATATTCTCCACCTGTAACAATGTTACCTCCACCTAATAATCCTAAAAGCCTATTAAATTGCCTTTCGTTTATTATCCTTGGAAAATCATTGCTACTTACTGGATCTTCTCCGAAAAATTCTTTAATATATGTTGTTATTTCATCTAGAAGCTCTGTTTTAACACTTCCATGCACCAAAATATAGTCCGGTGCAACACAAGTCTGCCCTGCATTTAAAAACTTTCCCCAAGCTATTCTCTTAGCTGCTAGCTTTACATCAGCATCTTTGTCCACTATACAAGGACTTTTCCCACCTAATTCTAAGGTTACAGGGGTAAGATGTTTTGATGCTGCCTCCATTACTATTTTACCAACTGGTACACTACCTGTAAAAAATATATAATCAAACTCTTCCTTCAAAAGTGCCTCTGCCGTTTCCTTACCACCATATGGTTCAACCACAGAAACAAATTCTTCTTTAAAACACTCCTCCATAATTTTTACAATTACTTCAGTAGTCTTTGGCGAATTTTCAGATGGTTTTAACATAGCACAGTTACCTGCTGCTATAGATCCAATTAGTGGAGCTATTAATAGTTGGAATGGATAATTCCAAGGTGACATAATTAAACTAACCCCATAAGGCTGTGAATATATATAACTAGAGGATAAAAAATGCGTTAATGGAGTCTTCACTTTTTTAGTCTTTGCCCATGACTTCAAATGCTTTATAACAAAATTTATCTCCTCTAAAATTATTCCTATTTCAGTAGCATAAGCTTCAAATTCTGATTTGTGTAAATCAGCCCAAAGCGCCTCTAGTATTTGATTCTCATTATTCACTATGGATTGTTTTAACATTTTTAATTTTTCTATGCGAAAATTTATATCTCTCGTTTGTCCAGTATTGAAATATCCCCTTTGCTTTTCTAAAATTTCCTGTATATTATTCATTATTTCCCATTCTCCCTTTTATGCTTAATTCATTACCCATAATAATATTTAATTATTTCAAAGATATTATACTTTTATATTATAACAAGTTATCTCCAATGTAAATATTTGTATTTATATAATTCAGTCCTACATTTTATAATTATATTGCGTAAAAGTATTAATCTTTGGTAACACTAACTATGAAAATTTGTTTTGGAGGTATATGCAATGAAAAATTTTCTAGTTTCATCTATAGTGGATATTATAATAATTTTTGCTTCCTACTTTCTGTTTAGGAGTATTATAAGTGGACCAACTCGTCATAGGTTATATGAAAAATTTATGAGTTCTTTTGCAAAATTTGTAATTATTATTTTTGTAGCTAGTGTACTAATCACTTCGCTTGTTGCTTTAGTTTTGTACAAAACCAGATTTATAGTATATATTAACATAATAGCGCCTGCCTTAGTGTCTATACTTGTAGGTTTCGTTATGTCTACTGTGCCTACTAGAGGTATTGGTGATAAAGAAAAGGATGCTAAAAAATGAAAAATAGAGAGCAGTTTTGTGGATGATATAATTTTAATATCATTTCCTCAAACTGCTTTCTTCTTTTAAATAATTAATTTAACAAAGGAATATGCTAATTTAAATCCATATATTATTATGACTACTCCACATACTAAATTTATTATTCTAATAACTTTAATACTAAATTTCCCTTTAAATAGTGACACAATTGTTGTAAGTGAAGTAAACCAAATTAACGAGGCCAAGCAGACCCCTATAATAGAGTAAATACCCATGTTTAAAGGCAGAGATGCTCTCATAGGTCCAAGCAATAGGGATCCATCAATTATAGCTTGAGGATTTAACCAAGTGACTGCAAAACACATCCATATTATTCTTATATTTGATTTATTCACATCCACAGTTTCTTCGGATAAAGCTTTTGGAACTTGTCTCACAAGGCCTATACCAATATAAATTACAGCTACACTTCCTATTAAAAGAATAATCATCTCTAAAATTTTAAAATTTTCCATAAGTGCTCCCATTCCTAAAAAGCATGAAAGCGCAAGAGATACATCAAAAAATATAGTAATAAATGCCACTTGATATGCCTTTAACCTGCTTTTACGTATAGCTGTATTAATTACAAATATATTTTGTGTACCTATAGGTGCCACGTAAGCAAATCCTATAAGTAAGCCCTCTATTAAATATTTATACATAATTTCCTCCCCCTAAATACTATTCCTTAATACGAATAAAGCTTTCCAAACTGTATTCCACTTTAAATTATAGCTTGTAAGTATTATCATGTATAGCCTTAACTATATTTTAAAATCGCATTTTATGTATATAAAAAAGTATTTTCACATATTTAAAAAAAGTATTTACACATACTGTTGACTTTTATCCAATTCTATTATATAATAAATCTTGTCGTCGGGGTGTAGCGCAGCTGGGAGCGCGCGTGGTTTGGGACCATGAGGTCGCAGGTTCAATCCCTGTCACCCCGACCAAAAAGAGTTGTCTAATGACAACTCTTTTTTATTGTACATTTTTAATGCACCTTAATGTATAAACTTACTCCTTTTACGCAAAATAATAAATATTGTTTTTTTAAATACTGTGCTAACATAATGCTATATTAAAAATACCAATTAGGAGTGATTATTTTGAATAAACTCAATACTACAATTTTCAAGACCCTTGTTAAATCCTATTATGAGGATAATTTTGAAGACAGTGTACAAGAATTATTGTCTCAAAAAAATATAAATAAAAATCAGCTAAGTTCTACAATCTCTTCGCTTTGCGGAGTAGTGGTAGATTTTTCTGATAGTTACATAGAAGATTTAAAAAAAGCCATCTTATCTTATGAATCAAATCATAAAGTTATAAACAAAATCAAGCCCTGCACTATGGATTGTATAGGCACCTTTTTAAAGACTCCCTGTCAAGCTTCTTGCCCTTTTGATGCCATATTAATAGATAATAAAAAGAGTACTATCTATATTGACAATGATAAATGCACTGACTGTGGATTTTGCGTAGATGCTTGTCCCACTGGTGCTTTAATGGATAAGGTAGAATTTATTCCTCTTTTGAATTTGTTAAAAGGAAATTCTAAAATAATAGCAACCGTAGCCCCTGCAATTGCTGGCCAGTTTGGAGCAAATGTTAATATAGATAAACTTAGAACTGCTTTTAAAAAAATTGGTTTTGCAGATATGGTTGAAGTAGCTTTTTTTGCAGATATGCTTACATTAAAAGAAGCTATTGAATTTGATGAAATTGTTAAAGTGGAAAAAGATTTAATGATTACTTCCTGCTGCTGCCCTATGTGGGTAGGAATGGTAAAGAAGGTATACCACACTCTAGTGAAGCATGTTTCTCCTTCTATATCCCCCATGATTGCCTCAGGTAGAGTTTTAAAAGAACTAAACCCTAACTGCAAGGTAGTATTTATAGGCCCCTGTATTGCAAAAAAAGGCGAAGCTAAAGATCGTGACCTTTTAGGTGATATAGATTTTGTGCTTACCTTTACAGAACTTAAGGATATTTTTGACACATTAAATATTCAATTAGATAAACTAGAAGAAGATGTTTCTACAGAATATGCTTCTAGAGGTGGCAGGCTTTATGCTAGAACAGGAGGAGTATCTATCGCTATTGGAGAAGTTATAGAAAGATTATTTCCCGAAAAATATAGTTTATTAAAAGCTACTCAAGCAAACGGCGTGAAGGAATGCAAAGAATTACTTGCTAAAGCGCAAAACGGGGATATAGATGCTAATTTCATAGAAGGCATGGGTTGTGTTGGTGGCTGCGTAGGAGGCCCTAAATCACTTATAAGTGCAAGCTCTGGCAAGCGCACCGTAGATGAATTTGCTGAAAGCAGTAAAATTAAAATAGCCATAGATAGTACTTGTATGAATGAGATTTTAAGTAAGATTGGCATTGATACTGCCGCTGATTTTAAGGATAAAAATAAAACAAAAATCTTCCGCAGAGAGTTTTAGTAAATATCTCACAATGTAAATGTTTTATATAATATGATATAATATTGAGTAATTATTAAAAATAATTCGTTATATTTAAGGGGGTTTTTATGAAAGCAATAATTAAATATATACGCCTTAGAGATATTAATCTACTTAAAATTATAAATAATTCTTGGAAGTGTAGGTTTTTAGACATTATAATGCCCGCCATGACTTACCTGGGATCTTTTTCCTTTATGTTTGTATTTTGCACCGTTGTTTTTTTATTAAAAGGTGATACTCTTCACTCCATGGCTGTTCGTGCCATGATTTCTATAACAATCAGCACTGGTATTGGCAAAATCTTAAAAATGACCGTTACCAGGTTAAGACCTTTTATAAATATTCCAAATTTGAATATAAAAAAAATAGGTATAGATAAATACTCCTTCCCATCCGGACATACTACTGGTGCATTTTCATTAGCTATTATAATAGCACTATATTTCCCTATGTTTGGATTTATAACTATACCTCTTGCATGTGGTGTAGGTATTTCTAGGATGTACATAGGGGTTCATTACCCTACAGATGTGATTGTGGGTATTTTTATTGGAACTATCTGTTCTATTCTTACATATAAATTCTTTTAAGAGAAACTTAGATGTAAAATACCCGTCTAAGTTATGTTATACTTATACAAGAGGTGATGGAATGCTAACAAATATTAAAGCTGCAATTTTTGATTTAGATGGTACTCTTGTTGATTCTATGTGGGTTTGGGGTAAGATAGATACAGATTATTTTAAAAAAAGAAATATGGATTTACCTTCCAATCTAAAAAGCCAAATAGAACATCTTAGCTTTGATGACACTGCAGCATATTTTAAAAATAATTTTAATATACCAGATACTATAGAAGAAATTAAAAAAGAATGGACAGATTTTGCTTATGAAGAGTACCTTAACAGTGTAAAAGTAAAACCTGGTGTAGTACAATTTTTAGCTTTACTTAAATCACTAAATATAAAAATAGGACTAGCTACAAGTAATAGTAAAACTCTTTTAGAAGCTTGTTTAAAGTCTAATGATATATATCATTATTTTGACTCTATAACTCTTACCAGTGAAGTGTGTAGAGGAAAAAACTTTCCTGATGTATATTTACTTGCAGCTGAAAAATTAGGTGTAAAACCAGAAGAATGTATTGTATTTGAAGATATACTCCCTGCAGTTAAAGGTGCAAAAGCCGCTGGAATGAAGGTAATAGGCGTATATGATGACTTTTCTAAAGAGCAAAAGGAAGACATTATAAGTCATGCAGATATGTATATAGTAGAATACAATGAATTAACTACAGCCATTTAGATATTCATATTAAAACCTATGCATAGAATAGGTTTTTAATATGAATTTTTTACTTTTGAATTGAATATATATACTATGAAGGATTATGTAATTTAGGATATGCACAAATATTTGATTTAATCTCTATTATAATAATATATCATTATCTAAAAGAATCAATTTACAAGGAGAGTTATTATTGGTTATTTTTTTAATTTCAATTATTTTAATATGCTTTGGAGTATATTATACTATCATGAACCAAAAATTATCAAACCAGAAAACTCAACTGAAAATTATTTCCAGACAGAATAGAGAATTCAAATCAAAAATTGAAAGCACGCGTAATTCGCAGGGACCTATTATTATAAAATACAAAGCTTCACTTTTCAAAACTGGAACTACAAAAGAAGGTTGTAGTCTATATCTAAGTCCTATGGAAAGTTCACCAGTTTTATCTAATATAGTTAAAGAAACTTCCTTAGAAATTCAAGATTCAGCTGAAATTTTTGATACTTACTGGTATGAAGTATGTCTAAAATCTCAGACTAACATCAATAATAAAGGCTGGGTAAAAAGAGATCTAATAATTACCCTAGATGATACTGTTAATAATGAAGAAGGTTCTACTATTTAACAAATGAGAGGCATATATTGCTAAAATATATGCCTCTCATTTGTTATTATCAATCTTTTTTATGTGTAATTTTACTATATTTAGCTGAAAATAATTGCATGAACTATTGATAAAGTTTTTTATAAACTTCATTAATAAATTTTTTTGTAATCTCAACTACTTTATCTTCTGACACTAATACAAACGATCTTTTCTCACTATCTGAATAAACCATGATATTATCAGGTAGTTTAGTGTTTTCTTTACCCTCTCTTGCCATTTTTTATCTCCTTTTTAATCTCAAGTTTCGATATCTATAGTCTTAGTATATTATCGATACTCAATATTTTATCCCATTTATAGAAATAAATATTATTAAAATAAGACTATTTGCATGTATATACAAGCCTTAACTTACATGTACATACATGTTCAAATCAAGTTTATTATTTTTTTAAGTACTAACTATGTTATAATTTATAAAACAAACTAATAATTTTGTTATCGCTAAAGGAGTTTAATATGAGAATAATATCTGAAAACAACCTATGTATAAATAGACCATATATAAATTTAAAGAAACTACCAATGAAAAGCTCACTTAGAGTTGGTGAAATTACCAAATCTGGTTTTAAAGGTACTTATATAATAAATCAACAAACACAAAACTTTTCTACTAATGAAAATTACATTGTGCAATTTAATAAAGGAATTGAAAAAATAACACTTGATACAGAACTACTCAATGAGCTCTTATTAGTTGAAGTCAATTATTCATCTAACAACAGTAAATCTGCTAAATTTAAGGTTTATCTTGTTTTAAATAATATAAAATATTCCTTACCATTTAGTTCATTTGAAGATATTTATGATAACTGCATGAATATCTTATATAGAGAACTTGATGGAAAAGATGAATTAACTTACATAAAAGAAAGTTTTAGAAGTTTAGAAAACGAAGAAATCGCAGTAGATATAGAATTAAACTTAGAAAGATTACAGAAATTTAAAGATAAGGTAAACTACAAAAGAAATGTTTATTATTTTGTTATAAATAATATCGCTGCCACTACTTCAAAATATGACATAAAGACTAAAACTAAAGAAATTGTAATAAGCGAAACTTTAAAAGTTTTAAGATATAACAATCAAACACGACTTTATAGCATAGTAGAGCCCATTAATAATACAACTAAAATTAATTTAACTGTATCTGATATTATATGTGATCTAAGTGAAATTAATTTCACTACTGTAAGTATATTCACAAATTATGGACTTGGAAAATTATTAGATATTAAAAATAATGTTATTCCAAATGCTAATACATTATCATTATTTGCTAATATACTAGACCTAGGATTAAACGTCTTAAACTAGAAATACTGTCAATAGTGTGATATATAAAAAGAGCTAGAAATTATTCTAGCTCTTTTTATGGTTAATTACACTATTTTAGTTGTCCACTCTTCGCAATCCCAAACATCTGTCACTATGCTTTGATAAAACTCCGGTTCATGACAAACTATAAGTATACTCCCTGTATATTCTTTTAGTGCCCTTTTTAACTCTTCTTTAGCATCTACATCTAAGTGATTGGTAGGCTCATCTAAAATCAATATATTACTTTCCCTGTTTATAAGCTTAGCAAGTCTTACCTTCGCTTGCTCTCCACCACTAAGCACAGTAACTTTACTTTCAATATGTTTTGTAGTAAGTCCACATTTAGCAAGTGCAGATCTTACTTCACCTTGGGTTAAACTAGGAAATTCTTGCCAAAACTCTTCAATGCAATTATTGCGGTTAACTCCCTTTATTTCTTGTTCATAGTATCCTATATATTGATAATCTCCTAAGTTTGTCTTACCTGACACAGCTTTTATATCACCCATAAGACTCTTTAGTAGTGTTGTTTTCCCAACACCATTAGCACCAGTTAAAGCAATCTTTTGTCCTCTTTCCATATATAAATCTAATGGTCTAGATAATGGACTATCGTACCCAGTAACTAAATCCACAGTTTTAAATATTATTTTCCCTGAAGCTCTTGCAGATTTAAAATTAAATTGTGGTTTTGGTTTATCTTTTGCAACTTCTATTCTGTCAATTTTATCTAATTTTTTTTGTCTTGATTTTGCCATTCCACTAGTAGAAGCTCTTGCTTTATTTTTAGCAACAAAAACCTTTAGTCTAGTAATTTCCTTTTGCTGTTTTTCATAATCAGCTTCCAATTGCAACCTTTTAGCCTCATGAATTCTCAAAAATTCTTCATAAGAGCCTATATATCTAGTTAACTTTTTATTTTCTACATGATATATTATATTGACTGCATCTTTTAAAAAGTCAATATCATGGGATATTAGGATAAATGCATTTTCATAATTTTGAAGATATCTCCTAAGCCACTCCACATGATTTTCATCCAAAAAGTTAGTAGGCTCATCAAGCAGTAGGACATCTGGAGCTTCTAATAAAAGTTTTACAAGAAGGACTTTAGTTCTTTGTCCTCCACTTAAATCTGCAACATCATTCTCAAGACCTACGTCTTTAAGTCCAATTCCTGCTGCTACCTCATCTATCTTAGAATCAATAGCATAAAATCCATTATTGTCAAGCAAATCTTGAATTGTTCCCATTCTGTCCAGTAACTTTTCTAGCTCTTCTGGCGTCGCATCTCCCATTTTCTCTGTTACAACAAGCATTTCCTCCTCTAAATCAAAAAGATATTTAAAAGCATCCCTTAAAACTTCTCTAATGGTTTTTCCCTTTTCTAAAACAGTATGCTGATCCATATATCCAACTCTGACGCTACTTGACCATTCAACATCACCTTCATCTGGCATAAGCTTGCCTGTAATAATATTCATAAAGGTTGATTTTCCTTCTCCGTTAGCTCCTATAAGGGCTATATGTTCACCTCTAAGTAATCTGAAAGATACATCTTCAAATATTGCTCTGTCACCAAATCCATGACTCATATTCTTTACTACTAATCTACTCATTTGTGTTTCTCCTTACTATAATATGATTTTTTATATTTATATTTTTTGTAATATTGGTATGTTATATATATCTGTCCATTGAAAGAAAATACATCCAACTTTTATTTAAATTTCCTTAATTCAAGTATACATATAAAAATGACACATATATAAGTGTAATTTATAACTCCTATAATGTCAAAAGAATTTTATGGATTTTATATTACAATTTACTTCAGTGTGGTATACTACTATAGATAAATAGGGTAATATTTATTATTAAAAATTAATTTATGCCCCTAAAAAGTACAGGAGGGATTTAATATGACTTGTAAATTTTACTTATATAGAGGTAAAGGTAGAAATGCAGAAAGTGGACATCTTTGGATATATGCTAATGAAGTTGAATACTTTGATGGTGAATATGAAAATGGTGATATAATTGAGGTATATAATTTCAGACAAGAATTTATAGGAAAAGGCTTTATAAATGATGCTTCTAAAATTGCCATACGAATAATGACTAGAGACATACACGAAGAAATAAATGAAGATTTTTTTAGAAAGAAGCTACGCGCTGCATCTGACTACCGAAAAACGGTTATAGATTATTCTAGCTGTAGATTCTTATTTGGAGAAGCAGATTTTGTACCTGGAATGATTATAGATAAATATGAAGACTATTATGTTATTCAATCACTAGCGCTAGGTATAGATAAATATAAAGATATAATTGTTAAGTTACTAACTAAGGAATATGGCGCAAAAGGTGTGTATGAGAGAAGTGATGCTAGAGTTCGAGAGCTTGAAGGTATGGAACAAACAAAAGGGTTCTTAACAGAGCCATTTGACACTAACATAGAAATTGTTGAAAACGGAGTTAAGTATATTGTTGATATAGAAAACGGTCAAAAGACTGGATTTTTCTTAGATCAAAAAGAAAATAGAGCTGCTATACATAGATTATGCAAGAATGCTGACGTTTTGGATTGTTTTACCCACACAGGTTCTTTTGCTCTTAATGCTGGTATAGCTGGAGCCAAAAGTGTACTTGGAGTAGATATTTCTGAATATGCAGTAGAATATTCCAGAAAAAATGCTGAGCTTAACGGGCTTTCAGATATAGTTAAATTCGAATGCCATAATGCTTTTGATGTTTTGCGTCAATGGTCAAGAGAAGGAAGACAATATGATGTAGTTATCCTTGACCCTCCAGCCTTTACAAAATCACGTTCTACTGTAGATGGCGCAACAAGAGGATATAAAGAGATTAACCTACGTGGTATTAAATTAGTTAAACCAGGCGGATATTTTGTAACCTGCTCTTGTTCTCATTTTATGAAACCTGATTTGTTTAGAGACACAATAGCAGATGCAGCAAGCGATGCTAAAAGAACACTTAGACAAGTAGAGTTTAGAACTCAATCAGCAGATCATCCTATACTGTGGAATTCTGATGAATCTTACTATTTAAAATTTTTCGTGTTCCAAGTGGTTTAAAATTAAAAAATAGTGTATTACTTGAGCCGGTTAGTACCTTAACCAGCTCACATAATTCTAAAATTTATTTCTTTAACCCCATGTTATATAATTCTTTTAATGTTATATTCTTAAATTCATTATCAATATCTTTCTCATTTACTTTAATACCATTTTCCTTACTCCACTGCTGCCATGATTTTTTGGTTACTTCCATAAAGCTTTCCCCTGTTAAAGATAACAGTCTACTAGTTTTATTTTCAAGCATCCACACTCCACATATTTCCCCATTTAAACCTATGGATATTACATCAAAAGTTTTTGATGTATCACCGTTTTTATTAACACCACATCCCTTTACATCAACTGTTTTGCCACTTAAGATGGATATATCATAGCCCATAGCCTTAGATAGCTCATTACAATATTGCAAATATTGTTCTTTAAGTTCTGAACTGTCCACAAAATTTTGTGGGATTTCTATTTCAAAATCAAATCCACTATTCACAATAACGTTATAGTTATAGCTTTTAAGTAATGCCTCTAGACTTTTAGTTTGATTTAATGAACTTGATTCTTCCTCTTTGTTCATAAACTTAATATCCAGTTTAACTAATACATCATCCACACCAGCAGTACTACAGTTATATGCCTTAGCCATTGATTTTAAGTTTACAATTAATTTACTATCATTCTGATTTTTAATAATTTCATACCCACTAATATATTCATTATCAGAAATATTGTACTTCGCATTTATAAGTTTTTCATCTATTTCGCAATCTTTAAATTCTAGAACTAATTGATTTTTATCCTTTATATAGTTAGTGGTTGTAACTGGAACAGCACTATAAGCTGCAAGAAACATAGATTCTTTTCCTGGCGCTGGGCTAAAAGTTACACTAAATAATTCTCCTAAGATATCAACTTTTGAAATCATATCAGAATTTTTTTCACCAAACTTTATACTCTCTTCTACATTGAAAAAGGCAGGTTCTATAACACCTTTGAAACTTCCTTCAGTGTTAGCAATTTGTTTTATCCTAATATATCTAACATAATATGGTGTTGACCAGCTGGGAGTCTCAGCTTCCTTGCCACCCTCAAAGAACAAAATTTCATTTTCATTTACTATTTGAATTAGTTTAGAAAATCCACTTGTTACTATTTCGTCTTTGTGTCCAGTTTTCAAATTATACAAATCAAAACTTGTACCATCATATTCTCGTTTATATTGGACTAACACATAATTATCCTCAAATTCATTTGTGCTTACGACTTGTTTATAATTAGCTTTTATCCTCTCTATTGCTAGGTTTACACTATTATTTACTTCCTCTATTGTATCTTTTGTTTTTATAGAATCTACATATTCATATTTTTTATAATATTTAGTATAATGAACTATACTTAAAGGAATTCCAACAACTATTGCTATTAATAGACCAACTTCAATAATATCTTTATAATTAAATGGCAACTTAAAATTCTTCATAAAGGAATTTACTCTTAGCTTAATGCGTTCACTAATTTTACTTTCTCTCTTGTCTATTTCACATTCTATTTTATTCAATAATTTATCATACTCATAAGGATTTAAATTTGCATTTTTTTCTTCACTCTCTATAGATTTTCTTATTATTTCATTAAGTTTCATATATCTTCTCCCCTATGTATTAATTATATTATTTTAGCTACTCTGTCTTTCAAATACTTTTTACCATGGAATAATCTTGATTTTACAGTACCTTCAGCACATTTCATTACATTTGCAATTTCTTTAATCGACAATTCATTGTAGTAAAATAAAGTTAATGAAATTCGTTGATGCTCTGGAAGTTCGTATAATACATTCATTACTTCCTTACATAATTCTTGATTCACTATTATGTTTTCCGGAGTATTTATTTCATTATCTTGTATATCAGTATAGGTATCATAGTTTTCATTTACATTTATTGTATTTATTTTATTCTCTTTTTTAATAAATTTTCTACAGCAGTTCATCGTAATCCTATATAACCATACCTCAAAAGCGCCAGTATGCTTTAAATCTCTTATCTTTAGATATACTTGAATAAAAACCTCCTGAAGCACATCTTCCGATGCTGTTTTATCCTTTAAAATAATGTAACTCATTCTATACACTTTTTCTCTATACGTATCAAACAATTCCTTAAAAGCCTCTCTATCTTTAGTTTTTATTCTTTGCATAAGCTGTTCACTAATCAAAACGTTCCCCCTTTTTCCACCACAACAATTTACTTTACATATATAAGATACCATTAATTAATAAAAAGTTTAAAATTAAATGAGTTTATTCATAAAATTTACGAAAAAAAATACAGTGCCTTCTTTATACAGCACCGTATTTCTCTTAAACTATAATTCCATTCATATATTCTGGAACATTATCTATAATATCTTTTCTACAGCAGTAGTCTAAATCTGCTTCGAGACCTAATTCCATAATCTTTTTATAGTGACTTGCATACTTTATAAAACTGTATATATCTTCATTGTTTTCATAAATATAATGCGAAGTAACAGCAATATCTGATAGATCTGCTTCTATTTCTTTTAACACACAATTGATTATGTACCCACTACATAAAAAATCATCTATAGAAAATTCACCATAAGTCCCCGCATTGACTATCACAACATCATTTTTTAACTCTATTATTCTCTTTGCAGCAGCCTTGGCATTTAGCATGGCACCTATTAAGATGTTACTAGCACCAACACATCCTTTTATAGCTTTAGTCCCATTAGTAGTAGTCATCACAAGAGTTTTGCCTTCAATGGTATCTCTCGTGTATTCTAAAGGAGAATTTGAATAATGAAACCCCTCTATTTTCAATGCATTTCTTTCTCCCCCTAGCATAAACCCCACTTTGCTATTTTTCACAATATCAGCTGCATCCTCAACTGTTAAAACAGGAATCACACCTTTGCATCCGTTATTGAGTGCCGTAATTATTACACTAGTTGCCCTAAGCATATCTATTACTATCACCGTTTTATTTTCTATTTTTTCGTTTTTTATATCATCGGCAGAAACTATTATATCTATTTTCATATTATTTTCACTCCCTCTATGCAATTATAAATTAGTTGGGGACGGTTAACAAGTTTTTAAGCAATTAGCACAAAAACATGAATATCATTTCACTCCAATGGCAATAATTTAAAGGAAATCTTATGAGTAGAGGTGATATTCCATGGCAAGAATGGCAAGATTAAAAGCAGCTGACGCTATATATCATATTATGTGCAAAAGTATCAGCGAGGTAAATTTATATAGGGATTCCGAAGATAAGAAAAAGTATTTATCCCTTGTGAAGAAGTACAAAGAACTACACAGTGTTAAAATTTACGGGTACTGTCTTATGGATAACCATGTACATTTATTAGTTGATTCCAATGGCGCAGATATATCAAAAGTAATGCATGGAATAAATTTTTCTTATGCAATGTACTTTAATAAAAAATATAAAAGAGATGGACATCTTTTTAAAGGTAGGTTTAAAAGCATAATAGTTGATAATGACCTATACTTAAAGACCGTATCATTATATATACATAATAACCCTTCCAGTATATGTGAATTTAAAGATTGTCCTGAAAAATATGCATTTTCTAGTTTGGGAATATTTATTGGGAAAAGACGAGATCATTTCAATATAGTTGATTTTAGATTTATAATGAGTTTTTTTAGCAATAACCTTTACACTGCAAGGAAAAGTTACTATAGCCTCGTTAATGGATGCACTGACGAAAAACTAAAAGAAGAATTTGAATTTGAAGATGAAAAAACAGAATATAGAAGTGGCCGAAAAATACTTACAACAAATTATACCCCTAAAGATGTAATTGAATTTATAGCATCAAAGATGAATATCTCTGCGCTTAATTTTTTTACTAAATACAATCGAAAGCTTGTAGACGCAAAAGCCTTAACAGTTGTTTTAATGCGGCGGTTCTGCTATTTAAAATTTAGCGATATATCTGACTCCCTTGGAAATATTACTCAAGCTAGAGTTTCTCAATTAACTAGCATTGGTATTAAATTAATTGAGTCCGAGCAAAAATATGAAAATATTATAGAAGAATTTATCGAATTTTATTCTTATTATGAATTCAACTATACAATATAAGCTATATGTTTTTTAATCAATTATTTCAAATAAAAAATTTTATATTTAATAGGCAGAAAATTAATTTTAGCTAGATTTGGACAAGCATTCAAATATATAACACTTTAACTAATCAAATTGTAAGTCCAATGAAAATATATGGTTAATAATACATTTAGCAATGAGCAGGTACAAGCCTTTAATAAAACTTTGAAATAAACTCTAAGATTAAATACTTGTTAACCGTCCCCTTATTTTTGATTACCTTGATTTCCCTTAATTAAAAAAAACTCTGTTTTTACATAATGTAAAAACAGAGTTTCAAATTAATTATATATTTATTCCTTATTTTCTTTCCATATTAAAAAGGCAATAAGGAACACAGAGGCATCTTTAAATTCCCTGATATCAAAATTGGTTTCTTTTTTAATTTTGTCCAACCTATAAATCAGAGTATTCCTATGAACATATAGTTTTCTAGCAGCATCACTAATGTTAAGACCACAATTTACAAACTGCTCAATAGTCACTATCATTTCACTATCTAGAGCATCGAATTTGTCTTTTAACATCCCTAACAATTCCTGCTTAATTTTGTTATCTACGTTATATACAATTTTCTCAAATAGCATTTTATTGTAATTAAATATATGATCCTTTATATCGAATTTTTTCCCAAGTTCCATACATTGTGCGGCATCAGTATAAGCTTTCTTAATTCCTTTTATATCATAAGTTTTATCTCCATAACTTACATAACAATTACAATAAAGATCTGATGAAATAGATTCTTTTATACTTTCTGCATGTTCCTCTATTTCAGCAAAATCACCAACTACAAGGATACTATCTTTATATATTAAGCTTACTACTGGCTCGTTATCATATATTTGTTTTATTATGTTAAGAGATTCATACTTACTACCATCTACGCTTATTAATAGTATATAACACCCATTTTTAAGAAAAGGTAAATTAAGAACAATATTGTCAATAGAAATTTCTCTATTTTCCAAAATATCAATTACCGCTTGTTCTTTAGTTAAAAAATTCTGGGTATAATTATTTTCGATAATATATTTAAGTAAGGATGTACAATTTTCATACTTCTCCTCTAAACTGATTATACCTTTAACACGTCCAAGCATAATAGTAAAGTTAGTTATATGTGAATTTTCAATATCTAAGTCACTAACATATAATGCAATACCATCTTCCGTAACTACATTAAATGGTATGTTTGATGAATGACTCAAATCCTTCAGGAATTCAGTGAAATTGTACATATTGAATTCCCCCTATACTATAGTCATTTCTGTGTCTTTATCAAAAACATGGATTTTATTTGTATCTAAAGCAATTTTAATTTTATCTCCAACTTTGGCATTAGATGATCCGTTAACTCTAGCTACAATACTTGTATCTCCTTTTGACATATAAATATTAGTTTCTGCACCCATATGCTCTGAGACTTCAACTTGCGCTTCTATAACTGAATCTTTGTTTTTTTCAAGGAATAAAACATTATCATCGATATCTTCAGGTCTAATACCCATTATAACAGTTTTACCAATATAAGATTTTTCTTTTATTATTTGAGCTTTATCCTTTGGTAATATTATAGTTTCATCATTAAAAGTAAGAACTACTTCCCCATTTTGCTCTAAAACTTTAGTTTCCATAAAGTTCATTTGAGGACTTCCTATAAATCCAGCAACGAACATATTAACTGGGTGCTCATATATGTTATTAGGTGTATCTACTTGTTGAGCAAGTCCATCTTTCATTACAACTATTCTTGTACCCATTGTCATAGCTTCAGTTTGGTCATGAGTTACATATATAAAAGTTGTTTGAAGTTTATGATGAAGTTTTGCTATTTCTGTTCTCATTTGAACTCTTAGTTTAGCATCTAAGTTTGATAGCGGTTCGTCCATTAAAAACACCTTTGGATTTCTAACTATTGCTCTTCCAAGTGCTACTCTTTGTCTTTGTCCACCTGATAGTGCCTTTGGCTTTCTATCGAGTAAATGTTCTATATCAAGTGTTTTAGCTACATCTGTAACTTTTTGTTTTATTTCATCTTTTGGCATTTTTCTTAGTTTTAATCCAAAAGCCATGTTATCATATACTGTCATATGAGGATATAATGCATAGTTTTGGAAAACCATAGCTATGTCTCTATCCTTAGGTGCCATATCATTTACTAGTTTATCACCAATATATATTTCACCCTCTGTGATTTCTTCAAGACCTGCTATCATTCTTAAGGTCGTTGATTTACCACACCCTGATGGTCCTACGAAAACTATAAATTCTTTATCTTCTATTTCAAGATTAAAATCTTTTACCGCTGTTACGTTTCCAGTATAAACCTTGAATATGTGCCTTAATGATAAATTTGACATAATTTATTCCTCCTACATATACATTTTAAATGCTTTTCAATATACATACATTGTAATCCTTTAAATTATATTTATCTATTCGCAAAACACCCAAAAGTCATAAAGTTAATTTGTAGAAAGACACAAATGCTCTCTTAAATTTTAAAATTAACTCCTTGATATATATCTAATTCCTTTAATTTATTATCTATACCATTTAAAACTTCCCATTTTTTTAAACTCCACATAGGACCTATTAATAGTTCCCTTGGCGCATCGCCTGTTAATCTATGGATAACCATATTAGGTGGAATCCTAGTGATTGCCTTGCAAATTGTATCAGTATATTCTTCTTGTTCTAGAAATTTTAGTTTTCCACTTTTATATAACTCAGTCATCTGTGTATTCTCTATAAGATAAAGCAAATGCATTTTTATACCCTTTATATCTTTACTAGCTACATAATCTATTGTCTTTAACATATCTAATGCACTTTCACCAGGAAGACCAAAAATAGTATGCACCACCACATCAATATTTCTCTCATTAAGATTTTTGAGTGCCTCTTCAAACTTTGATAATTTATATCCTCTATTAATGATTTTTGCACTTTCATCGTTACAAGTTTGAAGCCCTAATTCAATCCATGTGTATATTTTATGCGAATATTCTTCTATAAGATCTAACACATCATCACCTAAACAATCCGGTCGAGTAGCTATAGCAAGTGCCACAACACCATCTTGTGATACTGCTTCCTCATATCTTTTTCTTAAAACTTCTATTGGTCCATAAGTACTAGTATAAGCTTGAAAATAAGCAATATACTTTTCTGATCTCCATTTTTTACTCATCATATGTTTTATGTCTTCAAATTGTTTTTTAATAGTAAATTCTCTATTTCCAGCAAAATCTCCTGATCCCTTTTCGCTACAAAATAAACATCCTCCACTACTAATGGTTCCATCTCTATTGGGACATGAAAATCCGCCATCAAGCGATATCTTAAAAACCTTACCGTGAAACTTCTCTCTTAAAAAATAATTCAAACTATGATATCTTTTGTCACCCCATGCACTCTGCATTAATCTCTTCCTTCCTCTATGTAAGGTATAAATTAAAATGACTAGTTACTAAACTAGTCATTTTAATTAATTTACTAACTTCATACTAATTATACCTTATAGTATAGCACGCCAGCGTTAATTATAATTTATCTACGGTAAAAGTCTTTAGATCTAATTTCCATTTACCAACAATATCAATTTCCGAACTATTAAGTTTTGATTTAGGTATCACTTCATACGTCATAATATCCTCACCGAAGGATGAAAATACTATTTCCACATTTTCTATAGGATAATCTTTTTCAAAATTAACAGGAATCATATCTCCATTGTCTACTTTGTAAATCCTAATACACTTACCCATGTCCTCTTTAATGTATTGAACAAGAAGAAATTTTTCATTTAATGAGAAGGTCATAAAATCCACTTTACAATCCAGCAATAAATCAACTGGAATTAACTCTTTACCAATTGGTTTCTCCTTAGCTACTTCTCCAGATCCGCCTCCTTCTACTCCCGAAGCTCCACCAGAATTATCCGCAGCATCTCCTTGAACTGCTAGCGACTCATCAATATTAACAATACCTATAAAGGAATTTTTATTATAAGTACTAACTGCAAGTTTTTCTCCTTCATAGCTAAAATTTATGGAACTAAATTTTTTTATTGGTACTATTATTTTATAAAGACTTGCTGCATCTTCACTAGAGTATGCATATTTGGGAAGCCCTGCTTCATCAATTATTAAATTAGTTTTTACATTTTTCTTATCTCTATATCTAATACCTATACCATCAACGAAAGCTTCCTTTTCCGGATTACTAGTAATCTCACTTATTTTGTATTCAGCTCCATCTTTAACGATTTTAATAGAATATTCATCAAGGCATGACTGTGAACTAACCATGGATGTCCTTGTAACTCTAACCTTAAAAATCCCACTACGCCCAACTTCATTACTTTCTGTAACTTTATAACCCTTTACCTTCATATCGTTAATTGGCATATTTAAAGCTTTTACAATCAAATCCTTAGTATATAGTTTTTTTCCATTTTCATAATCTTCTTTCATAATTAATTTCATATAATTTTCAACTACATTGGTCGCAGTTTGAATTTCAAAAGTGTTAGTTTGTACTTTTTCCTCTTCCTCATCTTTTGTGCACGCTGTAAAAGACAAAACAAATACCATTATTAATAAACAGCTTAAGAACTTTTTCAATATTTCCACTCCCTCTAAATGAATTTTAATTCAATAATATTGATTATAACTGCTCTCATATTCAAGGTTTACAAAGTTAGATTTATTATAGTTTCCCTATAAATAAAGTTTTAATTTATAAAATCGTTATTTATTATTAAATATTATACATATATTTATAAAGACAAGCATTTTATTTAAGTATAACCTTAATTTAATAATTTTATGGAGGAGATATTTTGAAAAAAACAATTGGTCCAATATTTCAAATTGCTGCTGTATTTATCGGTACCATAGTGGGTGCCGGACTTGCTTCCGGGCAGGAAATAACTCAATTTTTCAGTACTTATGGATATATAAGCTTTTGGGGTATTCTGATATGTTGTTTAATTTATATTATAATAAGTTCTATTATAATTTCTATTAGTGTAAACAATAATATAAGTTCCTATACAGAGCTTATAACTCTTGTAAGTCCAGGTTTTTTTGGTAGCATTACAGACATTTTTACAAGTTTTTTCTTGATTAGCGGTGCTGCCATAATACTAGCTGGAAGCGGTGCACTCCTTCATCAATATTTTGGCATTTCAAAATGGGTAGGAATTTTACTCATGGCCATAATCTCTTTATATACGCTTCTTAAAGATACCAAAGGGTTAATAACTATAAATTCCTTTATAGTGCCATGTCTTATTACAATTATTATAACTATATTTGTTTTATACTTAGTATTTTATAGAGATATAGTAAGCGCCTCCTATATAAAACAAATTCCATCTTATAAAAATAATATAATTCCTGGTCAATGGTTTTTATCAGCCTTACTTTATGCTGGTTTTAATATGCTATGCTGTAGTGGCGTTCTAGTTCCTTTAAGTCAAGAAATGAAGCATAAACGTATTCTTATTCCTGGAGTTATAATAGGTGCACTAGTTCTAACCCTATTATGTTATTTAGTAAATGTAATGCTTTTATTAAACATACCTCAAATTTTCAAGTACGAAATTCCTCTCCTATACATAACACACCGCTTTGGTATGTTAATGCAAATTCTTCTACTTTGTGTAATATTTTGCGAAATGTTTTCAACTGAAGTTTCTGATATATATAGTGTAGGAAAAACCTTGGAGAAAAAATTTAATATATCTTATAAAAAAGCTGTAATTTTGATACTTATTATAGCTATACCTATTTCTCAAATTGGCTTTAGGAATTTAATAAAAGTCCTTTACCCTGGCTTTGGTGCAATAAGTCTTATTTTTTTAGTTCAATGTATTATATTTTATAGAAAAACTACTAAGAAGCGTAATTGACCTTATTTATAATGAGATGTACAATTCTTATATACATTCTATATATTATCTTAGATTCTACCGCTAGCTATACAAAAGGGAGATACCAATGATTAATAATGATACAGAAGAATTAAATGATTCATCTTTTTTAAGTCTACTAAAAAAATGCAATCTATGTCCTAGGAAATGTTATGCTAATAGATTAGAAGGAGAATTAGGCTTTTGCCGGTCTTCTAAGGAAATAAAAATAGCTAAAGTTTCCTTACACCAGTGGGAAGAACCCTGTGTTTCAGGGGTACTTGGCTCTGGCACTATATTTTTTTCTAATTGCAATCTAAAATGTGTGTTTTGTCAGAATCATAGCATAAGTAATGAAGGTTTCGGGAAAATAGTATCTATTAAAAGACTTAGTGAGATTTTTCTAGAGCAACAAAAAAAAGGAGCCCACAATATAAATTTAGTTACACCTACTCACTATGTACCCCAGATAATTGAAGCTTTAAAACTTGCTAAAGATAAGGGACTTAATATTCCTATTCTCTATAATTCAAATGGATATGAAAATGTGGACACCATTAAGGCACTTAGAGGATTTATTGATGTTTATTTACCTGATTTAAAGTACTATAAAGATAAATATGCAATTAAATATTCTGGAGCCCCTAATTATTTTAATACAGCCTCTAAAGCTATTACTGAAATGTTTTCCCAAGTAGGCAAAGTCAAATTCGACAGCAGCGGGATGATTCAAAGGGGGGTAATAATTAGGCACTTAATGCTACCTGGTTTATTATTTGACTCTAAAAAAATAATAGATTTTATATATACTACTTTTAATAACTCAGTATATATTAGCCTAATGAATCAGTATGTTCCTATGCATGAAGCGTATAAATATGCTGAAATAAACAAGCCCTTAAACCCTTATCATTACGATGTTTTAATTAATTACTGCTTAAGTATAGGTATCACAAAATGTTTTATTCAAGAAAGTGGAACTTCATCTAAAGATTTCGTACCAGAATTTGATCTAAGCGATGCGTAAAAATGGAAATTATAGTGTTTCATAACGGTGAAAAATCCCCATGATTAAAATCATGAGGATTTTTTAGGTAATAATTATTCTACGTATGTAGTAGATTTATCCTTATGAAAATAAAAATTTATATTCTTAAAGGAAAAATATAATACACAAGCGAATATTATACCTGCCGCCACATCAGCAAAATAATGCTGTTTTATAAACATAGTAGATATAATTATGGACATAGACATAATTATACAAATTATTTTAGTAAGTTTATTAACCTTTTCTGATGTATAAATATAAAAAGCTATTAATGTAGAATTCAAAACATGAATACTTGGGAACGCATTATAAGGATTATCCGCAGCATATAAATTAGAAACTAAATTGCTTAAGAAATCACTTCCTGCTATTATGGGCCTTGGAACATACGTTGGATAAAAGAAATAAATTACATAGCATGTAATCATGCCTATATTTATAGTTATAAGAAGTTTTAAATACCTTTCTTTATCTAATACGCATAAAATAGCCGAGAAAATTGCAATAAATACATACCAAGATACATAAGGTAATATAAAATACTTATTAAAAGGTATAAGATTGTCTACAAATGTAACCACTGAATTAGTACTTCCTCTATATTGATTTAATATTGGATAAGTCAAACTTATTAATGGTATGCTTAGTCCCCACAAACCACGTTTTATAATATCCTTCCATTCATAATCAAAGACTTTCTTTTGTAATTGTTCCATTTGCGACCCTCCTAACAGCTCTAATGAAAGCTATATTTTATATTTTCTAAGTTCATTTTTAAATGAGCTTGTTATCTTTTTAAATTCATATATACTATCAATAAGTTTCTTTATTTCACTAGTATAACTTCCAACACTTGCACTTACCTCTTCCGAAGATGCAGAACTCTCTTCCGCAATTGCAGCTAAAGACTCTATTGTCTCATATATGTTTGAAATAGATTCAGCTTCTCTATCTAAATCATTTATAGTATTTATCATTGATGTGGAAACTATTCTAACAGACATTGTAGCCTCATAACTTATATCTCTTACCTCTTCTAGCCCTTTCGTTTCATTTTGAAGAATATCATACTGGTCACCGATTTTAACAACAAGTGAATTTATATCCTTAACAAATTCAATTAGATTAGTATTAATTTCTTCTACAGCACTCTTGGACTGTTCTGCAAGCTTTCTAACCTCGTCTGCAACTACAGCAAATCCCCTACCTTGCTCACCTGCACGAGCAGCTTCAATAGACGCATTTAGAGCCAGCAGATTTGTTTGTTCAGAAATTTGAGAAACAATTGATACTATATTTGTTATGTCATGAGCCTTTGTCTCTAAACTAATGCCATTATCTTTAACCTCTTGAAATTTTTCTAATGTTCCAAGTATATTTTTACTTGTACTATCAACGTTTTCATAGCTATTATTTATTTTTACAATAGCCTTTTCTAATTCATCTTTATTATTGTTTTCATTTTTGACAATATCCTTAAGTGACCTTATATTATCATTTAAAATTAAAACAGCATTTTCAGTATTCTCTGCTTGGCTTACCGAACAGTTTGCCATTTGATCCACTACTCCTGATATATCTTCAGAGGTATTATTCATAATACTTGAGATTTTATTAATGTTTTCAGCGAATGTATCCATCTCGTCAGTTACGCCTTTAAACTCAACAAAATCTGCTCTAAATACTTTTTTATATTCCTTAAGTTTTAAATAAACCTCTTCATATTCATCTCCAGTTACTATATCTCCATCTTCAACATAATTATTACTATTTATTTGGTCTATAGTTTGTGAAATTAGAGTCATAGGTCTTCCCATTATAAAAGACGCAAGGCTTGAAGCTGCTCCAGATAATACAGCAAAACCTAATGTTTGTACTATATTCTCTCCTGTCATCAAGGCTACAGCTCCAAGGAAAGATATAATGAAAGTAACCATACCTACTTTAAAAGGTACCTTTTTAATAAACCCTAAAGATAGCATTTTATTAATTTTATATGTTTTTTTATAATAAATATCTTTATCAAATGTAAGTTTTAAACTCATACTATCCAAAGTTTTTTCTATTTGCTGAATTTCAATTTTCTCATTGAAATACTCACAAGTCCCATCTAAAAGTCCTAAAAAATAATCAAACATTGCCCTCTTAGAATTATAAGTAAAGATTGCCTCACGGCTTGAAATAGGTTTTATACCCACAAGTGGCGGTTTAGCTCCATCAATTTTTTTTGTCATTACTACATGTATATCAAATAGCGATTTTAAAAATGAATATACATTTTCAGTCTGAAAAAATGCAGGAAAATCTCTATGGAAAGCTGTTATATTATCTTTCCCTATGTTTCTCCACAATTTTTCAAGAGGTATATTTTGTTTTTTTGATATACTACCTATTATATTTTTAACCTGTCCATCATCTATGTTCTCTACAGGTGAAAATATTTTATGTGCACTCCATCCCACTGATTCCATTGCATTATCAACTACACCATCACCATAAAGCTTCCTACAAGTTTTCATCCATGTTGCTACTACTGTGCCTTTCATTATGTTAATCCCCCTCATTTTGTCCCTTATTAATTTCAAACTATTTAACTTACTAAGTTAGTATTATAATGAATAACCCCTACAAATTATAATATACTATATTATAAACTATGCATAGTGTTTTGTTAATAAGATTATAACTTAAACTCTACTCTATCTAGTTTTGCAATTACTACAATATCCTTATGATTAACTGTCTCAGTTCTGAGTGACGCTTTATTACTTATTAACAGTATTTTATTACTATCCAATTTCTTTATTTGCCTTAATACTCTCTCTCCATTATAATCCACAAGTGAAATAGCATTATTTTCTATTTCATGTGTTAAATGAGCAAACGCAATGTCTCCACTGCAAATTCTAAACCCAAGCATATCATCATTTTCTATTTCTAAAAACAGTACTTTATCTTGAGCATATCCGTCTATTTTATTTGATATTACGGGCATTTGTTTTATACCTATAGATTTAATCAAATCATATTTATAAATAGAAACATCTTTTAAAACCGAACTAAAAGCATCGTTCCAAACTTCTTTTACGTTTTGAACACTGGGTCTTTCAAATCTTGGCTTTCTTTCTTCTTCTCGGTCATCAGATTGAAAAGATACAGAAGTGTCTCCAATTTCTTCTCCTAAAATTTTAGAAATTTTTTCTATAAATTTTTCATTTATAACTTTTTTACCCATCTCAATATCATTAATAAAGCTTTCAGAAACTCCAATTTTTTTAGCTAGATTTTTCTGACTCACCGCTTTTGATTCTCTTACCTGTTTAATCTTATCTCCTATTCTGCTCATAACTCTCCGCCTTTCCAGTTTAATAGTCTTTGTAAATATCCTAGAAATTCAACTATCATTTATATTTTTCTATAAAATATAAATCTTCTGCATATGGCAGAAGATTTATATATTTTGTTATTTCTTTATTTTATATGCTTCTCTTTCCTCTATTAAATGCTCTAATAGGTAACCAATCGTCCATTTCATAGATGTTGGCGTCACCGCAGCTAGTATAGTGCTAGCACTTTTAGCTTCTCTTATATTATCAATTAAATCATATAGTTCCTTATCTTTATAATTATTAAATAAGAGTAATTTTTCAAGGGGTAATTCAATATTACACTCTTTAACTTCTATATTTTGCATTATATCTTTAATTGTTAAGTTTCCCATGTTTTTCTGGATTATTTTACAAGGTAATATATTGTGTTTTAACAGTACACTATTAAGTCTTTCCTCTTCCTCTTGAGTTAACCCATATGCAAGAATAAGCTTTTCATTAATGTAATTCATACCATCTTCCCCCTTACCGCCAATATTTATTTACATTTTCTGTGGTTCACTGTACTCAATTCCAAAAGTATCAACCGTCATACTTTCTATCTTTTGTTCTTCACGTGGTTTATCTCGAAAATCTCTTTCAGTCTTAGCTATTTCTAAAGCATTCTCCATGCCCTCAGTTACTTTACCAAATCCTGCATAACTTCCATCTAAATGATTAGAATCAGCTACCATAAGAAAGAACTGACTTCCTGCTGAATTTAAATCATTTGATCTAGCCATTGATAAAACACCAGTTGAATGCTTTAAATTATTTTTAAATTTATTAGAAGAAAACTCACCTTTTATTGAATATCCTGGTCCACCTACACCTGTTCCCTCAGGACATCCACCTTGAATCATAAATCCTGGTATTACTCTGTGAAAAGTAATTCCATTGTAAAATCCTTTATTTATAAGGCTAATAAAATTATTCACTGTATTAGGTGCCACTTCTGGGTACAATTCTGCTTTTATAACTTTACCATTTTCCATATTAATTGTTACTATTGGATTCATATCATTATCTCTCCTTTTATTATGTATTCATTATAAATTATATCACTTTTCATATGCAAATTATACATTTAACCATCTAAAAGAATAACTAGTATCTCTGCTGGCTATTCTTTTAGCCGTCTTGAATAGGAACGAACTAAATAACTTGCTGCTCTAGACTCATTTCCAAAACCAATTTTTCCTGAGGTTCCTCGAATTTTATATGAATATTTCCTCCAGGAAGTATTATTAAAAAATTATCTTCTAGCATATCTACCGCTTGATTTTTACCAATATTAAATATATCTATTACTAAGTTCTCAATAGGCTCAACCCCATCGTATTCATAGCCAACATCTATACTACCAAAGCTGGTAATATCATTTAACTGTTTATATTCGCTTGCAATGATTAGCTGAACAATATTTTTATTTTCTACAGATTTACACACTAGATGATTTACCACACATAAACAATTACTATGCACCGGATTGCTTACAATTATACAGTTGATTTTTTTGTTCTCTTGAATTTTTAAATCAAATATATCATGCCCTATGTGATGTTCGTCATTTTTTTTTAATTTAAATACTCTCATCTCATCACCTTATTTCCTCAGTTTTTTTTAAAATGCCTAATTTAGTTTATTCTGATAGTGATGATATTGCTATAATTAATTATACAATTTCTTTTATATAACCTCTTTAATACGTAACCCAAGAAACAAAAAAAACAGTCAAGCCCTATAAACTAGGTACAGACTGTTTTCACATGTATAATATATGTTTTAAATCAAATTTTTATTTAATAATTTATAGCTTAAATCTATCATAGTATTGTTGGTGCCCGAACTATATATAGTTATGATTCCCTTTGTTTTCTTTGCATTTAAAAGATTGCTTTTAATAAGCTGTCTTTTTAGTTGGTTTACCGTACCTACACTTCCATCTATTATAATAGTTTTATCACCAACAACTTTAGTTAATTCGCTTTTTATAAAAGGATAGTGAGTGCATCCTAGTACTATAGATGCTATATCTAAATGCATAAAATCCTTTAATTTGTCTTTTAGGTAGCTATTGATTTGCTCTCCCTCTATAATCCCATTTTCAATTAGTTCAACAAGCCCTGCACAGGGTAGAGATATTATATTAACTTCCTTATTATACTTCACCATTAAACCTTTAAACTTCTTTTCAGCTAAAGTCATGGGAGTAGCCATAATTATTACGCTTTTACCTAAACTTATTTCTACAGCTGGCTTTAGTGCTGGTTCTATCCCAATTATAGGTATGTCCTTATACTTTGCTCGGAGCTCATCTATTGCTGCACTAGTGGCTGTATTACAGGCAATTACTACTGCTTTTACCCCTTTATTTAAAAGAAAATCAACTGCATTAAAGGTTAATTTTTTAACTTCATTTACATCTTTAATTCCATATGGCGCATTTATTGAATCCCCAAAATACACAAAATCCTCATTTGGAAGTACTATAAGAGATTCATTTAACACACTTATTCCACCCACTCCCGAGTCAAAAAATCCTATTGGCTTTTCTTTATTATTCACCGTATCACCACCATATTAAATTTAATTATTAAACATATACTTTGTTTAAAAAGTATATAACTATTTAATGTAACTATATTTCTTAGTCACATTTACAGGTTACTGTAAATATTATGTTATTAAGTCTATCTATTTACCTTAAATTATAACATAAAAAGAAAAGTTTATACTACTATACGAGAATTTATCTTCTATAAATATTTTTTAACAACTAAATAGAAAGGAGCGATTATATGCCTTCAGCACCTGATTTAAGCAAGATTAAAGATTCAATAAGCAATAGTCTAGAAAAACTATCAAACAAATCTGAAGACTTTCTTGAAACATCTAAAATTAAGTATAAAATTCATTCAGAAGAAAACAGTATGGAAGAACTCTACAAAGATATGGGAAGAGAATTGTACACAATTTTTAAAACTAATCATTACATTGATGACTCAATGTTAGATTATTGTAATGCGTTAAAAAAAATAGAAAATCGCATAAAGAATCTTGAAAAAAAACTCCATAACCCTACTTATAAAAAGTAACATACTAAAAGCATTATTATTTACACAATATAAAAAATAGTGGGATTAATTGTACCTCTTAACTAATCTCACTATTTTTTTAATTTTGTTTTTCTATAAATACACTATATAATTATTTCCTTATCTTCGCCATGTAATTTATTTAAATGTCTAATCTCTACAAATAAGAACACAGCCGTTAAGATTGAAGATATTACGTCTGAACTAGGCGCTGACGCCCAAACACCCTTTAAGCCAAAAAATCTCGGTAAAATAAATAATAATGGTATAAGGATTATAACCTGTCTACTAAGTCCTAAAAATATAGATATATTAGCTTTACCTACAGCTTGAAAATAATTTGAAGCAACTATTTGAAATCCTATTACAGGAAGCAAAAATAGATATATTCTAATTCCTTTGGATCCTACTTCTATTAGCGCTGGATCATTGCTGAATATGTTTATAAGTTGCTTTGGAAATAGCTGTATTATTATAAATCCAGTAGTAGTAATTGTTGTAGCTGCAATTATGGCAAGTTTTAAAGCACGCTTAACACGATCATATTTTTTTGCTCCATAATTATAACCAATTATGGGTTGAGAGCCTTGATTGATTCCAAAAATAGGCATTAGTACTAACATAGAGATACTCATAATAGCTCCCATAGCTCCAAGTGAAACGTCATTACCATATTTGACTAAACTTTTATTAGAAATAATAGTTACAAGACTTGCTGCAAGTTGCATTGAAAATGGGGACATTCCTATCGCAAATATACTCTTTACAACATTACTATCTAATTTTAAATTTTTGTAATATATTTTTAATACACTTCCCCTACCAAGGAAATAATACAATACCCATATAGTGTTTACCACTTGAGAAATAACAGTTGCTATAGCAGCCCCTCTTGTTCCCATATGGAAAACAAAAATAAAAATCGGATCCAAAATTGTATTTAAGATTCCACCAATTAGCATGGTAAACATAGCTATTCGTGGATTACCTTCAGCTCGTATAATATTGTTTAGTCCAAATCCTAAGCTTTGAAAAACTGATCCCATAAGTATTATTGTTATGTACTGCTTTGCATAAGGCATAGTAGCTTTACTAGCACCAAACTTTAATAACATTGGTTGTAAAAATACAAGTCCCAAAATAGTTACTATAAGTGAAATTATAATAATTAAGGTGAAGGCATTACCTAAGATATGTTCTGCTTCTTCCTTTTTTTGTTGTCCAAGCCTTATAGATATTAGTGCAGCAGCACCAATCCCAACTAACATTCCAAAAGCCATAATTATAATAGAAATGGGAAATGTAATTGTAACCCCCGATAAAGCAAGTGTATCTACTCGTCCTATAAATATTCTATCTACAATATTATATAGTGCATTTACTAACATGCCTACAATTGCAGGAATAGAGAACTTCATAAGTAGCTTCCCTATATTCTCTTCTCCTAATTGTTTTGATTTATCCAAGTATCCCTCTCCTTTACCTTATTTACTAATTAATGAATTTAGCTTTTCTTCTATGTATTCATTGATCTCTTTGTCTGCAATATATATTTTATCCTCTACAAAATCCGGCTTTACTCTAAAGAAATTAATCACTAATTTGTTCGAAGTAATTAAATATTCGTCTGAATGTAGTGGAGAGAATATAACCTCTAATTCATCATATTTACTTTCACAGGTATCACCCTTTAATTTTTCTATCATATTGTCTAGATTAAGTTTTTTTACAGGTTGAATCATTGCGTTTGTGTATTCTAAGTCCTCCATCATAAACATATTGTTGTTCCAGAATTTTAACTCTTTCTTGTTCCCAACAAAAGGTTCTCTATTTTTTATTGCACTTAAAGCTCTTCTTACTGATTCAGCATTAAATTCCTCATCATAAGCGCAAGATAAAGCTTCCATCTCTGCTACATCATAAAAAAACTTTTCTGCTATATTGTCCTTTTCACTAGCAGCCTGCCAAAAATAGTGCATTGCTTCTACAGCCTCTAAATTTACTTTGATCCTTTTTAACATTTTATTACCCTCCAATATATTTGTTCTATAATATTTCCATCTCTACCTTTTCCACAATAGCTTCTGTGGTATCCTCTATAAAGTCCAGCACATTTTGTACCATACTATTAGCGTGTCTTGTATCATTACTAACACAGGCAATTCCAATTACAATAGATTGATGCATATCTTGATTTTCTACCTCAGCTATAGAAACATTATACTTGTTTTTCACCTTAGCTATGGTACTTTTTACTATCATCCTTTTCTCTTTTAAAGAATGTACCCAATTTGCATATAAGTATATTTTACCTGTACCTATAATCATACCACTTCTTCCTTCCTAATTATTATATCACTCATTTTCACTCTCCTGTAATCTGATTATAAATTTGCAACCTTTCTCTATGTCCGACTTTAAATAAATACTTCCTCCATGCTTAACAATTATGGCCTTCGAGATTGCAAGACCTAGTCCTGTGCCACCTGTTTTGGAGTTCCTTGTATCATCTACGCGAACAAAAGGTTCAAAAATATTTTCTTGAAGTTCCTTAGGTATTCCTACTCCATCATCTTCAATAATAATTAAAGTCATACCATCATCTATTAAAAGCTTCACTCTAATAGTAATCCCTGTACTATTATATTTAATACTGTTTAATATAATATTACTTAAGGCTCTATCTAAGTTTTTTCTATCAAAAGAAAGCTCTACTTCATCCTCTGTAATATCAACTTCATATTTCACTCCATTTTGCTCCATCATAGGCACATAACCTGCTATAAGCTCTCTTAAAAATTCGCCTATATCATGGCTCTCTATATCTAATTTATATTCCGTGCTTTCAACGCGTGAAAGTTCAAAAAGATCTTGAATTAAATCATTTGCCCTTTTACTATTATTATTAATAACCCTTAGTAACTTATTTCTATCTTCTAATAAAATATCATCATTTTCTAATAAAAGTTCTGAATATCCTAATATACTTGTTAATGGATTTTTTAAATCATGAGATATATCAAGAATTATTCTTTTCCTGTTTTGCTCTGATTTTTCCTTTAGAGTGATTTCTTCTTGTATCTTTTCTGCCATTAAATTAACAGCATCTTTTAACTTTCCTATTTCATTTATTGAATTAATTTCAACCCGGGCTGAATATTCACCACTTTTTAAAGTATTAACTCCTTGTAAAAGTTTCTTTAAGGGCTTAACAAAAATCCTTGATGTAAGTTTAGAATAAAGTACCATTGTAGATAGCAAAAATATGAATATTATAAATGGAAAGATTTTTAGAAAAGTAATTCTGGTTCTTTCTGCTTTACTAACCTCTCTTAGAAGTTCTATATGTTCAAGTCCCCAGATATAAGTATCATAAATATTGTTAGGCATTGCTGTAATCAAAATAAAGTCTTCGTTATCCCCATATTTACTAGAATAAAAATAATCATCCTTTAAACTATTTGTAACCATATCATGAAAATATTGCATTGGATATTTAAAGCCTGCTTCATGTTTACTTCCATTCTCCATTATAACTACTAAATTTGTATCAAGTACTTCAACAAAACCCTTGTACTTTATAACATTTGAAAAATCAATATCCTTATAATCTTGCCTTATAATATAATCTGCTGTGGTATTAACTGTTGGCGCATCCTTATTATTGATAGAAATATAAAGCAATAGTGCCCCAATAGCTAGCATAAATATGCCAATTAAAATAACTAGAAATAAAATATAATTCCCGAACAATTGAGTAGCCATTTTTTTACTTTTAAAGTGCATTGATATTTTATTTAATTTTTTTCTATTAATCATGTTTATTCTCCATTTTATACCCTATGCCCCTTATTGTCTTTAAATATATAGGATTTTTAGGATCAGCTTCAATCTTTTCTCTAATATGACTTATATGTACCATAATGGTGTTAGAGTCCCCATAATATGGATTTTGCCAAACTATCTCATATAGCTGCTTTTTAGTATATACCTTTCCTGGGTTTTCAATAATAAACTCAAGTAGTCTATATTCCTTTGGATTTAAAGCTAGCTCTATATCATTTTTATAAATACAACAGCTTTCCTTATCCAATATAAGTTCTCCTATTATTACACATGTTTTATGCGTTTTATTTGAATATTTATAATACCGTCGTAACTGAGCCTTAACTCTTGCAGTTATTTCTATAGGACTAAAAGGTTTTATTACATAATCATCTGCTCCAAGTCCAAGCCCACGAATTTTATCCGCCTCTTCTTCTCTCGCAGTTATAAAAATTACAGGTATTTCACTAGTTTCTCTAATTTTTTGAAGAACCATAAACCCATCTATTTTAGGAATCATAACATCAAGAAGTGCAATATCTATATCTTTATTTTGAAATAAATCTAAGGCCTGCATACCATCTTCGGCTGTAAATATTTCGTACCCCTCTTTCGATAAATGAATTTCTAAAAGTTCTCTTATATCCTGTTCATCCTCTACAATTAAAATATTCACAAAGTCACCCCCCCCCACTCTATTATATATATTGTAAACCAAAACATCACTTTAGCACAATTAAAAAAGAAAAAAGTATATATCACCAATGCTAAACAAATGCATTTTTAGTAATATATACTTTCTCTACTCTACTAAAATCAGCGGAGAATCTAAAATATTTAATTAATATCTTGTAATACCATCCTTTGTAACAATGCCTTTAATTAATGGCTTAGCTTTTATTTCTTCTTTTACTATTTCATATGCCTCTAATATCATTTTTGCAGATACCTTTTGTTTGTCCTCATCACTGGCATAAATCGTTGCAATAGACTCACCCATCTTTACAAAATCTCCAATTTTCTTATGAAGAACAATTCCCACTGATAAATCTATTACACTTTCTTTAGTTTCACGCCCAGCACCTAAAACTAGTGCTGCTCTTCCTATGTTATCAGCTTTTATTCCTTTTACATAACCAACCTTATTTGATATAACTTCCTCTACAATAGCTGGCAATGGAAATAATGTTGGATCATCTACATAAGCCGGATTACCACCTTGTGCTACTACAAGTTCTCTTAATTTTCGGAGTCCTTTTCCTGATTTTATAATATCTTTAAGTATTTCCCTTGCTTCTTTACTATTCTTTGCTTTTTCCCCAAGTACGAGCATATGTGCTCCAAGAGTTAAGCAAAGCTCTGTGAGGTCTTCCGGCCCTTCACCTTTTAATGTATCTATAGCTTCTTTTACTTCTAAGGCATTACCAATTGCAAAACCTAATGGTTGGTCCATATCAGTTATCACACCAATAGTATTTCTTCCTACATTATTTCCTATATCAACCATTTCTCTAGCAAGTTCAAAAGAATCATCCATATTTTTCATAAATGCACCGCTGCCTGTTTTCACATCAAGTACTATAGCATCCGCTCCAGACGCTATTTTTTTACTCATTATGCTTCCTGCAATTAAAGACATATTATCAACAGTTGCAGTAACATCACGAAGTGCGTATAATTTTTTATCTGCTGGTGCTAAATCAGCGGTTTGGCCACCTATTGCGATTTTAACATCATTTACGTTTTGCATAAACTTTTCAATTGTCATGGTAGTTGAGAAACCATTAAATGATTCTAACTTATCAATAGTTCCACCAGTATGTCCAAGCCCTCTTCCTGACATTTTAGCAACCGGCACCCCGGCTGCTGCAACGATAGGTCCAAGTATAAGTGTAGTTGTATCCCCTACACCACCAGTACTATGTTTATCAACTTTTATACCCTCAATAGCAGATAAATCGATTATTTCACCACTATTAACCATTGCCATTGTTAAATCCGTTGTTTCATTCTTGTTCATTTTTTGAAAATATATAGCCATAAGTAGTGCTGAAACCTGATAATCAGGAATAGATCCGCTGGTATATCCTTCTATAAAAAAGTTGATTTCTTCTTTAGTAAGCTCGCCGCCATCTCTTTTTTTCATTATTAAATCATACATTCTCATGTTATTTCACCTCTAATTTTTCTATTTATTTTTATAACTTAATAATCAGAATTTGAATCTTTAGTTCCATTAACTATTGCAATAGAACTACTAGCTCCAATTCTACTAGCGCCAGCTTCAATCACAGCTTTTGCATCTTCAGCTGTTCTTACTGCCCCAGCTGCTTTAACTCCCATGTTAGGTCCTACAGTTTCCCTCATAAGTTTCACATCATGAACCGTAGCCCCTCCTGTTGAGAAGCCTGTTGACGTCTTTACAAAATCTGCCCCAGCTTCTTTACATATTACGCATACTTTGACTTTCTCATCATCAGTTAAAAGACATGTTTCTAGTATTACTTTAACTAATGCTCTTCCTTTTGAAGCTTCAACTACTGCTTTGATATCTTCTTTTACTACATCATACTTGTTTGATTTTATAGCACCAACATTAACCACCATATCTATTTCTTGTGCTCCATTTTCAATAGCTTGTTTTGCTTCAAATGCTTTTACTTCCTTAGTTGTAGCCCCTAGTGGAAATCCAACAACTATACATGTTTTCACATTAGATCCTTTTAACTCTTTACTTACAAGAGATGTATAATATGCATTAGCACATACCGAAGCAAATCCGTATTCTTTAGCTTCCCTGCAAACTTTTATAATCTCTTCCTCACTTGCCTGTTGTTTTAATAGTGTATGGTCAATATATTGCTCAATTTTCATAATTAATCTACTCCTTTATATTTTATTATTTTTTTCTATATACTTTTCTGATCCACTTAACATAAGTTCTGGCAAAATGGTTACTCTTTTAATCTCCCTAGGCTCCACAATTTTTAAACTTTCTAGTAGCATCTTCATGCCAATTCTACCAAGTTCGATAGATGGACCATTTATAAAACTAATGTTCATTCCAATTATATTTAATGCATCAACCTTATCAAATCCAATAATGGCCATGTCCTTTGGTATATCTAACTTTTCTTCATAAAAAGCTTTTATACAACCAAGCATCATAGTATTACTACTTACAAAAATAGCAGTGGGTCTATTATTCATTTTTAATATTTCTTTTGTTATCTCATAAGTAGTCTCATGTGAATAATCACCATAAAATATATATTTATCTTCTATGGGAATATTATTAGCTTGTAGGGCCTTTTTATACCCCTGTAATCTTTCTACTGCTGGTCTAGACTTCATAGCTCCTGTAATCATAGCTATTTTTCTGTGGCCTTCTTTTATCAGCGCAGATGTTCCATCATAAGCACCCTGTATGTGATCGATAAATACTCCACTAAAGTTAAGATACTCAACATGTCCATCAATTAATATTATTGGAATTCCTAGGTTTTTAAGGGATTCTAAATTTTCACTATTACTTGAATCCTTGTAGAACGTTGGAGTTATTATAAGTCCTTGAATCCTTTGTTCTCTAAGAACGTTAATAGCTTTTAGTTCCTTATCTTTATCCTCCTCAGTTCCGCAAAGAATTATATTTAAATTATGCAGATCAGCAATTTCAGTAATACCTTTAATTATATCTCCAAAAAATAAATTGTTTATATCTGGAACTATAACCCCAATGGTATTGGTTTTACTCATAGAGAGGCTTCTAGCTATGGCACTCGGCGTATAATTCAGTTCTTTAATTGCATTTAGAACCTTTTCTCTTGTTTCATCTTTTACATATCCCGAAGTGTTTAAAACTCTTGATACTGTTGCATGAGATACTCCCACCTTTTTAGCAATATCACTTATTGTAACCGCCATTTTAGGCCTCCTCACATTTAGGAAAACGCTTACAAAATTCCAAATCAATAATGAACATGTTGACATACTTGCCATATCAATAATTAAGATTAGATCATTTTAAAATATGTTACCGCTTTCATATTCAGTATACTTCAAGGTTATATAAATTTCAATAGGATTTATTCTAAATTTATAATTTTTATGAGTTACTTTAAATATTACACTCTAATTATTATGTAAATAATTTCTTTTAACAAGAATTCTATTGACAAAAAATATCTTTAATATTAATATATACTTTGTACACGAAATGTTTTTATAGAAAATATTATTATGCGAAATTTTCGTAAGGTAAACTATTAGAGGAGAAGGTGAGAAATTGAGTGAAATGAGTAGTGGAATTAAGATATTTCGTTCTCTAAAACGAGTAGGTCATATGCTAAAAAGTAGTATGGGTCAGCATTTTAACGAGATGAATTTAACAGGTCCACAAGGTATGATGATGGGTATATTATCTCATGATGGAGAAATGAAAATAAGCGATTTAAGCGAAAAAATTGGATTGTCAAATTCCACCGTATCTGGAATTATTGACAGACTGGAAAAACAAGGTTTGGTTGAAAGAACTAGAAGTAATGAAGATAGAAGAGTTGTTTACGTAAATATAAGTGCTCAATTCAAAAAAAATTCTAAAACAAAATTTTGTAAAATCGAAAAAACTTTTGAAAATATAATGAAAAAAGCTACAGCTGAGGAAATTGAAACAATATTAAAGGGTTTTGACACTTTAGAAAAATTAATGGATAAACAAAGCACAGATGAAATTCATTAATATGTTTATATATTATTATACATTAAATAAGGAGTTGATTATACATTGTTTAAACTATCAAAATATTTAAAGCCATTTACTTACATGATTTTTATCGCAATAATTCTATTATTTGTGCAAGCAATGGCTGACCTTGCACTGCCAGACTATATGTCTAACATTGTAAATACAGGAATACAGCAAGGTGGTATTGAAAATGCAGTACCAGAGGCCATACGAAAAAGTAAAATGGATAAACTTACATTATTTATTAGTGATACAGGAAAGACTGAGGTTTCAAACAATTATATATTGGTTGACAAGTCAAGTTCTGATTATAATAAATATGTTGTGGATTACAGTGCGCTTGAAAAAGAACCTATATATGTATTAAAAGATATTTCTAAAACAGAAATAGATAAGCTAAACCCAATTATTGGGAAAGCATTTTTATCAGTTTCTGGAATTAAAAAAATGAAGGCTGATGCAAATGGTGGTGAAGTGTCCTTCAACGGAACAAAATTACCAGCTGACACTGATTTATTTGCATTACTCGCTAAGTTGCCTGCTCAGCAGCGAACTAAAATAAGTGAACAGATGGATAAAAGATTTACTACTTTAGGTGATAGCATGATTATCCAAGCTGCTGCCGCTCCTATTAAAATGGAATATGATGCCCTCGGAATGAATACAGATAAAATCCAGAGTAGTTATATTCTAAACGTAGGTATGTATATGCTTTTATTGTCCTTACTTGGCGCAGTATGTACTGTTGCAGTTGGTCTTTTGGCATCTAAAACTGCCACCGGACTTGCACGAAATTTAAGAAAAGATATCTTTACGAAGGTAGAGAGTTTCTCAAATGCAGAATTTGATAAATTTTCTACAGCTTCACTAATAACTAGAACTACTAATGATATTACGCAAATTCAAACGGTTTTAGTAATAGCCATAAGAATGATGATTTATGCACCTATCTTAGGTATTGGTGGCGTTATGAAAGCTCTTGGTAAGAGTACGTCTATGTCCTGGATTATTGCACTTGCAGTTATAGTCCTTTTGGGCTTAATTGGGATTATTTTTTCAATTGCTCTTCCAAAGTTTAAAATTATTCAGAAACTTATTGACAGACTAAATTTAGTTACCCGTGAAAACCTTTCAGGGATGATGGTAATAAGGTCTTTCAATACTCAAAAATTTGAAGAAGGTAGATTTGACAAAGCAAATACTGACCTTACAAAAACGAATCTATTCGTAAATCGCGTAATGGTATCATTATTCCCCGCTATGATGTTTATAATGAATGGCGTAACACTACTTATTGTTTGGGTTGGTGCACATCAAATTGCGGCTTCAAGTATGCAGGTAGGAGATATGATGGCCTTTATGCAATATGCTATGCAAATTATTTTTGCATTCATTATGATGTCCATGATGTTTATTATGATACCAAGAGCCTCTGTTTCCGCACAGAGAATTTACGAAGTTTTGAAAATAGAACCTACTATTATAGATCCTATAAATCCTAAACATTTTGATAGTAACGCGCGTGGCCTAGTAGAATTTAAAAATGTATCTTTTAAGTATCCAGGAGCCGAAGAAGATGTTCTTAAGAATATTAGTTTTAAAGCCTTGCCAGGTGAAACTACTGCGTTTATAGGTTCTACCGGTGCAGGTAAGTCCACACTAATAAACTTACTCCCCCGCTTTTATGATATAACAACAGGAGAAATCCTTATTGATGGCATGAGTATAAGCGAAGTGTCGCAACATGAACTTCGCTCGCATATTGGTTATGTACCTCAGATGAGTTCTTTATTCCAAGGTACAATCGAGTCAAATTTAAAATATGCAGATGAATCTGCCACAGATGACGATATAAAAAAATCCGCTGAAATCGCACAAGCTATGGAATTTATAAATGAAAATTCAGAGGGATTCAAAAGAGAAATATCCCAAGGCGGTGCAAATGTTTCAGGAGGTCAAAAACAAAGATTATCTATTGCACGTGCTCTCGTAAAGAAAGCTAAGATTTATATTTTTGATGATAGCTTCTCTGCGCTAGATTTTAAAACTGATGTGCTACTTAGAAAAGCACTTAAATCACAAATTTCCTCCAGTACATTTTTAATTGTTGGTCAACGTATATCAACAATAAAAAATGCAGAGCAGATAATTGTTCTTGATAAAGGTATGATTGTTGGCACAGGTACTCATAAGGAGCTTATGAAAAACTGTATTACTTATCAGGAAATTGCACTGTCACAACTTTCAAAGGAGGAATTATCATGAGTGAACACAATAAGAAAGAGACTCGTCCTCCTCAAAGACGAGGAGGCGGAGGACATATGGGCCCCGGTTCAATGGCCGCAGGCGAAAAAGCCCGTGATTTTAAAGGCACCATGAAAAAACTTATTAAATACTTGAGCGTTTATAAACTATCAATTATCACCGTGTTAATATTTGCAATAGCTAGCTCTATATTTACTATAATAGGACCAAAGGTTTTAGGAAAGGTCACAACTAAATTATTTGAAGGTGCTGTAGCTAAAATAGCTGGAACAGGTGGTATTGATTTTGATTATATAGGAAGAATCATCATTATACTTCTAGTTTTATATGTTATAAGTGCACTTTTCAGTTATATTCAAGGCTTTATAATGGCAGATGTGTCTATGAAAGTTAGTTATAAATTAAGAAAAGACATCTCCGAAAAAATTAATACAATGCCTCTTAAATACTTTGATAGTACAAATCACGGTGAGGTATTATCACGTGTTACTAACGATGTTGACACCCTTAGTCAGACCCTTAATCAAAGCTTAAGTCAAATTATTACGTCAGTTATAACTGTTGTGGGTGTACTCATTATGATGCTTACTATAAGTTGGCAATTAACTCTTGCATCAATGATAATGATTCCTCTATCCCTAGGGCTCGTTATAGTTATCGTAAAAAAATCTCAAATATTCTTTAAACAGCAACAAGATTATTTAGGTAATGTAAATGGCCATGTTGAAGAAATGTATGGTGGCCACATTGTAATGAAAGCCTTTAATGGAGAAAAACAAAGTGTTGATAAATTTGACAAGATGAACAATAAACTATTTGGAGTAGCCTGGAAAGCACAATTTCTAACTAGTATAATGATGCCCCTTATGACCTTTGTAGGTAATTTAGGCTATGTGGCAGTATCAATACTCGGTGGTTACCTTGCAGCAAGGAAAACTATTGAAGTTGGTGATATTCAAGCATTTATCCAGTATGTACGTCAATTTACACAGCCGCTTGCACAACTTGCACAAATTTCTAATATCCTTCAACAAACTGCAGCCTCAGCAGAACGTGTATTTGAATTCCTAGAAGAGGAAGATGAAATACCTGAGACATCTACTCCAGTAGAACACAATGACGTTAAAGGCCTTGTTGATTTCAAGGATGTTCATTTTGGATATTCTGCTGATAAAATTATTATTAATGATTTCTCTGTTTCAGTAAAGCCTGGACAGAAGGTTGCTATTGTTGGGCCTACTGGTGCAGGTAAAACTACCATGGTTAAACTATTAATGCGTTTTTATGATACTAATCAAGGTACAATAGAAATAGATGGTTATGATATAAAAGATTTTACTCGTAATGATCTGCGTTCAATGTTTGGTATGGTTTTGCAAGATACTTGGTTATATAATGCTAGTATAATGGAAAATATCCGTTACGGTCGTCTTGATGCAACAGATGATGAAGTTATAGCAGCAGCTAAGGCAGCACATGCAGATAGTTTTGTTCATACTTTACCAGATGGTTATAATATGGTACTTAATGAAGAAGTATCAAATGTTTCTCAAGGTCAGAAACAATTATTAACTATAGCGCGGGCTATACTTGCAGATCCTAAGATCCTTATCTTGGATGAAGCAACAAGCTCTGTAGACACACGTACCGAGGTTCAGATACAAAAAGCTATGATTCACTTAATGCAGGATAGAACAAGTTTCATAATTGCTCACCGTTTATCAACAATTCGTGATGCTGATTTAATTCTTGTTATGGATCACGGCGATATTGTAGAACAGGGAACTCATAAAGAGCTTCTTGCAAAAGGCGAATTCTATGCCGATCTTTATAATAGCCAATTTGATGTAGCTTCGGCTAGCTAAATAATAACTAAAAGTACAAAAAGAACAGTATGGAAGATTGTTAATTTTCCTACTGTTCTTTTTATGTTAAATCCCAGATAATCTTTATCCTATTCTAATTTATAATTTCGTATTTCCCTTCCATAATATTTAAGGTCACCCTTTTGTCCATCGAATACAGCTACATATATAGTATTAATATATTTTAAGTGTACTTCGTATTCTATTTCACCTTGAATATTCCTTATTGTAAGTACATCTAGCACTTCAGACCCACTTTTTATTTTCTTCAATATCTCATCTTTACTTATTGTTGGTGCAATTATTTTTTCATCATATGGATACACTATTTCAAATCTACTCATTAGTCCATTACGTTCCAAACATATCTTTATTTTCTTCATTTCATCATATATACCGTTTACTTTTTCAATATATGAATATTCAATGCTTCTAATTTTAGTATCTGTTTCATAGTTAATTTTCTTATCGTATCTAAATGTATTATCACTAAATTTTAATATTATTTCCTTTGCTGTATTATCTAAATCCTGCTCTGTGTGTCCGTAATTCGGCACTGAGAAGGCACCACCATATATTGATATTTGTTTTGTTTTTTTATTATACTCTACGCTATAAACTGGATCATCAGCTATGGCATGGGTTTTTGATGATAATTTAGTTTTAAATATATATACATCTTCATTTATTTCCGAACTATTATCAATCTGTAATAGTTCGGCTTTAAATAATTTTGAAAAAACTTCTTCACAATATTTTTTTGCATCTTCAACATTTACTTCATTAAAACTTTTCCCACTAAAATTCCCCCTGTAATCCTTAATAAAACTATATTTTTCCGTGTCTAATAGTTCCCCTGATTTTTTCGAATAATTATTATATATTTTCACTATGTTTTTTTCTAGTTTCTCCTGCTCACCAAAATCAAAACCATTATATGCAGTACCTACAATACTTTTATACTCCACTATTAACTCTTCATTATAAGAATATAAGCTTTCTAAATATATTTTCTCTTCAGAAGTTATTAATTCATCTGCTAATATTTTTTGGATTACCTCATTTGCAAAAAGATATAATGTGAAATAATTTTCATAACTATTTCCCTCACCAATATTTTGCGAACTTGAATTTGACCTATGAAAGTTTAATACAGTCTGCCGATTTATAATATCTTTTTCTTTATTATAAGAGTTTAACTTTAAAATTTGTGATATTTGTTCATTTGCATTTTCTAAATCAGTACCAAAACCTTCAAAATCATAAGACATTCTATGTTTTAATTCCTTTGAGTAATTAATCCAAGGTTTAATAAAGCTAAAACAAGTGAAACACGCTATAATAAATAAGATATTAATAATCAATCTTTTATTTGAATCTTTAATCACTATATTAATCCCCCCCAACCCTTTATCATATATCCTTTTGTAATCTTATTCAATTATATCTATATAAATACATATACGTCAACATTTTTGACGTGCATTATTTTATTTAACAGATATAAAATATGAAGTGACTAATAAAATAGGACCTTGTATTTACCGTTATTTGCAAATACAAGGTCTTTCTTAAGTTCAATTAAATTGTATCCTCAACTTTCCCTCCTCATAACTGGCTTTAACAACTTTCTTAGAATATAATTTTTGTGGAAGCACAAAATTTCGTTTTTCATTTTTAATGGAAATACTAATTTCATCCCCCTTTTGAAGTAAATTTAATTCCTTTTTATCTACAAAAGGCATATTTATATTTAAGTAATAGCTTTCATCTTCACTTGATTTTTCAACCTCAAAAATTTTATCCTTAAAAAACACACTCTCTGCAGAAACTTCCTTAAATATGCTCTGCCCCATATTTAATAGCGAATCATAATCTCTAACCTCACTATGCATTAGCTCCGTTTGAAAAACAGGCACTGGGCTAAAGCTTTCACTTATATCTTTAAGATTTTCAGTTTGAAGCTTCATCCACTTTTCAAAATACCCTTTCCCACCCTCTTCAGAAATTATTTTATTAACAATAATTGCATCTACATTAAAGTCGTAGAGATGCAAATAAGAAAAATTTCTTTTAGCTTCCCTTATAACAATTTTCTCTGGAGTAGTAACTATTCTAAGGCTTACTTTATCCTTTTCTAGCATTAACATATGGAGTTCATCAATTTTATTATAGAGAATTTCAATTTCATCAAAAGTTTTCTCATCAGGAATTGGAATCTTTATTGTGCGATCAATTATTGGCTTTACAATTTTAGCAGCCTTTCTTTTCATAGGGAAGATTTTCTCCATCCACCACTTAAAAAGTTCTGGGAATTTCAGAAGTGACATAGTCTCTCCAGTAGGAGCACAATCAACTATTAATACCTCATAATTATTTTCATCATTAATCTGTTTGATTTTAAGAAGCGAAATCAAATCTTCAAAGCCTGGAAACACAAGTAATTCTTCTACTTCAATGCTTTTAACAGTTTTAGACAACATCAGTTTTTCTATATATCCCTTGATATTTCCCCAAATAGCTTCATTTTCAATAAGAGCATCTACCTCAATAGCTTCCAAATTTTCCGAAATTTTAGTAGGACTATTTGATAGTTTTAACCCGAAAGCATCGGAAAGACTATGAGCCTGATCAGTACTCATTATAAGCACCTTTTTCCCTTTTTTTGCAATTTGACAAGCTGTTGCTGATGCGACACTTGTTTTTCCTACTCCACCTTTTCCTGTATATAAAATTATTCTCACTTTAATCCCTCCTGTACAATTATAAAAAATCAACCTTAACCTTTTTAACCTGTTTTTCCACTTCATCCTCTGATTTTTCACAACTCTCGCTCATAACACTCACTGCAATATCTTTTATAATCGTCATTGCTTCCTTCTCAAAGTTATTAAGCCTATGCAATGCTTTTTTCGGTAAAATATCTTTTATAATTTCATATTTAAGTCTCTCTATCTTTATCAATTTCTTAATTATTTCACTGTTCATTTAATCCACCTTCTCCTGAAAATATATAGACAAATAATTTTCATTAAAATCGGCTTTACTTATAGAATACTGCCTAAGTGAATTTGGGCATGGAATATTCCTCTTAAAGTTACCTATCTTAATAGATATATCAGAACCCGTTTCGTATAAATCCAAATCTTTCTTATCTCCAAATGGAACATATACTTGAAGTTTGTAGCCTCCTTCTATCTTTTCAAATTTCTCATTAAATGTTATTTTTTGAACCTTTAATATATCTTTAACATCAAGAGAATCTTTAACTATTCGGTGGAGTCCGGAAATGCCATTTATATCTACCTCATACCATTTAATTTTAAACCTGGGAAGATTCAAAAATACTGAATCTATTTCTTCCATATATTTTTTTTGGATGCATTTCCATTCATCAAAAAAACTATTGCCTATATCTTCTGGTAATACTCTATTAATATATATAGCATCTACATTGAAATTATAGAGATTTAAATACATGTAGTTCCTCTTAGTTTCTTCAATAACCATTTTCTCAGGAATTGTAACGAGTCTTATACTACAAATCTCCCTATCCTTCAATAAGTTTTGAAGTTCTGAAAGCAATAAATAAAGTTTTTCAATATCATTCATAGCTTGTTTATCAGGCATTTCAAAGTTAAAAGCTATTTTAGATATAGGCCTTATAACTTTCATGAGAGCCTTTCCTATAGGAAATAATTTTTCCATGTACCAACTCATGAGCTCTGGAAACTTTAGTAGCGATATAGTTTCCCCTGTTGGTGCACTGTCCACAATTATTAGGTCATAAATACCACTATCATGTAAATCCTTTATTTTCAAAAGACAAAATAGCTCTTCCATTCCTGGAAACACAACAATATCCTCAAAGTTTTCTAGTTGCTTTTCATTTTTAAAAGTCATCATTTTCTTAAGAGCAGCTTGAATACTCCCATAATAATTCTCCATTTCATAATTAGGGTCAATTTCTAGTCCCCATAAATTTTCCTGTATTTTAGTAGGCTCATTTTTTATATCCTGCATAAATATATCACTTAAATTATGTGCCATATCTGTGCTAACAATTAAAGTCTTTATGCCCTCCATTGAAGCCTTCAAAGCATGAGCTGCAGCCGTACTAGTTTTTCCAACTCCACCTTTCCCAGTGAAAATAATTATTCTTTTCATGTTATCCCTCCTAATCTTATTTCTCCTAGTGAATAGTTCCCTTATAGAAGTATATTTTTTAAACAATAGCTCAGATTTACTGAGCTATAAGTATACAAAACCTATTCAATAATAATTTTTTTTATCTTTTTAACAGGAATCTCTTCTTCTTTAACCGGATTCACACTTTCCTTAAAAACTCCAATTACTTTCTTATAAATGCTTAAAGCTGAAGAAATTTCATCATCAGTAAGTTCCCCGTAAATTTTAGTAAAATATTTAGTAATCACAGCCTTTTCCATCTCAATTACTCTACTAGCTGCTTCTGTAAGTGTTATTAAAACTATTCTTCTATCCTCTGAACTTCTTATTCTTTCTACCATAAGCTTCTTTTCTAATCTAGAAATAACCCCTGTAGCAGTGTTTAATGGTGCTATTATATACTCTGCTATTTCCGTCATATTAGCCTTCTTTTTTCTATACAATAATAATAATGCCAATATTTCATTTTTAGAAAAATCTAAGAATATATCACTCCACTGTTCTGGAAAAAACAAAATCTTAAACTCATCAATATAATCAAAAATAATTTCCTGTATTTTGTTTATCTCCATATAAGCCCTCCAACTTTAGTTCTTGTATCGAAGTATAATTTAATTCTACTGCCGAAGTATTACTTTGTCAATAGACAACTTCATAATAGCAACAGATATAAATTAAATTAAAAGGAAAGATCTATTTTCTATCAAATACAATCTTTCCTTCATCATCTATATGTTTTTTAAGGTTAGCATTTGATATACTTTCATAGTGATGTATGTCAAAGAAATAAGGTAGTGGCAAAATTTCAACCCAAACATATTATAATTCCTCTGATAATCTATCATGCATTTTTTTAAGTTCTGGAAAATATAATTCAACTATTTCTTTTGCCATTTTATCAGCCAGCGCTTCATCGTAAGTATTTGTAGTTAGATTTCTATTTGCCAATACATCTATCCATACATGACCATTATCTATTAATCCAATCTGAAAAGCTTGTTTAATTGCTTCTCTAGGACTTTTTACAATATATCCTTCAGCTTCTAAATAATCTTTTAATACCTTCCAAGCTAACTCAAAGGTCATTTCAAAAAATTGAATTATACCTGCTTTTTCTAATTCTGAAGTTATTTGTTGCTTTTAATATTTTTCCATTAATTTATATGATTTATTGAAATTCTCAAATCTTTGTTTCCATCTAACATCTTTTAGGTTATCCATAAATACACCTCTTATTTTGTAGTCTATATTAATTTTATCCTATTTGTACAAGTTTAATCTATAAGATGTCTTGAAATAAATTACTATTAATGTTTTATAAAATTATGGCAGCTTATTTCCTGCAGCCCTATATATATCATACCATTCCTGTCTTGTGAGATTAATTTGTGAAGCCTTGCAGATATCTTTTAATCTATTATGATTTGTTGTACCCACTATTGGTTGAATTTTAGCAGGATGTCTTAGAATCCATGCAGTTGCAATTGCTGTATTAGATACTCCTTTGATAGCTGCAATTTCGTTAATCTTATTATTTAGTTCTGGGAATTTATCGTTATCTAAAAATACTCCCTCAAACATTCCGTACTGGAAGGGTGACCATGCTTGTATAGTAATATCATTTAGACGACAGTACTCTAGAATTGAACCATCTCTGTCAATAGAAGGATTGATTTTCATATTTACATTAAGCCCCGAATCAATCATTCCAGTATTTGTTATACTGAGTTGGAGTTGATTTATAATAATTTTTTCGTCTAAATACTTATTTAGTAGTTTTATTTGCATAGGATTTTGATTACTTACTCCAAAAAATTTAACTTTTCCGCTAGTCTTAAGAATTGAAAATGCTTCTGCAACCTCTTCTGGTTCCATAAGAGTATCTGGTCTATGTAGTAGTAGCGTATCTAAATAGTCTGTATTTAGACGTTTGAGGCTACCTTCTACAGAGTTTATTATATGCTCCTTAGAGAAATCAAAATATCCATCTCTTATACCACATTTACTCTGAATTATAAATTTTTCTCTAGCAGTTGGATTCATATTAGTAGCTTCTGCAAATATTTCCTCAGATTTACCACCGCCATAAATATCAGCATGATCAAAAAAATTAATTCCCTCTTCTAATGCAGTATTAATAAGATTAGATGCTTCGCTCTTCGAAAGACTATTTATTCTCATACATCCAAGACATATTTCAGATGCATTTATTTTTCCACTATCAATTTTTATATTTTTCATAATTTTACACCTTCCTAATAATTATTATTGTTTGTTTATCTAATTATACTGGTTATTACAATAAAAATCCATGTTATAATGATCTCAGATAATGTTATAATATCTTCTAATACTGTATAGGAAATATTCTAAATTTAAAATATTGGTTTTTATGAAAGGTTGTTAATTATGGACATAATTATAGGCATGATAATTACGTTTTGCGCGTTAATTTTTGCTGTTTTGAAAGGAATATTTGTAGGATTTCCACTTGTCCTTGCTTTTTTTATTTTTGCTTACATTTCATTAAAACGAGGTTTCACATTAAACGATGTTATTAAAATGTCCATTGATGGAGGCAAAAAATCTTATATTGTCTTAAAAATTTTTGTTTTAATAGGGAGCATTACTGGTATATGGATGGCTTCAGGAACAGTTCCAGCCATAATATATTATGGAATAACATATATGAACCCGAATTTTTTTGTTCTATATGCATTTATAATTAGTTGTGTTGTATCTTTTATACTAGGTACATCTTTAGGAACTGTCAGTACTGTGGGGGTAGCCCTGATTTTAATGGCTAAAACCGGCAATGTAAATGTAAATATTGCCGCAGGTGCCATTATTGCTGGTTCTTATTTCGGAGATAGATGTTCTCCAATGTCCTCTAGCGCAAACTTAATTGCAAACTTAACCAAAACAAACCTTTACACAAATATATGGAATATGTTTAAGACATCAATAATACCATTTATTTTATCTGTGGTTATTTATCTTGTTATTTCACTTAAGCAGCCATTAAACCTAATACAAAATAATATTGATACTGAAATAATAAACATTTTTAAAATTAACTGGATTATTTTATTACCAGCAATAACCATCTTAGTTTTTTCATTGTTTAAAATAAATGTTAAAATCTCTATGTTTATTAGCATAGTTCTAGCCTCAATTATTGCCATAATATTTCAGCAAAATACGCCTATAGAAGTATTGAAATTTATTCTTCTCGGCTTCCAACTAGAAGAAGCAAGCTCACTTAAAAATATCCTCAAAGGTGGCGGAATTATATCCATGTGGAAACCAGCTTTAGTTGTTTTTGTATCCTGCGCCCTAGCTGGCATTTTCAGTGGAACAAATATGTTAAAAAAGATTGAAGATATTTTGATGAAAGCAAAAACACGCTATGCACTATTTATTTATACAGCTATTACCAGCATTATCACTGCTGCCTTTGGTTGCAACCAGTCTATTTCCGTTGTTTTAACACACCATCTTATGAATAAGAGTTATGATGACAAAAACATAAATAAATATAAATTATCTATAGACTTAGAAAATACAGCAATAGTACTTGCTGCACTTATTCCATGGAATATAGCAGCTTTTGTTCCCACCATGACAATGGAAGTTAGTAGTATAGGATTTATCCCTTATGCCTTTTATCTATACCTGGTTCCAATAATTAACATGTTACACCTTAAAATTTTAGAAATAAAACACAGAAAACTCCTTATAGCTAATCATGAATAAGATAATACAATAAAAACCGACTTACCTTAAATAGCTAAGTCGGTTTCTCTTAATTGCTTCCTGCTAAATACCCTGTTGAAAATGCCATTTGAAGATTATATCCACCTGTTTCTGCATCAATATCTATAACTTCTCCTGCAAAATAAAGATTTTTTATAAGCTTTGATTCCATGGTTGAAGCATTTATTTCTTTTACTTTAACCCCACCTGAAGTTACTTGAGCTGCTTTAATTGACAGTGTTTCTCTTGCTGTTAGCTTCATTTCCTTTATATAGCCGATTATTTTATTCTCATCTGCTTTCTTTAAATCATTAACCTTAACCTCAGTTAGTCCTAACAGATTAAAAACTTCCTTTAAGAAGTTTTGTGGAAGAGTGCCTTTTAAATTATTAAGTACAGTCTTATTTGGGCTTATCCTCATAATTTCTGATATTTCAGTCTTAGATATGTCTCTTAAAAAATCTAAGGTAACTTGCACTTCTCCCTCTACTAAAGCTTTATTTATATAAGATGAAAGCTTTAGTACTGCCGGTCCTGATATTCCAAAATGAGTAAATATCATGTCACCAAATTTTTCTATACTTTTCCTTTTAATCTTAGCTGAAATTACAACATCCCTCATTGAAACTCCTTGTAAACTCTTAATAAACTCTTCCTTTATAACTAAGGGAATTAAGGCAGCATATAAAGGCGTTATAGTATGTCCGTGGTTACTTAATGCTTCAAACATAGAACCATCTGAGCCTGAATCAGGGTAACTCTTTCCTCCCGTTGTGATAATTACTTTTTCCCCTAAAATTCGTTTTCCCTCGTCAGTTATTACGCCTCTAACTTCCCCATCTTTAATAATTAACTCTTGGACTTTGCTGTTATACATAATCTTAACCTTATTTTGTGCTAAATCGCTTTTTAATACTTCTATAACTTCATCTGCCTTATCACTTTTGGTATATATCTTTTGGTCAAGTTCCTCCTTATATTCTAATCCATTTTCTCTAAAATACTCTAAAAGTTGAATATTTGAAAATGTATAAAGAGCGCTATATAAAAATTTTTTATTACTCACTATTTTATCAAAAAATTCCTCTATGTCTCTATTATTTGTAATGTTGCATCTGCCCCCACCTGTTAGTTTTAGTTTAGCACCAATTTCGTTATTTCTTTCTATTAATATAACTTCATTATTTTTTGATGCACTAATGGCTGCCATAATCCCAGCAGGACCGCCACCAACAACAATAACTTTTAACATAAATACACCTCATTAAATTTCATTTGTTTGTTTTATTATAGGGTATTATAAGCTGTATTTCAATTATTATTTCACTCCGCACCGCTTAAAATGACGAATCAAACTATCTATGAAACTAATTATCTAGTTTCTTACTATTTATTTCCTGGGTAACTCTTGAAATAAAATCCATAAGAAGGCAGCTACCTTCATCACCATTCACCCTACTTCTAAGAGATATACTACTTGATTTTTGTTCTTTTTCACCAACAACAATAATGTATGGCAATCTCTCGCTTCGAGCTTCCCTAATTTTGTAACCTATCTTTTCTGCTCTTGAATCTATGCTAACTCTTATATTATTTTTTTCTAAATTATTTACTATATCCCCTGCATAATCATTATACTGTTCCGATATAGGTAGTACTTTAACTTGAACTGGTGACAGCCACGTTGGGAACTTACCCTCAAAATGCTCTATCAGAATCCCAATAAATCTTTCTATACTACCAAATATTACTCTGTGTATAACAATCGGCCTATGCTTTTCTCCGTCACTTCCAATATATTGAAGGTTGAATCTTTGAGGAAGTTGTAAATCTAATTGTATAGTTCCACATTGCCATGTTCTTCCTATGCTATCTTCTAAATGAAAATCAATCTTAGGCCCGTAGAATGCTCCGTCCCCTTCATTTATCGTAAAATCCATATTTATTTCCTCAAGGGCCCCCTGAAGCGCATTTTCTGCTAATTGCCACTCTTCGTCACTTCCCATAGAATTTTCCGGTCTTGTTGAAAGTTCTACACTATATTTAAATCCAAACCTTGAATAAACCTCATCTATAAGTTTAACTACTCCCTTTATTTCATCTTTTATCTGTTCTGGTAACATAAATATGTGAGCATCATCCTGAGTAAATGCTCTAACTCTCATAAGTCCATGCAGTGCTCCAGATAGTTCATGTCTATGAACCTTTCCTAACTCTCCTGCTCTTATTGGTAAGTCCCTGTAGGAATGAGTTTCTGTTTTATATACAAGCATTCCACCTGGGCAGTTCATCGGCTTTATAGCAAATTCTTCTCCATCTATATTTACTGTATACATATTTTCTTTATAATGAGACCAATGCCCAGATGTCTCCCAAAGCTCTTTATTTAATATCATAGGAGTTTCTATTTCAACATAACCAGCCTTTTTATGAATTTCTCTCCAATACTCAATTAACTTATTTTTTAAAACTACACCCTTGGGTAGAAAAAATGGAAACCCTGGTCCTTCATCCATTAAAGCAAATAACTTTAGTTCCTTCCCAAGTTTTCTATGATCCCTTTTCTTCGCTTCTTCAAGCATATTTAGATACTCATCAAGTTCACTCTTCTTAGCAAAGGCTGTTCCATATATTCTTTGAAGCATTTTATTTTTTTCACTACCTCTCCAGTATGCCCCTGCAACTGATAACAGTTTAAAAGCTTTTACCTTTGAAGTTGATAATACATGTGGCCCCGCACAAAGGTCTATAAAATCTCCTTGTTTAAAGAAAGTTAACTCTTCATCCTCTGGCAGATCATTAATAAGTTCTACTTTATAACTCTCACCTTTCTCTTCCATAAACTTTAAGGCTTCTTCCCTAGAAACTACCGTTCTCTCTAATCTTAATTCTTCCTTTACTATTTTTCTCATCTCTATTTCAATTTTCTCAAGTATCTCCATAGTAAAAGATTCTTCCATGTCAAAATCATAATAAAATCCATTATCTATGGTTGGACCTATAGCTAATTTAGCACTTGGATATAATCTCTTTACTGCTTGAGCAAGTATATGAGAAGTGGTATGCCTTAGTGCCCTTCTTCCTTCTTCGTCATTAGAATCTACTACACTGCCATCCTTTAATACAACCTTTAACATAAATATTCCTCCTTCAAAAAATAAAATACCCATCCCTAAATAAGGGACGAGTTAAACCGCGATTTAGGGACAGCTTTTGTCCCTATTCCACCCAAATTACAGAAAGTATAAATTAAAATCTCTTCTGTCACTCAATACCTCTAACGCCGGTTTGCGGAATTACCTACTTGTGTTCAGTAATCAACTCAGAGGTGGTTTTCAATAATACTTGCTTAAGAAACCTTTCAGCCGATGAGTTTCTCTCTCTTTTAACAGTAAATTATCTACTTTTCCTCTTCACAGTTTTTAATTTAAAGTAATTGTATTCCAAAATATGTTTGATGTCAATATATATTTATTTAAGTTAAATTCCTTTTTATTAGTATTAATAATAAATGTAATAAATATACTAATATAGCATAAGTATTTTAGAATCATAATTAAATTAAAGTTTATACGTTTTTCAACATAAATAAGAGGGGGAACATTAAATGTTCATTACTATAGAATCTGAATTAATTAAGTTAAAAGTAAAAGTATGGCTCCAAGTATTAAATGAAAAAGAGATAGACCTCTCTCCAGAGCCTGGGGACGCAGCAATTAAAATAGCTATAGCTAAATATATAGCCAATATAAATCCAAATGATATAATAGAGCTATTAAATCTAGATAAGTATATCGAACAAACAAATCCAGACGATACACTTATAGGCGATTAATTACTTAATAGAAACCACATAACGGAGTTAAAAACATAATGCCATATGCATTCTTGCCCTTTTTACTAATTTTTAAGCAGGGTAATATATTTCTTAAAGGACAATATATAAACGTATCAAAATTATTAATTGATGGAGGTATTTATATATGAGCATATTTGAAGGAATTCTCAAAAAAAGTGATGCCCCTAGCAAAGAGGTCATCGATGATGCAGCAAAACTCACACTCCGTAAAGAAGAACTTGATATCTCCAAAAGTAGAGTTCAAAAGGGTGACGTAGAAATTGGCAAGGAAATTATAGAAGAAGTAAAAAGAGTTGATGTGCCTGTAGAACGAAAAAGATACTTCAGAAACCATCCGTATACATCTTAGTGATGAAAACGTTGAATTCACAAAACAGAAAATTATTTACACACCCAAAAGGTTTGAAATGAACCTAAAAAGAGAGGAACCTAAAGTTAAAATTTCTGGCTACTTAAAAGTCAAAGACTAATTAAAGCATCACACAGCTATTAAATATAGCAACATGATGCTTTAATGCTAATTACGTTATTTGTGGTACGGTTCCCCACTTATTATCCTAAACCCTCTATACACTTGTTCAAGCAACATCACTCTAAATAATTGATGAGGAAAAGTCATCTTTGAAAAGCATAATTTATAATTAGATCTATCTAAAACTGCCTTAGATAGCCCTAATGAACCCCCAATAACAAAAGCTATATTACTTTCGCCTCTTATACCTAAGTCTCTTATATAATTTGAAAGCTCCACTGAAGATATCATATCTCCCTTTAGTTCTAAAGCAATTACAAACATATTATCCTTTATGCTCTTAAGTATTACTTGGCCTTCTTTATCTTTTATCATAATCTCTTCTTTTTCAGAGGCATTGTCGGGAGTTTTCTCATCACTTAATTCAACAATGTTCAGTTTACAGTATCTAGATAGTCTTTTAGCATACTCACCTATAGCACTTTTTAAATATTTCTCTTTTATTTTCCCTACACAAATTATAGTTATATTCATTTTAATTCTCCTTCATCATATATATGCACTATGAAACTTTAAATCACCATCTACGTTACTATCATATATTTTTTTTATAGCATTACTATATATTCATATCTCTTTTTTCATAAAATACATATGTGATGCGCACCATTGCAGCTATAATTGCAATTGATAATATAACAAAATTCCATTTAAGTCCACCGCCAAACATCAAATTCTTCGCTTCAAAATATTTAAATGGCGTTAGGTATTTCAAATAATCAATTTTACCGCTTATGTCTATAACTATTGATAATATAAAAGTGATTAAAAGCACTGCTGTGGATATAGATATAGCTACCCTTGAGTTTTTATTTACAGCAGCTATGGCTGTTCCGATAGCCATAAACATAATTTGCAAAATAAACATCCCAATCATTAAAATTAATATGTCTACACTTACAGATTCACCGTTGCCGTATTTACCTACTATAATTATTGATGAAACCAAAGTGATAATATTAAATATTAAAATATTCATTGTGGCGGCCAATAGTTTTGATGTAATAATCTTTGCTCTTGAAATTGGTTTTACAAGTAAAAATTCCGTAGTCTTATCTCGTTCTTCCTTTGAAATTATATCAGCACCAATCATAACAGCATGCACCGTTGCCATAAGCAATAAATATAAAAACAGCACTCCATAAAAACCACTTGCCTTTGACAAATCTAAAGTACCTACTCCCATAATAGCTCTCATAGAGTTTGGCATTTGATCCATTAACTCATTCATAGATTGTCCTGAAGATGACATTCCTACATATTTACCCATACCCGCCGCAACCATAAATATAATACCAAAAGCCCATATAATAAGGCTTTTTCTATGTGCCTTCATCTCTACACTAAATATATTCATAACCTAACCTCCTTTTATTCATTCCTTATTACTATGAATTATTAGTCCCATTTAAACAGCATGTACGTCCTTTCTACAATACACAAAGTAACTTGCCGTAATTGCTACAATCATAAATATTATTTCTATTATAATATATAAAGCCTCATAACTAGAATTTTTTATGATGTATCCTGTGTCATAATACTTAAAGGGAGTAATATATCTCATAGCACCATCTCCTGTAGTAGATGCAAGCATTCCAATAATAAAGAATGTAAATACAGTACCAAGAGAAATTGGTAGCACTGATTTAATCTTAGGAACTACAACAGAAATTAGGACCCCTAAAGCAAGAAACATAAGCTGAACTAAAAAGAGTGATATAGATATCATAAAGAATATCTTAAAACTATATTCTTCTGTTTTTACCATGGTTGCCATAACGCTAGAAGCAATCAAATATGCTACATTTGTAATTATTAGCGAAGTTAGTGCAGCCATTAGCTTTGATGTCATAATTTGCGAACGCGTAACAGGCTTTGTTAAAAGGAAATCAGCTGTTTTTGCGCGAACTTCCTTTGATACAATGGAGGTTCCTAAATTCATAGCTTGTATGGCTCCACATAGAGTTATATATAAAAATATATAAGAGTAAAATCCTAATATAGAAGATATACTATTTACTGAAATACCCAATGCCTTTCTTACTGGTTCTGGGAATCCTTCCAGTAGCTTTTTAAATGTTTCTGCTTCCTTTGAAAAGGCTGGAAACATTGCAAGCATAAGTATAACAAGTGCAACTAGAGTAAATGTCCATATAATATTGGATTTCCTATAAGCCTTCATTTCGTGTAAAAACATATTCATAGCTTTTAGTCCTCCTTTTCATAGTAATGCATAAATATCTCTTCAAGGTCTGGCTCTTCAATCCAAAGATTAGTAATTTCTATTTCTGAAATCTTTTTCATTATAAAATTAATATTACCTCTAAATAAAAAGCTTATTATGTTACTCTTTATATCTAAGTTAGTTACACCACTTATATTAAAATAATTATCATCTACTTTTGATTTCAATTCTATTTTAAATTTTTTATGGTTATTTTCTTGTAAGGTACTAATTTTCTCTACCTTTATTATTTTTCCCTCTTTAATAATTGCAACGCGATTACATAGCCTTTGAACTTCCCCCAAAATATGAGAAGAAAATAAAATTGTTGCCCCTTTCTTATTCTCTTCCTCTAGGAGTTCGAAAAATTTCTGTTGCATAAGTGGGTCGAGTCCACTAGTAGGTTCATCAAGTATAATAAGTTTAGGTTCGTGTAGAAGTCCTTGGACAATACCAACTTTCTTTTTATTACCAAAGGATAGATCATCAATTTTTTTATTAAGATCAAGATCCATTATCTGGGCTAGTTCACTAATTCTCTTGCTACAATCCTTCTTATAAAAACTAGCTGAGTACTTTAGTAGATCAATAACCTTCATATTGTCATAATAAAAAACCTCCGATGGTAGATATCCTATTTCTCTTTTTATCTCTGGTCCAAATTCAACGCATTCCTTACCAAAAATTGTAGCACTGCCAGAGGTCGGATAAATAAGAGATAATAGTGTTCTTATTAGTGTTGATTTTCCGGCACCATTAGGCCCAATAAATCCAAAAATTTCTCCCTGCTCAACATTAAAACACACATCTATAATTCCTCTTGCCTTTCCGTAACTTTTAGTCAAATTCTTTATTTCAATAACATTCATTTTTATACCCCCTTAGTATGGTTGTTAGTTTATAGTTGAAATAGATTTCTTTACGTTAAGGTAATTTATAGAAAGAATTTTTAAATATATCGATATAAATATTCATTTCACCAAACACTTTTTCATAATCAACCCGTTTAGAGACTGTTGTTTTTGCCTTTTGAAGCTCATTTGCAGAAAGTCCCTCAAACGTCCACAATATAATATTCATAGCCCTACTTCCATCTAACCCATCACGGAATTTAGATGCATCAATATTATTAAATACTTTACTATAATTACTCTCCATAAGTTTTTTGTTTCTTTCTTCTATCTCGCTTTTTACCTCATTGCATTCTTCGCCTAACGCTACTTCAAAAAACTTAAAAATCATAGGGTATTTATACATAAGCTCCAATTTAAAGGATACTATTTGTCGTAATTTTATAAAAATATCCCTTTCTTCCTCATCAACCTTTTTAAAAAATTCATTCATGCAAAGTTCCATAGCATAATCATAAACAAATATAAATAAATTTTTCTTGTTTTTAAAGTAGTGAAATAAAATCCCTTTTGATATTCCTGCCTTTTTAACGATCTCGTTTGTAGACGCCTTATCAAAACCTTTATCTGCAAATTCGGCAATAGACGCCCCCAGTATTTTTTCCTGTTTTGCTAAATTTAAGTTTAAAAACTTCGAATAAATTTTGTTCACCCTCTTTCATACGTTATGATTACTTAACAAGGATTATAATATATTAATAATATTCTAACATCATTGACCCCATTGGTCAACAAGTATTATTTTATGCATTCTGTAGACCTTTCAAAAAAAAATAAACCCCACACAAAAGTGCAAAGTTTTATTTATTATCATATATATTGAGTTAACTATTCAATTAATATAGATTTACTACAGAATATTGTAGATTACTTTCCACAACATTTCTTATATTTTTTCCCGCTACCACAAGGACATGCATCATTTCTTCCAATTTTTTCAGTATTCACTACCGTTTTAGAATCTTTATAATCTCTTTGAATTTCTTTTCTTTTTTCTTTAGAAAAGATTCCTTCCCATTGTGGAAGTTCATACAGATAATCTGCTTTTGCATCTAACATATTGAAATAAAGTTTTTCAAAGTCTATTTTAAAATGTACTTCTGTATCCACTTCAGTTTTTTCTAAGTCTACAGATTGAATAAGACTATCATTTATTCCATCAGTAAATCCCATAAAGTATACATTTGATACATCAAAGTATTTTGCAAGTTCTTCTACTCTTCCCTTAGGTTCCTCTTTATGATTTGCTAATAGTTTAGTATAAATCCGTTTTTCAACTTCTCCATATTCACTCCAAAATGCAGGTTCTCCTTTACTTTTAACATAATCAACCACCATATCTGTCCATTCTTTATATAAGCCCATTTTCTATTCTCCTTTAAATCGTAATGTATTTTGTTACATTCCATTATTATAATAAAGATTGCATTAGTTTTCAACACATATATCTAAATTTCACAAATCGAATACATAGTTCTTATTCTTTAATTAAAGTTATTTCACTTTTGTTAAAAGGTTTGGATATATCAAAGTTTCCACCTAAAGTATCGGCATTCTTATTTTCCATTGTTATTTTAACTCTTTCTACAGATGGTAATTGAGTTAATGAAGCTTCTATGCTTTCTAGGCAAATTCTTTCTTTTGTTTCTGACATAGATATTTTAGCTTCTTTACTTAAATTAACATGAGCGATACCGTCTTTAATAGAAAAACTTAATAATCTAGTTTTTTTGGACAATATTGGTTTTAGCTCACTTTTTGCTGTAGGTCCTTTTATAAGCTCTTGCATAATAGTTTCCCCTATAAGCTCTTCTTTATTTATAAGCCTAACATCTTTAATTATTTCTACTGTAGTATCGTCTTTAGACCCATCAAAGTAAAGACCGAACTCAACTAAATCCTCTTTTTCTAGGGGGAGTTTTAGATTTTCAAGCTTTTCTTTATTTGCAACGCTTTTCGCGTCTTTTTTTTCACACCCGAAAAATGACACCGTTGAAACAAGTAACAATGAACATAATAATATTTTAACTTTTCTTTTCATATTTGACCTCCCCCTTTAAAACTCAATTACATCACTAGGCATATCTCTTCTAGCTAAGGTTAAAGAAATATCTCTACCTATTTTAATGTTGTTTTCATTAAGAATATTAATCACTGTTTGATATGCTAACTCAGGATAATTGTTAGTTTTACTTAAATGACCTAAAACAATATGTTTTTGTTTATCATTCATTATTTCTACTATTGCATTCCCGCATGCCTCATTGGATAAATGACCCACATCACTTAATATTCTTCTTTTTAATGGATAAGGATAAGGACCAAACTTTAACATTTCTACATCGTGATTACTCTCAAGTAAAATTACATCTGCATCCTTTATTATATTCTTTACTTCCTCTGAAAAATAGCCTAAATCTGTAGCTATGCAAACTTTCTTATTGCCACTGTATAAAGCGTATCCTATAGGTTCTGCTGCATCATGTGATATATTATAATTTATTATATGCATGTCCTTAATATCTACAGAATTATTATAAATAACCTTTATATTATGTTCTTTTACATTACCTATTTTATTCTCCATAGCTTTCCAAGTATTTATATTTGCATAGATTGGTATGTCATATCTTCTAGATATAATCCCTGCACCCTTTATGTGATCAGAATGTTCATGAGTGACAAAAATACCGTCCACATCACTCGGATTTTGATTTATATGTTTAAGTGCACTTTCAATGCTTTTTCCTGGCATACCAGCATCCACTAAAATTTTTGTGTTTTCTGACTCTACAAATATGCTGTTTCCAGTGCTTCCACTATATAATGGACAAAATATCATAATTGTCTCCTTTGATTTTATATTGTTATGTAGTAACTCTCCTTATGTCTGCTCCAATACTCCTGAATTTTTCTTCTATATTTGGATATCCTCTATCAATATGTTCAATTCCTAAAATTTCCGTAGTGCCTTCTGCTATAAGCCCTGCTATAACAAGTGCTGCTCCTGCTCTTAAATCTGATGCTATTACTACAGTTCCTATAAGTTTATCTACGCCATATACTGTAGCAACGCTTCCTTTAACTTCTATATTTGCACCCATTTTTAAAAGTTCATCCACATGTTTAAATCTAGATTCCCAGATACTTTCATTTATTATGCTTTTCCCCTCTGAAACACTTAAAAGTGTATTCATCGGTTGTTGAACATCCGTTGGAAATCCTGGATAAGGAAGGGTCTTAATATTTACAGCCTTGAGTCTTCCTTCGGCTTTAACAGTAACACTGTCTCCACCTTCATGTACCTCTGCTCCCATTTCAATAAGCTTTGCAGAAATTGATTCAAGATGCTTAGGAATGACATTATTCACAGTTAATTCTCCACCACAAGCAGCTGCCGCTATCATAAAGGTACCCGCCTCAATTTGATCAGGGATTACACTATAGGTACATCCTGTTAATTCTTTTACGCCTATAATCCTTATAACATCAGTACCTGCCCCTTTAATATTAGCTCCCATAGAGTTTAAAAAGTTAGCTACATCAACAACATGTGGTTCTTTTGCAGAATTCTCTAAAATAGTTGTTCCTTCTGCAAGTGTAGCAGCAGTCATTACATTTATTGTTGCACCTACACTAACAACATCAAAATAAATACTAGTTCCAATTAATTTTTCTGCCTTAACATTTACAGCACCATCTTCAATAGTTACCGTTGCTCCAAGCGCTTCAAACCCTTTTATATGCTGATCTATAGGTCTCACGCCTATAGGGCACCCCCCGGGAAGGTCTACTTTAGCCTGTTTAAACCTAGCTAAAAGCGCACCAATAAGATAATAAGATGCTCTCATTCTTCTTACATCTTCTGTGTTAGCATCTTTACTACTTGTGTTAGAACTATCTATAGACACTGAGTCTTTATCTCTTTTTATTTCACAGCCTAAATCTTCTAATATTCTTTCGATACAATTCACATCTTCTATATCCGGAATATTTTCAATGATGCACTTACCCTTACTCGCTATTATTGCCACTGGCAGAATTGCTACTGCGGCATTTTTCGCTCCACTTATTTCCACTTGACCAAAAACACGTCGACCTCCGTTAATTACCAATTTATCCATACTTGTACCATCCTCACTATACATTATATATTGTGTTACCTATATTTTTATTTATATTCTTTAATTATACCATACCTACATTATATTCTAACATTTATTTTGTAAATGTAAAATAGTATTATGGTTTTTATCATAATACTAAAAAATCACCCGTAAAATACGAGTGATTTTCTACTGTTATGATATTTTAAAACTTGCGCAATCAGTACATTCTGGTGTTTTAGCAATACTCTCATGTTTTGTAACTTCAATTTTGTTTAAAGTACAATAGTTATCTTCTTTGCAATGAAATTTACATTCATTTACTGTACAACCAATACTATCATTATGTTTCATAAAAAAAGCACCTTCCTCTCTATATTAATTACAAAATTATTATTAGCATTATTAAAATTAATTATGCTAATAATTAAAAAAGTATAAATTACTTGGACTGAATTATTTTTGTATACATAAATTTACACATAAAATACAAAACTCAAATATTATGTTATAATATAGTTATAATTTAATCAAAATAATATTAACCAATCTTGGTTATTAATTTTACTCGGAGGAAAGATATGAAATATTTTTTAGTTGCACTATTTGATGATGAATCTAACTCTACAGTTCAAAATATTCAAAGAGATATTTGTAAGAAATTTAAACTATATAAGAGTTCACCTAATCTTTATATTCCTATAACCGCTATTACAAATCCTGATTTGGAAAAATTAGATGTAGTTGTTTCCAAAATTATAAGTCCTTATAAAAAATTCAAAGTGGATTTAAATAATAATATTGGTTTAAGCGAAAATTTCAGTCAAGTAAGTCTTAAAGTTGAAGATAAAGGTTATATTTATCGTCTAGCAAGAAGTATTACAGATACCTTAGATTTGCATGGCTTTAATGTTAATAAAGATAATGAAGCTATTAATTTGCATATTCTATTAGCTAATGCTAATCACATAATTAAAAAGTCTTCTAATGGAGGTACTATTTCTATTGATAGTAGTTTAGATAAAGATGATTTTTTTAAATTTGCAAAGGTTTCTAGACTTGAATTATGGAAACAAATTAGTAATAAAAAAGAAATGCTAGTTAAAACCTATACTCTTCGTGATTACTAAATTTTAAAACTTATATATTTCATAAGGGAGTGATTAAAATGATTTACTACTTAGTTGGCATATTTGATGAAGTTTCTTATGAATATATGAAATCTATGCAAAAGAAACTATGTAAAAAATATAACCTATATGAATCTGATGACAATTTACCTATGCTTCATATAACTTTAGAAATAATAACTAATCCTGATCTTTTGGATTTGGATATTTCCATAAAACATATTTTAAAGGGTTATACTAAGTTTCAAGTTGATATAAATGGAGTGATTTGTTTTGACCCTCCATTTAAATCTGTTAACTTAAACATTAAAAATAAAGGCACAATATATGAATTATCTAAAAATATAAATACTCTATTAAAGTCACAGGGATTTACTGTTAGGGAAGACATTGATAACTGGAACATACACATTTCACTTGCTAATACAAATTTTGCTGATAGAGAGTGGTCTGACAATGAGTATTTATCCGCTTGTAATTTAGCTAAAGACGAAAATTTCTCAAAGACTGTTACCTTGAATGCAATAGAGCTTTGGAAACCTATAAATAATAAAGAACAAATGGTGGTTAAAAAATATTCTCTATAATATATGCATAATTTAATAAAAAGGCGGTTTCAAATATGAATTTACAAAGACTATTTCAAATGCAAACTACTTTAGACAAACGAATTCTAACAGAACATAATCTAGAGGGCATGCAATTATTACCAAAAAAAATACTCTCCCTTCAAGTGGAATTGGGGGAACTAGCAAATGAAACTCGTTGTTTTAAATTCTGGAGCACAAAAAAACCTTCAATTAAAGATATAATTCTTGAAGAATATGTTGATTGTCTTCACTTTATTTTAAGTATAGGGCTGGAAAAGAATTTTGATGATGTAACTTTAAATACTAAATATAATACTTCAGAATTATATAAGCAATTTTTAGATTTATATGTAAATATTTCAGATTTTATAACTTCTTCTTCATTGGATAACTATACAACTATCTTTCAAAATTTCTTGTGCTTAGGTAAAAACTTAGGATTTAGTAGTGAAGATATCCAAAATGCATATTTATATAAAAACAATATTAATCATGAAAGACAGGACAATGGATATTAAATTATATTTTTAAATATTACAATACATTCTGGGTAAACTAACCTAAAGGAGCGTGATTGTAATTGGGTTTAATTTTTTCTATAATTGCAGGCATTTGTATGAGTCTTCAAGGTGTTTTTAATACCAGAGCAAGTGAAAAAATCGGCCTTTGGGAAACTAACGTTTTAGTTCAAGGTTCTGGTTTAATACTGACATTATTAATACTTCTTATAGTTGGCAATGGTAATTTTAACGCTATAAAAGAAGTAAATAAATTGTATTTACTAGGAGGAGTCCTAGGCTCAATAATTATATTTACTGTTATGCAAGGCATAACTAAGCTAGGACCAACTTATTCCATTGCCACTATATTAGTAGCTCAACTTTTAGCAGCTGGGTTAATTGATAGCTTGGGAATTTTTGGTGCGAATCAAATTAAGTTTACACTGTCTAAATTTATAGGCGTTGGAACAATGATTGTGGGTATAATAATATTTAAATGGAAAGGGTAGTAATCTCTTTCTATTTTTTTTGAGCTAAAATATTCTTTTCATATAACCTGTTGAAATTATCTATAAATATATGCATAATTATAGATGTATGGTATAAACAATTTAAAACAAACTACTATTTATAGTTTCAATATATATTCAAGGAGGACCCGTTATGGATTTCAAACAAATTGAAGCTTTCACTAGCGTAGCCAAGTTTAAAAGCTTTTCTAAGGCAGCCAGTATGATTTTCCTATCTCAACCTACAATAAGCTCCCATATCGCTAGCTTAGAAAAAGAATTAAACGTCCAACTTTTTGACAGGACTTCCAAAGTAGTTTACTTAACACCAGCTGGTGAATCTTTTTTAGAATATGCAATTAATTTAATAAGTACTCGTAATAATGCTATTTCTAATCTATCTAATTTTAACACGAAAGTATCTGGTAAATTACATTTATCAGCTAGCACTACCCCTTGTAATTCATTGGTTCCAGACCTTATAAAAAAATTTAGTGCCCTCTACCCTGATGTTCGTTTTAATATTACAGAGCAAGGCTCTGGAGATATAATAAAAAATATTTTAGATCTTAACTGTGAAATTGGTATAGTTGGGACAACAATTAAAAACGAAAAAATTAAAAGTTACAAGCTTATGGAAGACGATCTTGTTTTGGTTTCTAGTACTGACCTAAATATTCCTGATGAAATAACTCTAAAGGATTTGTTAAAATATAAATTTATAATTAGAGATAAAAAATCAGCAACTAGGAGTACCCTAGATACAGCTCTTGAGTCAAATGGTATAAACCCCAATTTATTAAACGTATTCTGCGAAGTTAATAATTTAGACAATCTACTGCAATTTGTAAAGCTGGGAACAGGTGTATCTATTATTTCAAAAAAAATATCATTTGATTATATTGATCGAAGTAAAATAAAAATAAGTGCAATTAGCGATTTACACTTAAAAAGAAATCTATATTTGATTGTTAATTCAAAACGAACCTTAACTCCTGTTGCTAATGCTTTCTTTAACATGTGTGAGGAAATGTTTTCATTTAGCGAATGTGAAGAATAACGTTTTAAAGTATATATTACAATGATAATATATACTTTAATTTTTAATTAACATATTATAAAAGTTTGCATATAATATAATAATGTAACAATATCTTAGGAGGCATACATGTTTTCCTTGAAAAATAAGTTAGATCCTTCCTTAAGGCACGCTTTACTAAGTAACCTATATGAAAATTATAGAGTAATAATATACTGTAAATCTCTTGAAATTAAAACTATAAATAAAATTCAATCTTTAAAGTGCGATATTTTACGTCATATTCCGGGAGTAAACTGTATTTGCGCTATTTTATCCTCTAATGCTATAGACAGATTACTAGAGTATCCACAGGTATCATATATAATTTATGATTCCTATGCACAATTATGTGGTAATAGCATACTCTCATCTAATGATGTCTCCTTTCAGAGTAACTATGACCTTACCGGAAAGGGCGTTGGCATTGGAATAATTGATAGTGGTGTATATCCCCATTGTGATTTATTGAATCCAAGCAATAGAATTAAAAAGTTTGTAGATGTTGTTAATAATTTAAAGTATCCTTATGATGATAATGGTCATGGTACCTTTATCAGCGGTTTAATATGTGGTAGTGGTTATGGTTCAAAGGGTATGTACAGAGGAGTCGCTAAAAATAGCCACCTTTATATGATTAAAGCCTTCAATAAAATAGGAAAAGGCTTTATTTCCGATATTCTATTTTCATTAGAAACTTTAATTAATGAAAGTAATGACTTGAAAATTAAAATTATTCTCCTTCCTTTTGAAACTATGGAAACTAATGAGTTTATGCTTTCACTATTTTCAAAATTATTCGACCTTGCAATATCAAAAGGCCTTGTAATAATTGTTCCTAGCGGAAGCAATAATAGTATTAAAAGTTCAATAAGGGGCATAGCTACACTTAGTAATTGTATAACTGTTGGTGGTTATGATAGTATTGGAACTCCAAAAATATATGAATACTCTTCCTGTGGGCCTTTTCAGAAACTTGATAAGCCAAATTTGATTGCTGCCTGTGTTGATATTTGTTCCTGCCTATCAGACAAACAATTTATCTCTGAAAAAAATGGTATGAAACTTTATCCTTCTCATATCACTAATTTATATACGACTTATACAGGGACTTCCTGTTCGGCTGCTTTTATAAGCGGTATTTGTGCTCTTTTATATGAAAATAACATTGATTTATGTTTCAAAGATACATTGGCATTACTTAAGGTATCTTCAAACTTAATAAACTCACCAAAATATATGCAAGGTTCCGGAATTGTAAATTTAGAGAAACTACTACCCTAAATAATGATATTAAAAAGATATATTAATATTTTTTGAACTTTAGTTAATAATGTATACAGTATAAACCATTTGGTGTATACTATGAATATTATATACTATTGATATTGTTTAATAATTATAATTAATTAAAAGCAACTATCATGGTGCAAACAAATAAATCCATTATATATGGACATTTTCAAGGATATAATTAGTATTTTATATCCAGGATAACTACGAGGAGGATTACTATGATAAGCGAAAGATTATTAAGAGAACTTAACAACCAGATAAACTTTGAATTTTATTCTGCACACATCTATTTAGCTATGGCAGCATATTGTGCCGCAGAAGATTTTGATGGCTTTGCAAATTTTTTCAAAGTACAAGCCGAAGAAGAAAAATTTCACGCTATGAAATTTTATAATTATGTAAATGAAATGAATGGAAGAGTATTATTAGAAGGAATGCCTAACCCTCAAAATGAGTTTAAATCATTCCTTAATGTTTTTGAAGTATCCTTAGCACATGAGAAGATTGTAACTAGTAGAATTTATAATCTTACTGACATTGCTACAGAAGAGAGAGAACATGCCACTATAAGCTTGCTTAAGTGGTTTGTTGATGAACAAGTGGAAGAAGAATCTAACTTTACAGCTATTATTAAAAAGCTTTCAAGAATCAAGGATGATCCAGCAAGTCTTTATATGCTAGATACTGAACTTGCAGCAAGAGTTTTTGTTCCACCTGTTACTACTAAATAGAACATATTTTTTAAAGGCACATATCAGAAATGATATGTGCCTTTATAGTTCTGTTTTTACATATTTTAAAAGTATATTATAATTATCTAGCTCTTCTAAGTTCCTTGCATTTCAATATTACAAATTCTTTATAAGTGTAAGTAAATCACTATATATACCATAAGCTGTTTGCTGAATTTCAGGATTCTTTTCTATTATTTGCACTTCTCCCATTAAATCTGTTGTTATAGCTAATATAGAAGATGTAGCATCTATATTACTAAATATATCATTACTACTTATACAAACTGGATGCACCCTACCTTTTGCTACATTATCTTCAATATATCCTTCACATAACAGCTTAATTTTACACTGCTTTTCTTTAGCCTTTTCTATATCTTTTAAAGTAATATGTGCTATTCCTTGTCTGTCTATTTCTGTAGGATTTATATTGGCATCCATCAACACATTTAGTAAAGCTGCAGTTTTTGCCGCAGCATCCCATCCATCAATATCCATTGATGGGTCAACCTCTGCAAACCCTCTTTTTTTAGCTTCTTTAATAGCATCCTCATAACTATTTCCATTTTCCATTTCTTCTAAAACAAAATTAGTGGTTGAATTTAGTATCCCTCTAAAGGATAGAACCTTACACCCTGGTAGAGTGTATTTAACAAAATTAAAGATAGGGGTGCCATCCATTACAGTAGTTTCAAACAAAAACTGAAGATCTTTGTCTATTGAATTGTAACGAAGCTCATTATATTTAAAAGCTATAGGCCCTTTATTCCCTGTTATAACATGCATGCCCATATCAAATGCAGCTTCTATATGATTTATTGCTGGCTGTCCGTCATGAATAGACAAGGTGCTTAGTTCAACTAATAAATTTGCACTACAACTTCTAATAACCTGTAGAGTTTCCATAGTAACCGTATCCTCTGCATTTGGATCAAATCTTCCAGTGTTTTTCACCTCTCTAAGGGCTTTAGTAAGATCTATGCCAATAGAGTTAATAATAGAACCTTTTGACCTACCTGCAATAGCTGTGACTTTAACTTCATATCCAGTACTCGCTTTAATTTCTAGATTTTTAGTTATTAACATTCTACAAAATCCCTGTGCTACATTTCCAAATCCTACTAAACATATATTTATTTCTTTATTATGCATTTGCACCACATCCTTTTTCATCTGTTTTAGTAGACTTTACTTTGCCCTTATAATTACGAGAATTCTCTTGGTGTTAGGAGAATTCTCTTGATATTACAAGAGTTCTCTTGATATTACAAGAGTTCTCTTGATATTACAAGAGTTCTCTTCTAACTAAGTCTAACAGTTGCATAGTTGCCCTTTCCCTTATCTTTTGTCTATCACCAGATAATTTAAGCATTTTAGTTTTAACTTTACCATTTATGCATAAACCAACATATACAAGTCCCACCGGCTTTTCTTCGGTTCCACCACCTGGCCCTGCAATTCCTGTGGTTGAAATTCCAATATTTACTCCTGCAGTTTTTGCTATCCCCTCTGCCATTTCTGCTGCTACTTCACTGCTTACTGCGCCATATTTTTCTAAGGTTTCCGTCTTTACTCCGAGTCTATTGATTTTAGCCTCATTGCTATAAGTTACAGCGCCCTCCAGAAGAACAGAAGATATCCCTGGGTAATTTATAAGTTTACTGGCTATCATTCCTCCTGTGCAGGACTCAGCCGTTGCTATAGTCATTTTTTTGCTTACAAGCATTTCAGAAAGTACATTTTCAAGTGTTGTATTACCTTCCCCATAAATGTTACTACCTAACCTACTACGTATTTTTGTTTCCATAGGCCCCATAAGTTTTATACCTTCATCGTAAGTAGTAGCCTTTGCTGTAATTCTAAAAGTCATTTCTCCATCTTTAGCATAGGGAGCCACCGTAGGGTTTGTTTGATTATCTAATATATCTTCTATCATTTCTTCAGCTTTACTCTCTCCTACTCCAATAACTCTAAGCACCTTTGAAACTAATATACCTTGCTGAAACTTTTGCAAATAAGGAGCTACAGTCTCTTCAAACATAGGTTTCATTTCTCTAGGTGGTCCAGGTAAAAGTACAGCTGTTTTTCCGTTTTGATCTATTATGCATCCTGGTGCTGTACCATTATTATTAGGAATTATAACTGCATCTACCGGAAAATATGTCTGTTTCACATTGTTTTTCGTCATTGGTCTATTCAAATCTCTAAAATGGCCCTCAAGAATCCTTAGAGATGGTTCATGAACCACACTCTTCTTTCCAAAATATTCAAAAGTTACTTCCTTAGTTAAATCATCCTTTGTAGGTCCGAGTCCTCCTGTAGTTATAACTAAATCAGCTCTACTAAAAGCTAATGCATATGCGTCTAAAAGTCTTTCCCTATTATCTCCAACTACCGTCTGATGGTAAACTGCTATTCCTAGATCCGCAAATCTTTTAGCAATATATTGTGCATTAGTATTGACTATATCCCCTAGTAATATTTCAGTTCCTACTGCTAGTATTTCTGCTTTCATAATTATTTCCTCCTTGTGCCACCCCTTTTCCAAAGGGGCTACCCTCGTGGCAAGTGGCATCTATATATTTACATTTCGCATGATTATATTTATATTTGACTTTTTGTAATTCTTTCATTGGTTCTATGAATAATTTCTTCTGGATACCCCATAAATTCAAGTACTTTTATTGCGTTCCTAGTAGAAGATACCCCTTTTCTTATTTTATAATCAAAATCCAACCCATATTGTCCTACGTTCTCAGTAAAATAATAACACGCATACAAATCTCCTACCATATTAGTTATTTCAAGGTCATGTGTAGCTACTACTACTAATGAATTATGATTAGACAGATATGCTAAAATTTCAGCTGAAGCATTTACTCTCTCAATAGGGTTGGTTCCCCTAAAAATCTCATCAATAAGGCATAAATTTGTTACATCAGTATTGCAATCATTAATTATTCTAAATAATGCTTCTGCCTCACTTAAATAATAACTTTTCCCACTAGTTATATCATCGCTAACAGTCATTGAAGACACTATATTGAAATATCCACCTTCATAGCTTGTAGCAAGACATGTAAAAATAGTTTGAGCGAATAATGCATTTAAACCTACCGCCCTTAAAAAAGTGGACTTGCCTGACATATTTGAACCAGTTATAATAACACCTTTTTCTATAGTTAGAGAATTGCCTACAGCAGCTTCTATTAATGGATGTTTTATATTTCCACCCACAATCTGCTTAAATCCCTTCGTTAGCTTAGGCTCCGTATATTCCAAAAGTCCATCTCTATAAGAAGCAATTGATATTAATGCATCAATTTCCCCTAAAATTAAATAAATGTCTCTTAATACTTCACAATGCTTCTTAACCTCATCTATTATTCTATAAAAGCCTCTAGCCTCCAGTAAAAAGAATATATTAACGTACTCGTAAAACATATCCACGCCTTCTATTCTTCCTATACTAATAGCAGAATTTTTTTTTGTTATTATCTTGCAAATACTTGCTTTTTCTTTAAGCTTTGAAGTATATTCTTTTATACCTTTATCCTCGTTTTTTCCCATAATTTCAGCAAGGGAAATAATTCTACCTAAGTATCCCATAGCCTTAATTTCTGTACCAATATTAGCTTTAATTTTAGTACTAACATAGAGATTAGCAGCATATATAACAAATATAGAAATAAGCGCTTTATATATACCAATAAATGGTATTGAAACTAAAGAACCAAACGCTAGTATTGTTAGAAAATATAGCAATGGCTTCATGGAAGTTTTATAGGAAATCTGCTCCCATAAAAAAGATGTTATTGTATTATTACGCTGTCTTCCAAGATTTAATAAGCTAGCTTGGATTTTTTCTCTTATTTCGCTATGTTCTTGGAAAAACCTTATAGTCTTATCTCTATTAATTAATTTCCCTTCATTTAAGATTGGATTTCTCAAAATATGATATAGATACTGCTCTCCTGGCGAAGATAAGGTTCTATCCACCCTTCTGAAAACTTCGTTCATATTTAAATCTAAATAAGTTTGATCATCAACATATATCTCTCCCGGAGTTTTGTATTTTAGTGCATCAAATAATAATTTAATATCTTCAAACTTTCTCTCTCGCTTATTCTCTTTACCATAGTTTTCTCTAATTTCTTGCAATTTTTTATAATACATTGCTTTGCTTCTTGCTGCTAGTCCTAGTATTATAAATACTACAGAAATAATTATCCCCCAGAAATATACTTCGTTTATATTTTCGCCTAAGAAAAGTGAAGCATAGGCTGCAACTGCCGCCATAACATTACTTGCTATAAATAAATTCCTAAATTTTTTATCCCTTCCCATTTATCTTATCCCCTTAAAAAATCTTTTACCACACTCAATACCCTTTTTTTAAATCTACTACATTCATCAGCTCTTCGTCGTGTACATATTTTTCCATATTGTTATATATAAGGTTAAATCTTCGCTGATTTCTCATCTCAGAAATCCAGGAATTATGAGAAGTTAATATAACATTATTCAAATCCCATAAGAGACTATTTTCTTTTAATGGTTCTTCTTCGTATACATCTAGAGCAGCCCCTGCTAGTTTTCCATTTTTTAAATTTTCAATAAGACAAACTTCATCCACAATGCTACCCCTTGCTACATTTATAAAATAAGCTCCAGTTTTCATTGCCTTAAACCCGTCTTCATTAATTAAATGATGTGTAGCTTTGGTATAAGGTATTGTAACCACAACTACGTCACACAGCACAAGCATTTCGGAAAGCTCTTTCATATCATAACATTTATTAAAATATTCAACATCCCTGCCATCTGTATTTACTCCTAATATTTCCATACCAAAGCCTTGGAATCTTTTAGCTGACTCAACTGCTATGGTTCCTGTTCCAATAAACCCTATAGTTTTACCATATAACTCTAGAATATTTGTATCCATTTTCCATTTTCTATTAACTTGATTTTCATATAGATTCTTGCTACTTTTAAATAACTCTAGAGTTTTTAATACGATCCATTCTCCCATAGGTATACTGTAGCCACCCTTATTATTTGTAATTATAATAGAAGCGTTTTTAACATGTTCTGCTGGTAGTTGATCGATGCCTATGCTAGATAATTGTATCCATCTAAGTTTCTTCATTTTCGCTATTTCTAGCGTTTTAAAGGGATCGTAACAAACTAAAACTTCTACATCCTCGAAGTCCTCACTATAAATTAAATCGGATTCTTTAACTACTTTTATATCATACCCAAAAGCTTCTATATTTTTCATTTTTTCTCCACCGTAATTGTATGTGAAAAGTGCTTTAATTGCCATATAGGCTCTGCCTCCCTTGCTTTTATTTTTGAAAAAAAGGTGCCGTAAGGCACCTTATTTAAATATATTTACCAAACTCGCGAATAATTCTTTATTATCTTTAAGTTTAGTTTCATTTCCAAGTACACAATAATAGTTTTCACCCGTAACATCTTTTAATAGTGTACTAAAAGACACAATATCTTCCTGCGTTGTGCTTAGTACTTCTTCTCTTTCCTTTTGTCTTTGTGCCTGCGTAATACCTCTTATATAATATCCTGTAGCTCTTTCACCCTTCATAGAAGGTGTTAATGGTGAATCAAGCTCACTTATTGTTCCTATAATATATTTAATCATTTCTCTTTCTGAGGCCTTAAATCCTCCTATATAATCATATATTTCGTCATAAGCATTTAGAGTCTCTTTGAGGCCTGGATCGCGATAAGATACAAATACCATATTACCAGTTCTAGTTATGTTAGCAAAGCAACCATAGGCACCACCTTGCACACGCACCCTATTCCATAGATAATCTAGGCTTGCTATAGTTTTGAGTACTAGCATTTTACCGGAATAAGAATAACCCTTCTTAATAAAATTATAACCTTTTGCTACATACTGAACATCGGATGAAGTTAATAAAGCTTCATTATTTTTACTAAGCATAAAATCATACTCTGCATCCGGTAATTTTTCTTTTCCAAGTACCTTCATTATTTTAGGTAACTCTGATGCAAAAGCAGAATATATATCCTCTTCTCCTGTAACACTTATTAAAAGATTATTTACATTGAATATAAGCTTTGATACCTTATTTAAATTTTCAATGATTTCTTCTGCTTTATTATCAAAATCTCTTTCAATCTCATCAATAAATTCATAGAAAGATATCCCTGCAATCTTTTCTATATAAGCTGAAGCTGGCGCAAAGTAAGAAGTAAGTCTCCCTGCTGCTGTACCATGTCCTCTATCAACAATCTTCATTTCTTGTCTTGATTTTAATTGTTGAATTAATTCTTTAAGCCTTTTCTTTTCATCAAATTTAGTACTACTAATTATTTCTGCAACAATATCAAATAGTTTTGGAATACTGGTTGCTAAAGCTTTAGTCTTTACTACTACCTTAGGACTATATTTTTCATAATTTTCATTTTCGCCATATACTTCTGTGGCAAAATGAATTCCACCTGTATGAATATTAATTTCATTAGATAGGTCAGCATAATTTCTATCCTTCGTACTTACCCTTCCTAATATAGTTGATAGTAGCGTTACGTAAGGTAATAGCTCCATATCTACTTTTTTAGCGTCAAATAATATATTTATATAGGCGATTTTATTAGTAAATATATTATGAGATAATACTTTTACACCTTGTTCCTCTCTTTCCTTTAAAGGTAAATGCTCTACTAAGGTTTCAATATCTGAGCGTTCAAGTAGAGGAATAGTTTCAAGGGCTTCATCAGAATCTGGTGTGTTTTGTCTTTCTTTAAGTGCTTTTGTCCCTTTTATTATTTCCTGTATTTCCAGTTCTGATAGACTCTCCTTATACCTTGCTAGTTTTTCTTCTAATTCCTTAGATTTTTTTTCTGCTAGCCCCTTTTTACCATTTAAAATAACTATAGAACTATGAGCATTGTTTAGTATATACTTTTCTATAAGCTTTTCAAAATAATCCGTAGTTAAAGCCGCTTTTATTTTACTTAAATAACCTTCATACTCTAAATGCATAGTAGGGTCTTTATCATAAAGCCAGCTATCCATACTTGTTATATAGTAGTATAATCCTTTTGGGAAACCGCCTAAATCAGCTTCTCGCAGTTTAAATTCCGTTATGTTTATACAAGCTTCTATTAGCTTTTTATCTATTCCTTCTTTAACTATGTTCCTTAACGCTTCAAATACAATTTCCTTGAATCTTTCTTTTTCACTTTCATTAGAATTTTTTACTACTATACTAAACACTGGCTGAAGTATGCTATTATCAAAACTTCCAAATACATCTTTGCCAAGTTCTGCTTCTACGAGTACTTTTTTGAGAGGTGCTGCAGCACTTTCTAGAAGTAAATATTCTAAAATTTCAAAAGCTAAATGTAGCTCTGGATTACTAATATTATCTCCTGATACAAAATTCATACTTAAATAAGTTTTGCCACTCTCGTCATCATCAGATGAAATAGGATAATCCACCACTACTTCTTTCATACTACTAAATGGTTTCTGAAGCATTATAGCTGACTCTACTAAAGTTTCATCAAAATTATTTAGATATTCCTCACTAATAAATCTCAACTGTTTATCAATATCCCCATCTCCATATAGAAATATATAACTATTTGAAGGATGGTAATACTTTTTATGGAAATCTATAAATTCTTCTTGTGATAAATCTGGTATGCATTCTGGGTCTCCACCGGATTCTACGCCGTAAGAAGTGTCCGGAAAAAGAGATTCTTGAATCTTACGCATAAGAGTTCCTTCTGGTGACGAAAAGGCCCCCTTCATTTCATTGTAAACTACACCTTTATAATTTAGTTTGTCTTCCTTATTTTCTAGCTCATAATGCCAGCCCTCTTGCATTAATATTTCTGGCTGAGAATATATGTTAGGATAAAAAACTGCATCTAAATAAACATCCATAAGATTAAAAAAGTCTTTCTCATTTTTACTTGCCAGTGGATATATGGTTTTATCAGAAAAAGTCATAGCATTTAAAAATGTATTTAATGATCCTTTTATGAGCTCTACAAAAGGCTCCTTTGTTGGAAACTTTTTAGAACCACAAAGCACTGAATGCTCTAGTATATGTGGAAGTCCATTGCTACTTTTAGGTGGTGTTCTAAATCCTATAGAAAACACCTTGTTATCATCATCATTTTCTAAATGAAGTAGCCTCGCTCCACTTTTCTCATGCACAAACAATCTTGTCACTGAATTTAACTCTTCTATTTTTTTTTCCTGGATTAACTTGAAACCATGGTATATACTGCCAATAGTAAATTTCATTTTTTCCTCCTCCTACTTTCATATCATTCCTCCTACTTTTGTAGTAGGAACCTGCCACCTGGGCATCACCTAATGTCTAATATATTCATTATACACCACTTTATACCACCCTACCAATAACATGAATGATTTAATATATCTATGTTTCCTCATTTTTATTCTGTCTATGCTACATATAAAAAATAAAATTACTTTTCAATTGTTATTATAAAACTAAAACACTCAGTAGCTAAGCTAATGAGTGTTTTAATTTTATAGTATTGGAACTATTATCTTACCTAGAGTATTTACAAAATTAAAATCCTCAAAGCCAAACTCTTTTATCGTCGTTGATTCTGTTAAATATAATACACCTTTTACTATATCACCCTGAATCAGTGGAATAGCAACAACTGACTGCCAATTGGGGGCGCCTGTTACCCTATCATACTCAGTTATTGTATCCCAATCTATTTTAAAAACTCCTTGTTTATTAAAGATCACAGACTTTATAATGTTCTCGTTATATGCATTGGTGTCTACCCATTCATTTTTAAAATTCACCCTTGAATACTTTTGGATAATATTTTCATCGTCCATAATAAATAACATACCCTTTTGCGCTTCTGTAATTTCAATGATTCTACCAAGCAAACTATATATCTTATCTTCCCTACTTGTATTTACGTTTATAAGCTCAATTAATTCTATCATTGCAAGTACATTTCTATGGTCTTGTATTGCATTCCCAGATATTATCCCAGTAAGTCTATCTGTTCTTTTAGCCTTTTTAGAGAATTCACTGTTCCAAACAGAGTATCTATTTCTTCCCCGTTCTTTTGCCACATACAAAGCCTGATCTACTCTCTCGACTAATTCATCTTGCCACTCGCCATGAATGGGGTATGCAGCAACACCCAAACTTACGGTGACATCCCGTCTATTGTCTAGTATTTTTTCATCTTCTATTTTGTATCGTAGCTTTTCAGCCACAATTTCAGCATCGCAAATATCTGTATCTGGTAGAATAACAATAAATTCTTCTCCGCCGTACCTGCCTACAATGTCTGTATCTCTTAGATTATTCATAACAATAGCGCAAACCTTTTTTAAAGCATAATCTCCTGTCCTATGACCAAACTTATCGTTTACCATTTTAAAGTGGTCTAAGTCATACATAATAAGAGAAAATTTACCTCCCGTTTGACTTGAAAGTTCAACTTGTTCATCTAAGGCCTCTTCTAAGTATTTTCTAGTGAGAGTTCCCGTCAATTTATCAATAGAAGCACTTAATCTAAGTTTGTATTTTTCAATTATTATACCTATAACCTTACTAAGTTCCATACATTTTTTCATACTATCACTATTAAGATTATTTAACACTCTTTGTGATTCAATATATACATATCCAATTACCTGCTTGGTGCCTTGTGTATTTTTTCTTCTTTCATTCTTCATAAATCCATTTTCACTTATATTTCCCATAACAATCGGAATGCAAATAGACGCCTTTAAAGTATTATGAATACTATTTGCATCTCCATTCATGTTTTGTTCTATGGCTGCATCCATTACTAAAACAGGTTTCTCTCTTCCAAACATTTTAGTTAATTCTTCTTGATTTTGTGGCAACTCGGTTTTTCTATCACTAGCTGCAATAACTTTGTACTCTTTATCATTATCCATTATAATAATAGTTCCCCTTGTGGCTAACGTTATATAAGACAAATAATCTATTATAAGTTCTAAGTTTTTTGCATTATCCTCTCCTAAATTTTCTAGCACATCACTTATATCATGAATATCATCACGTAGTGAAGAAGAATATATCTTTTTTATAGCTTTTATAAAATTCTTATTTTTTAGAATATCTTTGTGATTTACTTGCTCTAATAAATATAATAATCCTTTTTCATCGCTAACAGTAACAGGCTTAAATTCTAAGATTTCCGAATCTTTATTACTCTTATAATAATTATTAATAGCTAAAAAACTATTAAAAGGCATCAGCCCATTATTTAATTTGATGTAAGATAATCTATATTTAGCCGGTAATTGAAAAATTATATCTTTTAACATACCACAAGCCTCAAAATAGTAAATTACCGCATACAAATAATCCTTTTTATCAAAATAGTAGTCTCCGATAGAAGTATATATTTTCCAATATATATCAATTCCTTTATATTTTTTTGAATATTCTATGGCTTCTTTTAAAAATTTAATACTCTTCTTTTTTTCAATTAACCCATCAACGTATAATTTTTTAACATACACCCGATTGTCTTTGATATCAATATCTATTTTGCTTATTTCACTGTGAATAATAGAAATATATTCTTTTTTACCGTTTTCATATAAAAAAATTATTATATCATAAAATATATTAAGCCTATTCTCTATAGATGATATTTTGCTAGCTATAGTTATAACGTTTTGGATGTTTTCATCTATGTTTCCCTCATTTTCTCTCAAATGAAGCATTATATACTGATTTAGAGCTTGAGCCTGCCATTTGAAAATACACTCATCATTCTCATATAAATATAAAGACTTTTGTATATAAAATTGAGCCTTTTGCAGATCGCCTAATTTATAGTTAATTTTAGAAGCCAAAAAGTAAAACTCACCTATATCTTTACCCTGATCAGGATAGTTTTCTAGCTCTTTATTACATCGCTCATAATAATTAACAGCATTCGCATAATCACCAAGCTTTAAATAAACACCAGCAAGGGAAATATAACAATAAAAAACTTTAGATTCGTAGTCATACTTTTTACACTTTTCTAGTGCTTCAACAAAATATTGTAGGGATATTTTATACTGCTCTTTTGAAAAGTATGTAGCACCGATATTTATTAGCGCATCTACCTCACTACTACTCATATTGCTTTTTTCACATATATCCTTTATTTTCAGAAAATATTTTATAGCTTCATCATCGTTTTGATAATAATCCCCATATATAACGCCTATATTATTAAGGGACTTTATCAGCACGTTAATATTATTATACTTATTACATACCTCTATGTTTTTTTTAAAAATTGTGTAGGCTTCATCTGCTTTACCACTTCTTAAGTAAACTAGGCCCTTATGGTTGTAAAATATAGGTATTAGCTCTTCGTATTCTCCTATACACAGTTTTATACACTTATTAGATATAGCTTGTACTTTTTCATACTCTTGTCTTATATCATATACAGAAGCTAAAATCCCTTGACATTTAAGTTCTCCTGAAAGATAATCTACCCTCTCTAACATGTTTTGAATTTTGTCAATGTAATGAACAGTCTTATCCATATTATTTCTACTTAAATACACTCCTGCCACTTTAATTAAGCTATCAATTATATAGACGTGAAGTTCTGTGTTTTTTTTATACTTATCTATGGATAGATAGTACTTTATAGCTAAATCAATATGTCCTTCTTGTTCGTGTAAATCCGCAAGATCCATAATAATCTTTATATTCTTAATGGGATCCCATGAATAATCCATAATAGATACTGCTTTAGCTAGATTTTTTATTGCATCACTTCTGTTTTTTAGTACCTTCATCTTTTCTGCATTTTCAATGCAATAATCTATAATCTTCCCCTTCTGATTTGATTTTTCTAAGTGATAAATTAATTCATCAATATATTCTGTCCCCCCTTGTGTATATTGATGTTGAAGTAATTCCGCAGCCAATGTGTGCATAGTTTTTCTATGGTCATCACTGATTTCTTCGTACATAAGATTTTTAAGAAACTTATTGTAAAAATCAAATACAAAGCCTCTATCCTCTATTTTTTTACATAATACACCCGAAGAAACGAGTCCTTCAATATCGTTATCTATGTCTATATAATGATTTTCAATAAATCTTTTAATTATCTCTATAGAAACTGCACTTTTAAATATTGATATTGTTTTCAAAATATTATAATTAGTTTGTTCCATTTCTTTAATCTGGCTTAATAGTACTTCATGCATATCTGAGGGCATTATAAAATTAGAATGCTCTCCTTCCTTGGTCCAATATCCTTTCTCTTCATTTACATATATATATTTTTTGTTGAAAAAACTCTTTATAATTTCTTCAACAAATAATGGATTTCCCTTACTCTTTTCATAAATACTATCAGCTAATTTATAAGGTATATTAGGCATACTTAGAATGTTTTGAATCATTTTACCTACTTGTTTTTCGCCTAGCTCTTTTAAAAAAATATTGTTTACACCACTACTCCCAGATATATTTTTCGTAAATTCTGTAAACTTGTTATTTTGGATACATTCTCCATCACAGTAAGACATTATAACCATAATGTTTTTATTGGGTAGTTTTTTTCTTATAAGATATTCTATAAGTTCTATAGTAAAATCATCTGCCAAATGAAAATTATCGATAATTAACACTATAGGGATGTTATTTATACATTCTTCTATAAAACCTGTGGTTCTATTTATAAGCCTAAACTTTTCTTTGTCCCCACTTAAAGGTTCAGAAGGTATAATATTTTTTTCCCCTCGCAGTTCAGGTATGAATTTCACTAGTTCTGACTCATACCTTTCTAACACTTCTATTTCACATTCAGAAATAAATTGTTTTAATATATCTACAAGAGCCTTATTACTGTTTTTAGTGGAAGCATTCAGTATAAAACTTTTATACACATTTACCTTATTAAGGGAAAGTCTATATTTTAATGCTTTAAGAAATCGTGTTTTTCCAATACCTGATTCCCCATGAATTAAAATAGTAGAATTATAATTGTTTTTATTTTTAATAGATTCATAGATGTTGATAACTTTATCAATTTCTTCATCTCTACCTATCATTTTCAAATTAAAATTTAATTTTTCTGTTTCTGCTTTTCTATTAGTTAAATAATTTTTATGAAAAAAAATATTTATATCAATTATCAGTTCAGTAATAGTTTCATATCTTTTTGAAACATCAGTACAAATCATTTTTTTAATAATCTTTTTAATATTCACATTAAAATCTTCATCACTCTTAAATAATTCTTGAAATTCGAATTCATTAATGGGATTAATTTCTTCATAAATAAAAAAATTATTATTTTTACTTTTAATATATATGATAACTAACAATATTCCTAGTGAATATATGTCACTAATATTACTAGTTTTTTTTCCTTCTAATAATTCTGGTGCTTTAAAATAATCCTCGTCATCTTCATCGTTCCAAAGACTATGTTTTTGTAGTTCAACCGTTGCAATGTCTTTAAATTTAATTTTATATTTTTTACTGGATAAGTTATTTTCAATTAAAATATTAGATAAATTTATATCACCATATGTAAAACCTTTTAAATGCAGATAATTTATACTTTGACAAATTTCTATAAATAAATTTAATAATTCTTCACTTTCCATATCACATACAATATCTAAAATACTAGAATTGTTTTCAATATACTCAGTTGTATAAAAATAAACTTTTTCATCTAACTTTTTATTATCTAAAAGATTAACTAAATCAAAATCATATACCGATATTATATTTTTGCATTCTAAATTAGTTAAACTTATAAATTCTTTGGTATATAATTCTATTAGTTCCTTTTCTATATATTCTAAATTAAGAATATTTAATTGTATAGTATCATAATTTTTTATTATGTCATTTACTACATAACTGGAAACTACCCTGTTTTGTTTTAAACATTTTACTATTCTATATCTATTGTTTATAATTTCCATTATAATCACTTCCTCAATTTCAATTAAATATATACCATTTTATTTAAATATTACACTTATGTATCATTATAACAAATTTTATTTGATTTTGTCTTGTTTTCTTATGAAAGGTCAAATATAACTACTAAAACAACATTTATAATAATGTTGTTACATGGATAAAATAAATTATTTTACAAAGACTAGTAATAGACATAATTTTTTTCAATACTCAGTTGCTTTAAGGAGAGTGATTACTTGGATATAGAATATGATGATTTTAAATTAAATGCTATTGTTTTGAGCCATGAACTTATAAACATTATCCATTTAAATGATAATATAATTATAGAACTTACAGAATCTCCTTCTACAGGCTATTGCTGGTTTTATACAGTATCTGATCTTTCTATTATTTCCTTAGAAGAGAAAAAAATATATGATTTTAACAAACCAAATATAATAGGAGGAACGATTCAAATTATTTGGAAATTCAAGTGCATAACTACTGGCCAATGTAAAATACACTTTTCTTATTATAAAAGTTGGAAAAAAGATTTTTTCCCCTTAGATGAATATATATATATAATTAAAGTGGAATAGTAAGTATAGAATGAAAATTTAAAAATACCCCCTATTTATGGGAGTATTTTTAATAGATTATACAATTTTAAGTTAGTATCTCATACCCTGTTTCAGTAATCAGTATGGTATGTTCCCACTGAGAAGACAATGAACCATCCACTGTAACTGCTGTCCAGTCATCTTCAAGCACATCTGATTCCGGACTGCCCATATTAATCATAGGCTCAATTGTAAATGTCATATTAGGAAGTAGTATCATACCCTCTCCCTTTTTACCTATATGAGGCACAAAAGGTTCTTCATGAAACTCCACTCCAACACCATGCCCACCGTAGTCATATACCACGGAATACCCATGACTTTCTGCATGCTCCTGAATAACACATGCTATATCCCCAAGGGTGTTATATGGTTTTACTTGTTCTATGCCAAGATCTAGACATTCCTTTGAAACACGTACTAAATCTGATACTTCTTTAGAAACTTTCCCAATCATAAACATTCTGCTGGCATCACCGTAATAGCCCTCTAATATACATGTCACATCTACATTGATTATATCGCCATCCACTAGTATTGTGTCATCAGGTATACCATGGCATATTACATCATTTATCGATGTACATACGCTCTTTGGAAACCCCGAATAACCAAGCGGTGCAGGATATGCATTATGTGCAATAGTATATTCATGTACCCACGTATTTATATCATTTGTGGTTATTCCTGCTTTAATTTTTTCAGAAACCATATCAAGTATCTCATGTGTTAATTTACTGCTTTTTCTAATACCATCTATTTGCTCCTCTGTTTTCATAATGTCTCTAGGTATCTTATATCCTACTTTTTTCTCTATATTACTTATAAACGTATCCTGTTCCATGTGACATTTTTTGTATTTCTTACCACTACCACACCAACAAATATCATTTCGTTCTAATTTGTTCATTATATTTTCCTCCCAATTGAAATTATTCAAAACATCAATTTCATTGATGATTCACCCTTCATTATAGTTTATAATTTCAATTATTCAAACTTATATCCATTTTTTTTATAAATCACTTTAAAATAATCATATAGCATCTTAGTTGTACTAATTTAATTCATAACTTCCTGCACCTTATGCTCTAATATTTCGCTATTCTCGCCTATTAAAATCTGAGTGTTTTTAGATGAATTTGAAGCTCTCCATACTTCTATATCATCGTTAAGATTATATTTCCCTTTACTTGCCAGTGCATCACCCAGTGGTAGAATTTCAAATACCAATTCACTATTATTCCTGTATTTATTCACCCAAGTCGGAATATAAGATACTGCACTTATTATAATTTCATCTGATGACACTCTTTTCACAATATCTATATTTACTATTATACCATCCTCAGTATATCTATTATCAGTATATTCATATCTCTGATTTGATATAAAATTACCCATAGAATAAACCACAAGAGACCTTTTCCCTGTTTTTTCTGAGGTTATAAATTCAATAGGTTGAATTACATGTGGATGACTTCCTAAAATAACATCTACTCCAAAATCACATAATTTATTTGCAATACTAATCTGATGAACATTAGGCTTTCTTTCATATTCATTTCCCCAATGAATAATAAAAATTATTGCCTCTGCACCTTGTTTTTTCATTTCATATATTTGAACTTTGATTTTATTTAAATCCTCCTCAATATGCTCATAACTAAAAGTATTTATTAGATTTGTAACCTCACCAGGTATTTTTATTGCATTCAGCGTTTTGTCATTTCCACTCCTTGGTGTTTCATAACTATAGCTTATAACTCCTATCTTTATCCCTTTTACATCCTGTATTATGTATGGCTTCTCATTTAAATTTTCTCTTGTTCCTATAGCTTTAAGGTTTCTCTTTTGAATCTCAGCTAAAGTACTAAAAACCCCCTCACTGCCCCTATCAATAGTATGATTATTAGCTGTAGATAAAATATCAAAGCCACAAACTTTTATAGCATCTACTAAACTACTAGGTGAGTTAAAGAGTGGATATCCTGTATATTTTTTATCTTCGCCAGCTAAGGTAGTTTCTAAATTTGCAAGAGCAATATCTGCTGATTCTATATGTGATTTCACATATTTAAAATTATTGTAAAAACTGTACTTTCCTATTGCCTTATTGTACTGAGCTTTTAGCTGTTCTTCATGAACTATTATATCACCAACCGCTACAATACTAACTTCAATATCGCTAGCGTCTTTAACATCTTTAATCTCTTTAGTAACTTCTATTTTTTTACTATCCTGAGTAATATTTTTAACCTCTTGTATTTTAACCTCTACCTTTTTATTACTAGTATAATTGTCATCCTGGATATTAATAATTATTGTACTGATAATGGTAGCTATAAAAATACATATCACTACCCATATTTTAATTGACTTTTTCATACAATATCACCACTTTACATATTAATTAGATAAATTTAATACACATATTATACCATTTTTTATAACATATGTGTTATTATACCAATTAAACCTCCACCTTTATTCCCCTAATATTGTATTTTTTATTATTAAATGCGCCATATAATTATATACAAAATTAAATATTATGTTGCATTAATGTTATTTTTGATTAATAGTTGAAATTCTATCCATAATAGTATAAAGTATATTTATATATTTATTAAATTTTGTTTATATATGGTTATTTTATATGCCAGTTTTTTTAAACTTTAAGGATGGTGTGCTTATGAGGTTTGTACCATTAGAATTTGCAAAACCAGGAAATTGTTTGGCTAAAACTATTTTTGATAATAACGGAAGAATTCTTTTAAGAGAAGGTGTTATTTTAACCGAAATTTTTTTGATACGTATTAAACGTTTACAAATTTACTCTTTATATATTAATGATGAATACAGTGACACTGTAATAGAGGATGTAATAAAACCCGAGTTACGACAAACTGCTATCAAAGCTATAAAAGATGCCTTTTATAGCTTTGAAAAATACAGTTTATATTCTGATAATACAAATTTTAATAATAAAAAGTTTGCATTAGAGAAGCATGTATATTTTGAATCTATAGGAGGTATTGCTAAAAATATAATTGATGAAATCCTAAGCAAAAAAAATGTAATGATTAATCTAGTAGATATTAAAAGTATGGATAATTATACCTACCAGCATAGTGTAAATGTGGCTATAATATCTCTAGTCCTTGGTGTACAATTGCAACTAAATCAAAATGATCTTTACACATTATGCATGGGTGCTCTTATACATGACATAGGTAAAACTCTTATCCCCAAAAATATACTGTTAAAGCCTGGCCCCTTAAATGATGAAGAGCTTAAAACTATAAAAACACATACTACAAAAGGCTATGATTATTTAAAAGGTTGTCTAGATATATCTGCTCCCAGTAGAATTGTAGCTCTTCAGCATCATGAGCGATATGATGGAAAAGGCTATCCAGATAGTATGAAAGATAAATCTATAAGTAGATTTGCTAGAATGGTTGCTATTGCAGATGTTTATGATGCACTTACTTCGGACAGGCCCTATAGAAAAGCTATGAGTCCTAATGATGCTGTTGAATATATACTTTCCCATGGTGACACTCAATTTGATTATGAAATGGTTAAGGCATTTTCTAAGGCGATAGTTCCTTACACTCCTGGAACTATCGTAAAACTTAGTACTGGTGATATTTGTGTGGTAACAGATGTATTCCCTAACTTTGCTTTAAGACCGCAAGTAAAAGTTATAAAAAAAGGACCCAATGCTAATGCACAAGCAGTGGGCACAATTATTTCACTTGTAGAGCAACTTGGTATCGTAATCAAAAATATAGAATTTGCTATTTAACGTCATAAAAGGATATTCTGAAATTCCAGAATATCCTTTTATGATAAAAAAGCTGATGCATCTTAACTTATTACCTATTATGTATTAAATAACCACTTTTAGAGTACCATATCTATTAGCCCCTGCATTAGCTACAAGATTATTATTAGCTATCTGCGCCGCTTCTTCTATGTTTTTAGCTTTAAACATTATAGTTCCACCATTTCTATTGTACCTTCCTCCACAAATTAAATACTTAGAAGGATGACTAGTCTTTTCAGTACTTGCAGTATAAATTATTTGTAAACTATCATTACCCTCTTGTGAATAATTAATCTTAACCAATAAATCCTTATTTTCCATTTGTTTACCCCCAATAATCCACTAAAGTGGTCGTTTAAAATCAAAACCTATCTGTTAATTCAAACTACTATAAAATATTATAACTATATATTTAAAATACTTTTCAGGTATTTTTATTGTTAATACTATAGTCATATTATAGCGAACATTTGTTCGTAAGTCAATAGATTTTAAGGTCTTTAAAAAAATAAAGACTTAGGGTATTTTTATACCCTAAGCCTGTAGCCACTTCCCCAAACAGTTTCAATATATTGAGGTTCAGATGTAGATGCTTCAATTTTTTCTCTAACTCTTGCTATATGCACTGTAACAGTTGCAGTATCTGAAAGTGCATCAAATCCCCAAATTTTTTCAAATAATTCATCTTTGCTAAATACCCTATTAGGATTCTCAGCTAGATACAATAATATCTCAAATTCCTTTTGAGTTAAATTTACTTCAGCACTATTTATAAATACCTGCCTCCATTCTTTCTTTATTTCTAGCCCTCTTATTATAATTGTGTTACTTTTAATTGGAGTTATAAATTTATTTTTTATCCTTTCATAATTTCTTATATGTGATTTTACTCTAGCCACAAGCTCACTAGGATTAAAAGGCTTTGTAATATAGTCATCTGCACCAAGGCTGAGCCCTTTTATTTTATCTATATCTTCTTTTTTTGCTGATACTAATAATACTGGAATGTCCTTATCATCTTGCAAACTACGCAAAATAGTATATCCATCTATTTTGGGGAGCATAACATCAAGAATCAATAAGTCAAAACCTTTTGTCTTTAATGCATTTAACCCATCAACTCCATTACTACATATTTTAACTTCAAAGCCTTCAAGCTCTAAATAATCTTTTTCAAGTTCTGCGATACTTAAATCATCTTCAACAATTAAAATCTTTTTCATAATATCCCTCTATTCTTCTGATATTTTTCCAAACGATATCAAAATGCTTGTGCCCTTATCTTCATGACCTACTGCCCATATTTTCCCCTTATGTCCCTCTACAATTTGTTTTGCAATAGCAAGTCCAAGTCCACTACCATTTGCTTCGCTTCTTGCAGAGTCTGCTCTGTAGAACCTATCAAAGATTTTATTTACATCATTTTCTTCAATACCACAACCATTATCTCTTATCTCAATAATAATACTAGAATTGGTTTCTCTAAGCATTATTATAATTTCGCCTAGCTTTTTATCCATATATTTACGAGAGTTATCAATGATATTCAGTATAACCCTCATGAATCTTTCTCTGTCAATTTTAACGTACTTTGATGTTTTTAAGTCATTTTTAAGACAAATTTTTATATTGGATTTCTCAAGTTCTAGTTGACTTTCAATAATACAATAATGAAAATAATCTATAATGTCAGTTCTTTCAAAATTAAAAGGCAGCTGACTCAAATCTAATTTGGAGTATAAGAGCAAATCATTAATCATAACATCCATTTGTTCTGTTTTTGAATAAACAGTTTTTAGGTACCTTTCTTGCTTTTCAGGAGTATTTGCCACTCCATCTAAAATACCTTTAACATAACCTTTTATCGAAGTTATAGGTGTTTTTAAGTCATGTGATATACTTGAAACTAGCATTGTCCTATTATCATCATACTTTTTTTTCATATGAATAGAATCCTTAAGTTGTACTCTCATCTTTTCAAAATCAGCACATAAGTCCACAATTTCTTGGTCACCTACTTCGATTATTTCCAAATTCAAATCACCACTGCTAATAGCTCCTACTGCATTTTTTAGTAGTGATAATGGCTTTATTATTCTTTTTGAAAGCATATATGACATAAATATGTTAACCACTATAAACGTAAAAATAAATACTGCAAGTATAAAAACAATAAGTGCTTCAAGAACACCTGAATACTCAAAAGTTGGTGCCAATAATATTGCGTTACCCAAAGCTTCATCTTTAAATTTAATTTGAGCTACTTCCACCATGTAATCTATATTATCAATTTTCACTGACTTTTTTCTAGATTTAGAATTCCCTTCTATTAAACATTTTTCTATATCAATGTTATTTACCTCCTTAGAAGTATATATAACATTATTATTTTTGAGAATTATAAGATCTCCATTTATATTTAATAACCTTTTATACAAATCTTGTTGAATTTTTTCGTCTTCTAAATCACCAATGTTTTGTTTCCATATAGAATTTCTAGTATCAGATAATTCCGTTTTTATGAATATAGATGTTTTAAAATCACCATAACTTATATCCTTATTTAAAATTCTTGAGCAAACAAAAATAAATACAAACGCCGCTAAAGCTGTAACAACAAAAGGAATTACTATAGTTATAGTATTGGATAGAATTAACCGTTTCTTTATATTCATTTTTCACCTCAAAGTGGATTAGAATTCTTTTTTATCAAATAAATAATATGCTGCTGTAAAAAATATTATAGCATAACTAATCATCATCATAAACTTAAGAAATATTTGAAACCCAGGAATAGTTTCCATAATAAATAATGTATACCAGTTCATCATAGATGTAATAAACAAGCCAGAATATCTATAAAAAACAATTGCAAGTCCTTTAAACGCAATAAAAACAAAGATAGATAGAAAAAATACGCCTATCCCACTTCTAATTATATTTGTAAAAAACGCAATGATTATTGATAAAATCACCATAGGCATCAGTGTTACAATATACGAAATTACAACTCTTATAAAACTTTGCACGGTAAAAGAGTTTGAATTAAATAGCATCCCAGCTAGCATTGAAAAAATCATTACGAACATAAGATTAGTAAATATAAATAACATAATTGCAGTTAACTTCGATGCATAAAATTTTAGTCTTGTAATAGGCCTTGTAAGTGCAATCTTCATAGTGTTTTGTGAAAATTCTCCAGAGAAACTTTCTATAGTAACAAGCGCAGTAAATAAGGGCAAAATGGTATTCACCACCACAGAAAGTACAAGTATTGGGAACTCCATGCTAGAAACTCCACGTACCCCAAAACCGTTTCTTAGCACTATCATTGATAATTGCCCTAGTATTATAAAAATAAGCGATATAATCCCTGCCACTAAGACTTTTTTTCTTTTGTATAACTTTTCAATTTCATTTATTAAAGAAGCTTTAAATTCTACCATTTCTTTCTACCTCACTAACAAAATAATTTTCTAATGTTGCATAATTATTTAATATATTTTTCATGGTATCTACATTGAGCATCCTTCCATTGTATAATACACCAATATTGGTACAAGTTAGTTCTACATCGTGGATAAGATGGCTTGATATAAAAAATGTAGCATTTTCTTTCTCTACTATATTTTTTATTATATTTCTCATAGAAATCATTCCTTCAACATCAAGTCCATTTAAGGGCTCGTCTAGGATTATTACCTGAGGCCTAGATAAAATCGCAGCTGCGATTCCCAATCTTTGTTTCATTCCAAGAGAAAACTTTCTTGGTTTCTCATCTTTGTATTTTAACAATCCTGTCATTTCTAAAACTTCATGTATCCTCTGTGCGTCAACGTTTTTATAATATCTTGAAACTTGTTTTAGATTTTCATAGGCGGTTAAATAAAGATAAGACTCCGAAGTTTCTATAATACACCCTACATTTTTCATTACCTCTTCATATTCCTCAAGTATACTATGGCCTAAAATTTTAACATCTCCACTGTCTGGCTTTATGAGCCCAGTCATAATTTTCATAGCAGTGGTCTTACCTGCACCATTAGGTCCTAAAAACCCAAAGATATCGCCTTTATGTATATCTATATTAATATCCATTATGCCTCTTCCGTTTTTATATACCTTGGAAAGGTTTTTAATTTCAATAGCTTTCTCCATTTACATGCCTCCAATTTACATTAAAATAAATAACAAGTCATTGTGGTAATGGATTTGACTTGCTACTTATTTTAGTATGCTTTATTTATTATTATTTGAATACCTTACTATAGTCGTCATCATGCATCATGTTTCCACTTATGTTTTCACCTGTGTAAAAGTATATTTTTGCTGAACCTATATTTATATTTAGATTCCCTTGCATACTGTTTTTTGAAGAGCCATCAACTTTAAAATTTGCACTAAATTGATCTTTTTCAAACTTTGCATCAAACTTGAAGTCTTTTTTATTTGTTGCATACTCTTCATATCCCTTTAAATATACCTCATAATGCCTTCCGCTAATACCCTTATCGTCTATTGCAGTAACATCTACAAATTTCTCACCTATTTTTACAAATTCGCCTTCCTGCTCTATTAATATATCTGTTTTAAATTTTCCTAAATATTTTTCTGGGTTAGATAATTTACTATAATCTTTCTCTACACTTTTCTCTACTTTCTTAGAAGAAAGATCAGGTCTACTTACCTTAGTTGAGTTAACATTACTTATTTTAATTAACATCTCAAATGTTAATTTATGCTCTGTGCCCTTTTCATCTTTACCAGAAATAACACCACTAGCAAGCACACTTTGAATGAACCCATCTTTATTGGTTGTCATATTTCCTTTAACTTCACTAACAAATACATCTTTTGTTATTTTAGGTATGTTACTCTCATTATTAGGATTATTATAACTATTACCAAATTGGCTCTTAGCAGAATAAGACACCACTGCATCAATGACAGCTGGTATTTGCGATTCACTCAAAGAACCAGATAGTGTTTTAGTTCCATCTATATTTTCAGTAACTACAACAGCGTCTTTTAAATTCCCCACAAGAGCATCTGCAATTTTTTCTATGTCTGAAGCTCCTTCTTCTTTAAAAGGGTTACTGAAAGCATTATTCTCATGAGGGCTCGTATATTCAGTTTCATAATAAACATTTTCTTCATTGTTTTTATATAATGAACCCTTTTTATCTGAGTAGTTATAACTTTCTGTCTTAGTTTTACCATGTAGTCCTTCTGACACAGATTCCTGAGCTCCATTTTTTACATCTGACTTACTAAGAGAATTTTCCGAATAAATAACAGTAGCATTATCCTTTAAAATCATTGACATATCAATAGTATAACTGGAAAGTTTAGTGGCACAATCTTCCGCTGTATATTTCACAGAATCTTTAAGCTGATCATATCCACTTTTTGTAGCTACCTGGGCAATAGCTGTAGTTGTAAACATTACAGTTCCTAAAACAAAACTTATTCCCATCATTGTTTTTTTCTTTAATTTCACTTTATAGCATCTCCTTTTGTTTTAAATTAATTTATCAACATGAAAATCTTTAATAACTTCATTTTAAAGTACATGTCTCTACTTTCTATAAACTAATTCTAAACAAAGTATAAACTTTTTATTTTTCACTCATTTCAATCGCCTTTTCTGTACAACTCTCCATAGCTGAAATTACTGTGCCCCTAAAATTATTCTTTTCTAAAGTATATACTGCCTCTATTGTGGTCCCCCCTGGTGAGCATACATTGTCTTTAAGTTTCCCTGGGTGTTCTCCAGTCTCAAGCACCATCTTAGCTGCTCCTAGCACCGCTTGTGCTGCCATTTTATATGCCTTGTCTCTTGGCATACCTTTAAGCACTGCACCATCACCCAAGGCTTCAATAAACATATAAACATAAGCTGGAGATGATCCACTTACTGCTGGAACAACGTCCATAAGCTTTTCCTCTAATATCTCTGCCTCACCAAAGCTCTCAAAAATATTTATTACTTCTTTCAATTCTTCTTTAGTTACATTTCTATTAGCACAGATTGCACTCATTCCTGCTCCTACCAGTGCTGGAGTATTTGGCATAGTCCTTATAACCTTTGCCGAACCAGAAAAGGCACTGCCCATCACCTCTAAAGTTATTCCTGCAGCTATAGTTACAATAATTGCATCGCTGCTTAAATATAATTTTATTTCATCAATAACCTCAAGATATTTATAAGGCTTAACAGCTAATATTACTATATCAGAAAACTTCGCAACTTCCTTATTGTCATTAGTTACTATAATATTATATTGTTCTTTTACTTTATTTAAATTCTTATTTGATGGATTACTTGCTATTACACTTTCACTAGAAACTAATTTTGATTTTACTATTCCACCTATCATAGCTTGTGCCATATTACCACAGCCTATAAATCCTATTTTTTTATTCATAATTTATTTCCTCCTGTGTAAATAATTTTATTTTTATTAATTATATCACTAAAATTTCTATTTCAATAACCTTACCCGGAATACAATTCATAAAATTGGTTATAGTAAATATTGAGATGTTTATTATTTGTGATAAAAACGTTTAATAATCATTTTTAATTCATAATAATACAAGGAGGGGTAAACAATGTCACATAAGGACAACAAGAACAGTAAAGATAATAAGAAAGCTGGTCAAAAAACAAAAAAAGAGTTATCTAATATGAAAATGGAAACTGCCAATGAAATAGGCGTTTCTAAGGAATCTAAGAAATTAGGAAAAGAAACAGAATAGTTTTAAGGGAGATGTACTAAAACATCTCCCTTTTAATTTATAGATATGAGTTTGATATTACTCTATGATTATAAATATAATTGCGATTTTGCACCCTTATTTCTTAGATATTATCTTTCCTCAGCCATAAAATATAAGCCTAATATTTCTGGACCTGTATGGGACCCTATTGCTGTACCCACATAACTTAAAATCACGTCTTTAACATTCCCATGCTCTCTAACCAAAGCCTCAAGAGTTAATGCATCTTCCATACAATCCCCATGACCTATAGCTATAACTTGCTGTTTATTTGGGTCTGTTCTTTCCACGAATTTTTCAACTAAGGTATTTATTGCCTTTTTTCTTCCTCGGCATTTAGAAGAAGCCGTAAGTCTTCCCTCATTATCCATATACAAAACGGGTTTTATACTTAACAGTGTACCAACGGTCGCAGCTGAACTTGATATTCTCCCACCTCTTTTTAGATGGTTTAAATCATTAACTGTAAACCAATGGTTAATCTTAAGCTTATTTTCTTCAACAAAAGTGACTATTTCTTCTTTAGATTTTCCGTCTTTTAACATTTCATAAGCATAATAAACTAAAAGTCCTTGTCCAAGGCTTGCGCATTTACTATCAACTATACTTATATCTGCCTTTGGGAATTCTTCAAGTATAGTTTCTCTTCCTATATTTGCACTATTTATGGTCCCTGATAATGCAGATGACATAGCAATATATATAATTGATTTTTGTTCCCTTACATACTTTCTAAAAACTTCCACATAGTTTTCACTATTTATCTGTGAGGTAGTAGGCATTTCTCCTTGCCTTAAAGCATCATAAAAATCCTTACGAATAAAATTCTTCCCGAAGTCATCCTGGATTGCTTCACCTTTAAAATTACATATTAACCCTATGGGTACTATATTTTCTTGTTCAATATACTCTAAAGGTAAATCGCATCCTGAATCTATTACTAAAATTGTATCACTAAGTGTTTTAGCCATAACTCAATTCCCCTTTGCAATTCTTATAAATATTATATTCTACTACTCTATTATGTATGATTTATACAAACACTTCAATACCCAAAAAAAAGAAAAGTATATATACTTTTCTTAATGCTCCATTATAAAAATTATTCATTACTCTACTATTTTACCAATCTTTCTGAATTTATAATATCTTTTGGTAAGTAAAGCTTCTACAGGTTCACTCTTTAATCTATTAATGGACTCCTCTAGATTACGTTTAATGCTTATGGCCATCTCATCTACGTTAGTGTGTGCCCCACCTAAAGGTTCTTTTATAATTCTATCTATTATTCCAAAATTAATTAAATCCTGAGCCGTTATTTTCATTTGATTAGCTGCTTCTTTTGCACGACTTGCATCTTTAAATAATATAGTTGCAAAACCTTCTGGTGACAAAATGGAATAAATTGCATGCTCTAGCATCCAAACTTCATCAGCTACAGCCATGGCTAGTGCTCCACCGCTTCCGCCTTCTCCTATAACTATTGAAATTATTGGAGTCTTTAAATTTGACATTTCCATAAGATTCCTAGCTATTGCCTCTCCTTGACCTCTTTCCTCTGCGCCTATTCCACAATATGCCCCTGGAGTATCTACGAGACAAATTACTGGTCTATTGAATTTTTCTGCCTGTTTCATAAGTCTTAAGGCTTTTCTATATCCTTCGGGATTTGGCATCCCAAAGTTTCTCTTTATATTTTCTTTAGTATTATTACCCTTTTGCTGAGCTATAACAGTTACTGGAGTACCATTAATTTCAGCGATTCCACCTATAATAGCAGCATCATCTCCATAATATCTGTCGCCATGAAGTTCCATAAAATTTTCAAAAATTCGATTTATGTAGTCCAGAGCAGTAGGGCGTTCAACAAGCCTTGCAATACTTACTTTGTCCCAGGCAGTTAAATTTTTATAGGCTTCCTTTTGCATATTATAAAGCTTAATTTCCATCTGTCTTACTTCTTTTCCCAAATCAATGTTTTGTTCTATTGCTAAATTCTTTAGTTCATCTATTTTATTTTTTAGTTCATACATGTGCTTTTCAAAAGGTAAAGTCGCCATAAAATCTCACTCCCCATCGTTACTTTTATCTTCTTCATATTAGCTACGAATGAATTTTTAATATTTGAGTTAAAGTATCCTTCATAGCCTTTCTATCTACTACCTTATCTATAAAACCCTTTTGGAGCAAAAATTCAGCCCTTTGGAAGTCATCAGGCAATTGCTGCTTTATAGTTTGCTCAATAACTCTTCTACCTGCAAAACCTACCAGTGCGTTGGGCTCAGCTATTATTATATCTCCAAGCATTGCAAAGCTTGCTGTAACTCCTCCAGTCGTTGGGTCTGTAAGAACAGTTATATAAAGGCATCCATTTTTATTATGCCTTGCAACCGCAGCACTAGTTTTAGCCATTTGCATTAGAGAGTATATCCCTTCTTGCATCCTAGCCCCCCCTGATGCTGTAAATATAATAATTGGTTTTTTAGCATCTGTTGCTCTTTCAATTGCCCTTGTAATTTTCTCTCCAACAACAGACCCCATACTTCCCATCATAAAATTGCTATCCATCACCGCAACTACTGTATCGTAACCATTTATCTTTCCTTCTCCGGTTATTACAGCTTCATTTAATAAAGTTTTATCATGAAAACTTTGGAGTTTATCTTCATATCCTTCAAAATCTATAGGATTATCTGAGATCATATTCTTATCATATTCTATAAAAGTATCACTATCTATGGTATAATTTATTCTTTCTTTAGACCCAATTCTAAAATGGGTTCTACAATTTTCACAAGTCATTATACTATTCTCTAAATCCTTACTATAAAGAATTTTACCACAGGTTTGACATTTAACCCACATTCCTGAAGGAATATTAGGTTTATTCTCACCATCTTCATCTTGTAAACTTTTAACCTCAATATACCTGCTCTTTTTAAATATACGATTAAACTCAAACATATAGCTACCCCTTTCTAAAAGCATACCCACTCTGTTTTATACACATATCATAGTATAACCCTTATAGGCAATAAATTCCAGTATGCGTTTAGCTAGTTTTTAAATATCTTTAAATTCTTTGCTTATAAAACTAGTATCAAATTCCCCTTTTATAAAATTATCATTGTTTATTATTTTAAACTGAAAGTCAATGTTAGTATCTACTCCCTCAATTATAAACTCTCCTAAGGCCCTTCTCATTTTACATATTGCTTCTTCTCTATTTTTACCATGTACAATGAGTTTTCCTATCATAGAATCATAAGTGGGTGGTATCTTGTACCCTTGATATGCTGCACTATCGATTCTTACTCCATATCCTCCAGGAATATGAAGTGATTTTATTTCGCCTGGACATGGCATAAAATTTTTAGAAGGATTTTCTGCGTTTATTCTACATTCAATAGCATGCCCCTGAATTTTTATATCTTCCTGTTTATAAGAAAGCACTTGTCCCGAAGCAATATTTATCTGAGCTTTCACTAAATCTACACCGGTAATCATTTCTGTTATTGCATGTTCTACCTGTATACGAGTATTCATCTCCATAAAATAATATTTTCCATACTTATCTAGTAGAAACTCTATTGTTCCAGCATTTTTATAATTAATAGACCTAGCTGCTTTAACTGCAACCTCACCCATCTGTTTTCTAAGTTCTTCCGTCATTACAGGTCCTGGTGCTTCTTCTATTACTTTTTGATTTCGCCTTTGAATAGAACAATCACGCTCACCAAGATGAATAACATTTTCATGCTCATCAGCAAGTATTTGAAACTCTATATGCCTTGGTTCTTCTATAAATTTTTCCATATACATTGTATCATCACCAAAAGCATTTTTCGACTCTGTTTTAGCGGTATTATAGGATGGTATAAGCTCTTCTTGTTTTCTAACAATTCTTATACCGCGCCCCCCGCCACCTGCTGAGGCCTTTATCATTAGTGGATATCCTATTTTTTTAGCCCACATTAAAGCTTCTGTCTCACTGTCAACAGCTCCATCTGAACCAGGGACTACAGGAACTCCAGCGTTTATCATTATTTCTCTTGCTTTTACCTTGTTGCCCATATTGTCCATATTATGTGAATCTGGTCCTATAAATTTTATATTACATTCCTCACACATCTGTGCGAACTTACTATTCTCAGACAAAAATCCAAAACCAGGATGAATTGCTTCTGCGCCTGTAAGCACTGTTGCACTTAATATATTTTGCATATTCAAATAACTATCTGCAGATTTAGCAGGTCCAATGCATACAGCCTCATCCGCCATTTGAGTATGAAGAGCATTTTTATCTATCTCAGAATATACTGCCACAGTTTGAATACCCATTTCATTACAAGCCCTAATTATTCTTACCGCTATCTCGCCTCTATTAGCAATTAATATCTTCTTAAACATACTATTTACCTTCCCTGCACTTAAAATTATTAACTAAAATATTAAATACCTACGGCAAACGTGATTTCAGCTTCTGCCGCCTTTTCTCCATTTACTGAAGCTACTGCCTTTCCAATTCCAACAGGTCCCTTCATTTTGATTATTTCTACTTCAAGTTTTAGTACGTCTCCTGGAACAACTTTTTTTCTAAATCTAGCTTTATTAATACCACCAAAATAAGCAATTTTACCTTTGTAATCATCCATACTCAGAAGTGCTACCGCTCCAACCTGTGCAAGTGCCTCTATAATTATTACTCCTGGAACTACTGGTTCCGTTGGAAAATGACCCTGAAAAAAATACTCATTCATAGTTATATTTTTATATCCTACAGCTCTTTTTCCTGGTTCTAATTCCTCCACCTTATCCACAAATAGAAATGGATATCTATGAGGAATAATCTCTTGAATTTGTTTTATATTTAAAGCAGTATTTTTTATATTTTCCATGTTAATGTCTCCACCTTTATTTTTTGAGTATTTTGAATAACGGCTGACCATACTCTACCATATCTCCGTTTGAAACTAATACTTCTACAACTTCCCCCTCGACTTCACTTTCAATTTCATTCATAAGTTTCATAGCTTCTAAAATACAAAGAGTATCCCCCTTGTTAATTTTCGAACCAACTTTTACAAAATTGTTTGATTCGGGACCAGGAGAAGTATACATTGTTCCAACAATTGGAGATTTAACTATAACTATATTTTCCTCAAGCAATATCTTAGCTGCATTTTCTATTGTGATAGCCCTATCATTATCTTGTTTTTCTACAGGCAACCCATTTACAGCTACATTTTCTGTATTTAATGAATCCCCAGTTACTTGTTCTACAGGTGCAACGTAACTAGTCATTTTTTCTACTACTATTTGTTTCTCTTTTTTCTCCATTTTTATCATTATGCCTTCTGTCTCTATTTCAAAAGAGGTAAGCTTTGAATCACTAACGGTTTTAATTAATTGTTCAATATTTTTATAATCCATCATTATTTACCATCCCACTTTTTCAATAATATAGTAGCGTTATGACCACCAAATCCTAAGGAATTTGACATTGCATATTGTAGACTCTCTTTTCTCCCAGCATTTGGAACATAATCTAAATCACATTCTTCATCTACTACCTTATATCCTATAGTTGGTGGTACAAATCCTTCTTCTAAAGCTTTTATGCATACTATAGCCTCTATAGCTCCTGATGCTCCTAGAAGATGTCCTGTCATAGATTTTGTTGAACTTACAGGTATTTTATATGCATATTCTCCAAAAGCAGACTTAATAGCTACAGTTTCAAACTTGTCATTGTATGGAGTACTTGTTCCGTGAGCATTAATATAAGATACTTCTGCAGCATTAACCTCTCCATCTTTAAGTGCCATTACCATTGCCCTTGCAGCACCCTCTCCACTTGGTGCTGGTGAAGTTATATGATAAGCATCACAAGTTGCTCCATACCCCTTTATCTCTGCATAAATTTTTGCATTTCTTTTTTCTGCATGATCTAAAGATTCAAGTATAACTATACCTGCGCCCTCTCCCATAACAAAACCGCTTCTCTCTTTATCAAAAGGTATTGATGCTCTTAGTGGATCTTCACTTTTGGTTAAAGCTGTTAACGCAGCAAATCCTGCTAAAGCAAGTGGAGTTATTGATCCTTCCGCTCCCCCAGCTATTATTATGTCTGCTCTTCCATCTTGAATTAAGTGAAAAGCATCACCTATTGCATTAGTCCCTGTAGCACAAGCTGTAACTACACTAGTACATACGCCTTTAGCACCATACTTTATTGCAATATTTGCAGCTCCAATATTACCTATTATCATAGGTATTAAAAAAGGAGAAACTCTATTCGGTCCCTTTTCCATAAGCTTTTTATGTTCTTGCTCAATAGTATTAAGTCCACCTACTCCCGAACCAACTACAACTCCTAATCTTTCACTATCTATAGAGTCTAAATCGAGTCCTGAATTTTTAATAGCTTCGTCTGCTGCTACCATTGCATACTGACAGTACTTATCCATTTTTCTAGCTTCTCTTTTATCTAGTGCAACTGTTACATCAAAATTCTTAACTTCTGCACCTAGCTTACATTTATAGTCAGTAATATCAAAGGACTTAATTACATCTATTCCACAAGTACCTTGTTTTATATTATCCCAAAAGCTATTTACATCATTTCCTATAGGAGTAACTGCTCCCATTCCCGTTATAACAACTCTATTTTTCATAGTATGAACCTCCTTAAAATCGCAATTAACTGTTGCTTTATTACATTACCATGCCACCATCTACATTTATAACTTGACCTGTTATGTATGAAGCTTCTTCTGAGGCTAAAAATGCTACTGCATTTGCAACATCTTCTGGACATCCCAGTCTCTTTAGTGGAATAGTGCCCATTATAGCATCCTTTACCTTATCTGGCAGCACATCAGTCATATCTGTTGCAATATATCCTGGTGCTACTGCATTACAAGTAATTCCACGGCTTGCAAATTCTCTAGCAACCGCTTTAGTCATACCTATTATGCCTGCCTTTGCAGCTGAATAGTTTACTTGGCCTGCATTACCCGTAATCCCAGACACTGAGGATATATTTATTATTCTCCCACTTCTTTGCTTAAGCATTATAGCGGATACATGCTTTGTGCAATTAAAAGCACCTTTAAGATTAATATCTATAACACTATCAAAGTCCTCTTCCTTCATTCTCATTAAAAGACAATCTTTTGTTATACCAGCATTATTAACTAAAATATCCAAACTTCCGAATTCTTCAATACATTTTTTCATCATATTCTCAACACCACTATAACTGCTTATATCACACTTAACAGCTAGTGCCTTAGCTCCTAAAGCTTCTATTTCTTTTACTACTTCTTGTACTCCACCTACACTGTTTCTATAGTTAAGGACTACATTTGCTCCAAGTTTCGCTAGCTTTATAGCTATAGCTCTTCCAATACCACGTCTTGCCCCTGTAACTACTGCTGTTTTTCCACTTAACATTAATCTGCACTCCTTTATTCTTCCCATAATGGTCTACCTCTTTAGCTGTTCTATTGCTTTATTTAAAGACGCCAAATCTTCTACGTTTACCACTGTCAGTTTTCTATCTATTTTTTTTACAAATCCACTTAATACTTTGCCAGGGCCTATCTCTACAAAGGTATCGACACCATCTTTTATCATATTTCTTATAATTGTTTCCCACAAAACAGAACTCATAACTTGAAGTTTTAAATTAATTTTTATATCATCTTTACTCTTTATATAGTCACCACTAACATTTGTCATTACAGGAATATTAGTTTCTTTAATGTCTATATTTTGGAGTTCTATTTCTAACTTCTCTGCTGCTGTTTTTAACATAGAAGTATGGAAAGGTGCACTTACAGGTAGTGGAATCACCCTTTTCGCACCTTTTTTCATAGCTATTTCTAAGGCAAATTCTACTGCTGCTATTTCCCCGGCAATTACTATTTGGCCTGGGCAGTTTAAATTAGCTATTTCTACTATTCCGGAAGTTCTAGCTTCACTACAAGCTTCTTTAACTAGATCGGCATCTAATCCCAAAATAGCTGCCATAGTTCCTATTCCTTCAGGAACTGCTTCCTGCATGAACCTTCCACGTTTTTTAACAAGCTTTACCGCATCTTTAAAACCCATAGCACCGCTACATATAAGTGCTGAGTATTCTCCAAGACTAAGTCCTGCAGTTACATCGCATTTAATGCCATGTTCTCTTAATGCCATAAGGGCTGCTATGCTAGTAGTCAAAATAGCTGGTTGAGTATTCTCTGTAATGTTTAACTCTGAGTCCATGCCTTCAAAACAAAGTTTACTTAACTTAAAACCAAGTTCACTATCTGCTATATTAAATATATTTTTGCAAACCTCTATATTCTCAAATAATTCCTTGCCCATACCAATATATTGAGCTCCCTGTCCAGGAAAAATAAAAGCAATTTTACTCATAATTTCCCTCCTAAATTTTTTATCTATATTAAATAATACTATTATTCTTAAACTTTAAAATCGCTTGTTCTGCCTCGTTAAACATTTCTTCTATAATTTCCACGCAACTTTGTTCTTTCTTTACAAGACCCGCAATTTGGCCCGCCATAACAGATCCCATATCTACATCGCCTTCTCTTACTGCTCTTGGCAGACAACCTGCTCCTAATGCTTCTAAAACTTCTAATGTCGCGTTTTCTTTTTCAAGCTTTTGAAATTGTCTTGATAACTTGTTTTTTAAAACTCTAACAGGGTGTCCTGTAGATCTCCCTGTTACCACTGCATCTATATCCTTTGCAGCTAATATCTTTTTTTTATAATTTTCATGTATTGTACATTCATTTGCTACTAGAAACCTTGTTCCTACTTGAACTCCCTGCACACCAAGCATAAATGCTGCTGCAAGGCCACGTCCATCACCTATTCCACCTGCTGCTATGACAGGAATATTAACTCCATCAACAACTTGAGGAACAAGTGACATAGTTGTAAGCTCTCCAATATGTCCTCCCGATTCACAACCTTCTGCAATTACTGCATCTGCCCCTGCTCTCTCCATACGCTTAGCTAACCCAACAGAAGCCACTACCGGTATTACTTTGATGCCATGGGCCTTCCAAAGTTCCATATATTTACCTGGATTGCCCGCCCCTGTAGTAACCACTTTAACGCCTTCTTCACACACAAGATGTGCAATTTCTTCTGCATTATCACTTAAAAGCATTATATTAACTCCAAAAGGTTTATCTGTTAATTTTTTTGCTTTTCTTATTTCATCTCTTATATAATCAACTGGTGCATTAGCCGCTGCTATAATACCTAAGCCCCCTGCATTAGATACTGCTGATGCTAAGCTACTATCTGCAACCCAAGCCATTCCACCTTGTATTATCGGATATTTTACGCCTAGTTCTTTAAAAAATACGGAATTAAACATTTTACCCCTCCTTGCTTCCTTAAACTATATAGTTAGGGTCAGATAATTGTAGAAAAATACACAGTATTTCAGCTCTCTAATTATCTAACCCCACAATTACTATTATTTCATTTTTGCTTCTATATACTTAACTATTCCCTTTACATCTTTAATATTTTCTATATCTTCGTTTGGGATTTCAATTTCAAAAGCTTCTTCAAGAGACATTACAATTTCAAATATCTCAAGTGAATCTACTCCTAAATCATCTGAGAAATTTGCTTCCATTGTAACTTCTACCTCGTCTATCCCTAATTGTTCAACTATTACATTTTTAACTTTTTCAAATATCATTAATAATTCCTCCTAAAATTTTATTTTTTAATTGTCCATTCTATTAATGCAGCTCCGTAGGTTAATCCACCGCCAAAGCCTACAAGTATAATTTTATCTCCAGCTGTAAGTAAATTAGTTTTGTTCATTTCATCCATTGCAATGGCTATACTTGCTGCTGAAGTATTTCCATATCTATCTAAATTTACAAAGAATTTATCTTTGTCAGCCTTCAATTTTTTAACAACAAAATCTATTATTCTGAAATTTGCTTGATGACAAACTACATACTTAATATCATCTAATGTGTAATTGTTTTCCTTTAAAACTTTATTTATGCTAGTTACAATAACATTCACTGCAAATCTAAAAATCTCTTTACCATCCATTTCTATTTTTGCTTTAAAATCTTCTTTACCATTTGTAAAAGTATTCTTTACATCAACTGTTGGACAAGTTAGAAGATTACACTTCTTACCTTCAGAAACTGACTCAACTGAAATAATTCCTGGCATATTACCTACCTCAATTACTGCTGCTCCTGCACCATCTCCAAATAGTATGCAAGTATTTCTATCTGCCCAATTTACAATTTTTGATAATACCTCAGCGCCTATTATTAAGGCTCTTTTTCGTTTACCAGTTTTTAAAAATTGCATTGCTATATCAAGTGCAAATATAAACCCTGTGCAAGCTGCTGATATATCAAAGGCCATAGCATTATCTGCTCCAATATTCCCTTGGACTATACAAGCCGTAGCTGGGACAAATTGATCTGGCGATGTACTTGCAACAATTATAAGATCTATATCACAAACATTAACATTTGCATCCTTTAGTGCCTCTAATGCGGCTTTTGTGGCCAAGTCTGAAGTATTTTCACCTTGTGATATATGTCTTTGCCTTATACCAGTCATAGAAACTATCCATTCATCAGAAGTATCTACAATTTCTGATAGCTGATGATTCGTCATAATGTTTAGAGGAGCATAACTTCCTGTACCAATTATTTGTACCTCATTCATTGCTTAACTACCCCTTTCATTAATTTATAATTTATACTTTTCTTTAAAAAAACTATTCAATTTTTCAAGAGATTTTATAAGCACCTCTTGTTCATCATCATTAAGCCCATCTATAGTTGCGTGAACCATTTCAGAATGAAATTTATCATGTATTCTATAGGCTAGCTTTCCTTTTCTAGTAAGGGCAATCATTACTGACCTTCTATCTTCTTCTCCCCTTTTTCTATCTACATACCCTTTTTTTAGGAGTTTATTAATAGCTGCAGTAAGAGTTCCTAAAGTTATTTTAAGATCTTGGGATACTTCTGTCATAGTTCTATATTTATACATTCCTATTGCATCAATAGTATGAATTTCTGTTATTGATAAATCTTTAAGTACACCTTCTTTAAGTGCTCTCTGCTCTATTTGCAATATATCATTAAATGTCTCTACTAGTAGTTCATTCACAACTCCAACAGAATTACTCATATTTATCTCCATTTCTCATACTTTAATTTTTTATATGCTTTGATAGTCAAAGTATATCCATGCAATAGTTGTTTGTCAATATTTTTAACAAATTTATGTTAAATAGTATTTATATGTTTGCACTAAAGGTTAAAATGGAGTTCTGCATTTGTAATCAGTTCATTCATTAATTCTTTAACAGAAGTAATCTTATCTACCTTATAAGCATTGGTTCCAACGAAAATAAGTCCTCTATCTAAGTTACCTTTTACTGCTTGTATTAATGCTTCTGTAATACAATAAGGCGTTTGTCTTGGATCGCATTTTTTTATACATAATGAGCATTTTTCTACCTTACAACCATTTTCCTCAACTATCTTCATAAATTTATTATCAAGAGCTCTTCCAGGCATACCTACCGGACTTTTAACTAATTTTATATCTTCTTTTTTTGAGCTTATATATGCCATTTTATAATCTAAGCTAGCGTCGCATTCCTCTGTAGCAACAAATCTAGTAGCCATCTGTACCCCTGCAGCACCTAGTTTTATAATTTCTGCAATATCTTCCCCAGTATAAATCCCCCCAGCAGCTACTACCGGAATTTTTTTATTATACTTTTCTTCAAAAGGCTTAATTGCTTCGATAACTTCTTTTACTATTTCCTTTAAATCCTGAGTTGTATTTTCAATGAGGGATTCCATAGAGAAACCAAGATGTCCCCCTGCTTTAGGACCTTCAACAATTACTAAATCTGGTGCACAATTATTTTTCTTATCCCACATCTTAGATATAATTGTAATTGCCTTTGCTGATGATACTATAGGTGCAAGTTTTACTTTGTATCCTTTAGCTATTTTAGGTAAGTCAAGCGGAAGACCAGCTCCTGATATTATTAAATCTATTCCTTCTTCTAACGCAATTCTTGTTATTTCCTCGTAATTATTCATAGCCACCATAATATTTATTCCAATAACACCTTTAGGACTAAGATTTCTAGCACATCGTATTTCATTTCTCAATGCTCTTTTGTTTGCTTCCCTTGTATTAGTTCTAAAATCTTCTTCCTTATACCCAATTTGAGCAGTAGATATTATTCCAATTCCACCTTCATTTGCAACAGCTGATGCAAGACCTGAAAGTGACACCCCTACTCCCATACCACCTTGAATTATAGGTACCCTTGCTATTAATTCTCCAATTTTTAAAGGAGGTAACTTCATAATTATCCTCTCCCTTTACTTTGATTTTCAAATATTTTGATAATCAAAGTATATATTTTTCTATATTATATGTCAAGATAAAATATTTTATAACTATTATAATTTTTTTATAAAATAATTTTATATCCATACCTTTAAGTATTTACAATATGGAAAAAAATATTTATTAATTTAATATTTGTATTGTCATAAATAATATTTGTATTATAATTAAATTGTTATAATATGATAATTATAACTGTATTAAAAATACAAGTTTCTTTAGAAAGGGTGAGTTGACATGATTCGGATCATAGCCATTACAAAAGATTTAGATGCAATCTATAATTTACCTTTAAAAGATTTATCAAAGGAAAACATCCTGTGGTACTGGATGGATTTTAACAATCCCAACGAAGAAGAAATATCCTTGTTAGACACTTATTTTCATTTTCACCACTTATCCATAGACGATTGTGTTTTTTCATTTAATACGCCAAAGCTGGATTATTATAATAAATATAATTATTTTGTGCTTAATGCTTTAACTAAAGATACTTTAGAACCTGTAGAAGTTTCTCTTTTTGTAGGCACTAACTACATTGTATCTTTTCATAGCACTAAGTTAAATGAATTAGATGAAGCATGGACAAGAGCAAAAACGACTAAAAAAAATTGGGATAAGGGACCTTCTTTTATTGTCCATCAAATATTAGATGAAATCGTTGATGGCTTCTTTCCAGCTATTAATAAAATTGAAGACAAATTAACTGAAATAGAAGATAACGTGGATAGAAAGCCCACCAAAGATTTACTTGATGAAGTATTTGGGATGAGAAGTGATTTATTAAAGCTCCGAAGAATAGTAACTTCTATGCGTGATTTGTTATATAGAATATTAAACTCGCAGCGACTTGAAGGGTTTAATGAACACAAATTATACTTTTCTGATATTCATGATCACTTAATTAAACTCTCATATATGGTAGATTCTAATAGGGAAATGACATCTGATATGCGGGATAATTATTTATCCATAAATTCAACTCGTATGAATCGACATATGATGGTTTTAACTGTTATAACAAGTATTTTTATACCACTAACATTTATAGCAGGCGTTTACGGTATGAATTTTAAAAATATGCCTGAACTTACCTTTAAATACGGTTATTTTATAATTTTATTAATTATGGTTATTATTGCAATAGAAATGTTTTTATGGTTTAAACGCAAAGGGTGGTTTAATGTATAGCATTAAAGTGAATTAAAAAATTTATTGGATATGGGGTGTTATTTATGAATAGTAAAGATACTAATTGTCAAAGTTGTGGAATGCCTATATATAAGGATGAAAAAGGTGCTGGAACGGAAACGGATGGAAGTTTAAGTGAAATATATTGCAGTCATTGTTATAAAAATGGTGAATTTACTTTGCCTGATATTACTGTAAATGAAATGAGAGCACTAGTAACCGAAAAAATAGTAGCAATGAAAATTCCTAAAATTATGGCATATTTTCTAACAAAAAATACTCGTAAACTAAAACGGTGGAAAAAATAGTATAAAAAAGCTTCTAAGTAAGTATACTTATTTAGAAGCTTTTTTATTTGCTAAAACGTCCCTACTAAAAATAATCATAGAAAGGAAGATGTTTTATGTTTAATATTTTTAAGGTAAAAGGTAAGAAAAACATTATAGCTTTGTTAATTAGCGTTTTATTAGCACAGGGTATAGGTTTATTAAGTGGGTTTTTAAGTATGAGTCCTACTAATGCTTATGAAAGTTTTAATAAACCATCTTTTTCACCTCCAGGCTGGATTTTCCCTGTAGTATGGACAATTCTATTCCTTTTAATGGCTGTAGCTGCCTATAGAATTTGGATGAGTTGTAAATCAGGAGTAGATGTATCCAAAGCGCTCATTTTATATGGTATTCAGTTATTCTTAAACTTTCTTTGGTCCATTATATTTTTCAGATACCGATTGTATGCATTAGCTTTCTTAGAACTTCTTGTATTGTTAGTATTCATTCTTTTAACTACTTTTGAGTTTTATAGAATAGATAAAACTGCAGGTTATCTTATGATTCCTTATATAGCTTGGGTATCATTTGCTGGAGTTTTAAATTATACTATCTGGATGCTTAATTAAGATTCTTTACTTATAATCTGAAGATGTACCCCATAGTTCCTGGCGATTAAATAGTGGATAAATAGAATTAAATTTTACATAAATAGGTGCTTTATCTAAAGTAGAATTTTCTACGAAAAATTCTTTATCGCCATATCTAATTGCCTGTAATGCCAACGGTAATTCTTTAACGAAAATGCTATTACGAACTGCTGACATTACTAGGTTCTTTTCTTTATCTACCATAAGATTAACCATAAGGGCATACTCATTATTAATGAAAACCCATTCAGCTAGCACTTCATCCCTCATGTCACTTATTTTTTTATAATCATATTTTTCTGCAATTGTCAAAAATAATTCCCCTGTAGTATCTGAATGAGTTAAGGTATATTTCCTTGGTATAATCGGTTCTGTTCTCCCTGTTCCATTTCCAAAATTAACGTATAAATTCTCGAAATTTAGTTTTTTCAAATTTTTCCCTCCATAACATAAATACACTGTATATATTATGAATTTAACCCTTTTTATGTTCTGTATTTTATATAATTTTAAAAAAAGCCATATTTTTTGTAATAATATAAAAAGCCACCCAAAAGGATGGCAAAAAACTATTTTTCATATATAAATTTAAGATTACTGCATTGGATTTTGAAAGTTTTGGGACTTCTGATCTTTGATTTTCTGCTTTCCCTCCTCAATAAATTGAGCATCCTTTGTCGATAACATGTATAAAACTTCTTCAAGTTCCCCAACATGCCTTCTTTCTTCATCAGCTATATGACCTAATACTTTTTTTACCCTTTCATCATCTGTTGCCATTACATGCGCTTCATAACCTATGATAGCTTCCAGTTCCCCAGCAATGTCCACACGAATTGCTTGAGCTAGCTCTTCATTTGACATTTGCCTTGGAACATTTGCAACAAATGGATTTCCTAATAACGCCATAATCTTTTCCTCCTTTTTAACTATAAATATATTTTTAACCTCATGTGAAAATATTATTCATATATAAATTCAGGGTGTCATAAATGTTAAAACATATGTTATCATATTTTTTATATGCTACAATCTATGTGGATGAAATAAATAAAGGCAGTTATGATTGGAGTATACAAGATGAAAAAATTTAAAAAGCTTTATATAGAAATTACAAATGTATGTAATCTCTCCTGCAGTTTTTGCCCAAAGACGCTTAGGTCTCCTGAGTTTATGAGTATAGAAACTTTCAGGAATATATTGGATCAAATAAAGCCTCATACAGATTATATATATTTGCATGTTAAAGGAGAGCCCCTTCTACATCCGAAGTTAAATGAATTTTTGGATGTAAGTTATGAAAAAGGTTTTAAGGTTAACATAACTACCAATGGTACACTTATAAAAAAAGTTAAAGACAAAATAATTTTAAAGCCCTCACTAAGACAAATTAATTTTTCCCTGCATAGCTTTGATAGCAATGACAGTGTTTCTGATAAAAATGAATATGTTAATAATATTATTTCTTTTATAAAGGAGGCTATAAATGCAACAAGTACCCTGTTTTCCTTAAGATTATGGAATCTAGATGTGGATAATAACACAAATCACAAAAATAAGAAAAATAGCGAATTGCTTTCTGTAATTGAAAATGCCTTCGAGTTAACATATAAAATTGAAGAAGAAATACATCCCGGTCGGGGTATTAAACTTTGTAATAAAGTTTATTTAAACCAAGATCATGAATTTCAGTGGCCAGATCTAAAAGTAGAAGAAGATTGTAGTCCTAGTTTTTGTTATGGTCTTAGAACCCAAGCAGCCATATTAGTAGATGGCACAGTAGTACCTTGCTGCCTTGACGGAGAAGGCGTAATTAACCTAGGCAACATTCATAAAACTCCTTTTTCTGAGATAATTGAAACTAAAAGAGCTAATAACATTATAGATGGTTTTTCCAGAAGAGAAGCAGTTGAAGAATTATGCAGGAAATGTGGATACAGAAAAAAATTTAAATAGAAAGTGTGGATTAATATATCAATAATGGAGATACTATCATTTATAAGTTATAAAAATTCACAAGTAAAGGGTGATAACATGAGAGTACCAAATCATATTGGAATAATACCCGATGGAAATAGAAGATGGTCTGTGGACAATGGGCTATCAAAAGATAAAGGATATTCCTTTGGACTAGACCCCGGTTTGTCTTTGTATAAAATTTGCAAAGATGTAGGTGTAAAAGAAATTACTTATTATGGGTTTACTACTGACAACACAAAAAGACCACCCTTGCAAAGAGAGGCTTTTGTTAAAGCTTGTGTAGATGCAGTAAAGCTTTTAAGTACACAGGATGCTGATTTATTAGTAGTAGGAAATAGTGAATCACCTATGTTTCCTAAAGAACTACTTCCATACACCTCCCGTAGAACCTTTGGAAAGGGAGGTATAAAGCTAAACTTTCTCGTGAATTACGGTTGGGAATGGGATTTAAGTAATCTTGACACAAACAAAAGCAGTAAAAGGAGTAATATATTTAATTGTATAAAAACCAATGATATTTCTAGAGTAGATTTGATTGTTCGTTGGGGTGGAAGACGGCGCCTTAGCGGATTTCTTCCATTACAATCCATATATTCTGACTTTTATGTTATAGATGACTTCTGGCCTGATTTTAAACCGGAACATTTATCAAATGCTTTAAATTGGTATAATGACCAAGATGTAACTCTTGGAGGTTAAGTTTTTTATTTTTTAATAGATATAATTTTAAATAAACTATATCTATTTTTTTATGCCTTAAAACATGCTATCATTAAACTAAAGTTTTAATATTTTATTTTCTTAAAGGAGTTTTTATGGCAAACGAAAAAATAAATTGTTGTAAATGCAAGTATTATTATGTTACCTGGGATGTTTCTTTCCCTAAAGGTTGTAAATTTTATGGTTTTAAATCTTTGAATTTCCCATGCTTATTAGTAAAAGAATCCACGGGCACACCTTGCGAAAAATTTACACCAAAATAGAGCATACAACTAAATAATATGTTAATCACTTTAATTGTATGCTCTGTAATTATGAAAATACTAATCTGTAAATAAACTATTTTGATCAATCACCTCATATGCGTAAGGTTCAATTTCCTGTTGTATTATAGTGCCATCTTCATTAAGTCCTGTAATTATTGTAGGTATATTTACAAGCTTACTGCCTATACCTTCCGTATCAACATACTTATCTAATCCACTTATAAATTTCCCGCGTTGTTTATCAACCAATTCTCTCCCATTAATGCGTTTCAAAATTCAAGCCTCCTTTTTTAAATTAGGCTTTCCATATACAAATACTTATATACCTTTTAAACTTTTATTACCTTACGTATTTTTCAGGATTTTGCGGCTCTCCATTTACTCTTACTTCAAAATGTAAATGAGGTCCTGTACTATTCCCCGTATTTCCTACTTCTCCTATTTTTTCACCCTGTTTTATATTTTCACCTTTTTTAACAGTTATAACACTACAATGTGCATATGTAGTTTCTATGCCCTCAGTATGGGCAAGCTTTATTACCTTGCCATATCCATCCTGTATGCCAGCAAAAGTTACTGTACCACCTAATGCGGCATTTATTATCGTCCCTACATTTGCTGCTATATCAACTCCATTATGCATTTTTCCCCAACGCATACCAAAGTTTGAACTTATACTACCTCTTGATGGACTGATTGTACTAGAAGCCGTAAGAATTACTGGTTTATAGTTTCCTACTAATATTTCCTTGTTTTGAACTTTAGTTGTAATTTCTTCTTTTAACAACTTTTCAGAAACAGTATTATTATTGAGGACTATTATCTCAGTAGTAATTTTTTTTGCTCCTTCCCTACCTTCCTTTTGAACCTTACTTACACCCGTTGCTAATTTATTCGACGATTGCATAATTATAGCAGGGTATATTTTATGTTCTTTTATTATATTGCCTACTACTTTTATTGTTATAAGTGGCTTTTTAGCACTACCATTGTATTTTATTAACGCACTTATAACTTCACTGCTTTCACTTAAGTTCCCTAATTTTATTTTAGCAGGCTCATAACTAATTTTATTTTTTATTTCTATATTTCTAATGCTATCCATCACAGTTTTCTTAGAATAATAGTCTTTTACGGAATTTAAAATTTCACTTCCCACCTTTTCGCTTGCCACATATGCCACTTTTCTATCATCAGCTTTCATTAAAAATACTTCTACTACTATATTTAATTTTTTTAACATTACTTGCTTAAGGTTCTCTCCACTCACAAACATATCATAATTAACTACCTGTGCATTATCTAAGGTGAAATCCTGTTTTATAACGACATTGCTATATTTAGATCTAATTTCGCTTTGCAATTCACTATATATCTTGTTAAACTCCTTTTTAGTTTTTACGAAAGTTATGGTATTGCCTCCAATTGAAACTTTATAACCACTAAATCTATAAACATTGAAATACAAAATATTAGCAGTAACTATAAGTGTTATGATTATCACACTTATAATTGTTTTGTTTCTTTTTAAAATACTCACTCTTATACCTCCTATAGCACTTACTTATTATGCCCTTTATTTCTAATAATATACATTATTGAAATATATTTTTTATTTCTATTTTCACCTATATGGTATACTATAAGTTGAATAATATAATTTTTATAAACTAAGGTATTTTAAATAATTTAAAATTATAGTTTTATAATAGAAAAGAAAGGTAGTGACTTTATGAGTACTTTCATGTTTAAGAATGAGAATTTCAAATATACTCCTGTGAGTAATATTTTTATAGATAAGTTCATGCCTAGAGCTAGGGGAGAATTCGTTAAAGTTTATCTTCTTGGGCTAAAGTATTGTGCCTGTGGAGAAATAGGTGCAACATCTTCTGTTATTGCAAATACACTAGGACTTCTAGAAACAGATGTTGTTAATGCTTGGAACTATTGGAATGATGAGAACCTAATTAAAATGACTGCCATTGATAATATGGGTAATTTTAATATCGATTTTTTAGATTTATTAGATATTCCAACTGATAACTCGCATAGTATAAATTTAATTGAAGAATTAGCTAATGCTTCGGTTAAGGGTATGTTACAAGATATTGAAAAACTAATAGCAAGACCATTATCCCCAAAAGAAATGACGATGTACCTAAGCTGGCAAAAAGATTATAATTTTGCCCCTGAGTTAATACTTCTGTTAATACAATATTGTGTATCAAAAGGTAAAGTAGACTATAGATATATAGAAACCATTGCAATTGCATGGCATGATGCCAATATTAAAAATATTGAAGATGCACAATCCTATATAAGAAAACACGAGGATAAATGGATAAATATCAGAAAAATATTAAATTATCTAGGAATAAAAGCTCCAGAAATAATGAAACCTCAAGAACAAATATTAGATAAGTGGATAAATGTTTATAAATTTTCTCTTGACGTTATATTTAAAGCTTGCGATATTTGTTTTGCAAGACTTAACAGAGCCGACTTTAAATATATTGATGGTATTTTAAATAGTTGGTTTAAAGATGGTATAAATTCTTTAGAGGATATTGAGAAAAAAGATAAAAAACGTACACTCACTACTAAATCTAATACTGCTGGTTCAAAACCTGCCAAGGGAAGCTTTAACGATTATGAACAAAGAGCCTATGACTTCGATGAACTCGAAAAAAAATTACTAGGATGGGATAATAATGATTAAGGGTTATCAAACAAAAATATTAGCACTATATGATAAAGTAAGACTGGAAGAAGAAACTAATTTTAGAAACAGAAAAACTCATATAGAAAAGACTCATCCTGAAATTATTGAAATAGATCAAAAAATAGGTAAATTATGTATAGAATTATCTATTAGTGCTATGAAAAGTATTTATAATAGAGATGAGTACTTGCACACTCTAAGAGAAAAAATAATGGATTTAAGAATGAAGAAATCTGAACTATTAGTATCCAACGGTTTTGATATGGATTACCTTAATTTACATTATAAATGTAATAAATGTAGAGATACCGGTTTTATTGGAAATGCTAAATGCTCTTGTTTTAAGCAAAAAGTTATAGATGTTTATTACACTGGTTCCGAACTTAAAAATATGTTAAAAACTCATAACTTTGATAATTTTAAATTAGATTTCTATCCTTCTAAAAAAAGCGATCTTGAATCAGAATCTCCAAAAAAAAATATAGAAAAGATTTTATCTAAATCAATGAGCTTTGTGAAAAATTTTGATACCTCTGATGAAAATTTATTGTTTTACGGTGGCCCTGGCACAGGAAAAACTTTTCTGTCTCACTGTATCACTAAGGAACTAATGGACAAAGGCTCTTTTGTGGTATATCGGACTGCTGAGGAACTTATTAAAGGTTTAAAAGAAATTCGATTTAATGGTGATACTTCTTTAGAAGAGATGCTAATAAATTGTGACCTTCTTATTATAGATGATTTGGGTACCGAACAAATTTCAGATTTTACTAAAATGGAAATGTTTAATTTACTTAACACCAAATTACTAAAACAAAAGAAAATGCTAGTTTCTACTAATTTAACTCTTGGGAATTTGGCTAATACTTATTCCGAAAGAATAACTTCAAGATTACTCGGCAATTTTACAGCTTGCAAATTCTTTTGTGAAGACATAAGAATAAAGAAAAATTTAAGTAAATCAAAATAATTTAATTGTTTTTATAAATAAAAAATTAAAATCACTATAAATCATAGTGATTTTAATTTTTTTTAAAACAAAAAAAAGTCCTAAGCAAATGTTTAGGACTTTTTTTGGAGCTAGCAATAGGAATCGAACCTACAACCTGCTGATTACAAGTCAGCTGCTCTACCGTTGAGCCATGCTAGCAAACATATGGCGACCCAGAACGGACTCGAACCGTCGACCTCCGCCGTGACAGGGCGGCACTCTAACCAACTGAGCCACTGGGCCATATATGGTGGGAACAACAGGGTTCGAACCTGTGACCCTCTGCTTGTAAGGCAGATGCTCTCCCAGCTGAGCTATGCTCCCATATATGTTTTTGGTGACTCCTAGGGGAATTGAACCCCTGTTACCACCGTGAAAGGGTGGTGTCTTAACCGCTTGACCAAGGAGCCTTATTAAATTTTAAATGGAGCTAGCAATAGGAATCGAACCTACAACCTGCTGATTACAAGTCAGCTGCTCTACCGTTGAGCCATGCTAGCAAACATATGGCGACCCAGAACGGACTCGAACCGTCGACCTCCGCCGTGACAGGGCGGCACTCTAACCAACTGAGCCACTGGGCCATATATGGTGGGAACAACAGGGTTCGAACCTGTGACCCTCTGCTTGTAAGGCAGATGCTCTCCCAGCTGAGCTATGCTCCCATATATGTTTTTTGGTGACTCCTAGGGGAATTGAACCCCTGTTACCACCGTGAAAGGGTGGTGTCTTAACCGCTTGACCAAGGAGCCTTATTAAAAGTTGTCACTTATTTAGTTTGTGCTTTCGTTATCATTGCACTTACGCCTCGCAACCCAACATAGACTATAATACATAATTTTTGTCGAAGTGTCAACATATTTTCGTGTTTTTTTTTATTTTTTTTTTTATACAGCAAATAAGTTCAGTGAATTCAACAGTTTTTATTGTAAATATAATATACATTATTTAATACATATTGGTCGTGAGTAAGCAAATTCTATGATTTATTGTGTCTTAAAATAAAAATTCATGTTCAATCTACTCATTTTAGGGTAAACTCATAAGTAAAAGACTTTATATTAAAAACATAATTCACTTTCTCGAAGGGAGAGATTTTTTTGAAACATTCTCTTATAATAATTGGTGGGGGCGCCGCTGGTATAACCTCCGCTCTTATAGCTAAAGACTATGGAATAGATGTAGCTATAATTGAAGGCACTGATCGGCTAGGTAAAAAAATATTAACTACCGGTAACGGAAGATGTAATATCAGCAATACAAATATAAATAACGATAGATATCACAGTGAAAATTTATATTTTCACAATAACATACTAGATTCTTTTACCATAAAAGACACTGTAGATTTTTTTGCATGTTTAGGACTCCCCTTAGTAACTTTAGATGGCGGTAAAATGTTTCCTATGTCCTTACAAGCCTCTTCTGTTCTGGATATACTACGCTTTGCTCTAGAAGAAAAACACATTCCTGTGTATATAAACACTAAAGCTAAAAAAATTGTAAAGAAAAAGAAGGAATTTATTATTTCTACAGTAGACGATGCTACATACAATTGTGAAAAACTAATTATTGCTACCGGTGGTAAATCCGCCCCTAAAACTGGTTCTGACGGCTCTGGATATACCTTGGCTAAACAATTAGGCCATAGTATAATATCTCCCGCACCAGCCCTTGTTCAGCTTAAATTAAACTATAACAAACTAAAGGCACTATCTGGAGTAAAATTTGATGGTTATGCAGATTTATATATAAATGATAAATGTGTACAAAAAGAATTTGGAGAAATACTCTTCACAGACTATGGTATTTCTGGCCCTCCAATTCTTCAACTTAGTAGAATTGCATCCATGGCAACAATTGAAAATAAAAAAGCATCTTTAATAATCGATATGTTACCAACTATTGAGCATAAAGCGCTAAATGATTTTTTATCTAATCATTGGTCAATATTTGAAGATCGTTCGGTTTATGATTCATTCATTGGAATAATTAATAAGAAAGTGATTCCAATAATTTTAAAAGAAGCAAAGGTAGAAGATATTTATAAACCTTGCTCTAATCTAAACATAAAGGAAAAAATCGCTCTATATGAACTTCTAAAACAATGGAAATTCGAGGTTTCTGGTACTAATTCTTTTGCCAATGCTCAAGTAACTGCTGGAGGCATTAATACAAAAGAAGTTAATGGCGATACACTAGAATCTAACATCGTTTCAAATTTATTCTTTGCAGGCGAAGTATTAGATGTAGATGGCGATTGTGGTGGTTATAACCTTCAATGGGCATGGAGTTCTGGTGCAATTGCAGGAAAAAGTGCTTCTAAATAATCACCAGTTTACTCAGTCCAAGTACTTTCTAAGAGGGTTATTTCTGTACCCTCTTCATTTATGATTTTATGTCTACATATTGTTTTACTTTCTTCTCTTATGATTTCTGTGCTTACATTTATGGTTTCTCCATAGGTTGTTTCCTTTATGTAGGTTACCCTAATGTTCTTTAATTCATAATTTAATACTATATCTTTAGGAACTGTTTCTAGCGCCCACGCCACATATTTAACGTTATTTACATGCTTATTTGTATCAATGTCACTATACCTAACATTAAACCTTTTCTCTTCATGAACTGTATTTATTTTTTGTATATCCTGAATGTTTAAAGCATCATTATTGCTGTCATCTATTCCATAGGCCTCATACATATCACTTGTAATTCTTATTGGTCTTCTTCTATCTGTGTTTATTAGAATCCACACAGAATTTGCATATCCTATTTTATTTCCTCCTGCATCAATAATTTCATATTTTCTATAGGCATAAAATTTTCTGAATGAATGTGCAAAAGTTTTCACCTTTATAGTTTCGTTTAATAGTGGATACGACTCCATTTCTATATCCCATTTATATAGTACCCAAGCCATCTTATTCTCTTTAAGATAATCTACCCCAACTCCAAGTATTGCACTTTGGTACATTGCCATATCGCCAAGATAATCTATAATACTCGTAATTAAAACCTTTTTATGAATATCTACTTCATAATAATGAACGTTATAATTTCTATCTGTAATTACTGGAATTCTACTCATAATACCACCTCTTTATTTCTTATTATTTCATTATAATTGTTAATTGTTAATTTTCTTTATTACTAAAATAATATCAAACTAAATTGATTCGGTAAACATTAACAGTATAATGTTTACACAAAATTTTATATATCATGATCCTCAAAATAAAATTATTCTTTTCTATGTAATTTTCATTAAAAAAGTGCTAAAATATTAATGTCGGTATTCATTTATGAAACTGAACTATTAATAAAGCTTATAAATAAGGTCGACTTATATCCTTATGGAATAAGAACGGAGGGAAATCATGATTATGAATTCTATTAAAAACAGAAAAATAAAAACAAATCAACTTACAACAATCGGTATGTTATCAGCTATTTGTGTAGTACTAGGTTTAACTGGATACGGTTTTATTCCACTACCTGGTGCCAAAGCAACTATTATGCATATTCCTGTTATTATAGGTTCAATAATTGGAGGCCCAATTGTAGGAATGACTATTGGACTCATATTTGGGATCTTCAGCATTATGCAAAATATTATGGCTCCCAATATATTATCTTTTGCATTTATAAATCCTCTAGTATCCATATTACCAAGAGTTCTTATTGGTCTTACTTCTTATTATGTTTATAAACTAAACTTCATTAAAAATGATAGCCTAAAAATTGGACTTGCTACCGTAATTGGTTCTTTAACCAACACCTTTGGAGTACTTACAATGATATATTTTCTATATGCAGCTAAATTTGCTATTGCTAAGGGTATACCTGCATCTGTAGCCGCTAAAACCATATATGGTATAGCTGTATTAAATGGTGTTCCTGAAGCCATCATAGCTACCATAATTACCATACCTGTTGTACTTTCCATTAAAAAAATAAAAAGTACTACTCTATAGAATCCTTTTAGTATTTATTAATAAAAAATGAAGACACCTAGCATTTGCTAAGTGTCTTCATTTTTTTATGCGTTTAACGCAGTCATTAATTCTTCTATATTAAGACCATGAACCATTGCTGCTTCTTCTAATGTTTCAGCTTGTGCTGAAGGACAGCCTACGCAGCCCATTCCAAATCCCATTAATATCTCTACTGATTCTGGAAATTGTCTTACAACTTCTCCTATTGTCATATCCTTAGTTATTTTCATATCATCTACCTCACTTTTTTAAATTTGAAATAATTGTATCACAATTATCTACTAATTTAAATATTTATTTAATTTTTAGTATGCCCTTTATTCCTAACTATATATCTCTATCTGCTATATCTCTGTTAATACCATAGTTTGATCTCTTTTAGGTCCTACTGATACTATGGAAATTTTTGTTCCTGTAAACTCTTCTATTCTCTTTAAATATATTTTTGCATTTTCAGGAAGTTCTTTATAACTTCTTGCATCTGCTATACTCTCGTCCCAACCATCAAACTCCTCATATACTGGTACGCAACAAGCTAAATCTTCTAAACTTGCTGGAAAATAATCTATAATGCTTCCTTCAAATTTATATCCTACACATGTTTTTATTTTTGAAAGTCCCGCTAAGGTATCTATTTTAGTTACAGCAAAACTAGTAAGACCTGAAATTCTTGCCGAAGTTTTTAATATAACAAGGTCAAGCCATCCACATCTTCTTGCTCTACCTGTTGTCACACCAAATTCAAAGCCTTTTTCGCGAATCCATTCTCCTGTTTCATCATTAAGTTCTGTTGGAAATGGTCCTTTTCCTACTCTTGTAGTATATGCCTTTGCTATTCCTACAGCATTTGTTATCATAGTAGGTCCTATTCCTGTTCCAGTACAAACTCCTCCTGCAATAGTGTTCGATGAAGTTACAAACGGATACGAACCATAATCTATATCTAGAAGAGTACCTTGTGCTCCTTCGAATAAAACATTTTTTCCTGATTTTATAGAATCATAAATTTTAACTGATATATCTTTTACAAAAGGTCTCATTCTTTCTGCATACTCTAAATACTCAGTATATATTTTATCAAAATCTAGTGCTTTTCCACCCAAAACTTTTGTTATTATATCATTTTTCATTGATAAACTTGTTTTAAGTTTTTCTTTTAAAACATCTTTTTTAAGTATGTCACATACTCTAATTCCACTTCTTTCAAACTTGTCAGTGTAACATGGTCCTATACCTTTTTTGGTAGTTCCTATATCATTTTTACCTCTTGCTATTTCATATAAATTGTCTAACTCTCTATGATATGGCATTATAACCTGCGATCTATCACTAATAATCAATCTTTCAGGGGTTATGTTTTCACCTAGTTTTTCTAAGTAGTCAATTTCTTCAAATAACGCTTTTGGGTCTATAACAACCCCGTTACCTATTACATTCAATTTATCTTTATATAATATTCCTGATGGTATTAAGTGCAGTTTATATTCCTTTTCTCCTACTACTACAGTATGACCTGCATTGTTTCCACCTTGAGATCTGACAACTAGGTCAGCTCCCTGTGCAAGATAATCTGTCATCTTACCTTTACCTTCATCGCCCCATTGAGCTCCTAAAACAATAAATGCTGACATATAAATTCCTCGCTTTCAATTATTTTTGCAATAAAATTCATTTCCTACTAAGTTCAAGAATTTTATTGATCATATGTTTACACACCCTTTAAATTATACACGTTAACTATTCAAATAACCAATTATTCAAGTTACTTCTTATTAATATGACTTTTCTACTATGTTTCTTGCTACGACTACACCGGTTGCAGATGCTTGCATTAGCCCTCTAGTTATTCCCGCTCCATCTCCTATGGTGTACAAATTACTAATGGATGTTTCAAATTTATCATTAGTACTGATCTTACTAGAATAGAACTTAACTTCCACTCCATACAGTAAGGTGTTCTTGCTATATAACCCTGGTGCTATCTTATCAAAAGCCTTTAACGCTTCTACAATGGAAGTTAAATGCCTTTGTGGCAATACAAAGCTTAAATCCCCCGGAACTGCTGATTTTAAAGTAGGTACAGTAGTTGATTTAGCTAATCTATCATAATCTGTTCTTCTTCCCTTTAATAAATCCCCCAGTCTTTGAACCATTATGCCTCCACCAGTTAACATATTACCTAACTTAGCTATATACTTACCATAATCAATAGGTTGATTAAAGGGTTCTGTAAATGTAGTAGATACTAGCATTGCAAAATTTGTATTAGTTGTTCTAAGCTTTTTATCCGAGTAACTATGACCATTTACAACCGCAAGCTTATTATCATCATAATATTCAGCTGAAACTACTCCACCTGGGTTCATGCAGAAGGTTCTAACCTTACTGTCAAAGGTATCAGAATAATATACTAGTTTTGCTTCGTATAAATCCCTTGTTAGATGGTCCATAACAGAATTGGGCACCTCTACACGAAGACCAATATCTACTGCATTATTAGCAACTGTAATATTATGTTTCTTAGCCTGATTTGAAACCCATTCTGCTCCACCTCTACCTGGCGCTGCTACAACATAATTTGCATTGACTTTAACCACGCCTCCACTACTTCTTAATAAGACTCCAGTAGCTTTGTTATCTTCTACTAATATTTCTTCTACTTCACTAAGTTCAACGAACTCTGTGTTTGTATTATCCATTAAATGATGGTACATAGATTTTAAAACTTCATAGGCAAGTTCTGTTCCTAAATGCCTTACAGGACATTCAATAAGGCGAATATTATGTTTGCTTGCTTCGTATTTAACTTCTTCAACTTTGTCACTATTAAGTCCATACACTTTTTCATTCGCCCCAAATTTTATATATATATCATCACAATACTCAATTAATTTTCTTGATTCATCTTCAGAAAAATATTCAAGAAGTCTTCCACCCACTTCAGGGCTTAGCGAAAGCTTACCATCCGAAAACGCTCCTGCTCCTGACCATCCAAATGTTATGCCACAAGGATTGCATTTAACGCATTTGCCGTTATCTCTAGCTGGACATTTTCTTTTCTCTATACTTCTTCCCTTATCAACTATAAGTACACTAAGTTCAGGTTTTTTATTAGATATCTCTAGTGCCGTAAATATTCCCGCAGGTCCAGCTCCTATAATAACTACATCGTAAAAATTTTTCATTTCACTATTCCTCCTGTCTTTTTCGACTTAAAATAAAAGTTATCCATGTTTTTATACCTACTTAATAATATCAGAGCAGTTTAACTCAGTCAATACAAAACGCGAATAATAATTAAATTTCTTTAATAATAGTTCGTATATACTTAACTTGCAGGATTAAAAGGAACAACACACTTACTCACAATACTGAATAAGTGCGTTGTTCTATTCGATAACTAATTATAATTAGTTATCGTCTCACAAATTTTATGCAAATTCCTCTATTTATTCCCTTCATTTTCATCACCTTCATAAAAAAATTGAGCCTATTTACTAATAAAACTCTTATAAATACTTATATTATCTAATGAAAATATTCTTTCTGAAAATTTACCTTCTTCTGTATCCCTTAAAGCCTTATTAATGTCATACATTCTAGCATCCATTATATCCAAGTGATGTAACATTTCTGCTTCTGGTATCATAGGCTTTTTAGGGCTTCCATATTCAGCCTCATAATGGTGAGATAATACCATATGTTGCAGTAACATGGATACTTCCTTACTTGCTTTCACTTCAATACTTGCCGTTTCTATCATTTTAATTCCTTGAACGATATGGCCTATTAGTTGCCCTTCCACTGTATATGTGCTTACAATTCCAAGTTCACTAGCATCCATTTCATATATCTTACCAATATCATGAAGTATTATACCTGCATAAAGTAAATCCATATTTAAAAAGGTATAAATCTCGCCTAACTTTTCTCCTGCCTTAAGCATAGTTGTCGTATGATATAAAAGGCCTGATTTTACAGCGTGATGGTTAGATTTAGCCGCAGGATAATACATTAATTTTTCTTCATTATCACTTAAAATATTGGTGACTATATTTTGAATATCTATATTGTTAATTTTAGATAGGTAATTTAAAATATCATCGTACATACACTCTGGAGAATATGGTGCAACTGCAACGTAATCACCAATTTTAACGCCATCTTTTTCTTCAACAAGTCTTATAGATTCAATTTTTAATTGAAGTTTTCCTCTCCACTCATTTACACTGCCTTTAACTTTAACTAAAATATTTTGTTTAAATTTATTTTCTAATTCTTCATTACATTCCCAGAGTTTTGCATTTATATCTCCAGTGACATCTCCCAAATTAAAATCTAAATATTTATTTGTATTACTATTGTTGGGAACCTTGCTATCTACAGATTTTATAATATAAAACCCTTCAACCCTATCACCTTTTTTTATTTCACTTATTTTTTTCATTTCCATATTTATCTCCTTATATTATAATAACCTTATTATACACCAATATTATTTTTTCACATATATATTAACCTCATAGTAACATATTCATACTACATTATATAGTCGACTTAATGACAAGTATACATATTTTTAAAAAAATCTGAATGTATCGCGACTTCAGCTTTTTCTATATTTAACGGTATTTTAGAGGGAAAGTCTCCCATTTGTATAACTTGGAATTACATGCTATAACAAATAAAAAACTTCAGAGGAAGTCTAAGTCTCCTTCTGAAGTCGTTAATATTACAGCATCGCAGATGATGTTTTAATAGCTATACATATTTCTGTTTAGATGTAATCCATTTATATCCGTAAATGAATTAGTGACAATAGAAATAATATCAATTATAAACCATATACCACATCCGCCACCAGTTAAAAACATTAAAATTCCTGTACCTGTTTTCCCAACATAAAATCTATGAGCACCAAGTGGTCCAAGAAAAATACAGAGTAATAATGCAACTAACCAATTTTTTTCACTGACATTCCTTACGCCTGTTTTCTGTGAATTAATCAATAAATTAATTCCACAGGTTTTACAAAAGTTTGATGCATCATCATTTTGAGATCCACAAATTGGACAGAACATTAAATCACCCTTTTCCTATTATTTTAAATATTCCCTTTACATTTTATCATATGTGTAAAAAATTTACTATATGTATCTAATTTATTCGTCTCAGCAGTAAAAAAGAGTGGCATTTCGGCCACTCCTTTCTATAAGGACATATCTTTAACACAATTAAGCTTTTTCTTATACTCACTCTCAACAGAATCTCTCTCTCTCTCTTGTTGTTCTCTCTTTAATTTTTTAACAATATCTATATCATTAATTTGTGAATTAGAATTTGGTATAGCACTTCTAAAAAGATCTCCAACTATATTACCTATATACTCTTTAACTTCAGGGTTATCCAGAATGTTTGCAATATCGACTGTATCAAGTTGTTTAACTTTATTTCCATAGTCCCTGTAAAATCTTAGTGACTGCTTTATAAGTTTAGAATTATTGATACCCTTCTTCTCCATATTGCTCACATAAACAATTAAATCTTTATCTGTTTCCTCTCCTAAGTTTGATGATACAGTTTTACGGAGTGCCCCCATAATTAATATCCTACTTCTGTAGTTGCAGCAACTTCTTTATTTCCATCTAAAAATTCTAATACTAACAGTTCTTTATATCTTTCAGCAAATAATATAGCATTAGCACATTGAGGATTTTTATTATCTATTAGCTTTGGCTCGGTTCTAATAAATTCATTCTGTAAGTATTCTAGTAGTATCTCGGCAGGACCTCCTATTATTCTAATATCTTTACAAATATTAGGTTTAAAAGAGCTATTAATCGAACTTATTGCTTTCTCTACATACGGCCTTAACACTAGGTCCTTAATTTCTTGTAACACATTTGGTTCTCCAAAAGGTAGTTCATTATCTTCTAAATATTCAATAGCATCTGATATATCATAATTACCATCAGAACCTTCTGCAGAATTAAATTTAGTTAGTATAGATTCTATTGTCGGCTGGAACCCGTGTTGAGCAAAACTACTAGCCTTAGTCATTCCAAGCACCTTATTACCAAATTCATCTTTTTCATATTTCCAATGAGATACATCTAAAGTGCCTCCACCAAAGTCAAGTAGAAGCATTGGATAACTAAACATTTCCATAGTTTCAGCACTAAGTGTACCTCCTTGTTTAAATACTTGTACATCTAAAATTTCGATATCATATGTTTTACTATTTAATGTTATAGATTGTTTTTCCATCTTCTTAATCTCATTTTTGAGAGAAACACTATGATCTATATAGTATTCAGCAGGAAGCCCTACAGCAAGTCTTACCTTTATGCTAGTTTCACCTTTAAAACTTAGCGCAATAGCATTAAGTAGGTTCAACTTATAATGATCTGACATGTATTTATTAGCTTCCATATTAAGCTTACCTTCTTTGTTACCCACCGTATATAACTTTCCATTCCAAGTGATGTTACTTACTCCAGTAGCCCTTGAACCATGTTTATTTACTGATGATACCCTACTAGCAAAAGTAACATCCGTACTTGTTTTTGTAAAGGTATTTCCTATGTCTACAGTTAATACAGAGGCTAACACTTTACTTAGCGCAGGGTATTTTTTTGATATTTCAACTAAATTCATTTTTTTATCCTCCTAAATGTTTCTTTTTATGGTTTATACCTATATATTCTGTATTAAAATGTAATATCCTTCTTTTATTTTGAAATACTTTCAAATATTTGTAAGGTTATATATATACGTTTATCTGCCTACTTATAAACATTTGTAAATATATCTACAAATGTTTATATATCTATATACCTATATATTTATACATCTCGCTACTCTTTTATCTTAATTTCATTATATAGTACTGATCTTTATATAAAAACATACTAAATATTATCCACTAGCCTATTTGTAAACATATATATTCATCTACATATATATGTTTATTTATGTTCATCTATATATATATCTATATTTATATATATATATACAAATGTAGATATATATACATTGAATCAAATACCCACAACAGCTCATTCCTGATATGAATTTCTTGTTATTATCTATAAAAAAATAGGATAACAAAACTTTATAAGTTTTGTTATCCTATTCTTGCTTTTAAAATTTAGTTCATTCCTAATCACTATAAATAACATCAAGTTTTGCAAATTTACTAAATTGACCTATCCATGCAAGCTTAACTGTTCCTATAGGGCCATTCCTTTGTTTTGCTATTATTAGCTCTGCTATATTTTTATCTTCTGTTTCAGCATCATAATACTCATCTCTGTATAAGAACATAACAACGTCAGCATCCTGCTCAATAGACCCTGATTCTCTAAGGTCAGATAGCATAGGTCTATGGTCAGCTCTTTGCTCTGGCGCACGAGATAGCTGTGACAGTGCAATAACTGGACACTCCATCTCTTTTGCAAGAGCTTTAATAGATCTTGATATTTCTGATACCTCTTGTTGTCTACTTTCTGTATTGCTACCAGACATAAGTTGAAGATAGTCAATAACTATCATATCGATACCGTGCTCCATTTTTAGTTTTCTACACTTTGAACGCATATCCATAACAGAAGTTCCCGCTGTATCATCAATGAATATTTTAGCAGCCGCTAAGGGACCAGAAGCTTTGGCTATGTTTTCCCAGTCCCTATCTTCTAAAGCACCATGTCTAAGCTTCGACATGTCAACATTTGCTTCTGAACAAAGTAATTTATAAGAAAGCTGTTCCTTAGACATTTCTAGGGAAAATATGGCTACGCTTTTTCCTCCTCTAAGTGCTGCATACTCAGCTAAATTTAGTGCAAAAGTAGTTTTACCCATAGAAGGTCTTGCTGCAATAAGAATCATATCTCCCTTTTGAAATCCAGCCGTTTTATCATCAAGTTCTGGAAAACCACTAGATATACCTGTTGTTTCACCTTTATTGTTAAAGATTCTTTCTATTTCTAAAAAACCTCTTTCAAGAACCGTATTCATCGGTTCTAATTCACTTGAATTCTTTCTCTCTGCTATATTAAATACTTTTTGCTCTGCAAGATCCATTACTGCTTCCACGTTGTCTTGCTTATTATAACAATTCTCCATAATCTCAGTGGAAGCTCTTATAAGTTTTCTTAAAATAGATTTATCATCTACAATTTTTATATATGAGCTTAAATTTGCAGTAGATGGTACTGAATTACTTATCTCTGAGATATATGTAATTCCACCTGAAGCTTCTAATTTTTCAGAAGAACGTAAATGTTCCAGTAAAGTAATCATGTCAATAGGTGTATCTTTTTGGTATAATTCAAAAATAGCATTAAATATAACCTTATGAGAATCTCTGTAAAAATCTTCAGTTATTAAAACCTCCACCACCCTTGATATGGCGGTTTTATCAATAAGCATTGACCCAATTATTGATTGTTCTGCTTCTAAATTATAAGGTAAACTTCTAAGAGGTGTATCCATTTTTTATCTCTCCTAAACTAATGATATTAGTTAAAAAACTAATTTCATTAGTTGTTCTATGTTTGATATAGCTTTTGTTTCGATATCCACAAGATCAATAGGTACTTCTTTTTCATTGTCCTTTGGAAGTATAACTAGCTTTATTCCTTTTCTTCTTGCACCATAAATTTTTTCGAATATACCACCTACAGGTTTTATAATACCTCTTAGTGATATCTCTCCAGTTACTGCAACATCTTGTCTTAATGGCTTATCTAAGAGTGAACTGATTATACATACCGTTATAGCAGCTCCAGCTGAAGGTCCATCAATTTTACCGCCACCTATTATATTTACATGTATGTCATAATCCTTTATATCTCTATTGGTAGTCTTTCTTATTACTGATGCAGCATTAAATACCGAGTCCTTAGCCATACTTCCGGCCGTATCATTGAACCTTACTTGGCCTTTACCACTTTCCTTTGCCTCAAATACTGATGTTTCTATTTCAATAGTTGATCCTATATAGCCAGATACTCCAAGCCCATATATATGTCCAACTTCAAATTTAACTTCATTATTTAATTCTTCATATGGAGTTAATCTACTTATAGATATAATATCTAATAAATCTTTAACTTCAATTTTAACCTTAGAATTAGATAATATTTCCCTATTATGCAATACATATCCATAGGCATCCGCTAAAATATTAATAGCTTTTCTTCCCTCAATAGTATATCTACTAATAGTCTCTGCAACTCCATCGCCAACTTCAACCTCTAATTTATTTGCAGCATTTACTACGATATTTTCAATATCCCCGGAAGATAATGGTTCAAAATAAACTTCAGTACACCTTGACCTTAATGCCGGGCTTATTTCTGATGGGTCACGAGTTGTAGCACCTATTAAAACGAAATCTGCTGGAGCACCTTTATCAAATAAATATTTTATATATTTAGGTGTGTTTTCATCCTCAGGATCATAATATGATGATGAAAATTCAACTCTTTTATCTTCTAATACTTTGAGTAATTTATTTTGGAGTATGCTATCAAGTTCTCCTATTTCATCAATAAATAATACCCCTCCATGAGCCTCTGTTACAAGACCTGTTTTGGGTTCTGGGATTCCAACATCAGCTAAATCTCTTTTACTTCCCTGATATATTGGGTCGTGTACAGAACCGAGTAGTGGATTTGTTATTTCTCTGGGGTCCCATCTAAGCGTAGTACCATCCACCTCTACGAATTCAGCATCTTTATCGTAAATTGTATAGCTTAGCTTTTTAGCTTCCTCAAGAGCAAGCCTAGCTGCAGTTGTTTTACCAATTCCTGGTGGTCCATAAAGAATAATATGTTGAGGATATGGCGATGCCATTTTAGATAGCAGAGATTTTATTGCTCTTTCTTGTCCAACTATTTCATTAAAACTCTCTGGTCTTAAAATAGCTTGTATGTTTTTAGTAAGTTTTCTCCTATCAAGTGCTTTTAACTCTTCATATTTTTTAATTGTTTTAGCATTTTCAGGACCTTTTTGTTTTTTAATTATACTAAGTCTTACTTCATCAATATACTTATCTTGCTTTTCCATTAGGTTTTTTTCTACTTCAACCTCAATCTTGTTTTGGACATACCTCTTAGCTATTTCTTCAGTGAGCCACTCATTAGTATTATCTAGCACCTCATGTATATTTTTCTGGTTAGGTACTATATCTATTCCTTTACCATTACTAATGATTTTATTTAAAGCATATGCTCTTCTATATATATCATCACTTTTAATATGTTTTTGAAGTTTAAACTTTACAGTTTTCGCCTTTATGCTACCCTCATCTATTACATTTCTCATTATTTCATATAAAACGTCAATTTGGGTATCTATTGGTAACGTATCTTTTTCAATCTCTTCTCCTGATTTATTAACAAATAATGTATTCAAACTTATTACGCCCTAATAAATAAAACTATCATTTATTTACTAAAGCGCTTCCTCCCTCCGTTTTATATGATTATTGCTCACAAACAAGAACTTTTATCTTCGTAGATATTTCTGGATATATTTTAATCTCTACATCATAAGTTCCTAATAATTTTATTGTGTCTGTTACTATTTTCTTTTTATCTATTTCTAAATTGCATTGTTCATTTAATGCTACTGCTATATCTTTAGTTGTAATTGCTCCGAAAAGTTTCCCATTTTCTCCAGCTTTCATAACCATTTTTATAACTTTGTCTTTAAGCTCATTAGCTAATTCTTGCGCCTCTTCAATTTCAGAAGTTTTCTTTTTTCTTTCGTTTTCATCTTTTCTATTTAGTATGTGCATATTAGCATCTGTAGCTTCCTCTGCCAACTTCCTAGGAAACAAAAAATTCCTTGCATATCCATCTGCAGCATTTATTACATCACCCTTTTTACCTACACTCTTAATATCTTTTAATAATATAACTTTCATTATTATTCACCTTCCCTTAAGTATTCCTTTATCGCACTATTTAATTTCACCACTACTTCTTCAAGTTTTAGTGAAATAAACTTCGTACCTGCCATAGTCATATGTCCACCACCACCTAATGCCTCCAGTATCAACTGTACATTTATTTTTCCAAGAGACCTTCCACTAATAAATACTTCATCTCCTATTTTAACAATCACAAATGACGCTTCGATACCAGTAATATTTAGAAGTTCATCCGCGGCTTGAGCAGCGACTACTGTATCATCTATTGTGGGAGGACAAACTGCTATGGCAATTTCATTTTCGATTTTTGCAGCTCTTATAATATCAGCTCTCTTTAAATAAATACTTAAATCATCAGAGAACATTTTTTTAACATCCAAACTATCTGCACCATGTCGCCTTAAAAAAGCTGCTGCTTCAAAGGTTCTAACCCCTGTCTTAAAATAAAAATTCTTTGTATCTACACATATTCCAGCCAAAAGACACACAGCTTCTACATGTTTAAGTTTTGGCTTATCTACCATATATTGAATCATTTCAGTAACTAATTCAGCAGCAGATGATGCATAGGGTTCCATATAACTAACCACTGCCCCTTGTATAAAATCCTGTGACTTTCTATGATGGTCAATTATAACTACTTTTTCTACTTCTTTAACTATTTCAAAATTTTGCACATAACTTTCATTGTGAACATCTACCAATATAAGCAAGTTATTAGATTTTTTAACACTTTTAAACTTTTCGCTTGTTATAAAAGTATTTTTATAATCTACATCTTCTGATAATATATCCATCATACTTTTTATGCCACTACTTATCCCTTCTAGAATAATGTAACATTCTTTATTTGAATCTTTAATAATGCTATACAGTCCTATTGCAGAGCCTAAACAATCAGCATCCGGATTTTTATGTCCCATAATAAAAATTGCGCCACTCTCATTTACTAAATCCATCAATACATGAGCAATAACCCTTGCGCGAACCTTAGTTCTTTTTTCAACTTCTTTAGTTTTTCCTCCGAAGAAAGATAATTTATCCCCTTTTTTCACTACAACTTGGTCACCACCACGACCTAAGGCAAGTTCCTTAGCCGACGTAGCAAATTCAAAGTTTTTAAGGGGCGTATCTTCTCCCCTTCCTACTCCTATACTTAGAGTAACTGCAAGTTTATTCCCATTGCTTATTTCACGGACATTATCTAGAATATCGAATTTCTTTTCTATTTCTTTTTCAATATACTTATCTTGAACTATAATAACATACTTATTTGATGTATATTTTTTTACCACAGCATTTACACTCTGTCCGTAGCTGTTTATTGCCCTTTCAATGTCTGCAATAAGTAGCGGTGCCTTATCTTCTTCTGTAGTCTTAACAACATCATCAAGATTATCAACCTCTACTAACATTACGCTTTCTCTATTACCGTTAATACCTTTTATTAAATTCGTTTTTTCCGTTGTATCGTAAAAATATAAGAGCATGATCTTATCTTTAATATTTTTATTTTCGTTTGTATCCACCATATTAGTATAAACTTCATAAAAATTATCCTTTATTTTAACATTTAGAAATAATTTCTTTTTACCCTCTAAAACTTGTTTTAGATTAAGCTCCTTAATTATATCCTTAATGTTTTTATTTAAAAGATCTTCTCCTTCGAGCATTGTAGTCACACTTTGATTATACCATAAAATATTTCCTGTATACCCTATTATTAATAGTGGAAATGGCAGCTTTACTAAAGTGCTTGTTGTTGCTATATCAAGTTTAGATGAAAAGTTTTCGATGAATTTTTTCCATTCACTTTTTTTAACCTTTGAGTTATAAATATTATACACTGCCAGTATTGCGTATAATCCAAGTGTTAACATTCCTGCTTCAATGTGTCCATAATAAAATATTATACATATGAGTAGGGCCATGGTCACCATATATATTTTATTATTAACATTAAAATTATTATATTTATTATCCATAATTAGCCCCCATTATTTTCTTTTAATTCTATAAGGGTCAAGCTTTCTAAAGTCAAAAGCCATTTCCATAAGTCCTATTGAAAAGTAAACACTACTTACCTTCGTTAACATTGTTAACACTATAATTAATACCACTATAGGTTTAGATAAATTTCTTTTAACTCTTAGAAAATATATACTTGCAGCGAGCCCGTTAATAATAAACACACACAGTACAAGAAACTGAGATGACTCAAGTATATAGTTCCCACCCGGTATGTTTTTCGATGATAATATTATGCCTATACAAACCGTGCCTATGAGTACTGCTCCTACTATATTATTAACATAAAATTTTCTAAACGGTAAAATTTCATTCATTTTGTAATTTAGTTTGTTTAATACAGCACTGGACACTTTATAGTTCAAATAAGCTGATATAAGAGCGCCAATGAAAATAGCTGCAGGTATTGCTACCAAAAAAATATTAACATCTATTCCTTTTATTGTATCAAAGTTTTTATCTAAAATTTCCAACTGTTTTGGGGTTATTCCTGATTGCGTATAAATGGCTTTTAATTCTAGTAACGATCCATTCATTGATTGTTTGAAAAAGTCTAATTTGTTATTAAGGAAATTCATAAAACTTACTTTTTCTATAAATAACATAAAAAAAGCTACAGTTAATATTTTAGATATAGCGCTGCTAATAGCTAAATACAATAGTGTTATTGATGATGTTTTATTACTCTTAATACAATAGCCAAGCGTAATACCAACAATGCTACAAGTTATAGCAGCATATATTGCCATTACTGGGTTATAGACTAAGGACGTTAAAATTACACTTAAAACTATAGCCATGATTGTTATTTTATAATTATGCCTTATATAGAGTATTGCCACAGGAATTGGTAATATTAAAGTTCCTATAACTGATACAATTGGTAAGTATCCTATTATAATCATAATCACTAAAATTATAACAGATATAAGAGAAGCTTCTACAATTGCTTTTGTACTATAATTTTTATTCCGCATTTTTTCTTCCATTGTTACCTTCCTTTTATGTGCATATATAGTTTACTCAGGTCTTTCCCATCCTTTTCTATATTATCTCCTTCAACTATACCAACTTTTAGTTTCTTTTTCATGTTTTCATCTACAGCTACATTAGAGTATCCTAATCTTTCACCTAAAATATATAGGAGTATTATCGCCCCTGAAATACAATCCAGTATAGCATCTTGAGCTACATTACTTCCTTTACTTAATAATTTGAAGAAATCACCTATTATACATAGTAGTTCAGCCTTCATGCTTTCAATTATCCTAACGTTAGACATTATATTAAAATCTTCTCTTTTCATAGTATACCATCTCCCCCTGTAACCTTATACCTATAACTCTATTTTAGTGATTTCTCATTATTTATGCAACTAAAGTTTATTTATATATATGTAATTTATAGTTGTATATAATGCTCCACGTCATTTACATTTTATGGGTTGCAACTACAAGTATACTACAAATTGTACTGTAGCATATACCCTTTTCTAATTATATTTTAATTATTTACTAAATCTTCATTTCTATTTGATTTTAATAAATGAAAAATAAAAGCAGCTACCATAAGGTGCTGCTTTCAGTCATTTGCTATTTATTAGTAAAAGCTTACTATGCATAGTAAGCTTACTATTCAGTAGTAAATGGTAATAATGCTATGTTTCTTGCTCTTTTTATAGATACAGTAAGCATTCTTTGATGTTTTGCACAGTTTCCAGAAATTCTTCTAGGAAGAATTTTCCCTCTTTCTGTAACATATTTTCTAAGTTTATTTATGTCTTTATAGTCGATTGCAGTTGCTTTGTCCATACAGAAAGCACAAACTTTTCTTTTCATTCTCTTTCTGTTTCCACCAGCACCGCCGCCACTTTTTTTACGCTCGTTCATAGCCATTGTTTTTTTTCCTCCTTACCTAATATTAGAATGGAATATCTCCATCATCAATTGGTGTTATATCGCTAGCACTGCCAAAATCATTTGATCCAGCATTTGATTCGCCTTTATAGCCACCTTGATTAGTATTCGTATCTGATGTTTTATTTCCTCCCCATTCAAGGAAGTCAACTTCATCAGCAATTACTTCAGTAACATATCTTCTAGTACCATCTTTAGCTTCATAATTTCTAGTTTGAATGTTTCCAGAAACGCTTAAAAGTTTGCCTTTACTCATGTAATTGGCAGTATTTTCAGCAGTCTTTCCAAATACCACTACTGGTATAAAGTCAGCATCTGGTTGACCTTCTCTTTTAAATCTTCTATTAATGGCAATAGTAAAAGTGGTTACAGCTGTTCCTGTCCCTTGAGCAAATTTTAACTCAGGGTCTTTTGTTAATCTACCAACTAAAACAACTTTATTCATAAAAACACCACCTATTTTTCTGGATTTATTATGATATGTCTTATAACACTGTCAGTAATTCTGAATACTCTATCTAATTCTTTTGGTAAATCGGGATTTGCATTGAAATTGATTAATGTATAGTGGCCTTCACCAACCTTTTGTATTTCATAGGCTAATTTTCTTTTACCCCAAGCATCAACATTTTCAACTACTCCACCATTGTTTTCTATTACACTTTTAAATTTTTCAACATTAGTTTTAACTGCTTCTTCGTCTAATGATGGATGTAATATGAATATAGTTTCATATTTTCTCATTAATTTCACCTCCTCCCCTCGGACTAACGGCCATGCATTGCACGGCAGGGATTACAAGAATAAATTATATCACCTATCAACAAAAAAAACAAGGTATTATTATTATTATTGTTTTATAGGGTTTTCTTTTATGACTTTCTTTACAGCTGAATCAAATTTTATTCTTGGAAGCATAACTATCCTTGCACAACCCAAACATTTTATTTTTATATCCGCACCCAACCTTATAATTTCCCAGTTCTTGCTGCCACAAGGGTGAGTTTTTTTCATTTCAACAATGTCTCCTAAATTAAAAACTTTCACTACACATCCCACCTTTAAATTCCATAACTATATGGTCATAACTTTTACACTCTCTCCATCTCGAATAAAAATTTCTTTAACTTTTATAGTTTCTGATTCTATAAGTTCAATTATATTTTGAATGTTTTCATCTCCTATTTTCAAGCTAATACCACAGCTCTTAGTTATATAAGTAGGTGTGGGAATAACTATTAACACAATTTGTTTTTTTAAAGCTTCTCTTTCTGCTTTCATAGCTTCAAGTGTATTCTGAAATGTTACTATATAATATTTATTCAATGTATTTCACCCTATTCCATGTATTATAGTTTTATAGTCTTGTCTGCATTATTCATTAATTGTACTATGGTGTACATGTTTGATATTTCTCCAAGAGCAAGTTCGTCCTTTAGATTATAAAAATCAATACACACCCCACAAACTAATATGTTTGTTCCTCTTTGTATTAGCTGTTTTAAACTATCAAGTACCGGTGAACTATTTATAGTAAGCTTTACCCCCGCGTTAATAAAAAGTAAATCATCAGGTATTAAATCTGCTTCTGATAGTGCATATATATAGCTTTTCATAAGCATATCTCCAAGCTTATCATCCCCAAGGCCTAGCTTATCACTAGATAAAACCAAAGTAAATTTTTTCTTTTCTTTAGTTTCAATGTTTAAGACTTCACATTTTTCTTTAGATATTTTTATATAATATAATTTATCTTTTTCTTCTACAATACTCTTATATCCACTGCCTTCAGCTAGTTTTACTATATTTTTTTTAGCAACTAAATTATCTACAATTATTGTACTATCTCCACTTTCTATTGAATCAAAATATTTTTTAGTCTTAACTACAGGTATTGGACATTTTAAACCCTTACAATCTATTATATTATTCATATTATTTACGTTTCAAATTAATTTTTAATAATTAACTTAAAACTTTCACACCCCTTTCTCTAGGAAAACTTCTAATTTCATATACATTTACCACGCTTTAGATTATAATATTCTATTATACGTTAATTAATAAATATGTAATTATAATGTAATTATTAGATATAAAATTATAGAATACACTCTCATATAATATTATTATAAACTATTTATATTATAAATTATATCAAAACAAAATTTATCTTGTTATTGATAATATTAATAGATATTACACTTTCTATAAAATATAGTAATACTATTGTTTTTTTTTAAAGAAATTGGAGGGAACTATGAAAATATATTTAGACAATGCAGCTACTACATTTCCTAAACCATCAGCGGTTTATACTTCGATGATGAACTATATGATGAACGTGGGAACAAATCCCGGGAGAGGAGTAACCACTGCGTCTCTTGCAGGAAATAAAGTTGTTTTAAATTGTAGATATGCATTAATGGACTTTTTTAACTTTGATAAAGTTGAGAATGTAATTTTCACACCAAACATTACCACTTCATTAAATACACTTATAAAAACAGTGGTAAAAAGTGGTTGGCATGTAATAACATCCTCAATGGATCACAACGCGTCGCTAAGACCTTTAAACGGTCTTTTAGAAAATGGTATTATAGAATTAGACATTGTTCCCTGTTCAAAACAAGGCCTTATCAACATAGATGATTTTGTTAATACAATTAAGCCTAATACGAAGCTCGTAGTTCTATCTCATGCCTCAAATATTATTGGAAGTATTCAACCACTCGAAGCTATAGGTAAAATATGTAAAGAAAAAGGTATCTTTTTCATCATAGACTCTGCACAAACTGCTGGAGTAATACCCTTAGACTTCTACAAGTTAAATTGTAATGCCCTAGCCTTTACTGGCCACAAAGGTTTACTCGGACCTCAGGGTACTGGCGGATTTTTAATTGACGACACTCTAAATGAAGCATGTACTTCATTTATGGAGGGCGGAACTGGTAGTCTTTCTTCAAGTATTAGTCAACCAGATTTTTTACCTGATAAATTCGAGAGTGGGACTCAAAACGCTCCCGGTATAGCAGGTCTTTTAGAAGGTATAAATTTTATTAATACTCAAGGTATAGACGCAATTCGAGAGCATGAAGAATACTTATTAAAGAAATTTATAGACGGATTATTAAATATAGACTCCATTAAAATTTATGGATTAACCGATAGTTCTAAAAGAACAGCAACCATTTCTGTTAATTCTACAAAAATTGACAATTCAGAATTGGGATTTCTACTAGATAGTGAATATGGAATTATAACAAGAACTGGCCTCCACTGTGCACCACTAGCTCATAAAACCATAGGTACATATCCATGTGGCACTTTAAGATTTGGTATTGGGCCTTTTAACGATATTAAGGACATTAATTATACTCTGAATTCCCTAAGTACTATTATAAGAAAGGTGTGATTTTTTACATGGATAAATTTCTACAAAAAATTGATAAATTAGCTATATTCTTTATTTTGTATACTTTCATTTTTGTAATATTTTTTGGAACAATAGACTACACCCTTCCTTTTGTACTAGCTCTTATTTTAGCGTTAATTCTTAAAATTCCAACAAAATATTTAATGGAAAAATTTAATGTTAAAAGTACTGTAGCATCATTATTAACTACAACAGTTTTTTTCACAATAATTGTTGTATTACTAACTTTAGTAATTACTACTCTAACTTCCGAAACAATACAACTGGCAAAGAATATACAGTTATATATATCTTCTAACAAAGATAGCATAGTCAATTTTTTAATAAATATGCAAAATTATTATAAAAATCTAGATCCAAGTATACTCAGTAATATCGAGTCAAATATCACTGAGTATATTACTAAAACCATAAATATTAGTTTTGATGCCTCCACAAAAATATTTTCACAGACTTTAGGTTTTGTTTCCGCTATACCCTATATTCTAATGGTTTTATTATTTACTTTACTTGCCACATATTTCTTCACAAAAGATTTATCATCTTCAACTAAAAAACTATCAGATTTAATTCCTAGTAAAAACGGAGATAGAATAACCTCCATTTTTGAAGAATCAAAAAAAATGTTTAAAAATTATTTACTTTCTTACTTATTAATAATCACTATAACATTTTTAGAAACCTTAGTTGTTTTTTTAATTTTTAAAGTTAAGTATGCCGTTACACTAAGTATATTGTGTGGAGTATTGGATTTATTACCTATTTTTGGTATAGGAGCTATATACCTTCCTTTGATAATAATATTTTTTATATCGCATAATTATGTAGCAGCTTTAGGCCTTTTAATATCTTATATAATTATCACTATAGTAAGACAAATTATTGAACCTAAAATTGTATCTACCTCACTAGGAATTCATCCCGTAGCGGTTTTAGCCTCTATATTTATAGGACTCCGAGCAAACGGTATTCTTGGAATGTTATTCTGCATGTTTTTAGTAGTGTTTTACAATATATTGAAAAAAGTTGAAGTTTTGTAGAATAAAAAACCTCCTACATGGATAAAATCCAAATAGGAGGTTTTTTTATGGTAGATAAAGTTATTTTAGATTCTATGTCCAAAGATTGCACTTATAAGTTAAGAGATATTATAAGTCAGTATATTATTCCCATAGCTAAATGTTCACGTCCTATTGTAGTTTTATGTATTGGTACTGATAGGTCTACTGGTGATAGTTTAGGCCCCCTTGTTGGAAATAAGCTTAAATTTTTAGTTAGAAATGAAATCCATGTTTATGGTAGTCTTGAATGTCCAGTACATGCTAAAAATTTATGTGAAACAATTGATGAAATTAACTATTCTTACACCAATCCTTATATTATTGCAATTGATGCTTGCCTAGGTAGTTTGCAAAATGTAGGTAAAATCATTGTTGAGGAAAAGCCCTTAAGCCCTGGGGCAGCTATGAATAAAGATCTACCTAAAGTGGGTGACCTAAGCATAACAGGCGTTGTAAATATATCTGGTGCCTTTGAATTTATGGTACTTCAAAACACAAGATTGTATACAGTTATGATGCTTGCTGATGCTATATCAAACGGTTTATATCATTCAATACTCAAATCTATAGGTGGAAGAAGATTTAATTCTCTTTATAATGAATCAACTATAAAGGATGTTGAAATTTAATTCCAGTATGTTTAAAGAAATAACAAGTAAAATATAACGTTATACTTTACTTGTTATTTCGATTTATGTTTCTAAATATATTTTTAGTAATGTTTGTACATATTTATTCGTTAATCTAAAACCATACCAGAAGTGATTTTAAAAAATATTACTATACACTCTATTACACAATATATATTCTATTTCATCAATAGTTTTACTTCCACTATCAATGATTAGTGTTCCTTCTCTTCTAATGTTATTTTGCATATTCAATTTTATTAGTCCACCGTCTTTAAGATTACATATAATTGCGTCACAACAGACATTATTTTCTCTATTATTTATTACTGTATGACCTCTTTTAATTAGCTCATCTTGTAAAATTACAAGTTCTTGTGAAATACATATTACCATAAAAAAACCCCTTTGTTTTTATTCTGTCCTAAAAGAGATTTTTTATTATACTATATTCATATTTTTTATTTAGAATTCATAGCTTGCTCTAACACTTTGCTCTCTTCCTGTGATAAGTCATACCTAGATATCCCTTTATCCACCGGTTTAGCATAAGTAGTGCTTTCGTTTCTACCATATATACTGGTTAATATAACCCCATTTTGGTTTCCATCAAGCAGTGCTATTGAAAAACTTAAATCACTCCCAACATCTTCAAAAGCTTTATACCTTATAATTGAAGTCCTTTGAACACAAGTTTTTAGCTGCCCATTTAATCCATTAAACATTTGTTTCATAACATCATTTTCTTCTTTAACTTCATCAATTTTATCTAAATATGATATAACAACATCTTCTAAATTCTTTTTATTTACCCCTCTCATTAGTTTTCTATATTTGTTCTCTAATTTATTTAAAAACCTATATGTCATTATAATTATTACTGTTAAAATAAAAACAACAACTATAAGAGATAGTATTATATATACCTCTGCATTACTTATAAAATTAAATATACTCTGCATTTTAAATTACATCCTTCCTATTATGTTTCACGTGAAACATTATATATTAAAAACTTCTAAAATTCTTTCAAAATCTTCTTCTGAGTAATACTCAATTTCTATTTTACCTTTGTTTTTATTCTTAGAGTTTATAAAAACTTTAGTGCCAAAATGATTCTCTAACTTATTCAATACATCTTTATAGTATATATTGTTTTGTTTTTCCACTACTTTTACCTTTTTTTCGCTATCAAAATTTTTCACTACTTTCTCTGTTTGTCTAACATTGAGACTATCATCTATAACCATTTGCGCAATTTCATATTGTATTTGTTTATCGTTTATTCCGAGTATTGCCCTTCCGTGCCCCTCAGATATTACCCCATCTATTATGTAATCTTGAACTCTTTCATCTAAGTTTAGTAATCTCATACAATTTGTTATAGCTGTTCTTGACTTGGACACCTTTTTACTAATATCTTCCTGCGTAAGATTGAAATCTACTATTAGTTTCTTATAAGCTATTGCTTCTTCAATAGCATTTAGATCTTCTCTTTGAATGTTTTCTATTAATGATATTTCTAATATTTTTTTGTTATCTACATTCATTATGACTGCTGGTATATTAGTTAGCCCAATACTTTTAGCTGCTCTGAATCTTCTTTCACCTGCTATAACTACATATATATCACCTTCTTTATTTAATATGATAGGCTGTATCACACCATGTTCTTTTATTGATTGTGCCAATTCAGATATTTTCCCAGGATCAAAACTTTTTCTTGGTTGATCTTTGTTAGCTTTTATCAAATTCATAGATATTTTTATAATTGAGGAACCATCCTCTGCAAATTCTTCTTCTGGTATTAAAGCACCAAGACCCTTACCTAGCCCAAATTTTTTGCTCAACACTAATCATCTCCCTTGTCTATTTAAAAATTCATTTGCTAATTCCGCATATGCCTCTGCACCCTTGCATTTATCATCATACAACATAATTGGAAGTCCAAAACTTGGTGATTCTGCCAATCTTATATTTCTAGGTATAGTTGTATCGTAAACTTTATTATTAAAATATTTTTTTACTTCTAGTACAACCTCATTACAAAGTTTTGTTCTATTATCATACATACTTAAAATTATACCCTCAATTTCCAGCTTTTTATTTAAAGATTTTCTAACAAGCCCTATGGTGTTAATTAGTTGACCAACACCTTCCAAAGCGTAAAACTCACATTGAATAGGTGTAAGTACAGTATCTGAAGCAGTAAGTGCATTTATAGTTAATATTCCAAGTGACGGAGGGCAATCTATAAAAATATAGTCAAATTCACCCTCAATTTCTTTTAGCTTTTTCTTTAGCATATTTTCACGATTACTTGTATTGATTAATTCTACTTCTGCACCTACAAGCTCCATTGTAGAAGGTACTACGTATAGATTCTTTATTAGTTCACATTCTTTTATAGTTTCTCTTATTGAAATATCCGATGTTAATAAATCATATATTGATAAATCTATCTTTTTTTTATCAAAACCCAATCCACTTGTGGTGTTACCTTGAGGGTCAATATCTATTGTTAAAACTTTTTTGCCTTGCATAGCTAAATATGCACATAGATTTATATTCGTAGTAGTTTTACCTACCCCACCCTTTTGATTGAAAATACATATAGTTTTCATGACTACACCTACCATTCGTAATATTATTCTTATTTTCATGAGTTATTTTCGCTATAAAGTTTTTTTTTATAATATAAAATTCCTTAGAGAATATAAAGCTCTTTATATTCTCTAAAGCTATTATATATTTATGTACCACAATTTAATAGTCTTTTCTCAAAAAAAATATAAAAAAAGAGAATGTTTCACGTGAAACATTCTCTTTTTTATATATTTGTTATTTTTTAGGTATTTTTATTGTAACTTCTATACTATCTTCTAATTCCTTAGATCTATATTCTGCATTTATCCCATACTTATCAAAAACTTGTTTAATCGTATTTATATATACTCTAGGAGCAAAAATTCCTTTGATTTTTTTCTTTCCCCCCACAGCTACTTCATCTCTGCATAACTTTAATAATTCTCTTTCAATAAGTTGTTCTGCATATTTAACATTTAGTGATTTATCAATAATTACTTTAAGCACTTTCTTTTGAATGTTTATATTGGGTAATTTTAAAAGTGCTCTAGCATGTCTTTCAGTAAGTTTGTTTTCTACCAAGACATTAGTTATCTCTTTATCTAGTTTTAAAAGTCTTAGTTTATTAGCTATAGTTGATTGTTTTTTTCCTATTATTTGAGCTAACTTTTCTTGTGTGTAGGAATGATCTTGAATAAGATTAGAATAAGCCACTGCTTCTTCCAAAAAATTTAAATCTTCTCTTTGCAAATTTTCTAATAATGCAATTGCAGCAGAATCTTTATCTGTAATATCTATAATTATTACTGGAACCTGCTCTAGTCCTATTTTTTTTGCTGCTCTTAGTCTTCTCTCTCCCGCTACCAATTCATATCTAGTTTCTCCACTCTTTCTAACTGTTAGTGGTTGAATTATTCCATAAGATTTAATTGACTGCGACAGTTCTTCAATAGTTTCTTCATTAAAATGCTTTCTAGGCTGATAAACATTTGGTGAAATTAATTCAATAGATACATAATTAACGTTGTTTTGCATAATATACCATCCCTCAAGTTTTTTCCTTATATTAACAATTCTCTCTTTCTGTCTAATATCCTTCTTTTTTTTTATTAAATCGTATGACAAATTATGACATTATAACAGCGGATTTTTAGAAACTATACCTGCACCTCTAGGATACTGCTTATGAGTTACAGAAATTTTACTTATTATTATAAGATTATGCTTTAAATCACTGTCTTCAATTTGCACTTTTTCGATATGTTCTATTCGTCCACCTAATTTCCTTATTGCATTTTGTGAACACTTAATTTCCTCTTCAGCGGCAGGTCCCTTCATTGCAACAAAATATCCTCCAACCTTTACATAGGGTATACAATATTCACTTAAAACTGTTAAATTAGCAACAGCCCTTGAAACTGCAACATCAAACTTTTCTCTATACTGATGCTCTTGTGCAAAATCTTCTGCCCTACCATGAATTGCACTAATATTCTTTAGATTTAAATCCTTAATTACTTCGTTTAAAAATTTAATTCTTTTATTCAGTGAATCTAATAGGACTATATTTATTTCGGGTTTCATTATTTTCATAGGTATACCAGGAAACCCACCTCCAGTCCCTATATCTATTACACTTTTCGCACTCTTTAGCTCCTCAAAATTAAAAACTTTCATAGAATCAATAAAATGTTTTTTTACTATATCTTCATCTTCTTTTATAGCTGTTAAGTTTATTTTTTTATTCCATTCTTTTATAAGATCTTTATATCTCATAAATTGTTGGTATTTTTTTTCAGTAAAATCAAGCCCTACATTATTACTAGCCTCATTTAATATATCAAAGTATTCCATATTCCACCTCCATGTTCATTTTATAACTTAAATATTAACTTTAGGTATCAAACTATTTTTAATTCTATTTTGTTGCTCAATATATATCATTAAAACAGTCATATCTGCAGGTGATACCCCTGATATTCTAGAAGCTTGACCTATACTTTCCGGTTTGATTTTACCTAATTTTTGCATAGCCTCTATCCTTAACCCTTTTATTTGATCATAATTTATATCTTTTGGTATAAGTTTGTTTTCAAACTTCTTAAATTGTTTTATTTGTTCTAATTGTTTCTGGATATACCCTTCATACTTTGAAACAATGTTAACTTGCTCTTGTACATATTTATCTAATTTAGGCCTATCAATATCAAGTTTTGAAACTTTATAATAATCAAGCTCTGGTCTTTTTATGAGCTCATATAGGCTAATGGGCTTTTTTAGTGGTGTAGAGTTACAAGAAATCAAAAATTCCTCTATCTCTTTTTTATTTGTGATTTGTAAGTGTTTAATTCTATTAATTTCTTCTACAAGTTGCATTTTCTTTTTCACAAATAAATCATATCTATGTTCTTTAACAAGGCCTACCCCATATCCTATTTCAGTTAGCCTTAAATCAGCGTTATCTTGCCTTAGAAGCAATCTATACTCTGCCCTTGATGTCATCATCCTATATGGTTCATTAGTACCTTTAGTAACTAAATCATCAATTAAAACTCCTATATACGCATCAGATCTTTTTAATATTAATGGGTCCTTGTTTTGAATAATAAGTGCAGCATTAATTCCTGCCATAAGCCCCTGAGCTGCCGCTTCTTCATATCCTGAGGAACCGTTTATTTGCCCTGCTGAGAATAATCCGCTAGTGTTTTTAAATTCCAATGTAAGTTTTAAATCCGTGGAATATATGCAATCATATTCTATTGCATAAGCAGTTCTCATAATTTCTACATTTTCAAGTCCTGGAACAGTTTTTAATACTTCAATCTGAACCTCTTCAGGAAGTGAACTTGACATACCTTGAACATACATTTCCTCAGTAGTTTCACCCTCAGGTTCAATAAATATTTGGTGTCTCTGCTTATCCGCAAATCTCATTACTTTATCTTCGATAGAAGGGCAATATCTAGGTCCCGTACTAGAAATAGATCCATTATATAGTGGCGACCTACCAATATTCTCTCTAATTACATTATGCGTATTTTCATTTGTATAGGTCAGATAACATGATACCTGTTCCCTATTTATATCTTCACTTATAAATGAAAATGGAACTATCGACCTATCTCCACATTGCTCTTCCATTTTGGAAAAATCAACTGATCGTTTATTTATTCTAGCTGGAGTTCCTGTTTTAAACCTTCGGAGTCTAATCCCTATTTCCTCTAAGGATTTAGAAAGTTTGTTAGCTGGAAGAAGTCCACTAGGACCTTCTTCAAATCTAAGATCTCCAATTATTATTTCTGATTTTAAATATGTTCCGGAAGCAATAATAACAGCCTTAGTCTCAAAGTACCCCCCATTTTTCGTAAGAACACCTTCAACTTTTCCATTCATTACATCTATAGAAACTACTTCTAATTGTTTTAAATATAAGTTTTCTTGTTTTTCTAATACATTTTTCATTCTTTCAGTGTACGCTTTTTTATCCGCCTGTGCTCGAAGCGAAAAGACAGCTGGACCTTTGGACGTATTTAACATTCTAGATTGTATAAATGTATTATCAATATTCACTCCCATTTCACCACCAAGAGCATCTATTTCTCTTACTAAATGTCCTTTAGCAGTTCCACCAATATTGGGGTTACAAGGCATTAATGCAACACTATCTAAATTTATAGCACAAATTAGTGTTTTACATCCCATTCTTGCAGCTGCCAGCGCTGCCTCGCAACCTGCATGACCAGCCCCAATAACTACAACATCGAAATTTCCTGCAATATATTTCATATCTATCCCTACTTTCCTAGACAAAATTCCGAGAATATCTTATGTATAATATCTTCTTCTAAGGATTCTCCCGTAATCTCACCTAAATTCGTCCATGCATTTCGTATATCAATTGATGCCAAATCTATAGCCTTAGTATATTCTAATGCTTTTAATGATGATTCCAAACTTTCTTTTGCTCTTATTAAAGCCTGTTTATGTCTATTATTTGTAACAAATATTCCTTCAGTTTTTATTTCACCTTTGAAAAATAAGTCTTTAATGTATTCTTTAACATGATCTAATCCTTCACCTGTTTTTATAGAAACATTAGTTATATATTTTGATTTAAGATTTTTCAGTTCACTCTCGTCTATTTTACCACCTAAATCACTTTTATTTAATAGTACAATATATTTTTTATCTTTTATATATTCAATGATTTGTCTATCTTCATTAGAAATCTTACTACTTAGATCTAAAATTAAGATAACTAAATCAGCCTCATCAATTTTTTCCTTTGATTTTTCTACTCCTATTTTTTCAACTATATCTTCTGTATCTCTAATACCTGCAGTATCTACTATTTTAATTGGTATACCGCAAATACTTATATATTCCTCTATTGCATCCCTTGTAGTACCTGGAACATCGGAAACAATAGCCCTTTTTTCTTTAACAAGAGCATTAAGTAGTGACGATTTTCCTACATTAGGTTTTCCAACTATAACAGTGCTTAAGCCTTCTCTTAAAATTTTACCTTCGTCTGCAGTACTTAAAAGTATGTCGATTTCACTTATTAATGCAGTAACATCTTCATTTACCATTTCTGCAGTTACTTCTTCCATATCCTCTTCAGGATAATCCACTGTAGCTTCTATATGTGCAATCACAGTAAGTAATTTATTTCTTATGATTTTTATTTCCCTGGAAATTGTACCTTCTGATTGCATAAGGGCTGATTTTAAACTTAGTTCTGTCTTAGCCCTTATTATGTCTATAACTGCTTCAGCCTCACTTAAATCAATCCTACCATTCAGGAATGCTCTTTTAGTAAATTCTCCTGGCTCTGCCATTCTTGCCCCTGCGCGAATAATTTCTTTCAAAATTATATTAGTACCGACTACTCCACCATGACAATTTATTTCAATAGTATCTTCTGCCGTAAAGCTTTTGGGACCTTTCATATAGGAAATAATAACTTCATCTAATCTATTTCCATTTTTATCAATAATATGACCATATCTCATGGTGTAAGGTTTTAAATCATGAAGTCTTCTGTTATTTTTGCCTATAAATATACTGCCTACTATTTCTATAGACTTATCACCAGACACTCTAATTATAGATATACCACCTTCACCTATACTAGTTGCTATTGCAGCTATAGTATCGAATTCTTTCATTAAATACTACCTCCTAATTTTATGCGTATCTATTATTATATCCTCATTAGCACATTATATCTATATAGTTTCTGTAATTTTATTACATCATTATAATTATTTTTATAATTTAAAAAGAAAGCCCTTAGGCTTTCTTTAAATCAACTACTACTCTTCTATATGGTTCATCACCTTCACTAAAGGTATAAATATATGAATCATTTTGAAGCGTAGAGTGTATTATTCTTCTCTCATAAGGATTCATAGGTTCAAGTTTTAATACTCTACCACTAGCCCTTACCTTATAGGCAATTTTAGACGCAAGTCTTTTTAGAGTCTCTTCTCTTTTTGCTCTATAATTTTCAGTATCTAATATTACTCTTCTATATTCTTCATTATGATCTTTGTTTACAACTAAGCTTACAAGATATTGAAGAGAGTCTAAAGTCTCGCCTCTATATCCTATTAATAGTCCCATATTAGGTCCAATTAAGTTAATTTTGATTTCATTATTTACTTCTTTAAGTGATATTTCTGCTTCCATATTCATAGCTTTAAGTACATCAGTAAGGAAAATATTTGCTTCAAATAAAATATCTCTTTTTACTGACACTACAATTTTAGCAGGTTTTACCCCTATAATATTTAAAAACCCTCTACTACCTTCATCTATGGTTTTAACTTCTACTTTATCTCTTGTAACTTTAAGCTCATTCAATGCATTATTAATTGCATCCTCTACGGTTTTTCCCATCATTTCTATAACCTTCATATTGTACTACACCCGCCTTTCTAAATATCAAAATTATTAGGCACTTGTGTTAAATCTTTTTTTTTGAATCATCTAATTTATTAATCCACAGTGTTTGAAGTATTTGTAGTATGTTATTTAACACCCAATATAATACTAATGCCCCTGGAAAGTTAAGACTCATAAATCCCATAAAAATAGCCATTACAACATTCATTGTTGACGTTTGTTTAGATTTTGAATCGTCTCCTACTACTTTTGGTTGCATAACTTTTGATGAAAAATATGTTGTAACCATAGATAATACTGGTAATATCATCTTAGGGTCCTTTAATGTTAAATCCTTCATCCATAAGAAACCAGCGCCATTCATATCTAAGTTTCTAAATACATAAAACATAGCAAATAAAACAGGCATTTGAATAATCATTGGCAAACATCCACCCATTGGATTTACTCCATTTTCTTTGTAAAGTTTCATAACTTCTTGCTGAGACTTTTGCGGATCACTTTTATATTTTGCTTGGACTTTTTTAACTTCTGGTCCAATTGCACCCATTTTAGCAGTTGATTTTGTTGATTTAATACTTAATGGTAACAATAACACCCTTATTAAAATTGTAAAAACAATTATTGTTAATCCAAAAGATACATCTTCAATAGGTATGATACTGTGCACTCCACTATGTATAAAGAAAAATAGCTTTTCAAGTGGAACGGTTAAAAAATCAAAATTCAAATAAAAAACCTCCCGAATGGTTATTTAACTGGATCAAATCCACCCTTATTAAAAGGGTGACATCTGAGTATTCTCTTTACTCCCATAATAGAGCCTTTTAGCGCTCCATATTTTTCAATAGCTTCTAAAGTATACTGAGAACATGTAGGGTAAAATATACAACAAGGCCTTTTAACAGGTGATATATATTTTCTATAAAGTTTAATGCCCAGTATAAATATTTTTTTCATTATTAATCAAACCTGCCTTCTTTAGCAAATTTTTAAGTGCACTCTCTATTTCTTTATAATTTTTAGAATTGGAAGGATTTCTTGCAATGAAAACCAAATCATACCCAGCCTTTAATCCCTCACTATTAAGCCTATAGCTTTCAGAAATAAGTCTTTTTACTCTACCTCTAATTACACTATTTCCAACTTTTTTACTCACAGATATTCCTAATCTATTAATATCTTTACCGTTTTTATAAATATATATAACTAATGATACGTTAGAAAAAGATTTTCCTCTCCTATATACTGTTCTAAATTCAGCATTCTTTCTAATTCTGTATTTCTTCACGTTAATGTTCAAATTAGCCGCCCTCTTTTCCGCAAATTGCAGAAAAAGGCCACATTAGCGGCCCTTATGCTGTCAATCTTTTTCTACCTTTTTGTCTTCTTACTTTAAGAATGTTTCTGCCAGAAGCTGTTTTCATTCTCTTTCTAAATCCGTGTTCTTTCTTTCTTTGTCTCTTTTTTGGTTGGTAAGTCATGAACATATCTACTACACCCCCTCGTTTTAAATCTTACATTATAGCAATCACGTTACAATCGCATATTTATAGTTTTACTATTAGATTATATATTCATAGCCTTGTAATGTCAAGATAAGCATTTTTATTAATATTGTTGATATTTTTTAAATTTATATATTTTTTTGTGGATAACTTCTTGAACACCTTGCTTTTTTTTGATATTATATAAGAATGGGCTGTGAATAACCTATATAAAAATAAAGTTATTCACAAGTTGTGGACAAAATTGTGAATAACTCCTACAATATTGTCCAAAATTTATACCTTTTATCTGTTTTTAGCTATATAAGTAGATTTATTCGTTATTTAATATGTTGATATGTTTTTTTTTATATTGTTAGTAATTTAAGTCCAATCAAAAATATTAACAAAGTTATTAACATGTGCATATTTTTAATGCTACTTATTAACAAGTTATAAGTTATAAATTTAATGTTTATAACTTTGTTTATACATTGTTTACTGTTACATAAAATTTTTTTTTAATTGACTGGAGGATAGAAAATGAGCACCCAAATTAAAGATATCTGGGAAAAAACCTTAAACATAATAAAAGGCGAACTTACAGAAGTTAGTTTTAATACTTGGATTAAAAGTATAGAACCTATGGCCTTAGATAACAATACTTTTAAATTAGGTGTTCCTAATAATTTTACCAAAGACATTCTAGAAAATAGATATAAAGATTTAATAATGAATGCTGTAAAATTACTTACATCTAAAACATATAAGATAGAATTCTTTATATTATCTGAAGAAGTAGCAGAAATAGAGTCACCTAAATCAAAACGAGAAGCCGAAAGGAATAGCTTAATGGTTAATGACGAAATGTCTGCAACGTTAAACCCGAAGTATACCTTCGATTCTTTCGTAATTGGAAATAGTAATAGATTTGCTCATGCAGCCTCTCTTGCTGTAGCTGAATCTCCTGCTAAGGCATATAACCCACTGTTTATTTATGGTGGAGTTGGTCTTGGTAAAACACATTTAATGCATGCTATTGGTCATTATATATTGGCTAATAATCCTAAATCTAAGGTGGTATACGTATCTTCTGAGAAATTTACAAACGAACTTATCAATTCTATTAAAGATGACAAAAACGTAGAATTTAGAAATAAGTATAGAAATGTAGATGTACTTTTAATTGATGATATTCAATTTATTGCAGGTAAAGAACGTACTCAAGAAGAGTTCTTTCATACATTTAATGATCTTCATGAAGCAAATAAACAAATTATATTATCTAGTGATAGACCACCTAAAGAAATACCTACTCTAGAAGACAGACTTCGATCTAGATTTGAATGGGGCCTTATAGCCGATACACAAGCCCCTGACTTTGAAACTAGAATTGCTATTCTAAAAAAGAAAGCTGATGTAGATAATTTAGTTATTCCTAATGAGGTCCTAGTGTATATTGCAACAAAAATAAAATCTAATATACGAGAACTAGAAGGAGCTCTTATTAGAATAGTAGCTTTCTCTTCACTAACTAATAAAGAAATTGGTATAGATTTAGCTTCTGAAGCACTTAAAGATATTATTTCTAATCGAAATTCAAAACAAGTAACTATTGAACTAATCCAAGATATAGTCTCTAGCTATTTTAATTTAAAAGTTGAAGATTTTAAATCTTCAAGAAGAACTAGAAACATAACCTTTCCAAGACAAATTGCAATGTATTTGTGCAGAAAACTTACAGATATGTCACTACCTAAAATAGGAGAAGAATTTGGAGGCAGGGATCATACAACCGTAATACACGCCTGCGAGAAAATATCTAAAGGTCTTAAAGAAGATGAAAATTTACAAGATAACATAACAGAACTTACTAAAAAGATAAGTCAAAAGTAGCATAATGCCTGTATTAACTGATGTTACTAACAATTGTTGATACTAGTTATATATAATCCTGTGTATAAAATAATACATAAGCTTCAACTGTTGATACTGTGGATAACTGTGGTTTTTTTTTGCATACATGTCCACATTTAGTTAGATGGATTATTGTTCAGGCTTAAAGCCTAGCATAGGTTATTAACATATCAACAGCCCCTACTACTATTACTACTATTTTTGATTAGTATCTTACCTATCTTTAATTAATTTCCCATGTGGACAAGGAGGCCTTTTTTTAATGAAATTTATATGCGAAAAAAACGTATTACAAGAAGCTATTTCAAATGTACAAAAAGCTATTACTGGAAAATCAACTATGACTATACTACAAGGAATATTAATAATTGCAAAAAATAAAGAGATAACGCTTATAGGATCAGATATCGATTTAAGCATTGAAGCTAAAATTACTGCAGACGTTATTGAAGATGGAAGTGTAGTACTAGATTCTAAGCTTTTTGGTGAAATTATAAGAAAATTACCTAATAGTACAATAGAGATATCTTCTGATGATAATAATTCGATTAAAATAGTATGCCAAAAATCTTACGCAACTATAATACACATGAATAGTGATGATTATCCGAGTTTACCTAATGTAATAGAAAATATGATTTTTTCTATTTCTCAAAAAGTATTAAAAAATATGATGAAAGGTACTATATTTGCAGTTGCTCAAGATGAAACTAGACCAATTCTTACAGGAGTATTGTTAGAAATAAAAGACAAAAAGCTTAATCTTGTAGCTCTAGACGGATATAGAGTAGCTTTTAGAAGTGAAAGTGTAGATAACGATTATAGTATAAATGCTGTAATACCAGGTAAAACATTAAGCGAAGTATCAAAAATACTAGAAGAAACCGATGAAAATGTTAATATAACATTCACTCCAAACCATATACTATTCAACATTGGTAGAACAAAGGTTATATCAAGACTCCTGGAAGGTGAGTTCATAAAATATAGTTCAATAATACCTGAAGAATATAATTTAAAAATAACAGCTAAAAGAGCAGAACTTCTAAACTGTATAGAAAGAGCATCTCTTATGGCAAAAGAGGGAAATACAAATTTAGTTAAATTTAATATAGAAGAAGATAACATGGTAATTACATCTAATTCTCAATTGGGAAAGGCTAGAGAAGAAATAAATATAATTTTGCAAGGAGAGCCTCTGCAAATTGCATTTAACTCTAAATACCTAATAGAACTACTTAAAATCATGGAAGAGGAAGAAATCATTATGGAGTTTTCTAGCGGTGTTAATCCTTGTGTGGTAAAAAATAAGGAAATAAATAATTGTACTTATATGGTATTACCAGTAAGAATAAGAGCTACAAATAATTAACAAAAAAATATATTTATAATAATATTTGTGGGAAGAAGGTTTTAAAATGAATGAAATAAAGATAGAGACAGATATAATAAAATTAGATTCTTTTCTAAAATGGGCTGGAATAGCTTGTTTAGGTTCAGAAGCAAAATTTTATATAAAAAATGAGGACATTAAAGTAAATGGTGAAATAGAAACTCAAAGAGGTAAAAAATTAAATAAAGGTGACATAATTGAGTTTAATAATGAGTCTTATAAAATAGTTTAAAATATATAAATGCACCGTAGAAATATTAAACATTCTGCGGTGCACAATTTATGCTTATTATAAAAGAATTTTAAGAATATAATTATACATATTAAATAATATAATTATATATATATATGTTATAATCATTATAGGTGATTATATGTATGTAAAATATTTACAACTCATGAATTTTAGAAATTTTGACAAGTTAGGTATAGAATTAAATAAAGGCACCAACGTATTTGTAGGAGATAATGCACAAGGTAAAACAAATATTTTAGAAGCGATTTATTATTGTAGTTTGGCTAAGTCTCATAGAACCAATAGAGATAAAGAATTAATAAACTGGAATGGCACAGAAGCATATATAAAGCTTTATGTATGTAAAACTAGATTAGATAAAAAGATAGAAATAAAGATTTTTAAAGAAGGTAAAAAAGGAATAAATATTAATTCTATAAAGGTTTTAAAACTATCGGAGCTTGTAGGAAGTTTCAATGTGATTATGTTTTCTCCCGAAGATTTAAATATTGTTAAAGACTCACCTTCACATAGACGAAAATTTTTAGATATAGAACTATGTAAGTTAAGCAGCCGTTACTATTATAGCTTAACTCAATATAAAAAAATTCTAAATGAGAGAAATCTGGCTATAAAGAAATGGAATACAAACGATGATATTATAGATGTATATGATATAAAGCTTAGTGAGTTTGGTGCGGTTATAATAAAAGATAGAATTACTTATGTAGAAAAATTAAATTTAAAAGGAAAAAAAATACATAGTGATATAACGTCTAATAGTGAAGTAATAGAAATTAAGTATCTAACACCCATAAAAGGATCTGATAACATAGGAGAAAAATTGTATTCTCTTCTGTGTAAAAATAGAAAAAGAGATATAGAAACTAGAACAACATCAATAGGCCCACATAGAGATGACTTTTCTATAGATATTAACGGCAACGATGCTAGAATTTTTGGATCGCAAGGACAACAAAGAACGTCAGTTTTAACTATTAAATTTTCTGCACTAGCAATAATAAAAGAATTAACTGGAGAATACCCAGTATTATTACTTGATGACGTTTTGTCTGAATTAGATACAAAAAGGCAAGAATATATATTAAATTCTATTAGTGAAGTTCAAACATTAATTACTTGCACTGGTATCAATGATATTAGAAAACATTTAAATTCTGAAAGTAAAATATTTGAGGTTATATCAGGTGAATTAAGAGAAATTACATAGATTTAAATAAGATAGTATTAATATTAAGGAGGGTATCGTATGTTTTTACATTTAGGGGAAAATGTTGTAGTACCTATAAAAGACATTATAGGTATATTTGACATGGAAACTACTATGTACAGTTCGGACACTAATCAATTTTTAAGAATGGCAGAAGAAGATGGTTTTGTAGAAAGAATAACAAAGAATATGTCTAAATCATTTGTTATAGCTGAGGTAGATAAAAAAAGTAAAATATATTTTTCACCAATATCATCTCAAACACTAGCTAAGAGAACAGAAACTGTATATTATGCGCTTTAGAGTAAATTAGGAGGAACATTCATGGAATTAAATAATATTTATGACGAAAGTCAAATACAAGTACTTGAAGGATTAGAGGCAGTAAGAAAAAGACCTGGTATGTATATAGGAAGCACTAGTATTCGTGGGCTTCATCATTTAGTCTATGAAATTGTAGATAATAGCATAGATGAGGCAATGGCAGGTTTTTGTAAGAATATTAATGTTTTTATACATGCAGATAATTCTATAACAGTTATAGATGACGGTAGAGGTATGCCTATAGGAATACATCATAAAATGAAAATACCTACTGTAGAAGTTATAATGACAGTACTTCATGCTGGTGGGAAATTTGGTGGTGGAGCATACAAAGTATCAGGTGGTCTTCATGGTGTTGGCGCATCTGTAGTTAATGCGCTATCTGAAATTTGTGAAGTAGAAATTAAGGTAGATGGCGAAATATGGAAGCAAACTTTTTCAAAAGGAAAAACTACTAGTACACTTGAAAAAATAGGAATAACGCAGGAACATGGGACAAAAATATATTTTGCTCCTGATGCAGAAATCTTCGAGGAAATAGATTTTGATTATGAAACAGTTTCTCAAAGATTAAGAGAATTAGCTTTTTTAAATAAAGGTATAAGAATAACCCTTGAAGATGAAAGAGAAGATAAAAAGCAAGAATTTTTGTATGAGGGAGGAATAAAATCCTTCGTAGAGTATTTAAATAGAAATAAGGGTAAAGTTCATCCAGAGCCTATATATATACAAGGAAGTAAGGATGATTATATTGTTGAAATAGCATTACAATACAATGATACATACACAGAAAATATATTTTCTTTTGCGAATAATATAGATACTGTAGAAGGTGGAACACATCTAGTTGGTTTTAAAAACGCACTAACTAGAATAGTAAATGATTATGCTAAAAAATTTGGATTTTTAAAAGATAATGATAAAAACTTATCTGGTGAGGATGTACGAGAAGGTCTTACAGCTGTAATATCTATAAAGCTTACAGATCCTCAATTTGAAGGTCAAACAAAAACTAAACTTGGCAATAGTGAAGTAAGAGGCATAGTTGATAGCATAGTTGGTGAGGCTATCAGTAATGTTCTAGAGGAAAATCCTGAGCTAGGTAAAAATATAATAGACAAGTCATTAAATGCAGCTAGAGCAAGGGATGCAGCAAAAAAAGCAAGAGAGCTTACGAGAAGAAAATCTATACTTGAAAGTACAACTCTTCCTGGGAAATTATCAGATTGTGCTTCAAAAGACCCTATGGAATGTGAAATATATCTAGTCGAGGGTGATTCAGCTGGTGGTTCAGCAAAACAAGGTAGAAATAGAAAATTCCAAGCTATACTTCCTCTTAAAGGAAAAATAATGAATGTTGAAAAGCAAAGAATTGATAAAATGCTAGCATCTCTTGAAATTAGAGCTATGATAACTGCATTTGGTGCGGGTATAGGTAAAGATTTTGATGTGAAAAAAATAAGATATGATCGTATTATTATTATGACAGATGCTGATGTAGATGGAGCACATATTAGAACATTACTTCTAACATTCTTTTATAGATACATGAAAGAGTTAGTTGAGGAGGGACATGTATATGTAGCTCAACCTCCACTATTTAAGGTTTCAAAGGGTAAAAAAGAGCAGTATGTATATAGCGAAAAAGAGCTTGAAAAGACACTTTTGGAATTTGGTGGAAAAGACTCCAACACTGATATACAAAGATACAAAGGTCTTGGGGAAATGAATCCAGAACAGCTTTGGGACACAACAATGAATCCCGAAGAGAGAATTCTCCTTCAGGTCTGTGTAGATGATGCAATGGCAGCAGATGAAATATTTACTATTCTCATGGGTGATAAAGTAGAACCACGAAGAGAATTTATTCAAGAAAATGCTAAGAAAGTACTTAACTTAGACGTATAGATTATTTAATTATATTCAGAAATGTCGTTAAAATATTTTGTTTAAAGAGGTGTAACATATGAACAATCAGGGAAAAGTTTTACCTGTAGATATAAGAAAAGAAATGAAGAAATCCTATATAGATTATGCTATGAGCGTTATAGTAAGTCGTGCACTTCCAGATGTTCGTGATGGTCTTAAACCCGTTCACAGAAGAATATTATATTCTATGCATGAACTAGGGTTAACACCAGAAAAAGGATATAGAAAGTGTGCTAGAATCGTTGGAGACGTTTTAGGTAAATATCACCCACATGGTGATACTGCGGTTTATGGAGCACTTGTTAGAATGGCTCAAGACTTTTCACAAAGATGTATTTTGGTTGATGGTCATGGTAACTTCGGTTCTGTAGATGGTGATTCAGCAGCAGCAATGAGATATACAGAAGCTAAAATGAGCAAAATTACAATACAGATGCTTCGTGATATTAATAAAGAGACAGTGGATTATGTTCCTAACTTTGATGGGGAAGAAAAAGAACCATCAGTTTTGCCATCAAGATTTCCAAATCTTTTAGTTAATGGATCAACTGGTATTGCAGTAGGTATGGCAACAAATATACCTCCACACAACTTAATAGAGGTTATAGATGGAGTATTAATGCTTATTGAAGATCCAGAAGTAGAAATAAGCGATTTAATGACAAAAATAAAGGGTCCAGATTTTCCTACAGCAGGAATAATTTTAGGAAGAGCAGGAATAAAAAGTGCTTATGAAACTGGAAGAGGAAGAATACTTGTAAGGGCTAAAACTGACATTGAAGAAAATAAAGGCAGAAATGCAATTATAGTAACAGAATTACCTTATCAAGTTAATAAAGCAAGACTTATTGAAGGTATTGCAGATTTAGTAAAAGATAAGAAAATTGATGGAATATCAGATCTTAGAGATGAATCAGATAGAGAAGGTATGAGAATTGTTATAGAACTAAAAAGAGATGCAAACCCCAACATAGTTTTAAATAGGCTATTTAAACATACAAGGATGCAAGACACTTTTGGAGTTATAATGATAGCACTTGTAAATGGAGAACCTCAAACTTTAAATTTAAAACAGTGCTTGGTTTATTATTTGGATCATCAAAAAGAGGTAATAAGAAGAAGAACTCAATTTGATCTTGATAAAGCATTAGCTAGAGCTCATATTCTAGAAGGTATAAAGATTGCATTAGATCATATTGATGAAGTAATTCGTTTAATAAGAGCAGCAAAAAGTATCAGTGAAGCTAAAGAAAGTTTAATGAATGCTTTTGATCTATCAGAAAAACAAGCTACTGCTATTGTTGATATGAGACTTGGAAGACTTACAGGTCTTGAAAGAGATAAAATTGAAGATGAGTATAATGAATTAATGAAAACAGTGAATTATTTAAAAGGAATATTAGCAGATGAAACAGTACTTCTTAAAATAATAAATGATGAGCTTTTGGAAATCAGAAATAAATATGGTGATACTAGAAGAACAGCAATAGAGAAAAATCCATATAGCTTAGATGAGGAAGATTTAATTCAAGAAGAAGATGTTGTAATAACATTGACTCATGCAGGCTATATAAAGAGACTTCCAGCTGATACCTATAGCGCTCAAAAAAGAGGGGGTAGGGGTATACAAGGTGTCACTACAAAAGAAGATGATTTTGTAGAACATATTTTTATAACCTCAACTCATAATAATATTATATTATTCACAAATACAGGTAAAGCATTTAGATTAAAAGCATTTGAGATTCCAGAAGGTGGAAGAACAGCTAAGGGAACAAATTTAGTTAATATTATACCTTTAGCGAGCGACGAGAAAATTCAAGCTGTTATATCTCTTAAAGAATTTACGGAAGATAATTATCTTATAATGGGTACAAAACATGGATTAGTCAAGAAAACATCACTTGATAAATATGCTGCTATAAGAAAGAATGGGTTAAAGGCAATAAATTTAAGAGAAGATGATGAATTAATCGGAGTTGCAATAGTAACTGGATATAGTGAAATGTTATTTGCTACTAAAAATGGTTATTCTATAAGATTTAGCGAAAAAGATGTAAGAGGCATGGGAAGAACTGCAACGGGAGTTAAGGCATTAACGCTAAGACAAGATGATATCGTAGTTGCTATGAATATTGTTACACCTGAAGAGGAACTTTTAGTTATAAGTGAAAATGGTTTCGGAAAAAGAACCTTAGTTTCAGAATACTCACTTCAACATAGAGGTGGTAAAGGAGTAATAACTTATAAGGTATCAGAGAAAACAGGAAAACTTGTAGGTGCTAAAATAGTAAAAGATGGCGATGAAATGATACTTATAAATAGCAATGGTATTGTTATAAGGTTAAATGTTGCTGGAATATCAACTACAAGTAGGAATACTATGGGAGTTACTTTAATGAGGAGTGGAGAAGGAGATAATATAGTTGCTATAGCTAAAATTAATTGTAGTGACGAAGTTAATTGTGAGGAAGGGGTTAATTGTAGTAGTGCAATTGATACAGTTGAGAACTCTTTACAAGAAGAAATTGAAGAAACTCCATTTACTGAAGATAATGAATTAGAATTAGAGGATAGAGTAGAAGATGAAATAAATAATGAAACAGAAGATGAAACAAATAATGAAACAGAAGATTAAAATAGTAAAAAGCTTATTCGAAATTATTTCGAATAAGCTTTTTTTATATATTCATATTCCTTGTATGAAGCAAAATCAAATGAAAATAAGGGATAGTTATAAATTCCTTATAAAAACTAGAGGTGTTTTGTGAACAATCATTAAAATTACAATATAACTAACCTAGTGTATCACTATGAGTAAATTGGAGAAAAAGAAAGATATATTTCGAAAAATAAGAATAATCTATGGGAATATAATAATAGTGTAATTACAGTATCTAAGAGATTTGATATAATAGTTTTTGTCGCTCCGAGTGAGTAGCTGTAGCAGTTTATTTTTAAAAGTTAAATAATTTTCTAAGTTAGAAATAATGTTTAAAAAAATAGAAAAATATGTTGACAATTTAAAAATTAAATAGTAGAATTGTAGAGGTCGTCACTTAATGACAAAACAAATTGGTCTTTGAAAATTAAACAGAGAAATAGGTAAAGAATAGCAAAATAATATTTTGCTAAACCAGTTAATTACTTTAGTAAAAAGTAAATTTTTAGTCGTAAGACTAAATAGTATGTAATGAGCTTGAGTTACCAACTTAATTGTTGGTGTACAACTTAACAGTTGTCTCAGATTAATCATTTCAAACTAAAAGTGTAAACTTTTAAATTGAGAGTTTGATCCTGGCTCAGGACGAACGCTGGCGGCGTGCCTAACACATGC
>NZ_JBOITO010000021.1:0-7282 GCF_050717635.1 Clostridium sp.
TAACTAAACCATCCTTCTCTTCTTTAGTATATTTTTTAATTTGTCTCGTCATAAAATAATCATCTCTCCTTTGTTCGAGAATAACATATATTATTCCCTACGACAACCATCTTAGCACAGGGGGATACCGATAAAACAAATATATTAATATGATCATAATTACTCCAAAAGCAATGTGAATCCATTTACTCACACCTAATTGAAACATAGAATTAAGCCATGAATATTGCCTATTGAACATAGGTTCAAAGTACAGGAATCCAGGCAATATAGGAAACTTTCTGTTAAGAAAACTGTTATAAATTACTATTTTAATAACCTGCTCTATTGTTACTAAAATAAACACTGCTATACCTGTTTTTTTGTTTTGAATTTTCATATTTATTCTGCACCACCTAATATAAATAAACTTCGCATAGTTTTACCATTTTAGTTCTTGAAGTGAAGATTACGCCCCACTAATTTAATAATAAAATCACCATTTATACATTTATCATAATTTTTGTTAGAACGTGAAATAATACAATTATAGAATTTATCGTTGATATTAGTCTTGTTTATTATCAATTGCATATTTTATTGAATTACTAATAAATCTATCTTTTAAACTATTGAAATCAGAATTTCCCCAATTCCAACTTTTCTCTTTTTCATTAACTGGGTGTTTATCGGAAACAAGCAATATTACATTCGGCTCTATTCCATAATAATTACTTACAGATAACAACGCAGATGCTTCCATATCTACTCCTACACAATTCATTTTTCTCCAATAATCTTCTTTATAAAATGTTTGTCTATAAATTGCATCAGTAGTAACCGTACTACACTGGTATGTATTAAAATACTGACTAAAATAACTTACCCCTTTTGATACCAATATTTCAGATTGGTTTACAAATTTAATATTTTCATAATAGTGTAATGACGTTCCTTCTTCACTCAGTACTTTATTTGGTATGATTACATCGCCAACATTAACTTTGTTAGAGAATCCACCACACATACCTATTAAAATAATATCTTTAACCCCTAAAGCAATTAAAGTTTCTACAGTATCAGCAATGGCAGGAGAACCATACCCTCCATGAACAAAGCAGACATTTGAGTGTTCTTCAATTATTAAGCATTCACTTTCTCCTATAAATTTAGGAATACTTTTCATAATAACTTTAGTTTTGTAATTATTTTTCAAATACTTCATTGCTGATCCCATACAAAATATAACTACTTTTGACGGTAATGCTAATCCTCTTTCACTCCTATGCGAACTAATAACATGTTTTTTTGCGGTTATTATTGACTCACTAATATCTTCATCATGTTTCCACATTAAAATCACCCCACTTTATATAAATATATTTCGTCATAACTAAAATTCATGCTCGTATTTACTACTTATTAGGTGATGTTATTTCAATATGATTTCCTTCACTATCGACAAATTCTAATACCCAATTGTTTTTTATATTTGTTAGTGGAAATACAATAGGGCAATTTAACGATAATAACCTTTCTTGAACCAATTTAATATCATCTACTTCAAAACTTGGCAAACAGTTATCTCCATAAATGTGCCTTTCATTTACTTTTTCATTAGCAAAAAGTCCAAATCGAAAACCTTTAATGTCAAACACACTATATACATCATCATGTTCTGTAACTGTCTTATTTAATAATCTTTCATAAAATTTAATTGCACGTTCCATATCTCTAACACATATGTATAATGAACTTATTCTAAACTCCATATTTTTCCTCCATTATTTAACTAATATAAATATTTTTCTCCTCAATTAATAAAAATATTGTGTAATAGATATACTAATAGTTACGCTAAACTCCTGTATCTTCTGTAATAGAAATAGCTATCACTTTCCATGTTGGGTTGTTTGTGTTTAATTGGCGTTCGTTTTTCAAATAATTCAAAACCGCATTTCTCTGCAAGGTGACAAGAAGGAATGTTTGCACAATCAATCGTCAATATAAGATACTTTATATCTGATACATCGAAACACCAACCCACTAAAGCATTTACAGCTTCTTTTGCGTACCCATTTCTCTGATATTTTTCCGACATAAAATAGGCTACTTCAACTTCATTTACTGTATCTTCAAGACCCATACCTACCATTCCAATCATTTCACCTGAATCAGGTAATGCAATTGCATATCTTTTATTCTCATAAACATCTGTTGAATCTTTTTGAGTTTGGTGCCAATCAATATACCCCCAAAAGGCTTTTGGCGAATCATTATTTTCTGCCCAATCAGGCATAAATCGAAAAATGTTTTTCTCTCTTACAATCTGATAAAGGTTTTCTGCGTCTTTTAGCTCAAAATCTCTAATTATTATATGGTTTGTTTCTATTCGCATATTGCACCTCTCCCTCATCGTATGTAAATAATATTTGCTTTACAATAATCTAACAGTTGTCTTATATCGTAGGTATGCGGTTGATGAACACTTTAAGAATGTTGAGTATTAGCTTGTTCAAGTGGTAACTATCTTGTACGTGTATAAAAATTTATTAAATTGCCATCGGGGTCCCTGAAATAAAATGAACAATTTCCCCAAGGTTGAGTTGTAAGAGGTTTTATTATTTCTACTCCTAACTTCTGTAAGCGAGAGTAGTCATTTTCTACATTGTCTACATTAAACTCAAGTTCAAGACATCTGTTTGAGGATGGTTTAATTGAACCTTTTGCAAGTTCTTCATGTGCTTTAAAACTGAATAATGAGAGAGCTCCGCAATCAGTTGAAAATTCAACATAATCATCCCCATAAGCCTGTGGTTCAATTTGTAATACCTCTCTATAAAAGTCACTTAACTTTTTCACATTTTCAGTAATAATACAGCTATGTGTAAGTTTCATTGTTCCTTCTACCTCCTTTAGTGTGTTAGTTAATTATAAAATACTCTTGTATCTCATGAGAAGAATATTTTAATTTATTTAATCTCTGCAAAAATTTCATGTATATTCCCATCTGGATCTTCAAATAATGCTGTTCTTTGACTCCAAGGCATATCCTGTGGATTTTGGATAGGAGTTGCTCCTTTTGTAACTAAATGTGTAAATGACTCATCAACATCATTAGGATTTTCACATGGAAAGGCCAGTTCAAAAACTTGACCAATTGACGTTTTCTTGTATTCATTGCTATAACCATACATAACATCTCTCATACAAATAGCAAATCGGACTCCCTCATTTTCAAATTCAACATAATTTCCAAGGTCATTTTTAATCTTAAATCCAAGAACTTGATTATAAAAATTCTTCATTTTGTCTATATTATTTGTCCAAATCGTAACAAGATTAATTTTTGCTTTCATCATAGTTTACTCCTTCTTAATTTAATGTGTGAATCGTGCGTATTATTTTACTATTCTTCATCAATCGTAAATCTATGGTTGATAAGGAATCTGTTATAATTGTGTTTTTAAAAAAAGAAAAATTTTAAGCTATCAAACTATTATTTTAAAATTACATCTAACGTTTCTTGTTGCCGACGTTCCTGAACCTTAGCCCGACAGGCTTGGTGAAGGAATGTACCTTGGCGTTGGTTTTCTACTAACCTATATATAGATTATAAGTCATAAATTTACACCTTGCTTTAAAAAAATAGTTTACTAGCCAAGGCGAACGGCAACATTTTGTTATGTGATGTTTCAAGTCTTCAATCATCTATAGCTTTTCTTTGTATTCATAAAATATATTAACTATTTTCAGAAATTATAACAGTTCCATCTATCGTTACATTTATAACCTTACGTAACAAAAACAGTCCCAATAAAAGTAACGGAATAAATTCTGCCAAGTTTATCAAATATGGCAGTATGTAAAATTTACTAGATGCCACCAGCGTTCCTTTTTTGGCAAAATCTCCAAAACTATTTGCAGCATCATATAAGCCGTGCAATAATGCACACCACAGGAGATTATTCTTTGTCCGAAGAAGCAGTGCCGAAAAAAATATTCCTACAATAGTAGCATAAACAACTTGTGTCACAACTGAAATAATGCTACTACCACTGAATAGATTGAAAAAATGAAATAATCCAAAAACGATACTGGTGAAGATAACTGAAAAATATATTTCTTTTTTTGTTTTGCCATAATGTCTGAACATTAATGACAATATCAAACCTCTAAACAGAATTTCTTCATACAATCCTATAAACAAACTGCTTATTATCATCATTATAACTGCCGAAATCATATTAAAAGATATAATAGTATATTCAAAATTAAAAATAATATAAATAAAGAATAGCCAACTCACTGCAAAATATCCTTTGTTAAAATTCCACTTAAATCGCTTAATAATACCTATCATTTTCATAAATTCAAAACAGGCAACAATACCTATGATTCTAACAACCGTACCTACTATGTATTTTGTCATTTGATTTTTCGAACTAATTTTATAACCTAACTGGGATGAAAAGAATGCAATTAATCTGGGAATTCCATTCAAAATCACAATATTACCAATAAAAACTATAAGTATTACCAGTAATATTGTCTGCAATTTAGTCAATTTTTTAATCATAGCATAACACCTCTTTTAACATAAATTTATCTAATAGAAATCACATATATAGGTACACACCTTCGCCTAATTAACCCTCAACAAAATCAATAGTATTCATGTTTCACACGTACTCCCTTCTAACTAATAAGAACAATCTTAACTATACCACTGTGCCTTAACCTATATATTGGAATAGAAGAAACAACTAACTACGTAAGAAAATTTCAGATAGAGTAGAAATTTCACATAACGTTTCTTGTTGCCGACGTTCCTGAACCTTAGCCCGACGGGCTTGGTGAAAGAATGTGCCTTGGCGGTATATTTTGATACTCTTTGTCTAAAGATACACTTGCGTGTATAGCTTATCCTTTCACAAAGAACTCTCCAGCCAAGGCGAACGGTAACATTTTGTTACGTGAAGTTCAGGTCTTGCGCTCTCTATGATACGTGCGATTTCTACTAATTTATTCAATATTGACTTCATTATATAAAAATATTGTGAATTAATAGATTATAAACAATGGTCATATAAAAAAACATTATTTTCTTGCCAAATATAACTCTATCGTGTCATATACAGTTAAAACATTACCATTTTCCAGAATAGCATTTTCAATTTCACTATATAATAATTGCTTTGTAGACGCTACCATACTTCTATGGTCTGAATATGTATTTAATAGCGAAATATAACCTGAAGAGTTAAATACTCGTGTTTGGTGATATAACTTTACTTCTAAGTCTCTAAAACCGTATGATTGGATAGTTTTTGATATTTTATTATATCTTGCTATATCATTTTCTATGAATTTAGCGTTTGAAGGTCTATATTTTTGGTATATATTTTGAATTTTTTGATGAATTAAATCATCTTCTCGTTTTACAAATGGTTTATTCCAAAACAATGCTAATGTTCCATCATTCTTTAATATCTTTAATGCCTTTGGATAACCTATATCTTCGGGAATCCAATGAAATGCTGTTGCAGAGTAAAGAATATCAATACTATTATTAGTACAATTAAAATCCTCGAATGAGGTATTATATACAATAAAATTTTTATATTTTTTGAATTTTTCTTTTGAGTATTCTGCAAGGTCTTTTCCAAGTTCAATGGCTGTTACATCACATCCTGTCATCAGAAATGGCATAGTTGCTTGACCAGTACCGATTCCCACTTCTACTGCTTTTTTATTTTGATTAAGTTGGGAATACTGAATAATATCTTTGAATAATTCTTTACAATATGTTGGTCTCCATTCATCATAATTTTTAACATCTTCATTAAATGTAAAACGCTTGTCCATACTATACCTCCCAAATAAAATAGAAATAATCTTTATTCATCTTATTTTACAAAGGCATAATAAATACCTGCAATAGCTACTCCTGCGATAAATCCGAAGCAAACAAAATAAGGTATATACTTTTTTAACTCTTTACTCATAAGTCACCTCCTCAACTAATATTAATAATGTTTGTTTTGCACATTATTTTACTAATGTGAATTATTTTATATATTCGAATAGCTAAAAATCACTAACTGAGCAAGAACGTTTCAGATAGACCTGAAATGTCACATAACGTTTCGTGTTCAAGACACCGAGAAGCTTAGTGCGACCGCACTTTGCTTCGCAGGTGTGCTTTGCAGTACTTTTATGCAAAGCGAACTTGAATATTTTGTTATGTGAAGTCAGCTTTCCTAACCCATATGAGATTTTCATATTAATTATAGTTACTTATTTTCGTTAATGCATTTTTTATTTCTTCAACTAATACCTCGGTGTTTTCCAAAACAATTATTCTAAAATATAAACTTCTTAACATATTCTTTACATTAGTTAATAAATTGTCATCCTCTGGATGAATTCCTGTTTTTTCTATATCACTGAAACTCTTTATCCATTCACAAATGTCTTCATTTGATATTAAACTTCTATTTAATATACTTACAATTGTAGTTACTAACCTTTCATCTTCCTCATTTACATATACATAATTACTAATAAATACTTTCTTTTTTATTATCTCAAGCATGTGTAATAACTCTTCATTCCCTATTTCTGAACATATAGCTAAATCGTCTAGAGCATCGGCAGCGTGTGCAATTGAATGTGCCCATCCTTTATCCTTTACATATCCTCTCAAATCCTGTTCCTTTATAAAATAATCTACTACTTTTTCATAAACCTCCAGGATATCCTTTTCTGAGAGAAATTTATGTTGTCTATGCTTCATAAGTATCAGTGGTACTAATAATATTGAAAAAGAACGAGTAAATACTGAATCTGTGTCAGTTTCTCCAATTCTAAAGAATAAATGGCTGTCATCTATACTCATAGCTAGCAATTCTTTCAATTTACTAATTGTAATTTCATTATCTTTAATCCAGTAATACATTATTGAATATATCAATTTATCTCGTAACTCTGGATCTGAATTACCTATGTTGTGCATCATCTCAAAAATAAGGTGATTGATATTCACATTTATTGGAACACTGTAGTTTTCTTTTTTAATTTGTTTTAATATTCTTTTTAGATCATTAGACATATATAAATCTCATCTTTTTCATTTCCTCAATAAGTATCTTAAATGCGTACGCTGATTTCACATAACGTTTCGTACTCCAGACGCCGAGACCCTTAGCGCGACGCCGCTTAGGGTCGCAGGTGTGCTTTGCAGTATTCTCATGCAAAGCGAACTGGAGTATTTTGTTATACGGAGTTTAGCCACTACACT
>NZ_JBOITO010000022.1:0-7216 GCF_050717635.1 Clostridium sp.
GATGCTTCCGAAGAAGCATCGCATCGCTCGACTTGCATGTGTTAGGCACGCCGCCAGCGTTCGTCCTGAGCCAGGATCAAACTCTCAATTTAAAAGTTTACACTTTTAGTTTGAAATGATTAATCTGAGACAACTGTTAAGTTGTACACCAACAATTAAGTCGGTAACTCAAGCTCATTACATACTATTTAGTCTTACGACTAAAAATTTACTTCTTTTTACTAAAGTAATTAACTGGTTTAGCAAAATATTATTTTGCTATTCTTTACCTATTTCTCTGTTTAATTTTCAAAGACCAATTTATTTGTCATCATGTGACGACTTCTACTATTATATCCGTTGTTATATAAGTTGTCAACAGTTTTTTAAATCATTTAACTATTGTTTTTCTTATACTTTCTTGCTTCGTCACTGCTAATTTGTTGCGACATAAAATATTATATCATCTATGAATATGATATTTTTTAATTTCTACCCTTGTTACGACAATTATATGTACCATTCTCTATAATACTCCTGTATGTTAAGTTTTCTTTATATTGACACACTAGGAAACAGTGTGCCTTATTCATATAATGATTTAAAAGTTTACTTCGAGTTAACAAGTATATTATAAACGCTTTTATAAATTCTATTCACTTTAATAATAATAAGTTAAGTTAACCTATAGGACTTTTAAATCCATTACCTTGAACCTCAGCTATATCAATTATTGAAATAAACGCTTGCTCATCAATAACCTTTATCACCCTCTTAATATGTGGTAATTGTCTCAGTGAGATAACACAATACATCACATTTTTTCTATGACTAGTATATGCACCTTCTCCATATAAAATAGTCATTCCTCTATTAAAACTATTCATTATAGCATCACTTACTTCTTTTTCTTTTTCTGACACTATTAAAAGCATTTTACGTCTATTTAACCCATTAATAACTCTTTCCATAACAGCAGAAGTTATATACATAGCAATTAGAGTATACAACCCTACTTTAAAATCAAATAGCAGCGATCCAACAGCTACAATTAAAAAATTTAATATGAAACTCATTATACCAATTTCTATATCATATTCCTTTTTAGCATATATAGCTATAATATCCAAGCCACCTGTGGAACCTTCATTAGATAGAACAACCCCAAGACCTAACCCCGAAAGTACTCCCCCATATATAGAATAAAGAAGTCTATAGGACTCTTCAACTGGAGCCAGAACATTATTTAAAGGCGCCGTTATAATTAAAAAACCTGATAATGCAACGGTACCTAAAATCGTAAAAACAGTGAATTTTTTATTTATTTTTAATATACTTAATATAAGTAGCGGAATATTTAGTATTAACATTGTAACTCCTAGTGGCATATTAAAAATATATTGTATGATGAGTCCTATTCCTGTAACTCCTCCACTAAGAAGCATATTAGGAATTATAAATAAATTTACTGAAACAGCTATAATTAAACTTCCTAAAATAATAAGAACTATTTTTTTAAATAGATCTTTAAAATCAGTATCAAACTTCTTTTTCATTGAGTGCCTCCTTGCCTTTCTTTATAGTATAAAATAAGAACTAATCGTTTTGTACTATGTTTTTCCTAATTATAATCATTATATATCATATCACAAATTTGATTTGCGTTACTAGTTTATATTTTAATAATTTAATAAGCTTAAAGTAAATAGTTATTTATGATAAACTTAAGCGAGGTGTTTTTATGAATAATTTATTAAATGATTGGAATGAACTACTAGTAGACGAAACTAATAAAGATTATTATTTGAAACTTACAAATTTTCTACAAGAAGAATATGAAAGCGCACAAATATATCCTGAAGCTTGCGACATATTTAATGCACTTAATTACACAAGGTACAATGATGTAAAAGTTGTTATACTTGGACAAGACCCTTACCATGGTGCTAATCAATCTCAAGGTTTATGTTTTTCTGTAAAGAAGGGTATGTCTATTCCCCCTTCACTATTAAATATATATAAAGAATTATCTAGTGATTTAGGCTGTTATATTCCTAATAACGGATATTTAAAAAAATGGACCGATCAAAATGTTTTGCTTTTAAATACGGTACTTACCGTTAGAGCCGGTGAAGCTAATTCTCATAAAAATAAAGGTTGGGAACGTTTCACTAATAAAATAATCACTTTGTTAAATGACAAGACAGAGCCTATAGTTTTTATTTTATGGGGAAACAATGCAAAGGCAAAACAATCCCTAATAACAAATTCAATTCACCACATAATAAAGTCTGTTCATCCAAGCCCGTTATCTGCATATAGAGGTTTTTTTAACAGCAAACCTTTTTCTAATGCTAATGACTTTTTAATCTCAAAAGGTAAAAAGCCTATTGATTGGCAGATCGAAAATCTATAAGTATGTCCTTGTTTAGACTAACTAGAAAACAACTAGTATATACTGGTTATTTTCTAGTTACCTCCATTAAGAAAAAAACTCTTGAGCAATTTTCACAGCTTCTCTTACATCTTTAGCATACCAATCTGCTTTTATCATTTCTGCATATTCTTCATTTAAAACCGCTCCCCCCACAAAAACCTTACAGTGTAGTTCGCTTTCTCTTAATGCTGTTATTGTTTCCTCCATGCTCTTAACTGTAGTTGTCATTAGTGCACTTAATCCTACTAATTTAACTTTGTGATCTTTAACTGCCTCAACTACTGCCTCAATAGGTACATCTTTCCCAAGATCTATAACATCAAATCCATAATTTTGTAAAAGTATTTTAACAATATTCTTTCCAATGTCATGGATATCACCTTTTACTGTAGCAAGAATTATTTTACCTTTACTTATATTGACCTCCTCGGTTCCATCAATTGTTATATTATCTTTTATTATCTCAAAAGCTTTTTTTACGGTTTCTGCGGATTGGATAAGTTGAGGTAAAAACATCTCTCCAGTTTCAAATTTTTTACCTACCACATCAAGCGAAGGAATTAAATAGTTATCTACTATATACATACCATTAAATTCTTTTAATAGTTCCTTTGTTATTCCCTTTGCCTCATCTTTTAACCCATCAATAATTGCTTTTTTCAAATCCTTATTTTTGACTTTTTCTATGACAGAAGCTTGAATAGACACACCTAAATACCTTTCTATATAGTGTTTAGCTTGTTTATCATGATTCCATAAAACATTAAATGCGCTAATAGTGTCCACCATTTCTTTATCTAAAGGATTTATTATTGATGCATCAAGTCCTACTCCTAATGCAACAGTTAAAAATGTCCTATTAAGTAATGCTCTATTAGGAAGCCCAAAAGATACATTACTAATACCCAAAATAGTTTTTACGCCTAATTTTTCCTTAACAAGCTTCACAGCTTTAATAGTTTCTTGTACATCACTTTGCTGCGCTGATGCAGTAAGTACTAAACAGTCAATTATAATATCCTCATTACATATTCCATATTCCTTTGCAGTTGTTACTATTTTTTGTGCAATTTTAAATCTATCTTCCGCTTTTGATGGTATACCACTATCATCTAGCGTAAGACCTATTACACAACCACCATATTTTTTAACTATAGGGAATATCTCTTGCATTACTTTTTCTTTTCCATTCACCGAATTTATTAGTGGTTTACCATTATAACTTCTTGCAGCTGCCTCAATAACATCAGGACGAACACTATCTATTTGTAGCGGAAGGTTAACAACACTTTGAATTTCCTTTATAACTTTAACCATAATTACTTTTTCATCGATTTCCGGAAGACCAACATTTACATCAAGAATATGTGCGCCTGCATCCCTTTGATTTATAGCTTCATTTAAAATATACTCCATATCGTTAGTTTTTAACGCCTCTTTAAGTTTCTTCTTCCCCGTTGGATTTATTCGCTCACCAATTATCTTAACAGCCTCACCTAATATAACAGTCTGACAACCTGAGCTTACCGCGGTAAAACACTCTATATTTCTATTTACAGGCTGAAGTGTATCCAGTAATTTTTTCAATGCATTTATATGACTGGGCCTGGTTCCACAACACCCTCCTAATATAGTTGCTCCCATTTGAGCTAATATTTTAGCATAGGAAACAAATTCCTCTGCTTCTACATCAAATACAGTCTCCCCCTTAATAAGTTTTGGTAATCCAGCGTTAGGTTGTACAATTATAGGAACTTTTGAATATTTAACTATTTCTTTTACTATTGGTATAATCTCCTTTGCCCCTAAGGAGCAATTTACGCCCAGTGCTGATACTCCAAGTCCCTGAAGAACATTTACCATTGTTAATGGATCTGTTCCTGTTAAAGTTCTTCCATCCTCCTGAAAAGTCATTGTACATATTATAGGCAAATCGCTATTTTCTTTTGCTGCTAGAATGGCTGCTTTTGCCTCATATATATCCGACATAGTTTCAATTAATATTAAATCTACTCCCTCGTCCCTTCCCACTTTTACCTGCTCTGCAAAAATATCGTAAGCTTCTTCAAAGGAAAGTGTTCCACACGGTTCCATAAGTTGTCCTATAGAAGATATATCTAAAGCTACATAATTATCCTTTGAAACCTTTTTAGCTATTTGTACAGCTGCTTTTATGACCTCCTCAACAGAATAGCCGGTATTTATAAGCTTATACCTATTAGCCCCAAAAGTGTTTGTAGTTATAACACTACAACCAGCATTTATATATTCACTATGTATTTTCTCAATTAATTCAGGGTATAAAATATTATAGGACTCTGGAAGTTCTCCTTGTTTCAGTCCATACTTTTGAAGCATAGTTCCCATCGCTCCGTCAAATATCTGAAAGTTATTAAAATCAATTTTTCTATTCAAAATAGCACTCTCCCTCTCTAAAATTACAATTTACACTCTTACACTCTATGCATTTATTCTTTTTTTGTATTGCCTTGTCCTGCTTAAACCCTATTACTGCAGTAACTGATTTCCTAGGTAATAATATAAAATTTTCTGTTGTTGATAACCCTATTTTTCTATATGTATCAAGACAATTTAGAATATCCGCTTGTATATCTAACTGGAAATCCCCATAGCCAGGACTATATCTATACGTTATATTTAATCCTTGTGCTTTTGCTGTTTCACTAATTTCACCCTCTATATTGTCGCAGATTGTTTCTATTGCGGTGCTAGCACAAGCATCCATAATTAAACTTTTCATTAAATCAATTTTAGAATATTCCATAATTTTTTTATCAACCTCTACTCCAAGAGTAACTGCCATTACAGCACATTTAGAGCACCCTCTTAGATGATTATATATATCCTTACCTCTGAATATCAAATTACTATTTGAAAGTTCTACATTAAAATCCTTCATTTCCACTCCAAAAACATTGTATGTAAATCGCTCTCTACTTATAACTTTTAACTCCTGTATACTTATGTCTATTTGAGTTGATATTTTCTCATCAAGAATTTGACTTTTATATCCTAAATATCTTAAAACTTCACCTTTGTCAATCTTCATATATATCACCTCCGTATATCCTTCCAATTTATACTATACTATATATAAGTTTTTACATTTATGCAACACTAAAATTAAAAATAATAAAATGTTGACAAATCTCATTATTTAGTCTAATATAAACATTAAATTACAATTTAATATGGTTCTTATCAAGAGAGGTGGAGGGACTGGCCCTATGAAACCCGACAACCAGCATTCTATTTTGGTGCAATGGTGTCAATTCCAACAGATTTATATCTGAAAGATAAGAAAACGGCATTTTTTAGTGAATTATTTCGCATACTTTAAAAAGCTGCTTTTCTAATTGAAAAGCAGCTTTTTTATATTAGACCCTCATAATATAAATTTTATATTTAAAATAAGAGATTATAAATAATACTCCAACCCACCAAGATAAACGTGGAGCCTGGCGAAATAAATTTAGTCCGTCCATGAAAGGAGATCTGTTATGTATATAAAAGAATTATTTAATAAGAAACCTGTCATATCCCTAGAAATATTCCCACCAAAACCAACTACTCCAATAACTTCAATTTATAACACTTTAGAAGGACTTAAAGATTTAAAACCAGATTTTATATCAGTAACTTATGGTGCAAGTGGAACTAGCAAATCTTACACAGTAGAGCTAGCAGACATTATTAAAAACACTTATCATATAGAGGCTTTGGCCCATCTTACTTGCTATAACTCAACTAAAGATGAAATTGATCTTATCTTAAATAGATTAAGAGATAAAAACATACAAAATGTTCTAGCTTTAAGAGGTGATTTACCTAAAGATTACATTATTAATGTCTCTACTACTAATCTTAATCATGCTAATGACTTAGTACATCATATTAATTCTTACGGTGGATTTAGTATTGGAGGTGCTTGTTATCCTGAGGGACATGTAGAATGTAGAAGCTCTTTAGAAGATTTAAAGAATCTAAAAGAAAAAGTATCCCATGGTGTAGACTTTCTGATAACTCAACTATTTTTTAACAATGATTTTTTTTATAATTTTAAGGAAAAACTAGATATATTAGGTATTTCAATCCCTATATCTGCTGGTATTATGCCTGTTATAAACAAAAAACAAATTGAACGAATAACTTCAATGTGTGGTGCAACTTTAACTCCAAAATTCAAACGTATTATTAATAAATATGAATATAATCCAGAAGCTTTAACTGAAGCTGGTATAGCTTATGCTACTGAGCAAATTATAGATCTACTTTCCTTTGGTGTGGATGGAATTCATCTATATACAATGAACCGTTCTGACGTAGCGCAAAAAATCATTAATGATATTTCTAATATAAGAAGTTATTATGCTATGTAAATAATGGCCGCTCTACTTTAAATTTAAATATATTTTTGAACATAAAAAAAACATCTTAGAATTATCTAAGATGTTTTTTGGTGGCTAGACCAGGAATCGAACCAGGGACACGAGGATTTTCAGTCCTCTGCTCTACCGACTGAGCTATCCAGCCAAATAACCTAGCGACAACCTACTCTCCCACAAGGTCACCCTTGCAGTACCATTGGCGCATTGAAGCTTAACCTACCTGTTCGGTATGGGAAGGGGTGTTACCTTCATGCCATAATCACTAGATGAGAATATAAATATTCTCTCAAAATTGCACAGTAAAATAATCTTTTCGCATTAAATATACTTAGGTCAAGCCCTCGACTTATTAGTATTAGTCAGCTGAACATGTTACCATGCTTACACCTCT
>NZ_JBOITO010000023.1:0-5715 GCF_050717635.1 Clostridium sp.
ACAGTATAAAAAGTGTTGATTTTAACTTTGAATTATATATTTATTAAATAGACTGAAAATTCTGAAATATATTACAGGGATATCGAATATAAAATTTTATACGACAACCTTCTTGACAAACATCGGTATCTAAATTATCAATACGGACATATCAAAATCGTTAATACTATGTATGCTTTTATATTTTCTGGAGCTATATGTTCGCTATTTGACAAGATTTTTTGGAATGGTAGTTTAGATTACATATTAGTAAATGGTTTTTTTACGTTTGATTTAAAAGATGTATATATTAATGTTTTTAGTGGGTTGATAATTTTATTATTGCTCTTTAAAAACAAATTTTTAAACCAGATTGATGATAATATAGTAAAAGATTTTACTAAATATATTCTACGGAAACTATAAACATAAATTTCATCATTGAAAGAATAAGAACTACTAACTGTTGCAGTTAAGTCACTTTGTTAAAACATGAAAAACTAACTTTATTGAATGGTTTATTTTTAGTTCCAAAGAGTGTTTGAGGTTGATGTACTAATATGCAGGGTGATATTATTTAAACATGGGTTCTTATTAATAAAATTTAAAATGGATAATCTGGTTAGGGGGTTCACATATGGTGAACGAGTTAGCTTCTGAGTTAAATAAACGAGGTGTTGATTTTATCAAGACAGTTGATATATCAATGCTATCAGAAAAAGAAAATAGAGGGTACAATATTGCTATTTTGATAGGAATAATTCTAAGCCCAGGCTATATTTTCCTTCTATCAAAACAAAACATATTAGAACATTCAGAGATTGGGGAAAAAGAACACATTGCTAATGAACTTGCAGAATATACCGCTGATTTTATCATTTCAAAAGGATACAAAGCCTTTGCACAATCAGAAAGAAATTTAATACATGGGTTTTTTGATAAAACTACGAAAACTACTCCGCTTCCACATAAAAAAATTGCTGTATTGTCTGGATTGGGATGGATTGGTAAAAGTAATTTGTTAGTTAATAAAGAATATGGAAGTGCATTGTGTATGTGTACCGTTTTAACAAATGCACCATTACCTACTGAAAATAAGCTGATAATAATGCCTGAATGTGGTGAGTGTAATGTTTGTAAGGACAGATGTCCCACAAGTGTAATCCAGGGTACTACTTGGGAACCAGATATGAATAGAGATTTAATAGTTGATGTGTACCACTGTGAGGGCTGTTTAAAATGTTTAGTGAATTGTCCATGGACACAAAAATACATGAAAAGAAACATTACTAATCAAAATGAGAATAATGAATAATTAATTTATTAATTTTCTTTTATCTTAAACTCCGACACAATGGTAAAAATGGTTCGTTAATCGTAAATTTATGATAGAAGATTGTTTACAAAGCTGGAAGTTGAGGAGGTTATGATGAAAAGGAAAGAATTAATTGAAATATTACAACAGTTAACCCCTTTAATAATAGAAAATAATGGACCGACTGCGATTTTTATCACTGGTAAAGATAATATAAAGGTAAATATATCTGCTCTGTCAGTAGATAAGGATTTTATTATTGTTACAACAGGGAAATGCATGCTTAAGCGTAAATATCTAATTAGCAGAAATAAAATTATTTAAGAGCATTAATGAAATGATGTAAAGAGAAAAGCATGGAGGAGAAAACAATGATTGAATCGAGATGTGGAATTGATTGTTTAAAATGCGAATATAGAGAAGCTACTGGGTGTAAAGGTTGTATAAATATAGACAAGCCCTTTTGGGGAAAAGAGTGCCTTGTAAAATCTTGTTGTGAAAGTAAAGAACTATTGCATTGTGGTGAATGTGGGATTTTTCCATGTGATTTACTAAATAGTTTTTCTTATGATAAAGAACAAGGCGATAATGGTATGAGAATTGAACAATGTAGGAAATGGGTAAAGGTCAAAAATATGAAAAGTGTTCTTGTTTTTATTGATGGTACTATTTGCGACACAAGACATCGTCATAATTTAATTGGAACAACAAATTTCTATAGTAGCGAAGAAATACTAAAGGATTTACCAACTCCAGATAGTGTTAATTGTATAAATCAACTTTCACAAAAATATAAAATCATTTATATGGGTGCACGACCAAATTCCTTGAAAAAAATTACAGAAGAATGGATTAATAAGACAAGTTTTCCTAAAGGAGATGTCTATTTGTCTGAAGACCAAGAGGAGAGGGTGAAATCAGGAATGAATTTAAAGCATTCATTTGATTTTATTGCAGGTATTGGTGACAGATGGGATGACAATGAATTACATTTAGAAATAGGTTGTTTAAGTATCATATTGAAAGAATATGAAGGAAACTGGGATACAGTTCGTAAGAACTTACTTTAGAAATAGGTAATTATAAGTTTTTATTTTAAAGTGATATATTACGTAACCTTCTTAAGGTGTTTATAAATTGCATATCTACGATATATGAACAATTGTATTTTATGACGAAGTAAATTTATATAGAATAGGGGTATTAAATTGAGGAAAATAGTGTTATATAGTGACCAAATTATAAAAGAAAACAGGAAAGTAGATTATGAACTTCTACGATTACTAAATAAAAAAAATCCATCAATAGGATACATTCCATCATGTTCAGATTTAACAAGAAAGTATTTTAATCCTAAAGTTAAATATTATAATGAATTAGGGATTAGCAACATACAATATTTTGACTTAGATAAAGAATATGATGAAATAAAAATTAACGATATATTTAAAAGTGATGCTATACATCTTTCTGGTGGAAACACGTTTTATTTTCTATACTTATTAAAAAAAAGAAACCTTGTTAAATCATTACAATTATATGTGGAACAAGGCGGGATACTAATCGGCATTAGTGCAGGAGGCATTATATTAAGTAAAACCATTGACATGGCACAATTCGGAGATGAAGATATTGTAGGTATAGCGGATAGAAGTTCGTTGGGAATTGTTGACTTTCAGTTTATGCCCCATTGGAGTGATGATGAAGGTATTAAGTATTTAGATTTATTAAAAGATTATTCAAAAATAAAGAAAACAACAATATATGCTTGTAATGATGGTGATGGAATAGTTATTGATGATGATGATATTAAATTTATTGGTAATGTAATAAAAATTTAAAAGTAATCTTATTATATTTCATGTAAGTCGGAGTTTTCATAAAATACGAAACAATATAATTTATTAGGTAGGTGAATTTGTGTGGGAATTATAAAGTTGCAGAAAAATGATATCAAAAATGCTCTTGATTTAGTGTGGAATGTTTTTCAAGAATTTGAAGCATTAGATTATTCAAAACAAGGCATTAAAGAATTTAGGGAGTTTATATCATATAATTCTATCATTGATAAATTTGATAAAGGTGAATTATATTTTTGGGGTTGTATAGATAATGATGATTTAATAGGTGTAATTACAACAAGAGGAATTAATCATATATGCATGTTGTTTGTAAATAAAGACTATCATAGACAAGGTATAGCAAGAAGTTTATTTCAAACAGTTGAAGAGAGATGTAAAAGCGAAAATAATATTAGCAATATCACAGTAAATTCATCTCCATACGCAATAGAAGTTTATCATCAACTTGGTTTTTTTGATACTGATAAAGAGCTTACTGTTAATGGTATTAGATTTACCCCTATGTCTTATTTGCAAAAGTGAAGAAAAAGGAATACTTGCAGTTGAAGTTAAGTCGTAATGTTCAGAAAGGTGCAATAATTATGATTTGGAGATTGTTGCAACCTTGTAAAAACGAACTATAGATTAAATGATTGGTATACGTATAATAGCAGAGTAACAGGAGGCGAAAAATGCAATTAACAGCAGAACTTCTAAACCAAGGTTTTTCATTTCAAGATGTAAGCATTGATGATTTGGCTAATTACATTGACGTTAAAAGAGTTTGTTATAAAAAATATGTTGATGAATATTATGGGGGATGGATTGAGAATATTCAAATTAAAATGAATACTGATGCTTTCACTGATATGATGAAAGAAACATGTTTTCAGAAGTTATTACTAAATAATGTAACTATAGGTTTTGTATCCTATAATGAACTGGATGATGAAATTGAAGGCATTTCTATTCAAATGTTTGAAACGTCTCAACATAAAGGTGTAGGTTCATTTTTTTTAACATATATTACGTCACTTTCCAAGAAGGTGAATAAACCTATATTCCTAAAAGTATTTAAGTCTAATCCTGCCCAGAATTTATACAAACGATTTGGATTTGACAAGTATAGTGAAACAGAAACACATTATTTAATGAGGTATAATTCGATATAAACAATGGAGTTTTTAATAAAATGTGAAGTTGAGTTACTTCGCAGTTTTCATTTAATGAGAATTAATTTTAAAGTTAAAACAGTAGACTTAGCTTAAGGTACAGTGGTTAAAACTACATCTAACAAAATGTTCAAGTCCGCTTTGCATGGAAAGACTCCAAAGCACATCCGCCAGCTAACCGAGTCGGAATTTAGAAAAACTAACATAAGAGCTATGTACGCTTTTCTAAATTCCTGTAACGCTGGCAGACGTCTTGAACAAGAAACGTTATACGAAATTTAGAGCGGAAAATGATTGCTCATAAGTTATTGGTTAGAACTAATTTGGATGTAGCTTTATAATAATGTTAAATAAAGGAGAAGGTTGGAATGTATGAACAGATAAGAATAGAAACAGAACGTTTAATTATTGGAAATTTTACAAATGCTGATATAACTCAATTGCATATGATAGTAAATAATGAAGCAATAATGAAATACGTTCCATTTGCTAAAGAAAGAACGTTTGAAGAATGTGAAGAATTAATGAAAAGAATATTAAATAGATATAAAGAAAGCACAATATCTAATTTCAAAGGATTTCTCTTATTAGTAGTTTCAAAAGATAACAATGAATGTGTAGGTTTTGTTGGATTATTTCCACTTACATATGATATTGCAGAAAATGAGTTATTCTACGGATTATTTGAAGAACACTATGGAAAAGGATATGCAACTGAAATTGGAAAATCTATTATTGAGTACGGTTTTAAGAATATGAATATTAATAAAATAGTTGCAACTGTTAATAAAGATAACGAAGTATCAAAGAAAGTGTTGGACAAGATGGGAATGTGTTTTAAATACGAAATAGAGGAGGAAGAAGACAGTTCTTATGATGGTGAGTTGATGTATTCAATAAAAAATATAGATTACTGTTAGTTATTTGCTTAATTTACATGATTTTTACAATGTGACACATTAACAAACATATAATGAATGTATCAGTTTAACTATAGGATGGTAAATACTTTTTTAGAACTAAGAAACACATAGGGCGTTATTTGGATTCAAATATGGAGCAAAATAGGATTTGTTGTAGTAGCAATTGCTCAAAGTGTAGTGGCTAAAACTCCGTATAACAAAATGTTGCCGTTCGCCTTGGCTGGAGAGTCATTTTAAGCTGGACAAGTTATAAACTCATGTATATTTTAAAACCTAAGAAAATAATAAACCAACGCCAAGGCACATTCCTTCACCAAGCCCGTCGGGCTAAGGTTCAGAAACGTCGGCAACACGAAACGTTATACGGAATTTTGAAGTAAGAGAGTGCTAAATCATGATTTCAACGTTACATAATTGTACAAATCACTACATGAATATTATCTATTTAATAAGGGGGCACCAATATGAAGGATGAAAATATTATG
>NZ_JBOITO010000024.1:0-5086 GCF_050717635.1 Clostridium sp.
CATGGTAACATGTTCAGCTGACTAATACTAATAAGTCGAGGGCTTGACCAAAATAAATAAAAGTAACATAATAGTATTAATTTTGCGATATACTCCTTTTGTAAAAAAGGAGTGAAAGCTTTGAGCGTGAGCGAGAAGATTCTTTTACTGTGCAATTTTGAGAGAATATTTATATTCTCATCTAGTGATTATGGCATGAAGGTAACACCCCTTCCCATACCGAACAGGTAGGTTAAGCTTCAATGCGCCAATGGTACTGCAAGGGTGACCTTGTGGGAGAGTAGGTCGTCGCTAGGTAATGTTCCTCGATAGCTCAACGGTGGAGCGCTCGGCTGTTAACCGATAGGTTGAAGGTTCAAATCCTTTTCGAGGAGCCATTTTTTCAAAAAGTAATAATATATTGGTTAACACCAATAGATCTGGTGATTATGGCATGAAGGTAACACCCCTTCCCATACCGAACAGGTAGGTTAAGCTTCAATGCGCCAATGGTACTGCAAGGGTGACCTTGTGGGAGAGTAGGTTGTCGCCAGGTGATTTTATATGGATCTTTAGCTCAGCTGGTTAGAGCTACCGGCTCATAACCGGTCGGTCCGGGGTTCGAGTCCCTGAAGGTCCACCATATAAGGGGATATAGCTCAGTTGGGAGAGCACCTGCCTTGCACGCAGGGGGTCGCAGGTTCGATTCCTGTTGTCTCCACCAAAAAAACAGTCTAATATGGACTGTTTTTTTTATTATGTTAAATTTTTATATATAATGAAGAACTTTTTTATTAAATAATGCTACAATGAAAAGTATATATTGTTAGAAATGCTTTAACATCACCTAGACTTATTAATATAATGCTGAATTATACTAGTATAGTTCAGCATTAATTCTTGATTAAGTATAATATTAAAAAGCCATCTGGAGCTGAGCTCAGATGGCTTTTTTTCTTTTAGTTCAAGATAACATATCATTATGCTAAATAGTCGTATTTACTATTGTTAAGTTAAAATGTATACTAAAAATGTTATAATAAGGTAGGAATTAAAGGGTTATGTTTAAACAATAATACCTTGAGTTAAATGTTATAATTGAAAAGGAGTGTATTATTATGGATAATAAAAAAATACTAATTATAGAGGATGAAAAAGCTATTGCAGAATTAATATGTTATGGACTAAAGAAGGAAGGATTTGAACCTTACATTACTAATGATGGACAAACGGCTTTTAGAATTTTGAAAGATTTCAAACCTGATTTAGTTTTACTGGATTTAATGCTTCCAGATATTGGTGGATTAGATGTTTGTAAAGAAATCACAAGGACGTACAACATTCCTATAATTATATTAACAGCAAAATCGGATATAACAGATAAAATTCTGGGACTTGAATTTGGGGCTGATGATTATATTACAAAACCTTTTGATTTAAGGGAAGTTATAACTAGGATAAGAGTTGTATTTAGAAGAATTGAAAATATGAAGTTACCCGTAGATGATGCTTCAAAGGAATTTGTAGATTTGGGCTTTGATGTTCAGCTTAGCTTAGACGAGCATAGAGTAAGAAAAAGTGATACAGATATTGAACTTACACCTAAGGAATATAATCTTCTTGTTACTCTATTCGAAAACAAGGGAGTGGTTTTATCAAGAGAACAGATTTTAAATAGTGTGTGGGGTTACTCTTATGTAGGTGATACAAGAACTGTAGATATACACGTACAAAGACTAAGAAAAAAATTAAATTGTCAATTCATCATAGAAACTGTGTTTGGATTTGGATACAAGATGATTAAATAGAGATGAGGTTAGAAGATGAAGTTTAAACTAGGCTATAAATTTTTCATAGGATTTGTAATTATTTTTTCAGTGGGTTTTATTATTATGAATCATTGCTTAAGGATAAGGATGGAAAGTGATAATGAGAGTGTGATAGAAGGTAACCTAGGAGATTTAAAAGATAATTTTAATATATATGTAAGACAATATTTTTTAATTAACAATATTAGTTTAAATGAAGATCAGTTTAAAAATCATAGTGAAGAATTAGGGCGCGACTTACGAAATAATATAAATTATAAGTTTCAAATATACGATTTAGCAGCGAACATTATATACTCTACAAATAGGGAAGATTTTTTAAATAAAAATAATCAGGGGTTAATCAATGCAAAAAATAATATTAGCTCTTATACGCTAAAAGAAATCGATCCTACTATAGTAAGTTTTACTTTTCCTCTAATTATACAAGAAAAAAATCTAGGGATAGTAAGTTTTATTAAGGATTATTCCTCACTTTATGATAAGACGGATAAAATGCTTATATACATTCTAACATTAACGGGATGTGTTTTTGCTGTTATATTTTTGTTTTTATCAATTTTAACCAGGAGTATAACCATTCCAATTATTAAATTGTCTAAAGCTTCAAAAGAAATTGCACAAGGTAAGTTTAGCAACGATATTAATATAAAATCAAGTGATGAAATAGGCGAACTTTCAATAAACTTTTTTAATATGGTAGAGACATTAAGGCGTAATATGGAAATTATTGAAAACGACAGGGATAAACTGAAAGAACTCAGTAGTCATAGAAAAAAGTTTTTTGATAATGTGACCAATGAACTCAAAACACCACTAACCACAATATTTGGTTACGCAGAAATGATAAAATCCAATGGATTTAATGATGAGGATTTCTTCGACAAAGCAACAGATCATATAATAGATGAAAGTAAACGACTCCACCACATGGTTTTAAAACTTCTTGAGCTTTCTAAAGAGGAGATAGTTGAAAGTAAGTATGACTATGAGCCTGTTAATCTATATCGGCTAATTAAAAGCACTTGTGAAGAGATGAGTTTAAAGGGAATACGATATAATACACTAATTCATTGTGAAACTCAGAACGATTGTTTTACTTTGGGCAATAATGACAGATTAAAAGAAGTCTTAATCAATCTTATAGATAATGCAATAAAGTACGGCAGACCCGATAATGTTATACAAGTAAAATGTTATAAAGATGAAAAAAACATATACATAAGAGTATGTGATAATGGAATAGGTATGAGTAAGGAACAGCTAAAGAATATAGTTCAGCCTTTTTATAGCGCCGACAAAAAAAGCTTTAGAGAGATAGGTAGTTGTGGTCTTGGCTTATCTATAGTCCAAGCAATACTAAAGTCTCACCATGGTGAAATAGATGTGCAGAGTATCCTGAACAATGGAACCACTGTTATTATTAAACTTCCAATATATACAAAAAGTTTACAAGATTGAAACATTTGTATATATGGATGAAATATATGTATTGTATGATAAAGACAGAAAAAAGAAAGGCGGGATAAAATGAAAGCACATTCTAAAGAAAAATTATTTGCAATTTCAGGTATGGGACTATTGATAGTGGGGATTGTTTTAATTAGTACATTTCTCATAGGATGTAATAATAAGGGGAAAGAAAAAACAATAATTATACCAGAAAAGAAAACACAGGGGATAGATAGTAAGATATTTGAAACAGCTAAAATAGTAAAAATAAAGCAAGGTATGACAACAAGGGGATGGGTAGATAAAAATAATATTCTTCTTCTAGCAGAAAAAAGCTCAGAAGATAATTCTTCTGAGTATCTTAATGAAGGAATTCATAAATGGCTTGAGGTCAGAAAGGCAGATTTTAATACTAATAACTATGAAAATATAATTAAAAATAAGATTGTGATGGATGCAGCTATATCACCGGATAAAAGTAAAATAGCCTATATTGAAAGCCTAAAAAGGTTAAAAAGCTTTGAAGATACAAAGCAGGTTATTGTAAAAAACTTAAGTACAGGGAAAGAAACTTTTATTACATCATTAAATAGAGTAAGTGATTTTAATTGGAGTAATAATAGTAGATATCTGTCTATAGTTAAAACTAATATGTTAGTAATATACGATACTTCTACTGATAAGGTCAGAGAATTTAATATTAATGGTTTTGTAACTAGGATTAAAAGTACCCAAGCTAAACTTTCTAATGATGGCAACCATGTATTAATAAATAGTAATTTAGATTTATATTTATTTGATGTTAGCGGAGATTCCATAACATTTGCAAACAAAGAAGAATTAGAAAAAACTAAAATAGTAAGCTCTAATTATTATAGTTTTCAATTTTATGATAATACAAAGATATTGTATACAGCGGGAAAAGGTGAAATAACTGCCCTCTATACTTATGATATGAACACAGGCAAGAAGAATCCAATAATGGATGATGTTGTTGAGTTCTCTATATCCCCAAATAAAAAAAATATTGCGTACTATAAACATATTGCTACTTTAATTAGTGTTGGATGCTTTGATGGGACATCAATAACTAATGATACAATTGTTTTTAAAGGTAGAAGCGAAGGAGCCCTATGGTGGAATGATGATAATAATAAAATATTATTCTACGGAGAATTAAATGATAGTTTTGATAATTTTGTTTTAGAAGTAAAATAATAATAATATTTTACGATATCCAAATTGAATGGCCATGGCTAATTATAATCTTAGTAATATATGAAATTATAATTTGTAGTATATCGAATATACATTATAGTTATGTTTTGCGAAATTAAGCCTTGTAATATTTTCTTCTCAGATTTAGTAACATAAAATAAATGTATAATATACTTAAATGAAGATGTATTCTTATATACTTAACCATGTGTGTCAATATAACTAAATTAAAGATATATCTAGTATTACGAAGTATATAAAGAATAACATCTATAAATAGCAACAAATTTAAATATAGGATGTTATTGATATGATAGAATACTCCTTGTCGCAACGAACTAGTTTCGACGAAGATAAAGGTTGATAAGTCATCAATTATTTCTTTAAAAATATATTTAAAAAATATTGAAAAAGTTGTTGACAAAACAAGAGACATCTAGTAATATTGTAGAAGTCGTCAGTTGGCGATTAACACAAAACAAATTGGTCTTTGAAAATTAAACAGAGAAATAGGTAAAGAATAGCAAAATAATATTTTGCTAAACCAGTTAATTACTTTAGAAAAAAGTAAATTTTTAGTCGTAAGACTAAATAGTATGTAATGAGCT